>NZ_JARUVL010000039.1 GCF_030137545.1 Virgibacillus sp. LDC-1 | reverse complement strand
ATGACATCGGGAAAAATGGCATGTGCACCTTCTTCTAGACCACTGACACCGTCCATAGATATAAAGAAAATATCTTCAACACCTCTTGCCTTTATTTCATCGAAAATTTGCATCCATTTATGCTTGCTTTCCGTTTCGTTGAGCCATAAACCAAGAATCTCTTTATGGCCTTCCATGGTGTATCCCAAGATAGTGTAAACAGCATATTTTCTTGTTTCATACTCATTGCGAATGGTTGTGTACATACAGTCGACAAAAACAAACGCATAACAGTTACTTAACNGTTGTGTACATACAGTCGACAAAAACAAACGCATAACAGTTACTTAACGGTCTTGTCTGCCACTCTTCAAGTTCTGGAAGAACTTGATCTGTGATATTAGACACCATATCATGAGATACTGAAAAGCCATAAATATCTTCAATAGTGGCAGAGATGTCCCGTTGCGACATACCTCGAGCATACATGGAGATAACCTTATTCTCAATGGCAGAAACATCTGTTTTCCGTTTGGGAATCAACTCTGGATTAAACGAAGCATCACGGTCTCGTGGGACATTGATATCCAATGCACCTGTGCTCGTTTTGATAGTTTTCTT
>NZ_JARUVL010000038.1 GCF_030137545.1 Virgibacillus sp. LDC-1 | reverse complement strand
TTAATAGAAGGGACAACCTCAACTTATAAAAAATAAAAACGACGACTGTAATTATTTTTAAATACAAATCGTCGTTCCAGTTTCCTATCTTATTCTCTTGTGTTCCCACACCCCTGATCAATTACTACTGAAACGGTAATGTGGTTTTCAGTACTTTTTTTCTAGTTTTTTCACCTTCTCCCACAAACACGAAATGCTTGTGAAAGTGTTCAAACTAAGGATTTCTATATAGTTTCTGTGAAACCATAATAAACTCCTGCTAAATCCCANGAAACGGTAATGTGGTTTTCAGTACTTTTTTTCTAGTTTTTTCACCTTCTCCCACAAACACGAAATGCTTGTGAAAGTGTTCAAACTAAGGATTTCTATATAGTTTCTGTGAAACCATAATAAACTCCTGCTAAATCCCACCCCTCAAACCCGCATTCCACCGTTGCCGTTAAAATAAAGTTTTGCTACGGAACCCCCATTTGGATGATTTTTCTTTCAAAAATAGGCACTTTCTTCCCTCTATTACGCCTGTTTTTTCACCTTTTTTTCGGAGTTATAAAAAACATTTGTGATATTAGAATGAAGAAAAAGTCGATAAAAGAATGACAGGACAAGGGTTTGGGCATGAAAAGACCCCGAAATCGCAAAAGTATTTTTTAACGAAATCAGGGTCGGACTAGCAAATGTTTATTTTAACTAGCAAGAGATTTTTTTA
>NZ_JARUVL010000037.1 GCF_030137545.1 Virgibacillus sp. LDC-1 | reverse complement strand
TTGTCTGGTAGCGATAGCGAAGAGGTCACACCTGTTCCCATGCCGAACACAGCAGTTAAGCTCTTCAGCGCCGATGGTAGTTGGGGCATTGCCCCTGTGAGAGTAGGACGCCGCCAGGCGAAAGATATATTTATTTTTATGGAGGATTAGCTCAGCTGGGAGAGCACTTGCCTTACAAGCAAGGGGTCGCAGGTTCGAGCCCTGCATCCTCCACCATTTCTTGAAAATGATATGCCGGCCTAGCTCAATTGGTAGAGCAACTGACTTGTAATCAGTAGGTTGGGGGTTCAAGTCCTCTGGCCGGCACCATCATTATAATAATACGAGCCATTAGCTCAGTCGGTAGAGCATCTGACTTTTAATCAGAGGGTCACAGGTTCGAATCCTGTATGGCTCACCATTTTTGCGGGTGTGGCGGAATTGGCAGACGCGCTAGACTTAGGATCTAGTATCTTCGGATGTGGGGGTTCGACTCCCTTCACCCGCACCATAATAATATATGTAAAATCCTGTAATGCGGAAGTAGTTCAGTGGTAGAACACCACCTTGCCAAGGTGGGGGTCGCGGGTTCGAATCCCGTCTTCCGCTTTTAATCCCTGCCGGGGTGGCGGAATTGGCAGACGCACAGGACTTAAAATCCTGCGGTGGGTTACCACCGTGCCGGTTCAAGTCCGGCCCTCGGCACCATAACATGCGCCCGTAGCTCAATTGGATAGAGCGTTTGACTACGGATCAAAAGGTTAGGGGTTCGACTCCTCTCGGGCGCGCCATATATTAACGGGAAGTAGCTCAGCTTGGTAGAGCACATGGTTTGGGACCATGGGGTCGCAGGTTCGAATCCTGTCTTCCCGACCATTTACTTACGGGGCCTTAGCTCAGCTGGGAGAGCGCCTGCCTTGCACGCAGGAGGTCAGCGGTTCGATCCCGCTAGGCTCCACCATAAAAAATACATGTTGACTTATGTTTTTCAGCATGGTATGATAATCAAGTCGCCAATTTGAACGGCGAATTATTTTTTGCTCTTTGAAAACTGAACAAAACGACCAGTATGTCAAGAAAAACGGACCTCGTTTTTCAAAATAAAATCAGAAGCAA
>NZ_JARUVL010000036.1 GCF_030137545.1 Virgibacillus sp. LDC-1 | reverse complement strand
GTCATGAGGTGGTACAGGAATATCTACCTGTTGTCCATCGCCTACGCCTTTCGGCCTCGGCTTAGGTCCCGACTAACCCTGAGAGGACGAGCCTTCCTCAGGAAACCTTAGGCATTCGGTGAAAGAGATTCTCACTCTTTTTTCGCTACTCATACCGGCATTCTCACTTCCAAGCGCTCCACCAGTCCTCACGGTCTGACTTCACTGCACTTGGAACGCTCTCCTACCATTGTTCGAAGAACAATCCGCAGCTTCGGTGATACGTTTAGCCCCGGTATATTTTCGGCGCAGAGTCACTCGACCAGTGAGCTATTACGCACTCTTTAAATGATGGCTGCTTCTAAGCCAACATCCTGGTTGTCTAAGCAACTCCACATCCTTTTCCACTTAACGTATACTTTGGGACCTTAGCTGGCGGTCTGGGCTGTTTCCCTTTCGACTATGAACCTTATCACCCATAGTCTGACTCCCAAAGCTAAGTAGCTGGCATTCGGAGTTTGACTGAATTCGGTAACCCGGTGAGGGCCCCTAGTCCAATCAGTGCTCTACCTCCAGTACTCTTTCTTTGAGGCTAGCCCTAAAGCTATTTCGGAGAGAACCAGCTATCTCCGTGTTCGATTGGCATTTCACCCCTACCCACACCTCATCCCCGCATTTTTCAACATACGTGGGTTCGGGCCTCCAGTCAGTGTTACCTGACCTTCACCCTGGACATGGGTAGATCACACGGTTTCGGGTCTACGACCGCATACTCATTCGCCCTATTCAGACTCGCTTTCGCTACGGCTCCGTGTCATCCACTTAACCTTGCCTACGATCGTAACTCGCCGGTCCATTCTACAAAAGGTACGCCGTCACCCATTAACGGGCTTCGACTACTTGTAAGCACACGGTTTCAGGTTCTCTTTCACTCCCCTTCCGGGGTGCTTTTCACCTTTCCCTCACGGTACTGGTTCACTATCGGTCACTAGGGAGTATTTAGCCTTGGGAGATGGTCCTCCCGGATTCCGACGGAATTTCTCGTGTTCCGCCGTACTCAGGATACACTCCGGAGGAAATTCTTTTTCGATTACAGGGCTGTTACCTTCTGTGGCGGA
>NZ_JARUVL010000034.1 GCF_030137545.1 Virgibacillus sp. LDC-1 | reverse complement strand
GAGTTGGATAGGCAAATCCGTCCAACAATCTCAAGCTGTGATGGGGAGTGAACTAGAGTAGCGAAGTTCCCGATTTCACACTGCCGAGAAAAGCCTCTAGCAAGGTCACAGGTGCCCGTACCGCAAACCGACACAGGTAGGCGAGGAGAGAATCCTAAGGTGAGCGGGAGAACTCTCGTTAAGGAACTCGGCAAAATGACCCCGTAACTTCGGGAGAAGGGGTGCTCCTTTAAGGAGGAGCCGCAGTGAATAGGCCCAAGCGACTGTTTAGCAAAAACACAGGTCTCTGCGAAGCCGAAAGGCGAAGTATAGGGGCTGACACCTGCCCGGTGCTGGAAGGTTAAGGGGAAGCGTTAGCGTTCGCGCGAAGCGTAGAACCGAAGCCCCAGTAAACGGCGGCCGTAACTATAACGGTCCTAAGGTAGCGAAATTCCTTGTCGGGTAAGTTCCGACCCGCACGAAAGGTGCAACGACTTGGGCACTGTCTCAACGAGAGACCCGGTGAAATTATACTATGCGTGAAGATGCGCATTACCCGCGACAGGACGGAAAGACCCCGTGGAGCTTTACTGTAGCCTGATATTGAATGTTTGTGCAGCTTGTACAGGATAGGTGGGAGCCTTGGAAACCGGAGCGCTAGCTTCGGTGGAGGCAATGGTGGGATACCACCCTGGCTGTACGAACATTCTAACCCAGGACCGTGATCCGGTTCGGAGACAGTGTCAGGCGGGCAGTTTGACTGGGGCGGTCGCCTCCCAAAAGGTAACGGAGGCGCCCAAAGGTTCCCTCAGAATGGTTGGAAATCATTCGAAGAGTGTAAAGGCAGAAGGGAGCTTGACTGCGAGACCTACAAGTCGAGCAGGGACGAAAGTCGGGCTTAGTGATCCGGTGGTTCCGCATGGAAGGGCCATCGCTCAACGGATAAAAGCTACCCCGGGGATAACAGGCTTATCTCCCCCAAGAGTTCACATCGACGGGGAGGTTTGGCACCTCGATGTCGGCTCATCGCATCCTGGGGCTGTAGTCGGTCCCAAGGGTTGGGCTGTTCGCCCATTAAAGCGGTACGCGAGCTGGGTTCAGAACGTCGTGAGACAGTTCGGTCCCTATCCGTCGTGGGCGTTGGAAGTTTGAGAGGAGCTGTCCTTAGTACGAGAGGACCGGGATGGACACACCGCTGGTGTACCAGTTGTTCCGCCAGGAGCATAGCTGGGTAGCTACGTGTGGAAAGGATAAGTGCTGAAAGCATCTAAGCATGAAGCCCCCCTCTAGATGAGACTTCCCATCACTTCGAGTGAGTAAGATCCCTCAGAGACGATGAGGTTGATAGGTCCGAGGTGGAAGCGTGGTGACACGTGGAGCTGACGGATACTAAT
>NZ_JARUVL010000033.1 GCF_030137545.1 Virgibacillus sp. LDC-1 | reverse complement strand
TAAAAAAATCTCTTGCTAGTTAAAATAAACATTTGCTAGTCCGACCCTGATTTCGTTAAAAAATACTTTTGCGATTTCGGGGTCTTTTCATGCCCAAACCCTTGTCCTGTCATTCTTTTATCGACTTTTTCTTCATTCTAATATCACAAATGTTTTTTATAACTCCGAAAAAAAGGTGAAAAAACAGGCGTAATAGAGGGAAGAAAGTGCCTATTTTTGAAAGAAAAATCATCCAAATGGGGGTTCCGTAGCAAAACTTTATTTTAACGGCAACGGTGGAATGCGGGTTTGAGGGGTGGGATTTAGCAGGANAAAAAAAGGTGAAAAAACAGGCGTAATAGAGGGAAGAAAGTGCCTATTTTTGAAAGAAAAATCATCCAAATGGGGGTTCCGTAGCAAAACTTTATTTTAACGGCAACGGTGGAATGCGGGTTTGAGGGGTGGGATTTAGCAGGAGTTTATTATGGTTTCACAGAAACTATATAGAAATCCTTAGTTTGAACACTTTCACAAGCATTTCGTGTTTGTGGGAGAAGGTGAAAAAACTAGAAAAAAAGTACTGAAAACCACATTACCGTTTCGGTGGTAATTGATCAGGGGTGTGGGAACACAAGAGAATAAGATAGGAAACTGGAACGACGATTTGTATTTAAAAATAATTACAGTCGTCGTTTTTATTTTTTATAAGTTGAGGTTGTCCCTTCTATTAACGCAATTAATGAATAAAAGCATTTAGCTGAACATGGGAAATATGCTGAAAGGTCTTCGTCTTTGGTATTAGGTGCTTTAAAATCATTAATTAAAAAGCAAGAAATTAAGAAGATGATAAGATTCTTTTAATAATTTCCTCAAATGGTTACAAAGAATTAGCCTGATTTAGTTAAACGATGGTGCTAGTCTAGTATTAGAAATAGTTATTTATGGAAAAATTCACTTATGGCATTTTAATCTATATATGGAACGGTGATAGTTATGTTGTATTATTATAATAATTAAAGTTTTAATAAATAGAGTTATACAAGAACTCTATGACTGTTGCACATTGGTAAAAAAATGAAGAAAGACAAAGATGGAGGAGAAAACAATGAATGGTTTAGACGTTTCAAAACATCATGATGTTAGCTTTGATGATTACAAGGGTTGGTTTGAAAAATACAAAAAAAATAACGATGTAAGAGAAATAAATTTTCAGAACGGAGTAGTTAAGAGATTAATAAGTGCCATTTGCCCCAATCTTGATGTTGAAAATATTGAAAAAAAAGGGCCAGACTCGGATATACATGATTATCTTCAATATTGCGGAACATACATAGATCAACAGGGAATAGAAAAGTCATCTACACCTGATTTAGTAATAGCTAACGATTGGAACTGGCTGAACAAGGAAAATAGTGTTGATTATCGTGCCGTTGTAGAGGTTAAGTCACCTTATTTGAATCAACGTATCTATAACAAGGATTATGAAAAATATGGAGAAGACATCAAAAACCAACTAAGTTGTCATTTGTCTGCTAAGAATAATGATAAAGCAATATTAACAGATGCGATGAAGTGGGAATTCTATAAAAAAAATGAGGAAGGTAACGAATTAGTACCTGTTCGAACGATCGAATTGTATGATTTAATCGATGGGAGAGGTCACTGGGAGTGGAAGAAGAGTGAACAAGCCATTGTGAAAGATAATGTTATAACAGAAAGGATAGTAAGTCACAACGAGCAACCTCTGGTAAAAGAGTTTGAAGACCTCAAGGAATTCACAAAAAAATTT
>NZ_JARUVL010000032.1 GCF_030137545.1 Virgibacillus sp. LDC-1 | reverse complement strand
TAACCCATTTTTCTACGGTACTGTTAGAAGGAATGCCATACTTTTTAGCGATTGTCGAATAACCTCCTTCTCCTGCTAAATAAGCTTGTACCACCGCTAGCTTAAAAGCCAAGTCATACTTTGCCGTACTAAAACACCCCTAGAGTTAGATTTTTTGGTCTAACTCTAGGGGTTCACATCAGGGAGAAATACTACCCCAACCTTTTTTTGTTTGGAATTAGTTGTTAAACTTTTTAATAGTTTAATATTGCTGGTTTTTCACATATAAACATTACCCTTTTAAAACATTTGTGGGACTGTGAGAAAACCGTTTTTAGTAACCTTTTAGAATTTTCCTAACTAAAATCCTCTTAATGTCACGAATATTACCAACATCTCGAATGTTTGTATTTTTAACTTGTTCAATAGTTTGGGTAGATAAATTCAAATTTAAAGATTCTTCTTCAGCTTTTTTAACTTTTTCTACAAAGTTATCTACAAAATAATTAACAAATTCTTTCTTTTCACTATCTGATAAAGGGCAAAATTCAAACACTAAATCTAAACGTGATTGTAATTCCGCTGGGATTTTTTTATAAAACTGAGTTTTGTCTAAATTTGATGTAAAAATAATAATATAACCATCAAGGTTATATTCTCTTGATAACGAATCCGTAAATACTCCAGCTTCAAGTAATTCGAGGAAAAAGTGAAAGATTTGCTTATTTGCCTTCTCAAATTCATCGCATAATATTACTCCAGCTTTACTCTTTAATATTTTTTTACTTAGCTCTCCCTCTTCTGATCCTCTGTAGCCTCTCGGACTACCTATAAGGCTATTTAACGCATCTTGACTACTATAATTTCCAAAGTTAATTTTAATTAATGGTGTGTCAGGATTTAATTGATTTTTTAGTAAAGTAGCGAATTCTGATTTTCCCAATCCTGTATCTCCTAAAAGAAAAATAGAGAAGACTTTATTCTCCTTAATACGGTTTAAAAAAATAAAGTTACTGATAGCACTCGACAATTGATCTTTAAACTTTTTATGTCCAAAGAGATTATTTGAAATTTCTTCCATCGTTCTTTCAACTTCATCTTTTGTTAAATCAACAATTTTCACCGTTTTATCTTCCAAGACTTCTACTTCTTCTCTCTCAATCGTAATTAATTCGTAAATAGGTTGGACTTCATCAAATACAAATCTGAAAACTTCTAAAGCCCCTTTAACTTGATCAGTATAAATAATAGCCTTTAAGTTAGGATTTTCAATCAATATTTTTTCTGCATAATAATTAAGGCTTGGATTGTCTTTTATTGCGAGAACCAAAGATGTTATATCAACAAATATCTCTTTTTGATCTTTAATATTTTTCTTGAAATCTTTTATAAAAGCATCATTAATTTGACTAAAACTAACCAGAGGGATGTCCTTTTCATTTAAGTATTTTATTACCCTATCTAATTCATTAGAGCTTTTGTATGAATACAAATGATCTCTTTTAAACGGTTCAGTCTTTACTGCTAATTCATTAGGTTCTTGTTCTTGTACATTTTTAATAGGATATAAGGGCACTTTATCTTTAAAATATAGACGGAACATTTCTAAAGCTTGTTCAGCCAAAGATTGTACGATTATAAACTGTGTGTCTTCATTTGCAGGTCTAAAATTATTCATAGCAGGAACTATATCTGCAGTATTTACTAATAGATATTCTACTAAATTTGAAATGTCTATAATGGTTTCTGGAATTTTTTCAAGTAACTCCTTTGTTTCTTGAAAAATAAATGGGCTTATAATATACCCATCATCTTCTTTTTGTTTATAAAACTTTTCAAATTCATCCCTATTTTGATAGGTATGTAAAGTAAATCTCTCCATAAATTAATTACCCCTTTTTTTGAACCAACTTAATATTTTTTTATACCAAGGGATTTTTTGTAGTTGTTCATCTACCTCTTCATTAAAATTAACATTTTGTATGATAGCAATAACATCAATAAAAACAAATGTCCCATTTTTATTACTTCGACTAGGTTGAACAGGTTCATCCTGATATGCACTTGAAATTACTTTTTCTTCTTGTCCATCATCTTTCTTCGACTGTTGTTTAAGTCCTATATCATATAAATAGTTGAATGTATTTGTATTAATCTTTTGTTCTTCAACAATCCCTTTATAAACTCCAATTATAGAGACTCTTCCTATAGTGATATCATCAACATTATAATTACTTTCAAATTCATTTTCTAATTCCATGGGTATTTTAATTACAATCATTTCCGAACAATTTGGCATTTTCCCATATAGTAAGTATGAATAGTCTTTTAGCATTGAAGTTATTAAATTATTTACATCAACACCTTCTACCCGAAAATCTTTAAGTGCATCGCTCCTGAATATTTTCAATTCCCTTAAATTTTGTTCATTCAGTATTTGTAAATTAACATTGTCAACCTTTACCAAATCCCCCTCAGAACACACACTAAAGTCCTCTACTAACTTGCTTCTTTTATCAATCTGTTTTAGTAATATTGACTTTGTTGTTTTTACATCGAGAGATTCTACCATTTTTGAGGAGTTTGTCTTTTTTTCAGTTAACTGAGATCCCATATAACTTTTAATTGTTGCTAAATTATCCAATGCAGCTGAAATGGAAGCGTTTGCCGAAACAGCGTTCTCGGAGGATGAACTGTTTTCCCTTTGAATAGATGACAGTATGACATTATTTATCATCATAGATATTTCGTATACTTTCGAAAAATTTATATAATAAATATTAAAAACTTTTTTTATTTCTGATGACATTTGCTCATCCTCCTACGTTATTAGAAAAAGTGCAATAGCACATAAATAAATATAAGATATTTGTATGTTAAGCATTACTAATTCAATTATACCAATAATCTATTTTTGTACCATTTGACTACACACTAAAGATATAGTCTTTCTAAAATACAAATGTGAAACATTTGAGAGTCTTATCCGAAAAGGGACACTCAAAGTATATTGTTATACAAACGTCCCTTTTGAGTATAATATTTGAACTTTGAAATTAATACAAGCATATGTTCATAGGTTAACTAGAAATTTTCACCTTATCATTTACTTGTAAGTAACGGATATACCTCTCATTATCGGGAGATATGACAGAGACTTTGAAGTTTCCAACAAATCTATATCTATTTTAATCTGTTTCTTATAAGTGAAATTACACTCCGTAACCACTTGTTGGTTATTAAATGTTATCTTTCATGGTATATTGATAAAATATAGGAGGAAATTCGAATGCAAATGACAATTGTTGAAAGGTGTAAAAGAAAAGAGATTTTAGATTACCTAGAGCCAGAGGCACATTCATATAATTATTGGCTCTCGATATTACTTCGAGATCATAAAGAATTCGTTGAAGAGCTTTTTAGTGGAATATCTAATAATTCCTTTGATAGAATAATGCATTTTTTTGCAACTAGATTTAATAATCAAGAATTGGAAAATAGAGCGGTTGCTAAAGCAATTTATGCGAAGTTAGGATGGAATTCAGACTATTATGATGTTATTAATTCATTTTATACAACTTTTGTTGGTAGTTTAGTAGCATATTCAGAAAGTGAAAACGCAATATCGTTTAAAGAAATCCATGAGGCACTTAAAAATCACAGTACATTAAAAAAATAATTCAAAATTGGAAATGCAGCTTATATAGCTTTGGTGAGAAAACTAATCTTAAAATTGCAATGTGCGGAGAGTTAAAAGATATAGGTAAGGAAAAGTATGCTAAAAAGGTTTTAGAAGAAGGGAATCTTCAACGTATTATTTTACAAAAATATATTTTTGATAGTTCAAATAATAAAGATATGAGCGAAAAAATTCTGGAATTCTCTTCTTTATCCCATTGTTTAGCTAACTTTATGCCTTGTCCAGAACCTCCTTTTAATCAATTAAAAGGTTGTTTGAATGATGTAAAAGATTATTTTCCGTTAATGATAGATAAAATACAAGAATGGTCAGAAGATAGTATGATTAAAATTAAAATTCCAGAAGTAGAAATTTGGAAAGACGGAAAAAAAGAAATAATAACAGAAATTGATAAGTCGCAGATAATTAGCTGGAAGGAGTGGTTTTCAGATGAAGAAAATCGCACGTCCTTCTTTCTTGAAGATTATTATGATATAGACTATGAAAAGGGAAGAAAGAGACTAAAAGGGAAACCATTGTTCAAAAACCAAAAATTATCTCATGCAATTCCCCAAAAAAAAGAAGAGGTAGAAGAGTGTATTAGCAATATTATAACTATTACGAAGAGAAGAGCAGATTCGATGGCAAAAAGAATAATTTGTAGAATAAAGAATTAGATACATATGGAGATATTATGTTTAATTTACATTTAATTCCGCTAATCTGAAGCCAACAACATTATTTATGTTTCAGATAATGATATTAATCGGGAGTGTAAACTGAACTGTGTAAGTAGGAGAGCGTACGGCTCTTGCTTCGCAGTTCAGTTTTTTTATTGTAAGATAAAAATATAGCGATTGGGAGGTTGTTCTATTGACCAAGTCAAAGCGAGATCAGAAATCAGCTGAATTAGCGAAACAGATTCTAGAAAACTACCAACCAGAGACCGTAGAAGATATGCAAGACGCACTTAAAGATATATTCGGACCGATGTTTGAAACGATGTTAAAAGGTGAAATGAATCATCATTTAGGTTATGAATCGAACGATAAAGAAAAAAAGAAACAGACAATAGACGGAATGGGTCTGGTAAGAAAACTATCAAAACGAGCACAGGTGCATTGGATATCAATGTCCCACGAGACCGTGATGCTTCGTTTAATCCAGAGTTGATTCCCAAACGGAAAACAGATGTTTCTGCCATTGAGAATAAGGTCATCTCCATGTATGTTCGGGGTATGTCGCAACGGGACATCTCTGCCACTATTGAAGATATTTATGGCTTTTCAGTATCTCATGATATGGTGTCTAATATCACAGATCAAGTTCTTCCAGAACTATAAGAGTGGCAGACAAGACCGTTAAGTAACTGTTATGCGTTTGTTTTTGTCGACTGTATGTACACAACCATTCGCAATGAGTATGAAACAAGAAAATATGCTGTTTATACTATCTTGGAATAAACCATGGAAGGCCATAAAGAGATTCTTGGTTTATGGCTCAACGAAACGGAAAGTAAGCATAAATGGATGCAAATTTTCGATGAAATAAAGGCAAGAGGTGTTGAAGATATTTTCTTTATATCTATGGACGGTGTCAGTGGTCTAGAAGAAGGTGCACATGCCATTTTTCCCGATGTCAT
>NZ_JARUVL010000031.1 GCF_030137545.1 Virgibacillus sp. LDC-1 | reverse complement strand
GTCGATAAAAGAATGACAGGACAAGGGTTTGGGCATGAAAAGACCCCGAAATCGCAAAAGTATTTTTTAACGAAATCAGGGTCGGACTAGCAAATGTTTATTTTAACTAGCAAGAGATTTTTTTAATTAGACAGTTTCTTTTTGTAGCAACGCCACTGCTTCAACGTGTGTTATCATAAATGGTTGATACATTTTCGCTAAAAATACCCATTTCGCGTAAATTTATACATGTAAAAGATTGTTGTTCCATAGTTTTTCCATCATTCAAATTCAATATCCATTTATTTAAATTTAGCTTTTTAGGGTATCTATAGAGCGATTGCTTTAACAAATCTAATTATAAGAAAATTCATAATTTTATACCCATTCTCAGACCTTCGATACCCATAAGAGTCAGTCATTCTTTATATATGAAAGCAGTAATTCTTCTAGCCATTTAGGTACATAATCAACCTGTTTTCTCTTCATGATTTTGCCTAATATTTCTGCTGCATCTTCTTCTTTAAAGAACCTGTTTCTAACGTAGCATTCGTTACTACAAAACTTCCGCTTTTTTACTCTTTCTGATAAATACTCTTTTCTACAATACTCACACCGCAGTTTATAAATTTTCGGATTATCTTTTTCCCACTTCCTTTTACATTCAATTGAACAATATTTCTTTTTTGCACCTATTCCTTTTTGCTCTAATTTCGATCCGCAACTTAAACAATATACGTTCGTAATTTTTTGTTTGAATTTTTCATCTTCATCTTGATTTTTTACTAAATCAGTTGCACGGCCATCAAGCCCATGCCTTTTACAATAACCTCTAATGATATCACGAGACAACCCTAGAGCATCTCCTATTTTCTTATAACCAATGCCCTCGTACCTCAAAATCCTAATCTGACTTCTTTGTTCATCATTCATGTTCACATCAACTCCTTAACAAATAGTGTCCTAGTAATCACTCGGAACAAAATATTTGTCAAGGAGTTGTTCGTAGCTGATATTGTCTTGGTCATCTTTCTAATTCACACAGCACTCGTCGATGAGTGAAATTAGAAATTAAACGAAGTTTTTGTTACTCTTTCATGCTATCGTAAATTGAATAGTTCTGCTTAAAAAATAACCATAATGAATATTCTCATATTGTCTAATCAGAAGGGTTACAGAAGAGGACTATTTACATTTACTAATTTAACACTCCTGTCCTCTTTATCTTAACTGATACATTCGTCTCTATTAAAACTTTAGGATATATATCATACCACTCGTTGTCTTCTAATTTAGAGTATTGTCTTAAACTTTTTATTTTACTCCCAAAACCAAATGGGTCAGATTTCATTTCTTGCAATTTAGAGATAATTGATTTAAACTCATTATTCATCTTTTTCGAAATAAGCTTTTCGACCTTTTTTGTATTTTCGGAATTAAAGTCGATAGTCGAAGACACTTCATTAATTTCAATCGATACTTGAAGGCTAAATACTACATGATCTTTACTAATAATCTTATAATCAGATTTTGAGTATGTAGGTTTAAAACTAATTTCTATACTTTCAAGTCCATCTTCAATTGAAATTTCCTCTTCTTTAAGTTCTTCAACAGGGATTGAAATGGTCTTATAACCAAATACTTTTTTCCCTTTAGATAATTTTATATAAAGATTTTCTTGAGTAGAAATTGTCCCAACCATTTTATCAACATTAAAGATGGCTACACTCTGGACGACAGGTGTTTTATCTAATTTAAGAACAGGAAGTGTAGGATCGACACCAACTTCATAGTATAAAGATATAAAATCGTGAATGTTTATATTATTTAACATCTCTTTGTCTACTTGCTTTTCAAACATATTGTAAATATAGGTTCCAATGTCTGAAGCATCTTCATATTCCGATTTATTCACTAATTCCTCTACAGATCCATTTACAATCGCAACATAAACAAGTGAACCTATCGTATTGTCCCTTTGTATTGTATCTAACAAATTCTTTATGCCTCTTTCTTGTGCTAATCTATCTTGAAACATAATTGTTCTTAATTGACCTGATGTGAGATCATGATTGGTTTTTTTCTCTAACTTCTGTCTTATTTCTTTACTATTTTTTCCTGTGTCAGATATTATATATTGAGTCTGGGGTTTATTAGGATTAAATTGCAATAGGGCCACTGTTCCTTTAATTTTGTTATTATCAAGTAAATCATAACCTAAAACTGTTGATATTCCTTGTTCCTCTAATGTCTTATTAAGAAGTCCACAACCCGATAACATTAAAGTGAGGATTACTACTATCCCTATCCTAATCAATTCGATTCACACCTTTTTTACCTTGGTTATTAAAAATAAAAATATAGGATAACAAATCCACAAGCAAAATCCAAAATAGTTGACAAAATCAGAAAACTTTTCCGTACTATCCCTATCATTTATTACGAAACTTAATATAAATATTAATATACCTGAAACATAAACACCTTTTTTCTGTCTTAATTTGAACACTCGCTTAATTCCTTTTGAAGCGATCCATAAAAAAAGTGTTAAATTTGAGTAAATAATAAGTATCCAGAAGGAAACTGCAATATACTCAAATCTTTCTATAAACGGCAACCTTACAATACTCATCATATTTAGTATTGGCCATATTGTATGTTTAAGGTGGTTAGGGCTAAAAAATAAAATCGATACAATAGTTAAACTTAGCATAAGTAAAAGAGTAAACCAAATCCCTAACAAAGTAAACCTAAATACTTTTGTTTTATCTTTTACAAAGGGGTAAATAAACAGAATACATTCAAATCCCAATAATGAATAAGTTGTCTTTAACATCCCTTGTCCAATATCTACAACAGGTGTGTTAAATATTGGTGCTATACGTTCGAAAATAAAATGGTCAAAAGTTAAGGGTAAAAGGAGAATCAACCAAAATGTAAACCAGAAAGTAATAAAACATATTCCAGCTACAACTTTTACGCCTCCAAAAACACCGTAAATTGAAAGAACGATTAAGACAAATGCTGGAAACCAATAATATACACCCTCATTCCCCCATGAGATAACAAGTTCAATATATTCACTCATGATTGAATAAAAGGCAGACAAAAAATAAAGTATTAAGATTGTATTGATAATCTTTCCAATTATCTCCCCGAACAAAATTCCGTGTATTTGAAATAAATCTTTATCATTAAATTTCTTTAGTGTATAAATCATTATCAAAAGTATGAAGCTTAGTATTAAGCCACTCAGAATAATCACTATCCAAGCGTCTTGTTTTGTTTCCTGATATAAAACCCTGGGAATTCCCAAAACTCCCACTCCTATTTGAGACGCCTGAATAATGTAAAAAATTAAGAAACTATTTAGTGTTAATTGCTTTTTGGTATTAATAGTAACACCTACATTTCATCATCAATATCTCTATCACTTTTTTCTTTTTTTGCTATAAGCCGTCTTTTATCTAATGTTTGATTTGTAAGGGGCCTGTTTATATAAAATTCTTTTGGTAATTTAAACAAGAAGTATTTCAAATCCATAGAATTGAAAGGATAAAGTGGGGCTAAATAAGGCGTATTCATTGATGTTAGTTTCAGTAAGTGAGTTAATAAAAAACATACACCGATAATTATCCCATTAAATCCCCATACTCCCGCTAAAATTATAATCGGAAAGCGCAAAATTCTTATTGCTGTACCCATTTCATAGCTAGGCGCAGTAAACGAACTTAATGCACTTAATGCTACAACAATAATTAAAATATTACTTGTAAGCCCTGCTTCTACCATAGCTTGCCCTAAAACAATACCACCAACAATCCCCATCGTTTGCGCAACTTTAGATGGAAGACGCGCACCAGCTTCTCTTAATAAATCAATCATAATTTCCAATAATAAGGCTTCTAAAATAGGCGGGAAAGGAATTTGTGCCCTTGACTGGCCTAATGTAACTAGTAACCTTGATGGAATTACCTCATAATGAAACGTAACGGCAGCCACATAAATTGCAGTAAAAAATATAGATAGCACCATAGCAATCATACGTAGCCATCGAAGAACTGTACTTAATATCCACCTTAAATAAACGTCTTCAGTAGTTTCAAAAAAGCTAAAAAATGTTGATGGACAAATAACTGCAGTTGGACTTCGATCAACAAAAATAGCAACTCTCCCATTATTTATGGAATAGATTACTCTATCAGGTAATTCAGTCATTAAATACTGAGGAAAAAATGAGTAAGGATTATCATCTAAAAACTGTGCCAAAACTGAACTATCCATTATATCGTCTATTTCTATATTATTTAGCCTATCCTTAATCGAGGTAACAAGCTCAGGGTCAACAATGTCATTTAAATAGACAATTCTTACTTTCTGCTTTACACGTTCACCTAGTATTATTTCATCAGTAACTAAATTAGGGTTAGAGACGTTATGTCTTAATACTTTAATATTTGTGGATAATGATTCTGTAAAAGATATTTTAGGACCATAAACAAGAGATTCAGTTTCCGCTTTTTCAAGTGACCTTTCAACAGGATCACCAACACCAGCGAATAGTCCTTTTTTTTCAGATGGTAAATAAATAAAAGTAAAACCATCCAATATATACTTTGAAATATCATTTGTTTCAACTAGTTCTTTAACTTCGGTAATTGGTAAATGTTCAAACAAGTAATTTAGATTAATTTCTTCAGATGTAGAATTATTTAAGAAAGAAATAATATTTTTTTCTATTGATATACGGTTAACAAGATTCTTTAAAAAGTACAATTCAATTGTTTTATTTCCGACTGTTACGGTTCTATTAACTAAATCAGGAGAGTTAGATAATTGTTTTTTAATACTTTCAACATCAATTTGCTTAGCCTGTTTTTTAAAAAAATTCACATAAATCTCCCTTATACTCCAAATTTAACCTTTAATATTTTTCACAATATAAAATTTTTTATACACATAACTTTCCTTGTATATTTTTTAATTCTAAGAAGAAAATACATGTGATAAAAAAACAAGGAGTGATTTGTATGTCATTAACACCGTATGATCCATTTAGACAACTAGCAAATATGAGAAGAAATTTTGACCGTTTTTTCTCTGACTTCCCTCTAGATCTTGGGATGGAAAACAATAATTTTGGTAATATCAGAGTTGATGTGCATGAAACTGAAAATGAAGTAATTGCTTCATGTGATATTCCAGGTCTTGAGAAAAAGGAAGATGTAAATATTGATATTGAAAATAATATGTTAAGCATCAACGGTACCATCAATAAAACAAATGAGATTAAAGAAGAAAGTATGTATAGAAAAGAACGCTATACAGGTAGCTTTCATAGGACTGTATCCTTGCCAAGCCCTGTATCTAATGAGGGAGTAAAAGCAACCTATAAGAACGGTGTTCTTGAAGTCAGAATGCCAAAGAAAACAAATGATAACAAAAAGAAAATTGATGTAGACTTTCACTAAATGAGTAAACTATTACCTGTTATGAAAGAGTTCGGCAAAGATTACTTGCAAGAAATAGCTAATGAACAACCAGATTTAGTTGATTTACTTATTTTAACTGTACATTTACCCTCTCATAAGAAAAAATTTATATTAAAGCAGTTAAACAATGATATTAAGAAATCTTTTCTCATACAATAATGTATTACATTTGCATTACTTCATAAATTGGAGTAATGCTTTTATTTTTATTAATAAAGAGGGTAAAGGGAGGGAAACACACTTACCCCTAATTTCATGAAACGGGCTCAATAATAAAAACTTTTTTGCAGAAATAAAACCGATTCAGTGTGGTAAGCTTTGATTCTACCAATGAAGCATTTTTTATTTGGCCATACTTATATAATTTTTAAAGAGGAGTGATAAAAAGTGCCAAGAGTTAAGTATACCGAAAGTGATGTTGCATTGATGGCAAGGATGATGAGGGCAGAAGCTGAGGGTGAAGGGCGACTGGGGATGCTAATGGTTGGTAATGTTATTGTAAACAGACTTAAAGCTGATTGTTTAGATTTTTTAAATTTAAGGTCTATAAGGGACGTGATTTTTCAAGTACAAGGAGGAAATTATTCTTTTGAAGCAGTACAAAAAGGTAATGTTTTTTATCAAAGAGCAAGAGAAGTAGAAAAAAGATTAGCTAAACAAGCCTTAGATTACTGGAGACAGCATCCTTCTAAGTATGCTCTTTGGTATTTTAATCCGTATGGTCAGTGTCCACCTACTTGGTATGGTCAACCATTAGCAGGACAATATAAACAACATTGTTATTATGAGCCACAGGCAAATACATGTGAAAGTGTCTATAGGTGGTGAAAAAAACACTAAAGATTGAAACCTAATAATAATTTGTTACTGATTATAAAGCCTATAACAATGATTACTAAGTAGGGCTTGTCAAATAAAGTGTGTAAGTTCTAATTTACTCAAGATACTTTAACACTCTATCTTTTAGTTCATCTTGAAGAAGAAGTTGGTTCATAACCATTGCCCAGTTCTGGATATGGCCACTT
>NZ_JARUVL010000030.1 GCF_030137545.1 Virgibacillus sp. LDC-1 | reverse complement strand
GATGAGACTTCCCATCACTTCGAGTGAGTAAGATCCCTCAGAGACGATGAGGTTGATAGGTCCGAGGTGGAAGCGTGGTGACACGTGGAGCTGACGGATACTAATCGATCGAGGACTTAACTAACCTTCTTTATGTCAGCTTGTCATTGGTAGATCTCTTATTTAGTTTTTAGGGTACAAATATGTATCCAACTTAAATTACACTTGATTTTTTCTGGAAAACGATTATAATATAGTTTGTCTGGAAAAATTACAGATACATGGTTATACATAGTATTGTCTGGTAGCGATAGCGAAGAGGTCACACCTGTTCCCATGCCGAACACAGCAGTTAAGCTCTTCAGCGCCGATGGTAGTTGGGGCATTGCCCCTGTGAGAGTAGGACGCCGCCAGGCTCATAACGTATTCCACAGTAGCTCAGTGGTAGAGCAATCGGCTGTTAACCGATCGGTCGTAGGTTCGAATCCTACCTGTGGAGCCATGGAGAGCTGTCCGAGTGGTCGAAGGAGCACGATTGGAAATCGTGTAGGCTGCGACAGTGGTCTCGAGGGTTCGAATCCCTCGCTCTCCGCCACTTTAAAATATAACTGGCCCGTTGGTCAAGCGGTTAAGACACCGCCCTTTCACGGCGGTAACACGGGTTCGAATCCCGTACGGGTCACCATCTTAATTTAAAACCAGTTATTTTAGTATCTTTTATGTGTTGGAGGATTAGCTCAGCTGGGAGAGCACTTGCCTTACAAGCAAGGGGTCGCAGGTTCGAGCCCTGCATCCTCCACCATTACTAAATCATATCGCGGGATGGAGCAGTCTGGTAGCTCGTCGGGCTCATAACCCGAAGGTCGCAGGTTCAAATCCTGCTCCCGCAACCAAATTATTTTGTTTCAAGAAGTACAAAAATTAAAAATGGTCCGGTAGTTCAGTTGGTTAGAATGCCTGCCTGTCACGCAGGAGGTCGCGGGTTCGAGTCCCGTCCGGACCGCCATTTTTACGGCTCGGTAGCTCAGTCGGTAGAGCAAAGGACTGAAAATCCTTGTGTCGGCGGTTCGATTCCGTCCCGAGCCACCATTTTATTTATTTAATAGTGGAGGGGTAGCGAAGTGGCTAAACGCGGCGGACTGTAAATCCGCTCCCTCAGGGTTCGGCAGTTCGAATCTGCCCCCCTCCACCATTTATAATAACTAGTTAAGTAGGGGTATAGTTTAATGGTAAAACGAAGGTCTCCAAAACCTTTGATGTGGGTTCGATTCCTACTACCCCTGCCACTTCTAATATGTTGGCGGTCGTGGCGAAGTGGTTAACGCACCGGATTGTGGCTCCGGCACTCGTGGGTTCGATCCCCACCGATCGCCCCATCATTGGGCTATAGCCAAGCGGTAAGGCAACGGGTTTTGGTCCCGTCATTCCCAGGTTCGAATCCTGGTAGCCCAGCCATTCGCGGAAGTAGTTCAGTGGTAGAACACCACCTTGCCAAGGTGGGGGTCGCGGGTTCGAATCCCGTCTTCCGCTCTTACTTGAGTAACCGGCGGCATAGCCAAGTGGTAAGGCAGAGGTCTGCAAAACCTTTACCACCGGTTCGAATCCGGTTGCCGCCTCCAAGAATTAACTTTTATATTTTGCCAGTGTGGCGGAATTGGCAGACGCGCGGGACTCAAAATCCCGTGTCCTCACGGACGTGTCGGTTCGACCCCGACCACTGGTATCTAAAAAAATCTAATAAATATAGTTCTGACGCTGATTTTACATAATGTAAAATCAGCGTTTTTTTGGTTTTATGATGTGGGTGGAGCGTGAATTTGCTCCTTACCAGTTTCCATCTTATATGTCTATAATTGCTTGTTCAGTAAGCTTATAAGAGAAGTATTCGGATTTATAATATAATATCTCTAATTTAAGATTAGAATAACTAAAGCAAGGGTGATATTGTGAGAAAAAATATAAAGACATTGTTGGTGCTTTTAGTAGTTGTACTGTGTATTAGTCTTTTCTTTAATTTTCTATTTTATAAAGTCAATCAAGAAAGGAACAATTATTATACCATTTATATGCATGATATTTTCCATGAGGTAAAGGATGCAATAGAAGAGATTGATAGCATACTTAAAGAGAAGAACAAAGTTGATTTGCATTTGTCTTTTTTATCTTTAACAGAAAACCTAAGCATTCTGGATTATATGGTTAGTAGGGTGCCTTATTATACTGAAGGAATGGGTGGAACACTCAATTATCTAGAAACTACATTAGCAGTTATTAATCAAGGAACTACATATAAAGGAAATAACATCCCCTCATTTGTGGAGAATGATAAGCTTGACCAACAAGAAATAGCTTTTTTGAAATTACTTAAGAGCTATTTCATAACTATATATAACCAATTACGCTCAGAAGAGACTGGTCAGCTTTCAAAACAAATAACTAAATCTAAATTTCAAGATATTATAGACGAGAATATGTTTGGTTTTAGAAAAGCAGATGAATTATTAGAGGAATACATAAAGCATCGGAATTGAAGGAAAGTGGCTTTTGTATTCGAAGGGGGAATTCTCTATCTTTGCTTCCTTCCTAAGCAAATCGGCAATATTAATAACAATGGTGAGAACTGATTAGAACTGTGAATTCATGCTGCAAGTGAGTTATATAGGATACAATCCGGTTGATAAAAAGGGCTTAAGCATGGTATAAGTGTATAGGAAGCAAGGATGCTTCGTTTTTAAGTTTGGGATAATTAACTAGGATATTAGCATGAGAGGATTGGAATTTAATGAAGACGAATAACTTTTGGCGTGATTTACCACGACCATTTTTTATACTAGCACCAATGGAAGATGTGACGGATGTCGTTTTTCGCCATGTAGTGAGTGAAGCAGCTAGACCTGATGTGTTTTTTACAGAGTTTACAAATTCGGAAAGCTATTGTCATCCAGAAGGGCTACAAAGCGTGCGTGGACGCTTGACCTTTACAGAGGATGAGCAACCAATGGTAGCACATATATGGGGAGATAAGCCTGAGAACTTTCGTAAAATGAGTATTGGAATGGCAGAGCAAGGGTTTAAAGGGCTTGATATTAATATGGGGTGTCCTGTAGATAATGTGGCAGGGAATGGAAAAGGGTCTGGTCTTATCCGTCGACCTGAGGTTGCAGCTGAGTTAATACAAGCAGCAAAGGCAGGGGGCTTGCCGGTAAGTGTAAAGACAAGACTCGGTTACACTTATATAGAAGAATGGTTTGAATGGTTGAAGTATGTGTTGGAACAAGATATCGCTAATCTTTCCATTCATCTGCGTACAAGAAAGGAAATGAGTAAAGTAGATGCGCACTGGGAGCTAATACCGGAAATTAAGAAGCTTCGAGATGAAGTGGCTCCAGACACATTGTTGACCATTAATGGGGATATTCCTGACCGTCAAACAGGCTTGGAGCTTGTCGAGAAGTATGGTGTGGATGGTGTAATGATCGGACGCGGAATTTTTAAAAATCCATTTGCTTTTGAGAAACAACCAAGAGAGCACGACAAGAAGGAATTGCTTGATCTCTTAAGGCTTCACTTGGATCTTCTTGATGACTATTCAAAAATTGAGCCACGCCCATTCAAGCCGTTGCATCGCTTTTTTAAGATATATGTTCGCGGATTTAATGGGGCGAGTGAATTACGAAATCAATTAATGAGTACACAGTCAACAGATGAAGTACGTGCACTGCTCGATGAATTTGAGGAAATAGAATGAAGCAGTTTGGTTAAACGTGTGAAAGAGTAAGATACTTCATTGGATGATCTGAGGGGTCGGCAATTAGAAAAAGATTAATATAGTATTTGATTGTTGAAATAATTTTATCAGATTATATTATTCAAACGTATAATTTGTCTCTTTTGCCTTATCTGCTTCTATATGTTTATAGTCACTTTCGCTATCAATCAGGTAAACATTATATTTAAAATGGGCTTATGTATTAAAATCAGAGAGCTAACCTCATAAAAGTCAGCTCTCTTTCTATTATTGGTTATACGATTTCCCTTCCCCAATGTCTATGGGCAGCAATTGCTTCTATAAATTTACTCGCAAAGCTAATTGCATCACCTCCATATATGACACCTGGATCATCTTCCATTCCATCTACTTGAAGAAGTTTTATACCATCTGCTGTTGCACCAATCGGTTTGTAATGTGAGTAGGCTTCATATACAAACCACGCAGCTTTTTTATAAAAAGCTTTATCTTCATCACTTCCACCGACTGCATACACTGCATCAAATAAAACTGAATCGACTGTTAAGAAGGTGTGATCTACCTTTAGCACAGTATTATCGGAACCTTCCACAGTTCCTAATTTATCACTTATAACCTCTACTTGTACTCCTTCTTTAGTAAGTGTATTTAGAACGGTTGTAACTTCCTTGCCATCAAATTGTTGCCCTAAAATCACCGCTACTTTTCTTGTTTTTGGAGACTTAATGGTATTCTCCTGACTTAATGCTGGGGAGCTTTTCATTACACTATTTTCACGTTCAACTGGTGGCGTTACGCCAATTGCACCCGCAAATGCCGTTGCTAGTTCATGACTGACATTAGCAAACATTTCTACCACTTGTTCTTGTACCGATTTACTTTCTACTTTCCCTAATTCAAAACTAAAAGCTTCAATTAAATGTTCTTTTTCAGCGTCACTCATGCTATTCCAGAATAGAGTAGCTTGTGAAAAATGATCCTTAAAGCTCTCGCTTCTTGCCCTAATTTTGTGGGCATCGATTTTCTCATGATAATGAGTATAACCACCCTCTTTTTCGGTTGAGGTTGCGGGTGTATTTTCAGCAAGCGAATTCTTATGATAACTAACAGGACCACGATTAATTGTTTGTCGACCGTATCCGTCACGCTGATTATTATGAAACGGACAAACAGGACGGTTAATCGGTATTTCATGGAAATTAGGGCCACCTAAACGAATCAACTGCGTATCCGTATAAGAGAATAGCCTACCTTGTAGCAATGGATCATTAGTAAAATCTATTCCCGGAACCACATGACCTGGGTGGAAAGCTACCTGCTCTGTCTCAGCAAAAACATTGTCCACATTTTTATTTAAGGTCATCTTCCCGATTATTTTCACCGGAATATCTTCTTCTGGCCATAGTTTAGTTGGGTCTAAAATATCAAAGTCAAAGTTAAATTCATCTTCTTCCGGTACCATTTGAACGCCTAGCTCATATTCCGGATAGTCTCCATTTTCAATTGATTCCCATAAATCTCGGCGATGAAAATCTGGATCTTTCCCGTTAATTTTTTGCGCTTCATCCCAGACAACAGAGTGTGTTCCAAGTACTGGCTTCCAGTGAAACTTCACAAAATGTGATCTGCCCTCCTCATTCACAAAACGGAAGGTATGTACCCCAAAACCTTCCATCATTCGAAAACTTCTCGGAATCGCTCTATCTGACATTGCCCACATTACCATATGAGCTGTTTCTTGATTATTGGCTACAAAATCCCAAAACGTGTCATGTGCAGATGCAGCTTGTGGCATTTCATTATGTGGCTCTGGTTTTAATGCATGGATTAAATCAGGAAATTTTATCGCATCTTGAATGAAAAATACAGGTATATTATTTCCAACAAGATCATAATTTCCTTCTTCTGTGTAAAATTTTGTCGCAAAGCCACGGGCATCTCGTGCTAATTCACCAGATCCTCTATTACCGGCAACTGTTGAAAACCTTACAAATACTGGTGTTTTTTGCGAAGGGTCTTGTAAAAATCCTGCTTTTGTATATGGTTTCATTGATTCATAAACTTCGAATTCTCCGTGAGCCGCAAAACCTCTAGCATGTACAATTCTCTCTGGAATTCGTTCATGGTCAAAGTGAGTCATTTTTTCACGAAAGTGGAAGTCCTCCATTAAAGTTGGCCCGCGTTCACCTGCTTTTAACGAAAACTCATCCTCAGATATCTTTACTCCTTGGTTCGTCGTCATCTTTTTACCGCGATTCTCAGATGTGAATTGCTCCAGTTGCTTCTTTTTACGGTTGGCTTCATTCTCATGGCCTTGTTTACTCATGAAGATTTATCCTCCCTTTTAAAAATAACATCGACACAGTGAATATTTTCCCACTTATAAATGATACAAACATTTTTCAACGATTTTTATATCAACTAGATTTTTATCAAAAGCGTCCTGATTTAAATATCGAATACATCATCCAAGCGAACATTAACACCGCAATGACAAAGCCTATTTCAATAGCAGGTATGTTCCACAGTACAGAAGTTTGCCTACCGAGTGCAGAGCCAATGATTAAACCGACCATAATTAAACTAAAAGAAAGTAGAACAATACTAAAAGAAATACGATTGCTGACACGATCTAGCTTTGTAAAAAAAGAATCTGCAGCTGGTATCGATATTTCGATTGGTAATTTTCTTTTTTTCATAATAGAAGATAATTCTTGGACTAGTTCCGGCATATCATGGAGAACGTCGCCATAATCTTCTAATTGATCAAAGATATTTTCCGCGATGTTTTTTGGATGATAACGTTCATGAATAAGCGCTCTTCCGAATGGTTCTGCTGCTTCCACTACACTTAAGTTCGAATGAAGCAGTTCGATTACGCCTTCAATCGTTAACAATGCCTTGCCTACTAAGGTTAAGTCAGTTGGAATATAGATATCATGTTCATGTGCGATCGAGAATAAATCCGTCACAGATTCACCTAAGCTCACTTCACTTAATGGGACATCATAATATTTAATCAAGAACTGCTCAATGTCACCTCTTAGTTCATGTTCGTTAACGTCTTCTGGTACAACTCCCATCTTTCTAATCGCCTTAATAATCGATTCTGGCTTTTGTCTAATCATCGCGATTATGAGGGAGGCAAAATGCGTTTGCATGTCAGATGATAATCTTCCTACCATTCCAAAATCCAACAATGCAATTTTTTCTCCAGGCAAGGCGAGTAAATTTCCCGTGTGCGGGTCCGCATGGAAAAATCCATCCTTAAAAATTTGATGAAGGATTGCATCACTAAATCGCTCTGCAATGATTGCTTTATCGTAGCCTCGCTCATCGAGTTCCTCTATATCATTTAGTTTTACCCCTTCGATATGCTCCATCGTCAACACTTTTTTTGAGGTATAATCCCAGTATATTTTTGGCACAATTAGATGCTTGTTCTCTTTAAATTGTTTAGCTACGATAGCTGTATTTCTTCCCTCATTAACGAAATCTAACTCATCTAGAACTGCCTTTTCAAATTCTTCTACCATATTTTTTAATTGGAATTTTTTTAAACGTTTTATGCGATATGTTGCTTGATCCGCTAATTCATGTAAGATCTCTAAGTCAGTTTGAATCTGCTTCCCGATATTAGGACGTTGAATCTTCACTGCAACTTTTTCACCGCTAGGTAAAACAGCTTCATGTACTTGTCCAATTGAAGCGACCCCTATTGGTTCATGGTTAAACGATTGAAACAACTCTTCTACCGAAGCCCCTAATTCTTTTTCTACTATAGCTTCTACTTCTGAATATGAAAATGGCGTAAGTTGATCTTGAAGGAGTTCTAATTCTTTCATTACATCTTTTGGAATGACATCTGGCCGCATGCTAGCCATTTGTCCCATTTTTATAAACGTAGGACCGAGCTCTTCTAAAATCAAGCGAAGTCGTTCTCCTAATGTTTTCTGGCTTTTATCTTGTTCTTTACTTAACATTACTCTCTTTGGTAATGGAAAAAGCTGATCTAGACCTAATTCTTTGACTATATATCCAAAGCCGTTCCTTGAAAAAGCTACTGCAATTTCACGATATCTTTGCATATGCCTCATTTTCGAAAAAATGATAATCCCTGCTTTCTAGCAATATATTATATTTTTAGCTATCACGTTTCATTTGTTTTTCTAAATAGTCTAAACGCTGTTCAATTGCTCTTAAATCATCTTTTGTAACAACATCTAATTCCTCAAGCTTCTTTTTTAACTTCTGCTGAATCTTTTGATCAATTTGGTTTTGGTTTTCTTCTCCTTTCTTTCTGATCTGACTGAATAGGTCATCAGATTCTTCTTTGGTTAGCTCTCCTTTTTTCATCAATTCATCTATTACTTTTTCTGTATGCTCTTTACTCGCTGCTGCAAGACCTAATCCTAATGTGACTCCTTTTTTAAAGGTATCCTTCATTTTCCTTCACCGCCTTATTATTTTTGCATTAATAAACAGATAGTTATTTAGATTGTTAGTTTCTTTTACCCGGAAAGACGATAATAAAAACTATTCGCTACCATCTATAAGCGATTTTTTGTTCCGTATAGAACGTCGGAAAGGGAAAACTATGACTTGAGAGCAATTAACTATGAAATTAAACTGAAAGACAAAGAATTTAGCATATTAGTTGATCTTTACTATTATCGAGTTATGACGACATTCCAAATTAAGAAAAACTATTTCAATAGTAGGGGGGTACACGTTGATAAAGTAATGAAGAATATGAGAAAAAATTTAATTACGTCAACGATACTGAGGAATAGCCGAGAGGGCAGAAAAGGATATTCATACTAGAATGATCGAAACGGGATTGGAACGCTTGGAAAAGCGTGGAATGAGTGTTGAGGGTCAGTCCTCACTATAAGTGAAGCCAAAGCAAGTTCCGTATTTGTTAATGACCAATGACATTATGGTGGATTTAGCAAATACCGAATGGGAAATGTGGGGTAGTAGAAAGGTAAAATCTCACTATAATTTAGATAGCAGGATGAATATACAAGGAAGTCCTGATCAAAAAGAATATGGTTTGTATGTATTAGATAGTAATTCGCTAATGAAAACAATAGAAAAAATACAATCAGAAATTCGTTTTAGTTCAGGTTTAGGGATTCATAATTATCTAATCATCACGAAGGTGAAAATTCTTACAATAAGTTTGCTAATTATGCAATTGACCCTACAGAGGATAATAAATACCATAGTAAGCCACTAATAACAGGTTATGTACTTAAACTGTATCCATACCCAACTTTTATAGAGAAGGCTATAACTTATAGTTCAGAAAAGGATTGGATTATAGGGTTATGTAATTACTCTGAAACAACATTAAAAGTATGGATATAAAAGAAGAACGCCAATCTTTCCCTATTATTATAGATTATCAAGGAGAAGAAATGTATTTAGTAGATTGTACTGATTTAGATGTAAATAAAATCAATGATATAGAACTATATACCAGCACTGGTTCAAGTTACAGATGGGAAAAGAGAAGAATACTAGTTTTAATGATTGGTATGGCGAATAAGGCAAGATATCAAGTTTCTTTTAAAAAAATAGCAGAAGCAAGATAGTATGTGAATTGATAAACGTATAATGTGTCCTTTTACCAATGAAATACCTTTTAATTAAGGGGTTGATTACAGTAAAACAGTTAGGGAATCAAGCAGTATTGCAATTTTGGTATTGATTGACGGATGAATATATAAAGAAAATTTTTTTCTTCTATACGAAAACTGTAGAAAGGGCAGCATAAATTTATAGGGAATCAACATACTGATAATAAAATTCAACAATTCATAATAAAATTGGGGAACTAGGACTATTGGCATCCTAGTTCTCTCTAGGAGAAAGAAAATTTAGCTATTACAGAGAATTTCTTTAAAGATGCAGTGTCAAGAGTAATATTATTTAGAACTGTAGAAAAAATGGTCTCCAATGCAACATGGTACAACGGAGGGTACAGAGCACAGACTGTGGCTTCAGAACGGCTTATAGAGATAATAAGTTTACTGCCCATTAATATAATATCACTATGTGCATAGGTTCACTTAAACTATTTGGTGCTTTAGTTGAATAAGGTACAGAAAAAAGTCGGTTTGTCGGCTTACTTTTTAAATATAGTGTCATAACTTAAATCATCTGAACAACTAATTAAGAAAAGGAATTTAGGTTTAAAAGCAAATAAAACCGACATAGCATTTTATTGGGTTTGTCAAATAAAGTGTGTAAGTTCTAATTTACTCAAGATACTTTAACACTCTATCTTTTAATTCATCTTGAAGAAGAAGTTGGTTCATAACCATTGCCCAGTTCTGGATATGCCCACTTTC
>NZ_JARUVL010000003.1 GCF_030137545.1 Virgibacillus sp. LDC-1 | reverse complement strand
TTGTCTGGTAGCGATAGCGAAGAGGTCACACCTGTTCCCATGCCGAACACAGCAGTTAAGCTCTTCAGCGCCGATGGTAGTTGGGGCATTGCCCCTGTGAGAGTAGGACGCCGCCAGGCGAAAGAAAATGGATACGAAATTCGTATCCATTTTTTTATGCAAAAAATGACATGTGCGTTATCTGTATGCCTTTTGCTTACAAACTCGCGCTAGAAAGCTACACCACCAAATTTGAAAGAAAACCAAAAAAAGTCAAGCTGCTCATCCCTTGGATGAACTGCCTGACTTAATTTATTTCCAGCAGTTTTTCTTTACTGTGCAGTTGTTCTTATTTCTTCTTCAACAGGATCTTTCTTTTTTCGAAAAGAGTTTATAATCGAAGTAATTGCACCATCTCCTGTTACATTACATGCAGTACCAATGCTGTCTTGTGCAAGGTATAGCGCAATCATTAGCGAAACCATTGTTGGATCAAATCCAAGCATTGTTTCCAATAGTCCAAGTGCAGCCATTACGGCACCTCCAGGCACTCCTGGAGCGGCAATCATCGTAACTCCTAGCATTAATATAAAAGGCATGATTTTAGAAAAGCTTGCCATATCGCCTTGTAAAAACATAACTGCTAATGCACAGCTAACAAGAGTGATTGTACTGCCTGATAAATGAATGTTAGCTAAAAGTGGAACTGTAAAGTCAGCGACTCGTTCGCGTACATTTAATTTCTTCGTTCTTTCTAATGTAACTGGAATTGTTGCAGCAGACGACTGTGTTCCTAAAGCTGTGAAATATGCAGGTAGCATTTTCTTTATCATGCCAAAAGGATTTTGCTTACTCAATGATCCAGCAACAGTGTATTGTAATGTTAAATATAATAGATGTAAAATAATGATCATAATGAATACCTTTGCAAAAACATTTAAAATGGTACTTACTTGACCAGCAAATGTCATATTAGCAAAAATACCAAAAATGTGAAATGGAAGTAATGGAATAATTACTTTTTCAATAACTAATTGGATAATATCTCGAAATTCATTCATTAAATGAAGCAATGTGTTCCCCTTTATTGCAGCGATTCCTAATCCAATAACAAAGGAAAGTAATAAAGCTGTCATGACTCCGATTGGAGGTGCCATTTCAAGCTTTAAATAAGTTGTAGCAAGACTTTCAGTTGGATCAGAAAAATTTTCAAGTGATTGTCCTTTAAGCATTGCTGGATAAAGGTTTTTAGCAACAAGAAATGCAATTACTCCAGCAATAATCGTTGATGTATAAGCGATTACCGCAGTTAGACCAAGCAATTTTCCTGCTCCTCGTCCCAATGTTCCAATACCAGGAGCAATAAATCCAAGAATTATAAGGGGGATAACAAAGCTTAAGAAATTTCCAAAAAGGCTGTTAAAGGTTGCAAAAATACGAATCGTCCACTCAGGAACAAAGGAACCGAGTAAAATACCTAGTATAATGGCAATTACAATTCTTATAAGTAGGTGAAATCCCTTCATTTTTTTCTCTCCTTATCAATTTAATTATTGACTACTATACTAGAGCAAGAGAGGGAGTGCAAGCATCTTTTGCCTTATATAAGATGGTTAAATTAAAATGCTGTTCATAATTGAATTTGTTTAAATTTGTTTTGCACCACATCTATTTAATAATAAAAGAAAGAAGCGTGCATTAACACGCTTCTAACAATTTAACTCATTCCGTGTGGGCCTAGGGTTTGTGTATCTCCTGTTCCAGAAGAACCAGTCATTTGTGAAACGAAAGGAATCATTTTTTGCATCGTTTGACCTATTCCTTGATTATTCTTTGTCATGGTATAGAATGTTGCTGCGCCAACTCCAACGGAGGCAATTAGTGGCAACCAAACTCCATTATTTTTTTGCATTTTATCATCCTTTCTGTTTTATCCCAGGCATTAATAGCGTGGCTTAATACAGAAAAATAATTACAGGAATCATATGCCAGCTAAAGCAGCATTCATACCAGCCAATCTGCCGGTTACTAAGGCAGAGGTAATGTTATAGCCGCCGGTATATCCGTGGATATCGAGGATTTCTCCACAAAAAAATAAGCGCGGCATTCGTTTAGATTGCATTGTTTTTGGCATTATTTCCTTTATAGAAACACCACCACCAGTTACAAATGCTTTTTCCATTGGTAATGAGCCATGAACGGAAAATGTAAACTGTTTTATTGTATTACAGAGTTTTTGAATGGATTCTTTTGATATATTAGCAGCATGATCGGTTGCTTCAATATCGTTTAAGGCTAAAATGAATGTAAGAAATCGTTCTGGTACAATTCCTTTTAATATATTTTTAATCGTTTTACGTGGATTTTTCTCACATAATGTAAGTAATTCTTTTTGTAACGCATCTTTAGATGTATTCGGTAATACATCGAGAACCATTTTTACATAGTTTTCTCCTTTTAATAGCTCTTTAACAACAAATTGTGAGCAACGTAAGACTGCAGGTCCTGATACACCAAAATGCGTGAAAATCATGTCCATTTGATGCGAGACAATCGGCTTGTTTTTTGCATTTAAGACAGTTAAGGAAACATCGCGTAGTGACAGTCCTTGTAATTGTTTCTTTTTAATGAAGTCCTCGTTAGATGTTAACGCAACCTCGGTAGGAAAGAGCGGAGTAATTGTATGTCCAGCCTTTTTTGCCCATGCATATCCGTCTCCAGTTGATCCAGTATGAGGCACTGCCTTACCACCGACTGCAATGATAATACTTTTTGTAGATATTTTTTCGGCTTGTAAAACAACCTGATGCTCGTTTTCACCATAATGAATCGCTTGAACGGCGGTATTTGTTTTGATCGTAACTCCCAATTCGTCTAATCGATTTAAAAGCGCGTTTACAACGGTTTTCGCTGAATTAGAAACTGGAAACATTCTTCCGTGATCTTCTTCTTTAAGTTTTACGCCAAGTGCTTCAAAGAAATCGATAATATCATAATTATTAAAAACAGAAAAAGCGCTGTATAAAAATTTTCCATTTCCGGGGATATGTTTAATGACTTCCTCCTGTGGCAACCGGTTTGTCACATTACAGCGTCCTCCGCCTGAAATAGCAAGTTTGTTACCGAGTTTATTTCCTTTTTCTAGTAAAAGCGTTTTGGCACCGTGTTCTGCTGCTGCAATGGCAGCCATCAACCCAGAAGGGCCACCGCCAATAACTATAACATCATACTTCAATGTGCATTCATTCCTTTCATCCTTATGTATCTTAACATGGATGAATGATTCACTCAATTTTCGAATGGAATCGGGATTATGTTTGTCCAACATACAAAAATATATGATAAAATAACGTTTAGAGTAAATTTAAGAAAAAACGCAGGTGACCAAATGTCAAACAATATTGTTAGAGGAACTGTTCTATTATCAGGAGCAGCATTTTTATCGAAAATTCTTGGAATGATTTATGTTATTCCATTTAATGAAATCGTAGGAGAACAAGGCGGTGCCTTGTTTCAGTATGCGTATAATCCATATAATATATTAATTAGTTTATCAACTGTAGGTGTGCCGTTAGCGGTATCTAAATTTGTTTCTAAATATAATTCATTAGGTGATTATCAAACAAGCATGCGCATGTTTCGAAGTGGACTATTACTTATGGCCATAACAGGTATCCTCGCATTTTTAACGTTGTTTTTTAGTGCAGAATGGATTGCCAAGCAAATTATTGTTGATGATAATAAAATGGGGAACTCAATCGAAGATGTTACGATGGTAATACAAATGGTTAGTTTTGCACTGTTAATTATTCCATCCATGAGTATTGTAAGAGGTTTTTTTCAAGGGCATCAGTCAATGGGGCCCACGGCAGTGTCCCAAATTGCAGAACAAATCGTACGTATTGTATTTTTACTTGTAGCGGTCTTTCTAATTATTGAAGTGGTTGATGGACCGATGCCACTCGCTGTAGGCTTTGCAACATTTGCAACGTTTATCGGCGCTATTGCCTCCTCTGTTGTACTTTGGGTGTATTGGCGAAAAAGAAAACCGTATATAGAAAGAAGTTTGATGCAGCAGCAATACACACATGACATTTCTACAAAGGAAATGTTTATCGAGTTATTCCGATATGCAGGTCCTTTTGTAATGGTTGGAATTGCTACACCTTTATACCAGCTTGTCGATCAGTTTACCTTTCATCGAGGAATGATGGCAATTGGTGAACTAGACATTTCAGAAATTGCTTTTGCAACAATTAATTTCTATGGACACAAGCTTGTAATCATACCAGTAACGATTGCAACAGGACTTTCTTTAGCCATTTTACCAGCGTTAACTGATACATTTACGCAAAATAGGAAAGAACTTCTTTTTAAACAAATTAATCAGGCGCTACAAATTATTTCTGTACTTGTTATTCCAGCTGCAGTAGGTTTAGCAGCGCTATCCTATCCAGCGTACGGTGCATTATATGGTATGAACCATATCGCTTTAACTGGATCCTTACTGGCCTGGTATGCACCAATTGCATTAATACTGGCCTTGTTTACAGTGACTTCGTCTATTTTACAAGGAATAAATCAACAGCATTTTGCAGTGATTAGTTTACTGGCAGGGCTTTTTGTGAAAATCTTATTTAATATTCCACTGATCCACTTGTTTAGTGCTAAGGGAGCAATCTTTGGAACTGCATTAGCATCTGGAACAGCGGTTGTATTAAATTTATGGCGAATTAAGAAGTCCATCCATTTTTCTTATCGTCAAACCTTTAAGCGAACGCTACTTGTACTTATTTTTTCAGCAATCATGTTTATTGCAATTGTAGCTACAAAGTTTTTATTCGGTATGCTCCTTCCTTATGAGGAATCGCGAACAGCTGCTGTAATAATGCTCATGATCGGTGTTAGTGTTGGAGGCGTGGTTTATCTATGGCTTGGTTACGCCTCTACTCTGTTAGAAAGAGTACTTGGAAATCGGGTACGTATTTTAGATAAAGTGTTTCGAAGATGAGGGAGGTAATTCCTTGCGATTAGACAAGCTATTAGCAAACACAGGCTACGGGAGTAGAAAGGAAGTTAAGACTTTACTCAAAAAGCGCTTAGTAACCGTTAATTCATTGATAATAACCGATGGTAAGCTTCATGTTGAGCCCAATGTTGACGATATAAAAGTAGATGGGCAGTCTGTGAGCTATCAAAAAAATATATATCTTATGTTGAATAAGCCGCAGGGGGTTATTTCTGCGACAGTGGATGATGAAGCCCGAACAGTGATTGATTTATTACCGTCATCCATGCAGCGGTTTAAACCTTTTCCAGTTGGGAGATTGGATAAAAATACGGAAGGATTACTTCTCCTAACTAATGATGGGCAGCTTGCGCATCGACTCTTATCACCTAAAAAGGATGTAGGAAAAACATATATTGCGACCATTCAAGGGAAAGTAACGATTGAAGATGTAGATAAATTTAAGAACGGTATCGTATTAGAAGATGGGTATAAAACAAAGCCTGCGCGTTTAAAGATATTGAAAAGTGACGAAGAATCGGAAGTTGAAATAACAATTACGGAAGGTAAGTTCCATCAAATTAAACGAATGTTTCGTTCCGTTGAAAAACGTGTCATATATTTAAAAAGAGTTTCGATGGGGAAGCTAACACTAGATCCTTCTCTGCCACTCGGACATTACCGTGAGTTAAATGAAGCAGAGATTGCTTATTGTCACTCATTGTAGTTGTAAAAGGGAGGACCATCTACTATGCAGTCAACCGCTCATTATTTTATCGCACTTCTTTTACCATCAAACGTTAAAGACATGCTTGCAGATCAACAAGCATATTTTAAAAAACAGATGCCATATAAGCAATGGACCTATCGAGAAGATTTTCATATTACAGTTAAATTTCTTGGGGCAGTTTCTCAGGAAAAAATGAAATTGTTGCTTGCAGAGCTTGAGGTAATAAAGCAATCGGATCCATTTTCGATTACGATTAAAGGAACAGGTACGTTTGGAAAAGAAGCGCAGCCACGCGTATTATGGGCTAGAGTAGAGACTTCGGAAAGCTTGGAAAATCTCTATCAGAACGTAGAGGTTGCTGTGGAACAAGCAGGATTTACTAAAGAGAGTCGTCCCTTCCGTCCGCATATTACCCTAGGAAAGAAGTGGGCCGGTCCTCCTTTATCAACTGTTCAACAGCTTGTGACGTCCTATCATACTGCCATCCATGCGCACGTTCACGTTCAAGAAATTGTAATTTATAAAATACATCCTTTGAAACAACCAAAATATGAAGTGATGCATCGATTTAACTTAAATGGTGGTGTTTAAAATGGCTCAATTAATTAAATTACAAAATTATATTACGAGGTATGAATGGGATATTTATCGGTATTCCACTCAATTCATTCGGTTAAAGCAGGAAAATTGGAATAAGCTCTATCATATTTGGAGTAACCCATCACAAGTAGAAGCCTTTGATAATGAAGAGGAAGCAGATAGTAAAATTCCGCGTTGGTTAAAATTTTTGAGAAGAGATTCGGATCAAAATCAACCAGAGATACAGGAGCATACGGATACTTTGCCAAGGTCTGAAATGGAGTTAAAGCAATATTTTTTAAATAAACTTTATCCCTTTCAACTCAAATGGGCTACTTCTACTGTAACAGATGTATCTTTTTTTGAAACAAAATATAGGATGGATTCTACACTTGCATTTTTCTTACAACGCTTTCCAGATAATTATTTAATTATGTACTACCCAATTTTTAATATTAAAAAAGCCCCTATGGAAACCGAAATAATCTTAATCACTCCTGTTGGCATTGAAATCGTCTATTTATTAGAAGGTTTATCAGAGGATGCTACTATTATGGCTAGTGATGAACGAACATGGTTTATCGAAGGAAAGCATAAAAACACAAAAATATTAAATCCGGTTATTGCTCTGAAACGAACTGAGAAAATAGTAAGAAGTATTTTAAAATCCAATGACGTTGAATTTTCTGTTTCGAAGACGGTATTATCTCGAAAGCACCAGATTATATTTTCAAACGAACCCTTTCAGACAAGGATAGTTGGTACACGCGAATTCGATAAATGGTTTCAAGAAAAAAGGTCACTGCAATCACCACTAAAGAATCGCCAATTAAAAGCAGCCGATGCGCTGTTAAAACAATGTGAAACCTCCTCTGTGAAACGTCCAGAATGGGAAGAGGATACATCTACCTTTACGTTTGTGGATGAGGTCTAAACTAAATGTATATTATTATTGTTAATCCAATTGCTGGGAATGGAAGAGGGTTAAAGGTTTTTGAAGAAATAAAAAAAACAAGTGCCTTTCAGCTCGTTTCGAGTAAGTGCTATAAAACAGAATATCAAGGACATGCGACTGAGATTGTTCGTAAATTGCATACATATAATGACGCAGATATTCACACAGTTATCGTTATTGGTGGGGATGGGACCTTTTATGAAGCAATTAATGGTTTAGGGACGAATCGTTATCCTTTCGCTTACATTCCTGCTGGTTCAGGAAATGATTTCGCGAGAGGGGCAGAAATTCAAGGGGATCCGGTAGCATTGTTTCAGAAAATTGTAAGTGGTGATGGAATTTCTACTTATTGGCTTGGAGATTATTATTTACAAGATAAAAGACGTCACTTTGTTAATAGTATTGGCTTTGGATTTGATGCAGAGGTAACGCATCGAGCGAACAGCGGATCATTAAAACGAATATTCAACGTCATTCGAGTTGGAAAGCTGAGTTATGTTTTTGCACTTTTATATACACTATTTCGCTTTCAGCCTTTTTCAATCGAGTTGGAAATTGATAATGAGAAACGTACCATTGATCAGCTGTGGATGACAACGGTTTCCAACCATCCATATTATGGTGGTGGTATGAAAATAAATCCAAGTGCTACGGTAGAAAAAGATTATGTAACGATTTTATTGCTTCATTCTATTTCAAAATGGAAGGTTCTCGGTTTGTTTATTACCGTTTTTTGGGGAGGACATACTCGATTTAAGGAAGTAGAAATTGTTAGAGCAAAGCAAATAGTACTGAAAACAAAGCAAGAGAAGTTTGTTCAAATAGATGGTGAAACGAGTACATTTCAAACATGTAAAATTAAAAAGCAACAATTACCAATTATTATTTTAGGAACAAATGGTGGAAAGAAGCTTTCTAATGTTGCAAAGTAATTTGATTTTAGATAATCTATTTACATGTTTGTTTTTTAGAGAATGATTATGATTATAGATTTGAGGAATGCACGGTGGATTGGTTTAAAAAGGTATTGAGTAAAGAATGGACAGTTACAGAAGCAGGTGGATTAACCGGAGATGCGTACCTTGCAGAAAAAGATGGCAGACGTCTTTTTCTTAAAAGAAACTCTTCTCCTTTTCTAGCTGTTTTGTCTGCAGAAGGCATTGTACCGAAGCTTGTTTGGACGAAGCGGATGGAAAACGGAGATGTTGTCACCGCTCAAGAATGGCTTGAGGGAAGACAGCTTCAACCTGAAGAAATGAAGAACCACCAGGTAGCTAAGTTGCTGCGAAAAATCCATCATTCCTCTGAATTGCTTTATATGTTAATGCGCTTAGGAAAGCGACCGATAACTGCTGAAACAAGATTGCAACAAGTTATAAAGCGTTTGTCCGCTTTACAGCTTGCAAATGAATATATGGAGGTAAAGGAAGCTCTTACGCATTTGGAGCATCTAATGCCCGCAACAACCAACAAAGAGCTTGTCGTTTGCCATGGAGATATTGATCATCATAATATTTTGCAAACAGAGGATAATCAGCTTTATTTAATTGATTGGGATAACGCAATGATTGCTGATCCGATAATTGATTATGGGATGATTTTAAAATGGTACATTCCATCAGAAGAATGGAAAACATGGCTTCAAACGTACGGGGCTAAAAGTGATCATCAAATGATTGAACGAATGTATTGGTATATCATTGTCGATACGTTAAATTATTTTGCATTTCATATTGAACGGAACGAAGCAAATCGAGCAACGAAACGATTAGAAAATCTTAGAGAGTTAAATGAACTTGTAGCAAAAACTATTCGAGGTTAATGCGATCAATCGTTTGTAACCATTGTTCGATATTGTTTTTATTTGAATCGATGTGCTCTTGCATATTTTGAACAGTTTCTCCTTTGATGCCGTAATTATATATTTCTGGCAGCATTTGTTGAAGCTGTTCATCTGTAATATGATTTTGTGCAATCATTGTTTTTACAAGACGTTTAATTTGCTGATATTCGGCTACTTCCCCATTTAAATCTGTTTGGTGTTCATCCAGAATATCGCTTAATAATGTAAGTAAATGGCTCGTATTTAATGTCATGGAATCACCTCTAGGAATAGTTTTTGTTTATTATTAGAAATTATGTATAAAGAATATAACGTATAGAAGGAAAGAGTGAGTAAAGTGCGACAACGAAATAAGCCTTGGGCAGATGATTTTATAAAAGAACATCACGAACTAATTATTGCAGATCCGACTAATCATAAAGGAAAGTGGCAGCAGCTTTTTGGAAATACGAATCCGATTCATGTTGAAATAGGAACCGGTAAAGGGCAATTTCTTTGTGGTATGGCTAAGCAATACCCAGATGTGAATTTTATTGGTATCGAATTAGCAAAAAGCGTCATTGTAACTGCCGCTCAAAAGGTATTAGACACGGAACAAAAAAACATCGTGCTTTTAAATGAAAATGCTGAAAACATCGCAGAAGTGTTTAATGAAAACGAGATTTCCACGATTTATTTGAATTTTTCCGATCCATGGCCAAAAAATCGTCATGAAAAAAGAAGGTTAACTTATCACACGTTTTTAGATAAATATCAACATATAGTGGAAACAGATGGACAACTAATTATGAAGACAGATAATCAAGGGTTATTTGAATATTCTCTAGTTAGTTTTTCACAGTATGGTATGAAATTAACGGAAGTAAATTTGAATTTGCATCAAGAAGCAGATCCTACGAATATTCAAACGGAATACGAAGCGAAATTTTCAGCGAAAGGACAACCTATTTATCGCTGTAAAGCATCGTTTAAGAAATAAGAAGCCTTGATTCTCTAATCAAGGCTTTTCTCTTTATATAAAATGAATGAGAGCGTTTGCAAGCGGAGAAGGTATTCGGTAAACTATTTTTAAAGGTGTTTTTGGAAACAATTCTAAAAAAAGAACATTTCCTGTTCTTAATATACATAATGGGGGGAGATTGAATTGGAAAACTTGCAAGTTGGCAGAGCTTCGTTATCTTGGCTTCAAGGGGGAGTTAACTTTTTGGATGGAGGTGCGATGTTTGGAGTAGTGCCAAAAGCATTATGGAGCAAAAAATATCCTGTTAATGAACAAAATCAAATCGAATTACGTACAGACCCTATTCTTTTATTAGTTGATGGAAAACGGATATTAATTGATTCAGGGATGGGAAATGCTAAATTAACAGCAAAGCAAGTGCGAAACTTTGGAGTGCGTGAGGAATCTGCGATTGAAAAGTCGCTAGCAGCACATGGATTGACTGTCGCAGATATTGACATTGTCTTAATGACGCATCTTCACTTTGATCATGCGTGTGGACTGACAAAACCTGTTGATGAGCATAACTATGAGCCGGTTTTTCAAAATGCAGTTATTTATACTTCTGCTATCGAATGGAAAGAAATGCAGCATCCAAATATTCGATCGATCAATACGTACTGGGAAATGAATTGGAAGCCGATTATTTCGCAGGTCAAAACGTTTGATAAGGAGTTAGAAATTGTTCCCGGTTTACGAATGATTCATACAGGTGGTCATAGTAATGGGCATTGCATTATCGTATTTGAGGATGGTGCGGATTGTTTTATCCATATGGCGGATATTATGCCTACACATGGACATCAAAACAAGCTTTGGGCACTGGCTTATGATGATTATCCGGTGGATTCGGTACATGAAAAGGAGAAATGGATGCAATTTGGCTATGAAAAAAATGCGTGGTATACGTTTTATCACGATGCATACTATCGAGCCATTAAATTTGATGAGAGTGGTAAAAAGATAGATGCGGTCGAAAGACAACGCTATGCTTATCCAGAAAGTAATGAATCGGGTTATAAAAAAGAAAATAGCTAATTGAAAAAAATAAAGGTAAGCTCATAATCATCGAGCTTACCCTTTTATTTCCAAGGAAATAATATAGCTAACGGTTATGTTGTTTCAATCGAATCAATGACCGCTCCCGTTTCTGTGTCTACGTAAAATTCAAACTGCTTATTTTCTCCATCGATGTTTCTAGTAACTCCGCCACGATAAGCTTCGTAAATTAACCCGTTTTTTTCTACTTCCTCTGGCTTCATATAAATCCATGAACCACTTATTGGACCTTGTTTTTTAAATGTATCTTTCGCATTTTTTAATGCTTTCTCTGGTGTGATTTTTTGTAGCTGATCCATTTGTCTTTTTGCTAAGTATCCAGCTGCAACACCAAGACCTGCAGCAAGAATAACTTTTTTTCTACTCATCATTTCACCTCTTGCAAAGTAATTTTAGCTTTATTAATTTTTCATAAATACACGTTGGTAACAATTGTTACTTCTATTTTTTAGTATACATGATGTGCGTGCAAATAGAAAATATTATTGAATGGAATCAAGACGATTTGTAGAAAAAATATGGAGATATCCGTTATACTAAATATATTACATATTTGAAGAGGTGACGAGAACGAATGAAACACGATACGATGGAATTATTTAAAACATTAACAGAGCTTCATGGTGCCCCAGGAAATGAAAAACTTGTACGCACTTTTATGGAATCGCAATTAGAAAAATACGCAGATGAATTAATTCACGATAACCTCGGTGGAGTCTTTGGGGTTAAAAAAGGAACGGGTCCAAAGGTAATGGTTGCTGGACATATGGATGAAGTAGGCTTTATGGTGACCAAAATCACAGAAAATGGCATGCTACGTTTTCAGCCACTTGGAGGCTGGTGGAATCAAGTTCTATTAGCCCAACGGGTTCAAATATTGACGGAAAAGGGACCAGTAACTGGTGTTATCGGTTCTATTCCTCCGCATAATTTAACGGATGAGCAGCGTAAGAAGCCGATGGAAATTAAACATATGCTCATTGATATCGGAGCCGATGATAAGGAAGATGCAGAAAAAATTGGAATTAAGCCAGGTCAAACTGTCGTTCCGATTTGTCCATTTACACCAATGGCAAATCCTAAAAAAATCCTTGCTAAAGCATGGGATAATCGGTATGGCTGTGGGTTAGCCATTGAATTGCTCAAAGAAGTAGCAAATGAAACACTTCCAAACGAATTATATTCTGGTGCAACCGTACAAGAAGAAGTAGGATTACGTGGTGCACAGGTTGCGGCAAATATGATCAAACCGGATATATTTTATGCGTTAGATGCTTCACCAGCTAATGATATGTCTGGTGATAAAAAGGAATTTGGTCAATTAGGAAAAGGAGCATTGCTTCGAATTTTTGATCGTTCTATGATTACGCATAAAGGAATAAGGGACTTTGTTCTGGATACAGCTGAATCGAACAACATTCCTTATCAGTATTTTATTTCTCAGGGTGGCACTGATGCTGGTCGTGTTCATCTAACTGGAAATGGCGTACCTTCTGCAGTAGTGGGTATATGTTCACGATACATTCACACATCAGCATCTATTATTCATGTGGATGACTACGCTGCCGCAAAAGAATTAATTGTAAAGCTTGTCAAATCTACGGATCAAAATACGGTTGATTTAATAAGAGCAAATAGCTAGTTTTCTGTAGCTTAAAAGCTTTGGAAAGATGTTGGAGGGTATTATGCAAATTAGAGTTGGTTCGAAAAACCCAGCAAAAATAAAAGCAGTAGCACAAGTTTTTCCAGAGGCAGAGGTTATTGGAATGGATGTTCCTTCGCATGTTGCTGCACAGCCGTTTTCAGATCATGAAACAAAGCTTGGCGCTGTGAATCGAGCAAAACAATGCAGCAATGTGAATCCACCTTTCATCGGAATCGGACTTGAAGGTGGTGTCATGAGAATGGATGACGAAATGTACCTATGTAATTGGGGTGCATTGGTGACACCAGACAGTCGGATTTATACAGCAAGTGGAGCAAAAATTCCGTTGCCAAAGAAAATTAAGAGCCAATTAGATGTAGGAGAAGAACTCGGCGATATAATGGATGCTTATGTTCAAAAGAAGGATGTTCGAAAACAAGAAGGAGCTATTGGGATATTTACCAATGGTCATATCACCAGAAGTGATATGTTTGAACATGTTGTGAAAATTCTTCGTGGCCAATGGGAATACATGAAATAATAAAATAGAACGAAATAAGAAGGCTATCCTAAAGTCAATTATTTGACAGATAGGATAGCCCTGTTTGTTTATTCAAAAATATAAGCTAACACATCTAAAGCTTGATCGACGGTTTCAACAGTTACATTTGCTTTATTAGAAAGCTCTTTTAAAGGATGAATAAGAGATTCAGGACGAACTATAATCGTCGGTTTGTTCATCGCAATTGCAGCACTGGCATCCATTGCTGTATTCCATTGCTTGTATTTTTCACCAAAGAGTGCAATTACAATGTCTGCTTTTTGCATTAATACTTGTGTTCGTAAATTATTTATACTTGAAGCTGCATCGTCTTTAAAGAGTTTGTTCGGTTGTTGTCCTAGGATATCTTCACCAACATTATCAGAACGATCATGATTTGTTTGTGGAGCTACAAACGTAAGTGGTAGACTCTTTTCTTTCGCTTTCTGTGCAACTTCCTCACGCCAGTTGTCATGAATTTGTCCTGCTAGATAAACGGTTAACTCCATGTAATTCCCTCCATTTAAAAATCTCTCACCTCCATATTAATCAAAACACAACAAAAATTAAAGCGTTTCAAACGTTCTCCTTGCAAATTTTATGATTTCTAGTAAGATATAAATGGACATAATAGGCCTTAAGTAGGGGGAAGCAAATTGAAGCGACCAACATTATTAGTCATTCTTGCTTTAGTAATATTTATTGTAGGGCTGACAATATCAGAATATAAATCAGAAAAGACAATCATTCAGGATGCACGAAAAATAGCAGAACGCACCTTCAAAAATGCAGCAAATGAGGGTGAAAATAGTGAGAAAGCAGATTTGCCTTTTTATCTACCAAAAGGTTTTCATGTAACGGAACAAGATAAAAACAATATTATTTTAGAGAATAAAGAGCAAACATTCCTTATTTTTAATAACGGATTAGAATCAGCGGACAGTGAGCTGAACTATACTGCAGCGGCACGTAATGAAGATGCACTTCTTATCGAATCATTTCAAGATAAAGAAAAATTCGGTTATATTCGAATTGTTCCAGATGAGGAAAATCATTATGAGCTGCAAGTTGGAGTAGGCGGTGTAAAAATAACGACTTTTACACCAAAGACAAACTTGGAAAATGATGCAAGGGAATTAATGAAAATAGCACTCTCACTAGCGTTCCAAAATGAATGAATAGTAGCTATCCATATTAATTTTGGATAGCTTTTTTATTCCTATGGAGTGTATAGCGAATTAAACAACATCATTGAAAGTAAAGAAAAACAAAGCTATTATAAGAATTGGGAGTTGATAAGATGCAATTATTAGAAACAATGGAACAGTATAATGAATTGATAAGCAAAGATAAGGTAGTTCTTTTATTCACGGCAGATTGGTGTCCAGATTGTCGCGTAATAGAGCCAATCTTACCTGAATTAGAAGATAGATTTTCGGATTATACCTTTGTAATGATAAATCGAGATCAATTTATTGAGCTTTGCCAAGAACTAGATGTATTTGGTATACCAAGCTTTATTGCCATGCATAAAGGGCAGGAAGCTGGTAGATTTGTAAGCAAGAATCGAAAGACAAAAGAAGAAATTGAACAATTTTTAGAAGATCTATTTGCGTAATGCTTGCTAGAGACGAGGAGGAAAAGCGATGAAGATGACTAGTATTAAATTGAAGAACATACTAGAGCAGCAGCTTTCCAACCCGAATTATCAGACGTCATATGATCGGAACAATGATACATTCCGGATAGAATGGAAAGATACGAAGCAGGGCGTAACGATAACTCTTCCAAATGTTGTAGCTAAATTTAATGCTCGTGGAGAGGTAGCAATTGAAGAACTAAAGGAGCATATTGAGGAATCCTTGCGCATTATGAATCAAACTTATTCCTTACAAGGAATGGAAAAAAATATCTATCCTGTAATCCGAGCCGCTTCCTTTCCAACGAAAACTAAGGCAGGAGAAGCGCTCATTTACAAGGAGCATACCGCGGAAACACGTGTTTATTATGCGCTCGATTTAGGTAAATCGTATCGATTAATTGATGCACCTTTACTAAAACAAGAAGGCTGGACAGCGGCTCATATCGATGAAATAGCGACCTTTAATTTACGTTCATTACGAAATGATGTGAAAAAGGATACAGTTGCGGATAATGATTTTTACTTTGTTGCTATGCAGGATGGATATGATGCAAGTCGCATACTGAATGAGGCATTTCTAGAGGAAATGAAAGCAAATAGTAAGGGTGAACTAGCCTTATCTGTTCCGCATCAGGATGTTTTTATAATCGCAGATATACAAAATAAAATGGGTTATGATATTCTTGCTCAAATGACGATGAAATTTTTTGCAGAAGGACGAATTCCGGTTACATCGTTATCTTTTGTTTATGAGGATAAAAAATTGACCCCTATTTTTATTTTGGCTAAAAACCGCCCAGAAAAATAACTTAGAAATGAGTGAGTTGAATGGATGTTTTTTATAATCCGAATGGTATTGGAGATGTGCTTATTATCCCATTAAAAGAAGGAAATAGGTATGAAATAAAGCATGAAATATACGGACCAATTGTTAAAATTACCGACAATCATGGAGAACGATTAGGCTATAATATTTTGGAAGCATCGAAGCATTTGCAGCTTCATTCAACTGGTCGGATAACAATGAATGAGCAGCTTTTAATGGAGCTGGAAAAGTTATTTCAAACGCATCAGCTTCAAGATGAGCTTGACTTCGATTTAAGCCCGACGTTTGTTGTTGGTTATGTGTTAAATAAAGAAGCCCATGAAAATGCAGATAAGCTTAGCGTGTGCCAAGTTGATGTAGGCACAGAAACATTACAAATTGTTTGTGGCGCTCCAAATGTGGACAAAGGACAAAAAGTTGTAGTTGCCAAGGTTGGAGCAACGATGCCTAGTGGATTACGAATAAAACCGACAGAATTACGTGGTGTTCCTTCGAATGGTATGATATGCTCGCAAAAAGAGCTTGGCTTGCCGAATGCACCGCAAGAAAAAGGAATTTACGTATTAGAGGATACGCATGAGATTGGTGACGCCTTTCAGGTCTAGTTTCTCAAGCTTTTTATAATATAAAGCAGCCCAGGTCTTCAGACATGGGTTGCTTTATTTATAAGGTTGCACGCATCTACCGATATAAAGGGAGAACATCGATTGCGAATATTTACCAAGAATCCTGCAAAAGAAGGTATAAAACTGGTAGAATATTAGCTAGAAATGAATTCAAGGAAATGAGTGAACATATATGTGGGATAAGTGGAAGAAAAAGATAGAACACTTTATTTGGAAGGAAGTAGAGGTAGAAGTAGAGGTTGATGATATAGAAACGAAAAAACCACAATATCCTATCGGCTCGGTTCAATCAACTGAAGTAGAAGCAAAGATAGCTTATCAATATCCAAAAGAGACTCCTTTTCGATTTCCGGTAATCCCGGATTCGACTGAAAAAGTGAATCCAACTGAAATTCCAGCATATCAGCGTCGGGCAAAGAAGACGAGAGAGTATGATCATAAAATTAACAATGAAGTAAAAGACAATAATTATCGTCGAGTTAAGGATGAAAAAAAGCCGTTTCAACCAACAAATGTTCCTTCTCCGATTTACGGCTTTCATCCTCGTAGAGCCAGTCAGAAAGAAGAACTAGAAAATGTACCGGCATTTATGAGAAAACAGCAATATTTGGACAAAAAAGAAAGTGAAACACTAATCGAAGAGAATAAGCAGCAGGAACAACCTTTATTTAAGGACCAACCTGCAGCTACAGTAAATACGGAGGAGCAAGTAGACATTTCTACTTCAGTTCCTAAACAAGATACCGATTATTCTTTCGCTGAAGATAATTGGAAAGAGCAAAAAACGGAACCGAATCAGCTAGAAGTGGATAAACAGAAATCAAAACAAAAGCCATATTCAAATACTAGTGTGGTAGCAAGTAATAATACTTCTTCTGTTCCTTATAATGTCATGATGACACCAAAAGATAAAAAGCGTTTACAGGATAAAAGAGACATAAAGAAGATAGAGCAAAATAAGGAATCGTCAGCATCCGTTCCACTTCATTTATTAGATGATCCAGAAGTAAAAGGGAACGAAAATTCGATATGGGTGGAGGAGCAGCAGCAACTGCTTGAGAAAACGTTAAAGCATTTTAATGTACGTGCAAGAGTGGTGAATGCAACGCAAGGTCCTGCTGTCACTAGATTTGAGGTTCAACCTGAAATGGGTGTTAAAGTAAGTAAAGTAAAGAACTTAAGTGACGATTTGAAGCTGAATATGTCAGCACGGGATATCCGTATTGAAGCACCAATTCCGGGGAAAAATACAATTGGAATCGAAGTGCCTAATCCACAGGCAAGCATGGTAGGATTACAAGAAATTTTGGAAACAGAACAATTTAAATCAAGTACCTCTCCGTTAACGATTGCATTAGGCCTCAATATCGACGGTTCACCGATCGTAACGAATATTCAAAAGATGCCACATGGAATGATAGCGGGAGCTACTGGTTCAGGTAAAAGTGTTTGTATTAATACGATTTTGCTTAGTTTGCTTTATAAAGCAAACCATGAAGAAGTTAAATTTATTCTTATTGATCCAAAAATGGTTGAGCTTGCACCTTATAATGGTATCCCTCACTTAATTTCTCCAGTCATCACAGATGTAAAGGCTGCAACAGCAGCGTTAAAATGGGCTGTGAATGAGATGGAAGAGCGGTATGATCGTTTTGTTCAGGAAGGTGTACGAGATATTAAGCGATTAAATCAAAAAATGGAGCAACAAAATCGACTTGATGAAAAAATGCCTTATATTGTAATTATCATTGATGAATTAGCAGATTTAATGATGGTATCTCCGCAGGATGTGGAGGATGCGATCTGTCGAATTGCGCAAAAAGCACGTGCATGTGGGATTCATTTATTATTAGCGACACAACGACCGTCCGTAGATGTAATTACAGGCTTAATTAAGGCAAATATACCGACGAGGATTGCATTTAGTGTATCTTCACAGGTTGATTCGCGAACAATAATTGATAGCGCTGGTGCAGAAAAACTGCTCGGTAGAGGGGATATGTTATTTGTCGAAAATGGAGCTGGAAAAAGCATTCGCCTTCAGGGACCATTTGTATCAGATGATGAAATTGAACGTGTGACAGACTATGTGCGAAATATTGCTCCTCCTAATTATTTATTTGAGCAGGAGACATTGCTACAACAGCTATCTGTTGACGAAGAAGAGGATGAACTTCTTCAGGAAGCGATTCAATTTGTAATGGCACATAATAGTGCAAGTACTTCTTTATTGCAAAGACAATTTAAAATTGGCTATAATCGAGCAGCAAGATTAATTGATGCGTTGGAGTCAAAAGGCATCATCTCAGGTCAAAACGGAAGTAAGCCACGGGATGTTCTAATTACGCAAACACAACTGGAAGAGTGGCAGGATAATATGGATTAAGCAACGTACTTAACTTGTTTAATTGGAGACGTTTTTATATGATAGTATAGATGGACTATAAAAAATAGTATCAAGGGAGAAAGTCATGAAAGAAATTGAAGAAAAACTAAAAGGGAAAATAGATCGTTTAACCAACCGTACGTTCAAATTCGATAAACGGATTAGTGAGGGATGGTTCTCGGCAGTATATTTTTTAAAAACAAAAGAAATTGCAGAAAAGAAGCTTCCTGATAATTATGTGACGATGCAGTTTTTTCAAAAGGATGAAGCGGTGCTTTGTGGAACAGATGAAGCTATTGCACTCGTTCATACATTTGCAGAAAATCCAGAAACATTGCAAATATATTCGTTGAAGGATGGCGATAAAATCAAGCCATATGAATCTGTATTAACGATATCGGGTGCTTATCAGCAATTTGGTTTTTTAGAGGGGATAATCGATGGCATACTAGCTAGGAGAACATCAGTCGCTACAAATGTATATAATGTAGTGAAAGCGGCTAGATCTTCTGGTAAGCAAAAACCAGTTATTTTTATGGGAGATAGAGATGATCATTATACACAGCAAGCAGGAGATGGTTATGCAGCATTTATAGGTGGCTCTACTGCACAGGCGACCCATGCTATGAATGAGTGGTGGGGAAAGGAAGGTATGGGGACAATGCCTCATGCACTTATTCAAATGTTCCGCGGGGATGTTGTTGCTGCTTCAAGAGCATATCATGAAATGTATCCTGAGGATGATTTAGTTGCGCTTGTTGACTATAATAATGATGCAATTACTGATTCGTTAAAGGTAGCACGCCAATTCGGGAAGGATTTAAAAGGTGTACGCATCGATACATCCAGAACATTGGTGGATAAATACTTTTTACGAAACCATCATTTAATGGGAACCTTTGATCCGCGCGGGGTAAATCCAGAGCTTGTATTTGCTTTAAGAAAGGCATTAGATGAGGAAGGCTATCAGCACGTGAAAATTGTTGTTAGTGGTGGGTTTGTAGAAGAGCGAATTCGTCATTTTGAGAACCTCGGAGTTCCTGTTGATATGTATGGAGTTGGTGGAAGTCTGTTGAAAATTAACATTGGCTTTACTGGTGATAATGTCTTATTAAATGGAACACCATCCGCCAAGGAAGGAAGACGTTTTCGTCCTAATCCGCGACTGGAAAAGGTAGAGTATCATAAACAAACAATGTAAACGGTCTTATTCTTCGGGAATAAAAAGCAGTTTCGCTCCTTGTTATCTTTTGCTATAATTATCGATATTGGTGAATTATTCACCTAGGTTAATTGATATTGGGAAAAAGATATTTTTCCTACATATATATTTGGAGGTTCTTTTATATGACAACTTACCATTTTATTGGTATTAAGGGAACGGGAATGAGTGCACTTGCCCAAATACTTCATGATTCAGGTGAAACCGTTCAAGGCTCGGATGTGGAGAAACGTTTTTTTACGCAAGAAGCAATAGAGGCAAAGAACATTCCGATTTACCCTTTCTCAGAAGAAAACATCAAGGATGACTACACCGTTATAGCGGGTAATGCGTTTCCTGATAATCATGTTGAGATAAAGGCTGCGAAAGAACGTGGAGTAACCTTTTACCGTTATCATGAATTTTTAGGGGAATGGTTAAAGCAATATACAAGTATTGCTGTTACAGGTGCTCATGGAAAAACATCTACAACCGGTTTACTTGCCCATGTGCTAGATCATGCATTTCCAATTTCCTATTTAATCGGAGATGGTACTGGAAAGGGCCATGTGGATAGTAAATATTTCGTTTTTGAAGCATGTGAATATAGAAGGCATTTTTTAAAGTATGAACCGGATTATGCTATTATGACAAATATTGATTTTGATCATCCAGATTATTTCTCAAGTATTAATGATGTATTTGATGCATTTCAGTCCATGGCTGATAAGGTAAAAAAAGGAATAATTGCATGTGGGGATGATGAACAATTACAGCAAATCCAGGCAAAGGTTCCGGTTGTTTATTATGGATTTTTACCTACAAACGATTTTCAAGCGCAAAATGTGATGCAAACCGGAAATGGGACTTCCTTTGAAGTATATGTTCGCAATACGTATTATGATACGTTTACGATACCAATGTACGGGGATCATCATGTACTTAATGCTTTAGCTGTAATCGCAATTTGTCATTACGAAGGTATTGACACAGATATAATCAAGCATATATACTCCTTTCAAGGTGTAAAGCGTCGCTTCTCAGAGAAAAAAATAGGCAATCAAATTTTGATTGACGACTATGCGCATCATCCAAAGGAGATTACGGCGACGATTGATTCAGCTCGAAAAAAATATCCAGAAAAAGAGATTGTCGCTATTTTTCAACCACATACATTTACAAGAACAAAAACGTTTTTACAGGAGTTTGCAGATAGTCTTAATCTAGCCGATCATGTTTATTTATGTGACATATTTGCATCTGCAAGAGAAGAAAGTGGACAGCTAACAATTCATGATTTACAAAAGCTTGTTCACCATAGTAATATCCTTACGATGGAAAATATCGATACATTGTCCAGCCATACAGATCATATTTTAATCTTTATGGGTGCTGGAGACATTCAAAAATTTCAGCAAGCGTATGAAACCAACATCTCACAAGTTTAATTTAACCAATAGATGAAACAAAAGAGTCTAGTAATGAAAATCATAGACTCTTTTTGTTATAATTAAGATATAAAGTTCTAAAATGATGCAGGATTTTTTTAGTCTTTGTCGAAATTAGTACATAGTTACCTTACTTTTTGAGGCATACTAACATAGGTTATGTTTAACGAACAAAAACGAGGGTAAATAATAAAAAGAATCGTTAACTTTGGGATTTACATGTGAGCAAGCTATACTTTCCACATAGCAATAAATAGAATAGAGAAGGAGCTGTTATCTTATATGGAAAGTCTTTTATACATTTCTGCAATCATTGCGGCTGTTGCTTTTGCCGTTCTGGTTATTTATTTGGCAATCACTTTGAAAGCAACACAACGCACCTTAAACAATGTCGCTAATACGTTAGAAGGTTTAGAAAAGCAAATGGAAGGAATAACTTCTGAAACAACCGAACTATTAAAGAAGACAAATCAATTAGCAGAGGATGTTAATCAAAAAACATCGAAGCTAGATGGTATCTTTGATGGAGCAAAGGGTATTGGAGAAACGATAAAGGACTTTAATAGTTCACTTCGTCAGCTTTCAACTAGTATTACGGAGAATGCTTACCGAAATAAAGACCAAGCATCCCAGGCTGTGAAATGGGGAGCGGCAATGGTCGATTTATGGAAGAAAAGCAAATCTAAATAGATATTAGGGGAGGAATTTACATGAGTGATAATGTGAATAGTAAAGATTTTTTAATTGGTACGATACTGGGAGCAGCAGTTGGAGCTGGTTTAGCATTAATGCTTGCACCAAAAGCAGGAAAAGAGCTTAGAGAAGATATTAATGAAGGTGCATTAAAGGTAAAAGAACGTGCTTATGAATGGAAGGATAACGCACAAGTGAAAGGAATCGATTGGAAGGAAAAAGCGTTGGTGAAAGGAAATGAATGGAAAGATAAGGCAGTACAATCAACTTCTGAATTAACGAAGACTGTTTCACAAAAAACACAGGATCTGACCAATACGGTGCAAACGAAGCTCCAAGAAAAAAGAAAAAAAGAAGATGAAGCTTTAGAAGCAGCGAATGACGTAGCAGAACAAATGGAAAAGGCAGCGGATGAACTAGAAAAAGAAAAGTAAAAAAAAACTTCTTTCCATCTTTAAATGGAAAGAAGTTTTTTTAGACCCACTTTATGATTTGATGGAAAGACGGTCACCCGTTTGAATAGGATCGTCAAAGCTGGACACGTTTTTATTTTTGTATAACTTAAAGTTTCCTGTAATAGTTGCCAAATCAATATCCACAAAACGGAATACATCTTGAAAGATGAAGGATACGTTTTTTTTCTCTGTGATGGAGATTTCATCGTTAGGATGTAATGTTTCTTGTTCATCTAATTCTACTCCATTTCTTGTAACAACAAGCTGTTTTTGTTTTAATGTTACAGGCTGATCATTGAACGTAATAGAAATAGTCGTCCAGTAATTTTTATCAAGCTGCTTTAAAAGGTCATGCACTGTCGGTTCTTTTGCATAAGTGACTTCTAGGAGGTCACGATGCTTTAATGGATGCTCTATTGAAGTAGCCTTTCCATTCACAAAGAACGTTGTTTCACCAGCTTCTAATGCTAGATTTTTATAATTAACGATAATTTCAAATTGTTTGTCCGCTAACAAAGTGTCACGTTTTATAAACTGGAGGAAATCTCGTATTGTTTTCGGCTGCTTTAAATCAATACGATCTTTATCTTTAATGTAAGCATGCTTAGAAGCTTTTTGCCTATTGATATAAATTTGTGGATCTACAGTGTATTCTTGTTCCTCAAAGTTTACTGTAATTGTAGGCATCTCCCCAATAAGCTCTTCTACTGTAATAATGGAAGCAGTCCCATCTGCGCCTTTTTCTACTTGTAAAATATCACCATTATGAATTCTATCATCAACTGTTACTGGAACACCGTTCAACGTAAGTTGTGGTGGGTTTCCATATCCCCCTGGAAGGGTTATTTCTTTTCCATTTAGCTGAATCATCGCTGCCATACCTGGTCGACCGTAATATTTTCTTATCTCTAATCCCGCTTGAACACAGGCATCTCCTACGGTAAGTTGCTTCATCTCAAACATGCGAATTGTTTTACCATTAACTCTTACGGAAACATAATGTACAGGATTTTGAGTTGCTGCAATTGCGATTCCAATTGGTGTTACATAATCTGGACCAGTAGGAAGCAGGTCAGTTTGCTCGAGCTGTTCAATGGCATCTATTCCTCTTACCGCAACTCGATTTGCTGGTAATTGTAGCTTCGTTGCAAGCACTTTCGTTAGTTCGGGTGTTAAACTTCCCCCACCAACAAGCATTACAGCCTTAGGAGAACGATTATTCAAGCGGTATATTTCTTCCGCGATTGCGTCAGCGAGCTTCTCGATACTTGGACTAATTTGGGAAACAAGTTCATTATATGTAATGGTAGTTTCGAATCCTAAAATATCAGCAACGACATCTTTTCCATTGTCAACGATATTTCGCTTTGTTTTTTCTGCTTTCGGAAAATCAAGTAAATATTCATCACTAACCGCTTCGGTAATTTCATCACCAGCTACTGGCACCATTCCATATGCAACAATCGTTCCTTTATCAGTTAAAGCGATATCACTCGTGCCTGCGCCAATGTCAACGAGTGCAACATTGAGCCTGCGCATAGAGCTTGGAATTAACACATCTATCGCTGCAATCGGTTCTAATGTGAGTGCTTCCATTTCTAGGTTTGCCCGAGAAAGTGCAGCAATTAAAGATTCTACGACAACCTTAGGTAAAAAGGTAGCGATGATCTCTACTTTTGCTTCTTCACCAGCTTGTTCTAATAGGGAACCAATTTGATCGCCATCCAATTTAAATTGAAGTACAGAATAGCCGACACAGTAATAATCATGGGACTTAACGTGGTTCTCTTGTGCAATAAGCTCTAATTGTGCTGTATGCACAGCACTTAACTCTAAATGTTTAATGGTTTCCATATTGGAAATTGGTTGTTGATGTAGCTCCATGGAGGCTGTTGCTTCTATTGTTTTTAAAGCTCTACCAGCTGCTGCTACACATACCTTTAGCAGTGGACCATGTTTTTTTTCAAGGTGTGCTTTTACTTCTATTATTACTTCGGCTACCTTAACGACATCGTGAATTTGACCATCTTGCATGGACCTTACTTTGTGTTCAACCATATGATAATCAATAAGTTCAAATGTATCTTCACTTTTTTTAAGAATAATTCCTGTAACAGAACGTGTACCGATATCTAGTGCAAAAATTAAATCGTTCATTTAGATTAATTCCTTTCGCAAGTAATCTAGAAAATATGCTTCTATTTTTCTAGCAAAACCGTTCAGTATTAATATCGACTTAATTATAAACTTATTAATGACAAAGGAAAAATTTTTAGCTATAATTGTCTCTAATTATTATTTTGACTCGAGAAAAAACGTTAGGGGGAGGATTTCAATGAGTAATTTGAAGATGGATCAATTACGCGCTGAATTGGATGAAGTAAATTTGAAATTATTACAATTGATCAATCAACGCGCGAAGCTTGTCCAAGAAATAGGTGCGATTAAAAATAAACAAAGTATGAAACGGTTCGATCCGGTGCGAGAACGGGAAATGCTAAACAAAATTGTAGAACAGAATGAAGGGCCTTTTGAAAGTTCAACGATTGAACATATATTTAAGGAAATTTTTAAAGCTAGCTTGGAGCTGCAAGAGGATGATCATCGTAAAGCATTGCTTGTTTCTCGAAAGAAGAAGCCAGAAGATACGATCATTCAAGTCCAGGATACGTCAATTGGAAATGGAGCAGTACAATATGTCATCGGTCCTTGTTCAGTGGAAACGTATGAACAAGTTGAAAAAGTTGCAGCTGCAGTAAAGCAAAGAGGAATTAAATTCTTGCGCGGTGGTGCTTTTAAACCACGTACTTCACCATATGACTTTCAAGGACTTGGCTTAGAGGGATTAGAAATCTTGAAGAAGGTAGCTGATAAATACGATCTTGCTGTTGTAAGTGAAATTGTTAATCCAGCGCATATTGAAAAAGCCCTTGACTATGTAGATATTATTCAAATTGGTGCAAGAAATATGCAGAACTTTGAATTGTTAAAGGCAGCAGGTGATGTAGATAAGCCTGTTCTGCTTAAGCGTGGACTATCAGCGACAATAGCAGAGTTTATTAATGCTGCGGAATATATTATTTCTAGAGGAAATGGCAATATTATTTTATGTGAGCGTGGCATTCGAACATATGAAAAAGCGACAAGAAATACACTAGACATTTCAGCCGTTCCAATATTAAAGAAAGAGACACATCTGCCTGTTATGGTGGATGTTACCCATTCAACTGGTAGAAGAGATTTATTATTGCCAACGGCAAAAGCGGCACTTGCTATCGGTGCAGATGGTATTATGGCAGAGGTGCACCCAGATCCAGCCGTTGCATTATCGGATTCGGCGCAACAAATGGATATTCCAATGTTTCATCATTTCATGGATGAAATAACGAAGCTTCAAAATCAAATTAAGTGAATTGGAAAGAGTCTGGGACAAAACAATTTTTCATCTAAAATTACCGAACGAAATATGGACGACAATAACTTACATTTAATTAAATGAAATAAATCGAGCATTTGAAATGGGTGAGACTTCCTTCGGGAATAGCACGAGCCGAAAATCTACTCGGAAAAGCAGACTTTCTTTTCCGAGTTAGGTGAGGCCGTGCCCGAGGAAATCGAACCCATTTTCAAACTGTCATGAAATTTTTTGGATTTTAATTTAAATACGCTTGTTTTAAATCATCTTTTTTGCTTTTATCTTATTAAGAGACATAATTGTAGTCATCTATGCTAGATAATGGTTTATTCGTATTTAATTTCACATACTCTTTGTAATTTTTCTCATCCTGGAGTATGATAATAACAAAAGTGAGGATACGTTTGAAATATTTAATGTAGTAATAATCAAGCCTTAACGAAATTAGTAAATAGCAGTAGGAGGAATTACAAATGACAATAACAATATATGATGTTGCCAGAGAAGCCAATGTATCAATGGCGACGGTTTCACGCGTTGTAAACGGCAATCCAAATGTGAAACCTGCCACAAGAAAAAAAGTGTTAGCAACAATTGAACAATTAGGATATCGTCCAAATGCGGTTGCGCGGGGACTAGCAAGTAAAAAAACGACAACAGTTGGAGCTATTATCCCCGATATTTCGAGCATCTTCTTTGCAGAGTTAGCAAGAGGAATAGAAGATATAGCTACGATGTATAAATATAATATTATCTTAAGTAATTCGGATCAAAACATGGATAAAGAGTTACAGCTCATTAATACCATGCTCGAAAAGCAAGTGGATGGAATATTGTTTATGGGTGGAAATATTTCTGAAGAGCACATTAAACAGTTTTCAACTGCTTCCGTTCCAGTAGTATTAGCAGCAACCTATGATGGCTCTGGAAAAATTCCGTCAGTTAATATTGATTATGAGGCAGCAGCCTTTGAAGCGACTAAGTTTTTAATTGACAAAGGGAATAAGCGAATCGCGTTTATCTCAGGAGAAGAAGATACAATCATTAATCAGTTAAAGTACGAAGGATATAAACGTGCTTTTAAAGAAACAGCAATGACATTAAATGACGCATATATCATTCATGGTGATTATACGTATGATTCTGGAATGAAGTCGATTGAAAAACTACTTCAACTAGAAGAGAAGCCTGATGCAGTGTTTGTAGCGTCGGATGAGATGGCGCTTGGTGTTATTCATGGTGCACAAGATTTGGGATATTCTATTCCAGATGATCTTGAAGTATTTGGCTTTGATAATACAAGATTAGCTACAATGGTTCGTCCAACATTATCAACAATAGTACAACCAATGTATGATATTGGGGCAGTAGCGATGCGCCTATTAACTAAATATATGAATAAAGAACAAGTAGAAGAAAAAAATGTCGTACTACCACATCGAATTGTAGAAAGAAACTCAACAAAAGATAAATAATGTCGATATATAAAGTAAGAACACGAGATATAACCTTCTAGTATTTTTATAAGATGGACATGCTTTTCTAGTTGTTTCGGTAATAATCAACATGGTTTGGGGAGAAGAATATATGAGAAAACGCGATTTATTAACTCCAATCGGCATTACATTAGGCTTTGTTATGATTATGCTTGCTATCATTTCAAAAGGTGGCAGTAATGCAACATCGTTTTTTGATATTTCATCCATATTCATTGTAATTGGAGGGCTTATTGCTTCGTTACTCATCAATTTTAAAATGGAACACATTAAGATGACGAACAAAGTACTTAAAGAGGCTTTTCGTAAACATGATCAGAAACTACCAGAGCTCATCCGCTTGTTTATCAGATTGTCGGAGCGGGCAAGAAGAGAAGGTATTTTAGCCTTGGAGAATGAATTAGATGAAGTAGAAGATCCATTTATTCGAAAAGGAATATTATTAACAGTAGATGGAATCGAGCCTGATGTCATTCATGACATAATGAGTGCAGAAATAACGGCGATAGAGGATCGGCATTATCGCGGAAGACTGATTATCGAAAAATGTGGAGAGTATGCGCCTGCTTGGGGAATGATTGGTACATTAGTTGGGCTCGTACTAATGCTAAATACGCTTCAAGACCCTTCAACTTTAGGTCCTAGCATGGCGGTTGCCTTATTAACAACACTGTATGGAACCGTACTTGCCAACTTGGTATTTATTCCAATGGCAAGTAAGCTAGAAAATAAAACAGAAGAAGAAGTATTCTTAAAGCAAGTTATTATAGAAGGCGTTATTGGTGTACAATCAGGGCAGAATCCGCGAATATTGGAAGAAAAGCTGAGCGCATTTCTTTCAAGTGATGCATCATTAGAGGAAGAAGACGATGCACAAGCTTCTATCGCGAGGGAGAGCTTCCATGAAGCGTAGAGAAATTCGAAAAAGCAAAAAGCTCGGTGCACCGAAATGGATGGTAACGTATTCCGATATGGTTACACTGATTCTCGTTTTTTTCATATTGCTCTTCTCGATGTCACAAATTGATGTAGTGAAATTTGAAGCTGTATCAGAATCATTCCGAAATCGAATGATATTTGATTTTAATCCATCTCCAGTTCCAATGGAGAACCCTACGCAAAGCCCAAGTCAACAGGAAAGTGGTAAGCAATCCAATGAGTTTGATACACCGGATGAAGGGAAGAAAGATCAGACGGAGGAAGAAAAGAACAAAGAGGATTCCTTAAATACTTTAATGAGCGATGTGGAAGCATACCTTGATGAAAATGGACTACATAATGTAATAACAGCTAATCGGACGGATCGTGGTGTTGTTCTTGTTCTACAGGAAAGTGTCCTTTTTGATTCAGGAGAAGCAGATATTCTTGCTTCTGGAAAGCCATTTTTGAATAAGGTCGGGTCACTTTTGGAAAAGATTCCAAATCACGTGAAGGTAGAAGGTCATACGGATAATCGACCGATTTCTAATTATCGCTATCCTTCCAACTGGGAATTATCGGGGGCTAGAGCTAGTAGTGTTGTACGGTTTTTGATTAAAGAAAATCAATTTGATCAATCACGGTTTTCTACGGTTGGTTATGCAGATACAAGACCAATTGCACCAAATGATTCGCCAGCCAATTGGAGTAAAAACCGGCGTGTGGAAATTATCATTATGGAGCAGGAATAAGTAAACAAAAGGCTGTCCTTTATTTAAGGGACGAGCCTTTTTTCTTAAGTAATTAAGTTTTTGTTCTTCCTTTTGTATACTTTAACGCAACTTGTAGCATCTTGTCGTTTTTTTCCTGAATATCGGCTTTACGTGGAATATTTGGTAGTGTATCACTTTGATCCTGCCAGGTTCGTGGTAACGTCACTGGTGCTGATTTTTGCCATTTCTTTAACCAAGAAAGGGGTAATGAACCTGATTTAGGTACACCATAGCGCATTACATTCCATACTTGTGCCCATGCACGTGGAACTACTCTCCATATATCATAGCCACCGCCACCTAATGCAACCCATCTACCTTCACAATAAGTATGTGCTAGTTCATGTGCAAGCTGTGGAATTCGTTCATATATTTGCATCGATGCACTTAAATGCGTAAGCGGATCGTGAAAATGAGCATCGGCTCCATTTTGCGTAATAATAATATCTGGTTGAAAAAATGCTGTAATTTCTCTGAAAGCGGATTCATAAACGTGTAAAAAAGATTCGTCCTGCGTAAAAGCATCGATCGGTATATTAAAGGAATATCCATGTCCTGCTTTAATTCCACGCTCATTAACATTTCCAGTGCCAGGAAAAAGATATCTGCCTGTTTCGTGGATAGAAAATGTGCATACATTTGGATCATCATAAAACGCCCACTGGACGCCATCACCGTGATGCGCATCTGTATCAACATACAGTACTTTTAAGTTATAGTGCTGACGGATGTATTTTATAGCTACAGCACCGTCATTATAAATACAAAAACCAGAAGCTTTTTGCTTGAATCCATGATGTAAGCCACCACCAAGATGAAGTGAATGTGTGGAACGTTTTTCTAATACAGCGTCAACTGCTGTTAGCGTACCACCAACTAATAGGGAGGAAGCTTCATGCATGTTCTCAAAAATTGGAGTATCCTCTGTTCCTAAACCATACTTAGCTGCTGTGGTTTCTGAAAGCTCTCCATTACTTGCTTGCTTAACCGCCTCAATAAACTGCGGATCATGAAAAAGGGCAAGCTCCTGTTCGGTTGCTTTTCGCGGTGGAATGATGTCAGTTTGATCTAATTGATGTGCTGCTTCTAGCAGCTCTTTTGTCATTTGTACTCTTTTTTGATTAAAAGGATGATCCGAATGAAAATGATAGTTCAAGAGTGCATCCGAATAAACGAAGGAAGCATTACCGCTCATACATTATCCTCCACGTTGTTTGGCCACATTAATTCATAGCCAGCTTTCTTTAAATCTTGAATAACCGGAAGTGGATTCATCGTTTGGATACGGAAAACTAAAATCTTAAAGTTCGGATCATCTTTATATGGATAAATTAAAACAGAAACAATATTCGTTTTTCGTTTTCCAAAAATCGCAGTAACCTCAGGAAGGATTCCTGGGCGATGTGGCACTTTTACTTCGATATGAGAGCTTTGAACATGCGTTCCAGTTAGTTGAATCAATGTGTACAGCATATCCTTCTCCGTAACTATCCCGACCAATTGATTGTTCTGAACGACAGGAAGCGAGGCAAATTCTTCGTCATAAAAAATACTTGCGATTTCTTCAACAAGGTCAAGTGGATGTACAGTCACTACAGGCTTACTCATAATCGTTTGAATTTCATTGCTTAGCGCCGAATTATCTGAGGTTGTATCAAAAATGGATGGGCTTGCATCACGAACATCTCGATCAGAAACAATACCAATTACCTGTTTCTTCGTATTGACAATAGGAATATGACGAATGCGATGCGTTTGTAATAGATGAAGCGCTTCCTTAATTGGGGCATTCGGTGGTAAGGTAACGACGTCTGTTTTCATAATTTCTTCTACAAGCATTAAAATCCTCCTCTCATGCTACGGTATTTCTTCCGCTGTAAAAATCGCAGCTCATCGAATTTCTTTATAGAAGCAGCGGGTACATTTTTTCCGATTCGTACCATTAGGCAGTTTGCTGGGTGCGAGATAATTTCTGGATCGTCCGTTGGTGCTGGTTTTAAGCCGCCTGCAGCCATCATTTTTTCCATGATCTTACGATAATTCCAGATACTTAGCTTTGTCCCTTCTAAATCCCAATGCCAATAGTATTCAGTGGATATAACGATATAATTTTCCATGAAATCGTCCATCATTGAAACCTCTAATAGTCCAGAAGCGATTTTATACCCACGGAATTCCGGTACTACTTCTATCGCTCCAAGCACGATTAAATCATCCATCTTGTATGTTGACCAGCGTTCAAGTGGGTCTGGGTGAAGGTAAGTAACATACCCAATAATAACATCCTTGCATCGAGCAATAATAATACGTCCTTCAGGAAAATCAGCAATCTGTTTAATTGCCTCGAACTGTTTGTCTGGTGGACGAAACGCAGTTAGTTGTCCATGGAACTGATAGCTTGCTAACTCTTTAGAGGAGAGTGGACCCTCTAATATTATTGGTTCATTTTCTGTATAGCGTGTGATAGAATGATATGCCTTCTTATGCTTCACTATGTCACCACCTATTAAAATAATCCGCCTATGCTTTTATCACCTTGTAATAAACCCCACTCTCGCTAAGTAAGCGAAGAAAGAGAGGGGGTTATGGGGATAGAAACATCAGAAATTTTTCATGTAACAATCGGGTGGAGATGAAAAACAACCGATTGATGTTTCATTTTTTATTATACAGGATAACGAGATGTTTTTTTAGTAATTACTATGAATATTTTGAAAAACTATTTAAATGAACGTAGAACTATTTTTTCATAAAAAGAAGAGGGGGGTCCCCTCTTCAAAATGTAATCGTTATTTAATTATTATCTCCTGACCCGGGATCTGTTGGTGGTGAACCTTCTTCTCCATTGCCTGGATCCTTTTCATTACCATTGTCTTTGTCTTCATCCTTTTTTGGATCATCTGGTTTAGGTTTTTCTGGTTTTTCTTTATCAGGATCAGGAAACTTTCCAATCATTAACTCTTTAGATGCATTGGATTCAAGTCCAAAGTAATCGACAGCCTTTACTTGATAGAGTGCTGGATTACTAGATATTGATAAGCTCGTGTCGGTTGTGCTACCGATCAGAGAGTAGTTTCCATCGGGTTTTGTTTTTCTATACACACGATATCCAACAACATCCTTACTCGACGATTTTTTCCACGCTAGTTTATTGCCGGATTTTCCTAGCGAGCTAGGAGCTACTGGAGCTTTTCCGTCGTCTTTCACTTTGCCGCCTAAATCACCTTTTGGTAATCCAATCTTTTCCCATTTCTCCCGGTCTGATCTTGGGAAAAGCACGGACAAGTCACTTAACTTATCATAACCTTCTCGTTTTAACCATGCTGGATTAAAGGTTAATCCGTCTCCATTAACAAACTCCTTTGGAGTATTTGGTCCTGCTACTACCGATTTACCATTCACCTTAACGAAAGAGCCTCTAATTAAGCTGTCATCTCTTTTCTTTGGAACATACTTTGCATTAAATAAATCTGTTTTTACTAGTCCAGCTTCTTGACAGAGCTCGGATGGTAATAGACCAGATATACCACAATAGCTCCGCGACACGACTCCACTTGGTCGGCTAAATCGTTCTTTTGGTGCAAGTAGTTCAGGGTTAACTTTGGTAGCAGCATTGATAAGCTCTGCCCAAAGCTTTATATTACGCTGACTATAACTATAGGTGCATCCAGGGCAATATTTCAAGCTCTCATTGGAATCATAACCAATCCATGCGCCCATCGTAATATTTGGATTAGTTGCAACAAACCAAGCATCTTTATAATCGTTTGTTGTTCCTGTTTTTCCTGCCCAATCAACTCCACCATATTTTAAGTATGAGCGTAAAGAAGCAGCAGTTCCTGAATTAATGACATCACGCATCATATCAATTGTTAAATAATTCGTTTGTGGTGAAAGCACTTTGACGGGTTCTGGCTTATGTTCATAAATGACCTTTCCATCTTTTGTCGTAATTTTTTCAATCATGTACCCGTCAACAAATTTACCCCCGTTTCCAAAGGTTGTATACATGTTCGTGTTTTCTTCTACACTAATATCGCCTGAACCTAAAGACATCGAGATATTTTCATGATCCTCTGCCGTTAAAGTTGAAACTCCCATTTTCTCTAAATACGTTCCAACGGGATCAGCATGAAGTATTTTGGAATATGTTCGAGCAGCTGGAATATTATACGATTTTTCTAAAGCAGTACGCGCAGAAACGATACCATGAAAGCCTTCCCCATAGTTTCCAGGCTTCCCATACGGATAACCAGGCACAGGAATTAATTTTGTATCAATATCCGCAATAGGTGTTCCAGGTTGAACAACTCCCATTTCCATAGCTGGTGCATAGTCTAGCACCGGCTTAATAGTACTTCCAGTTTGTCGCATTGTACGGGTAGCAAAATTCACTTGGCCAAGCCTTTTTTCTGTCGAATACCCTCGACCACCAACGAAGCTAATGATTCTTCCCGTATTATTTTCTATCAGCATTGCACCAGCTTGCACAGGATCTTTCACCGTTTCAATCTTACCAGTTTCCCCATTTTTTTCTTGAATGGTACGATCCGGTCCGTAATGTTTATAGTTTTTGGCCACATCTTGAAAAACATCAAATATCTTTTTATCGATCGTAGAATGAACTCGATATCCATCCATTTTCAAGCTTCGTCTTGCTAAAATATCGTATTTCTCATTTAATTCTTTATCTTTTTTAAGGTCTTCTTCTGTATGACCATCTTGTTTTGCAAGATATGTTTTTATAATTGGTTCAGCGCGAAGCTCCAGTTCATCAATAACATATTGATATTTATCGCTGGACTTTTTCACCTGCTTCGTAAAATCAGCTGTAATATCATAAGCTAAAGCATCTTTATATTCTTTTTCAGAGGCAATAAACCCTTCTTCATACATTCGTTTTAAAACGATTTTCATTCGGTTTATTCCATATTCCAATCCTTTTTTATCTTTTAGACCGCCGCTATTTTTAAACGGTGTATATTGATACGGGCTTTGTGGCATTCCTGCAAGAAAGGCCGCTTGTGGTAAATTCAGTTCTTTAGCATTAACACCGAATATACCTTGTGCAGCGGTTTGGATACCTGCAATGTTACGACCTGATGCATCTCTTCCATATGGAACAATATTTAAATAGGCTTCCAGAATTTGATCCTTTTCAAAGAATTGTTCTAATCGTAAGGCAAGAAGAATTTCCTTTGCTTTACGTTCAAATGAAACTTCATTTGTTAAGATTTGATTTTTAATCAGCTGCTGCGTGAGCGTGCTTCCACCAGATTTCATGTCCATATTAAGTACTTCTTGAATGATTGCACGAACAATCGCTTTTGGAACGACTCCTTTATGTTCGTTAAAATATTCGTCTTCTGTAGCGATTACGGCATCGATTAATATTGGCGCCACATTTTCCAATGATGTCTCTTCTCTATGTAGATCTGAGCTAATGTCTGCAATATAGACGTTATTAGCAAAATATAGCTTGGACGTTTCTTCGTAATTGTATATGTCTTTTTCCATGCTTTCATAGCTACGGATAGGTTCATCCTTCACGAGTGCAGCAAAGTAGCCTGCACCTAGGCCAAGACCAAAAAAACCACCAATAAATCCGATGATGAGGAAGAAGAGAATAACATTCCAAACAACATCATAGGTAATTCTCGATGAGCGTTGGAGTTTCCCAGTACGCCAAAGTGATATTATTTTATGGTAAGCTTGTTTACTCCATTTTTTGAAATCCACTATAAAACCTCCTAAAATTCCAATATTTATTATACCATACGGTTAAGTGGAGAAGGTATAGAAAAAAATTGCTTTTTATATGGAGATGTGGTAAGAATATATTATACTTTATATTCAATAGCTGAGAAAGATCGCAGTAGTGATGCAAATCCCTATCCAAGAGAGTCGACGGTTGGTGGAAGTCGATATATATTTGCTAACGAATTACAATCTGGAGCTTCTTTTCATGTCATAGGACATGAAAAGACGGTGTTTTGCATCGTTATCAATACCAAAGTGGCAATTAAATTGCAACAAGGGTGGTACCGCGTGTAGAAGCTCGTCCCTTTTTATAGGGAAGGGCTTTTTTTGATTTCTTCGTTTCACAAATCCGATCAAGAAAAAGGATGAAATTCTATTTTAAAGGAGAGTAAAGAATGGATATTTTACAGGATTTAGAAAAGCGTGGCTTAATTAATCAAGCAACAGATATGGATGGACTTCGAAAGCATTTAAATGAGAATCAAGTGACGCTTTATTGTGGATTTGACCCAACAGCAGATAGTTTACACATTGGCCATTTATTGCCAATCACGATACTTAAACGATTTCAAAAAGCAGGCCATCGTCCAATTGCCCTTGTTGGTGGTGGTACGGGAATGATTGGCGATCCAAGTGGTCGCAATTCCGAGCGTTCATTAAATACCGCGGAGGTAGTGGAAGGCTATGCGAATAAAATTAAAGAACAAATTGCTAAACTAGTTGAATTTGATAAGGGAGAAAATCCGGTCGTTGCCAGGAATAATCATGATTGGTTAACGAAAATGACAGTGATTGACTTTTTACGTGATGCGGGTAAATTTTTTAGCATTAACTACATGCTTGCAAAAGAATCCGTTTCTGCACGAATTGAGCAGGGGATCTCTTATACAGAGTTTAGCTACATGCTTTTACAGTCACTTGACTATTTAAAGCTTTATGAAGAAGAAGGCTGTACATTACAAGTTGGTGGAAGTGACCAATGGGGAAACATTACGGCTGGAATGGAATTGATTCGACGCTCCAGAGAAAACCTTGACGAAGAAGTAAAGGTGTTCGGACTTACAGTTCCACTTATTACAAAAGCGGATGGAACGAAATTTGGGAAAACAGCTGGAGGTGCCATTTGGCTGGATCCTGAAAAAACGAGTCCGTATGAGTTTTTTCAGTTTTGGGTGAATACAGATGATCGTGATGTCCTTAAATTTTTGCGCTACTTTACGTTCCTTTCTGATGAAGTCCTTTCAGAGCTAGAGGAAGAAGTGAAAAACAGACCAGAAAATCGTGTTGCGCAAAAACGTCTTGCAGAGGAAATGACAAAGACAGTACATGGAGAAGCAGCTTTAATGCAAGCACAACGGATTACGGAATCCCTATTTAGTGGTGATTTAAAGCAGTTATCTGTAGATGAAATTAAACAAGGCTTTAAGGATGTGCCAACATTTGAAATGGAGAAAGAAGCTATTGGCTTAGTAGATTTGCTTGTGCAAGCATCAATCTCACCCTCCAAGCGCCAAGCAAGAGAGGATATTTCAAATGGTGCGATTTACATTAATGGTGAAAGACAACAGGATGTTGCATACACACTAGATAAAGCAGATCGAATAGAAGATACCTTTATCATTATTCGAAGAGGAAAGAAAAAGTATTTCCTAATTCGATTTCAGTAAACTATATTTGTGAAAAATAAATAAGCGTTGTTTTGGAATCTCGTAATGTGCAAGCATTACGAGGTTTTTCAATTCATAGAAAACATTTGCATAGAGCTATTAAAACGAATTATGAAGAAGTGAAGTATTTTTTGTATCACCTGATAGGTAGCTGCTTCTTTTAAACAGAAAAACCCCTCTTAATCCGAGTGTGTAGGATTAAGAGGGGTTTATAAAAATTATTAACGTGAGTAGAATTCAACGATAAGTGCTTCGTTGATTTCTGCTGGAAGCTCAGAACGCTCAGGAAGACGAGTGAATGTTCCTTCTAAGCTATCAGCGTTAAATGAAACGTATTCTGGTACGAAGTTGTTAATTTCAACAGCTTCTTTAATGATATCAAGGTTTTTCGCTTTTTCACGAAGGCCAATTGTTTGACCAGGCTTCATTTGGTATGATGGGATATCTACGCGAGATCCATCAACAGTGATGTGACCATGGTTAACTAATTGACGAGCTTGTCTGCGTGTACGTGCAAGCCCCATACGGTAAACAAGGTTATCAAGGCGAGATTCCAATAGTACCATGAAGTTTTCACCATGAACACCTTTCATTTTACCAGCTTTGTTGAATAGGTTGCGGAATTGACGCTCGTTCAATCCGTACATGAAGCGAAGCTTTTGCTTCTCTTGTTGTTGCAAGCCATATTCAGAGATCTTTCTACGTTGGTTTGCTCCGTGTTGACCAGGAGCGTAAGGGCGCTTATCAAGCTCTTTCCCAGTTCCAGTTAATGAAATGCCAAGACGACGTGATTTTTTCCAAATCGGTCCAGTATAACGTGCCATAGGACATTTCCTCCTTTATATGTTATTTTGCATAAAATAACGCGACCGTGTCCCTTTCCGTTGTCCATTTTGTTTTCATGTACCATCGCTCCAGCAGCTAAGAGTTACGCGATACACCTCTTCTCATACGAGGAACAAAATGGGAACCAAGCGGCGGTTCACTAAGGCTACTTAATTATTTTACACAAAGAATAGTATATAATTTTATCTACCAGAAGTCAACAAATGCTAACGGATTTTTTAGAATTTAAGATAGAATGTAATTCTTCAATAGAATATGAAACGATTTAATCTTTATATATTACTTTTGTTTTTCAAGCGCATTACATAAAACAAGAACAAATTTCTCTAAATAGGTTTGATCGATTTCATCGAATCGATTTATAATGGGGCTATCAATATCAAGCACACCATAAATAGAATCATGAATATACATCGGAATGACAATTTCTGATTTACTTGCACTGTCACATGCGATATGCCCTGGGAATTCATCCACATTTGCGACTCGCATTGTAGTTTGTGTAGAAAGGGCAGTACCACATACTCCTTTTCCGGAAGGAATACGAATACATGCTGGTAGTCCTTGAAAAGGACCAAGGACTAATTCTTCCTCTTTCCATAAATAAAAGCCAACCCAATTAATTTCCTCTAAAAACTGATTTAATAATGCTGCTGCATTCGCTAGATTAGCAATTTCATCGTGTTCTCCTTCAGTTAATGCCTTTAATTGATTAATGACAAGATCATAATCTTTTGCTTTGTTTCCGGTGTATGATGATACTTGAAACATCCGACATCTTCCTCTCATTATGTTAATTTGGTTAAGTAATCTGTTCTTTCCTTCGACATGCTGTAGGGATTTGTCGATAAAAAAATGCAGGGATTTTTTTATCCTTGTCGTAAAAGGAATAATAGAAGGTATATTTATCAATTATTTCATTTTGGTGCTACAATTTACTATAAAGTACTGTTGCGTTAAATTAACAATACTTTAAAGCAGAAAGGACTGCTATAAATGGAATCGAATTCAACAAAATTAAAAATTATGCGTGTTGCAACAGCGTTATTTTATCAGAAAGGATTTCATAACACTTCTGTACGTGATATTGCTAACAAAGCATCTGTTAATGTATCCTCTGTTAGCTATTATTTTCAAGGTAAACAAGGCTTGTTGGAGGCTACCGTAACCGAATATTATGAAGCCTATTTACTACAGTTGGAGGAAAGTATGCATATGATGGATCATGCTCCTCCACTTGATTACTTGAAGAAATTAATTTCGACTATTATACAGTATAAGCAGAATAATTTTCAATTTTCGTGTTTTATTCATCGTGAGCTCTCTTTCGACTCTGTTTTTGCTAGAGAAATGGTTGTAACTTATTTGGCAAAGGAAAACCATTATATAGCGGATGCGTTTTTTAAGGCAATTGAAAATGCGCGACATACTGTTATGGATCGACAGTTTTTGTTAATGCAGTTAAAGGGCATGCTTAGTACGCCGTATATCATGCACAGTGAGCTTAAAAATCAAGTGATTGGCGATTATTCGCACGAGCTCTTTGCTACACAGTATGCAAAAACAATTCATAATTGGCTTGATTTTGTTGTTGCTACAGAAGAACTAAGCTATAAATAACGAAGAGCGTTAGCTTCAAGAAATTTATATTCATTCTAAGACGATGGAATCGACTTTAGTCTGGTGGCATTGAGAAAAAGATGGAGAATGCTCTCACAAATTGCGGTAGAGCGAATTAATCAACCATTAGGTCGTTGTTTTAAACATAGTAAACGAGCTGGGAACAGGAGTTCCTGTTTAATAAATTGCATTTTTGGACGAAAAAAAAGAAAATGTCAAAATGTGAATTTATTTGTTTTTTTTTAGCCAAAAAAGGGACTTACATGGTATCATAAGAATAATTACAATCCCTCCATCAACATACATAAAAGGAAGATGGAGAATAAGGAACGGTTGAAAATCCTCTTATTAAGGATTTCGGTGAGGAGGCTTTATATGGCAGCTTATATTATAGGAATCATACTAGCAATTATCGTACTAATTATCATCGGTCTTATACTGCGAAAACGTGTTTATGATGAGGTTGATCGACAGGAAAGCTGGAAGATGGATATTATGAATCGGAATATTGCTTCTGAGCTAGCTAAGATTAAGAAATTAACCTTATCAGGGGAAACGCAAGATAGATTTGAAACGTGGAAAGAACGTTGGGATGCTATCGTAACAAAAGAGTTGCCAGATATTGAAGAGTATTTGTTTGATGCAGAAGAGGCGGCTGATCGCTATCGGTTTCCGACAGCAAAGAAAACGCTTCGCAAGATTGATCAAATTATGACAGCGATTGAAGCAGATATCGAACGGATATTAAATGAACTAGATGAACTGCTTGAATCTGAAAAAACGAGTAGATTAGAAATTGAACAAATACAGCCAGCGATTCGCGATCTTCGTAAAACAATTTCCCAAAATCGTTATCAATACGGTAAAGCAGAAATTCGTTTTGAAGTCGAATTAGATGAGCTAGATGAGCAACTTCAAGCATATGATGAAACGGTAAAAGCCGGGAACTACATAGAGGCGAAGGAAATTGTTAAACACTTAAGTGATCGACTACATACACTAGAGCAAGAAATCCATGAATTTCCGCAACTATACAAAGCATGTAAGCAAGAGTTGCCTGCACAGCTAGATGATCTTTACACAGGGATGAAGGAAATGAAGGAGTCAGGCTATCGTATCGAGCATTTAGGGTTTGAGAAAGAAATTAAGCAATATCAGGAACGGTTAATTGATTGCGTAAAGGCTCTAGAAAAAGGTGAAACAGAAGAGTCGAAGTCTATTATTGATGAGCTTGATGACCGAATAAAAGAAATGTATCAGTTATTAGAAAAGGAAGCAATTGCTAAAAGCTATATCGAAACTCAGCTGCCAAGCTATCAAAATGCGCTTACAGAAATAAGTGCGACGTTTGAAGAAACGCGTTTAGAAGTAGAGCATTTAAAGCAAACATATTTCTTCACAGATCAAGATATGGAAAAATACTTATCGCTTGATAAGACAATTTCAACGTTAAAAAATCAGCTTGAAGAATTAAAAGAAGCAAATGAGACAGAGCATACGGCTCACTCGGAGATTCGCATTCAGCTTGAGTCCGGGTATGAACAACTTGAGAAAATTGAGAATAAGCACACAGGCTTTAAAGAGATGATTCACAATTTGCGTAAAGACGAACTAGAAGCTAAAAGTCAATTAAAGCTTATACGTGAACAAATCCAAGTTACGCAACGAAAGTTAAACAAGAGTAATATTCCTGGAGTTCCAAGCTTTATATGGAATATGATGGATGAAGCCTCTGACAAAAATAATCGGGTGCTAAAAGCATTAGAAAAGCAGCCATTAGATATGGCGGAGGTGCAACAAGCGTTAACGGAATCCCAAGCTGCAATAGACTATATGGGTGAACAGACTGATTTGTTACTGGATCAAGCTTATTTGACAGAGCAAGTAATTCAATATGCGAATCGCTATCGTAGTAAATATCCACTGCTAGCCGCGAAGCTTGCGGAATCTGAACGATTATTTCGTGCTTATGAGTATGAGCTTGCATTAGAACAAGCTGCGAAAGCAATTGAAGAAATTGAACCAGGTGCGTTAAAGCGTATTGAAGAGCAACAAATGGCGATTAATGGGTAACGAATTAAATGATGGAAACTAGTCATGGTGCAACAAGCGTTTACGATAATGGATGGATATAGAAAAGCATATAAAGGCTGACGATAGGGGGGATGAACCTAAAAAATCCAACCTGGAGTTCAGCCTTCTGTTGTGTTTGCATGAAAAGACAAGAAAGCATAAAATATGGGAGTAGTATATGCATTATAATAATAAATCGAGTGTTACGACTCGTTTGATTTTTTTGAAGGGGAAGAAGGCGTATTAATCATGATATATTTAGATAATAGTGCAACAACAAAGCCACATCCAGAAGTAGTGAAGAGCTTTCATCACGTTTCCGAGCGATTCTTTCCTAATCCTTCTTCTATTCATCAATTAGGTGGAGAGGCAGAGCAATTACTAATAGCTGCAAAAGGGCAAGCAGCAGAATTACTTGATGTACAACAGAGTGAAGTGATTTTTACGTCTGGTGGAACAGAGGGGAATAACCTTGCGATTAAAGGAATTGCTTTACAGTATCGACAAAGAGGAAAGCATATTATAATATCTGAGGTGGAGCATCCATCTGTCTATGAGGCATGTCAGAGCTTGGAAGAGCTCGGATTTGAAATAACATATCTCCCAGTTAACCAAGACGGTAAAGTATCAATCAATGATGTAGAAGCTTCGATAAGAGAGGATACGATTTTAATCAGTATTATGCATGTCAATAATGAAACAGGGACGATTCAACCGATAGAAGCGATTGGATCTATTGCGAGGCGTTATCCGAAGTTGTTTTTTCATGTTGATGCTGTGCAAGGATTTGGAAAGGTACCATTACAAATACAGAATTGGGGTATCGACTTATGTACGATATCAGGGCATAAACTTCATGGCATGAAAGGAACAGGATTGCTTTATGTTCGAGATGGGATAAAGCTATTTCCGTTATTTCATGGAGGGCAGCAAGAAAATGGAAAACGAGCAGGGACAGAGAATTTGCCAGGTATAATTTCGCTCGTAAAGGCAATGCGCCTTATAAAAGAAAGAGAAATGAGCGATAGTGATAAGCTTCAAGCATTAGGACAAGCGCTTCGCTGTGGACTAGATAAGCTTCATACTGTTAGAATAAATACTCCTCAAAATGGAGCGGCCCCACATATCATGAATTTTTCAGTGCCTGGTTTTAAACCAGAGGTTATTATTCACGCCTTAGGAGAAAAGGACATTTTTATCTCAACAAAGTCTGCTTGCTCATCAAAACGGATGAATGGAAGTAGAATATTAGAAGCGGCAGGATTAAGTGAAGTACTTAGTCGGTCAGCGTTACGTGTTAGTATGTCCTATGACACCACAATAGACGAAGTAAATGCTTTTCTTCGCGCAATAGAAACAGCTATTTATCAACTTAAAGATGTAATGAGGTAGATTAAAAATGGAATATGATCATATATTAATTCGCTATGGTGAAATAGCATTAAAAGGAAAAAATCAAAAAAAGTTTCTCGTAAAGCTACAAGAAAATATTCAACAGAAATTAAAGGATTTTTCAGGGATAAAAGTAAAACGAACCCAAGGAAGAATGTTTATTCTTTTAAATGGACAAGACCCCTTTCCAATCATGGAACGATGTAAAACAATTTTTGGTATTCATAGTCTTAGCTTGGCCATAAAGGTAGATAATGATGTAGAGGCGATAAAAGAAGGTGCACTATATGCCTTAAAGCAAGGGAAGAATATTGAAACCTTCAAAGTATCGGTTAAACGGATTAATAAAGGATTCCCAATTCGTTCTCAGGAAATGAATCAAGTGCTGGGGCGGCATCTGTTAGTGCATACCGATGATGTAACAGTTGATGTTCATCATCCAGATTTACAAATTAAAGTAGAAATTAGAGCTGAGGCAACTTATATTTCTTCAAGTACTGTTCATGGACCTGGTGGATTGCCTGTTGGTACTTCAGGAAAGACATTATTGCTTTTATCTGGTGGAATCGATAGTCCGGTAGCAGGATATTTGGCAATGAAACGTGGCGTAGAGTTGGAGGCGATTCATTTTCACTCTCCACCATTTACAAGTGACCGAGCAAAGCAAAAGGTAATCGATTTAGCTGAAAAGCTCACGTCATTCGGCCCGTCCATTAAGATCCATATGGTTCCTTTTACAAAACTACAGCAAAAGATCTTCAAGGATACACCAGATGGCTATGCGATGACAATCATGCGTCGAATGATGATGCGAATAGCAGAGCAGGTATGTAAAAAAGAGGACATCCTTTCATTAACAACAGGGGAAAATCTAGGCCAGGTTGCCAGCCAGACCATGAATAGCATGAATACGATAAATGAGGTGACAAACTATCCTATTCTTCGTCCGCTCATTACGATGGATAAAGATGAAATTATCCAAATTTCAAAGAAAATAGATACGTTTGAAATATCGATTCGTCCGTATGAAGATTGTTGCACAATATTCGTTCCAAAATCACCAAAGACAAAACCGAAACGAGAGCGTGCAGCCTATTTTGAAGAAAAGCTGGATTATGAGGAATTGCTTCAGGAAACAATTGATGGTATTGAAACAATTAAAATTACAAGTAAAAAGCAAGAGCAACATCTATTTTCCGAGCTGTTTTAACAGAACTTCAGAAAATGCAAAATTAACGTATACTGACAACACTTACCTTTCGAATTAGCGCATGTTTCTTCTTTCTTTGACACACGATAAGTGTACTAGGGAGGTGAAGAGATATGGCTAATAATTCAAATCAATTGGTCGTGCCTGGTGTAGAACAGGCATTAGAGCAAATGAAATATGAAATTGCTTCTGAGTTCGGCGTGCAACTAGGAGCAAATACAGTTTCTCGTGCGAATGGTTCAGTAGGTGGAGAAATTACGAAACGTCTCGTGCAAACTGCACAACAGCAATTAAACCAAGGTAAATAATAATGATGGCAAAGGACTATTCCATAAGGGATAGTCCTTTTTTGCAGCCTATAAAAATGTACGCTTTACTCTGTCCCAATACGAATTATTTTTTAGCTTCACTGTTTTTATCACTTTATCACTCAGTGTAACGATAATGTTTTTGATGTTACGGACAGAATACGCTTCATTATCTAAACCAATAATTGGATAGTCATTTCCATCTTGAGTAACGGTCAGCTCCAGTTTTCTCTCTTTACCTAAGACAAAAGATGAGCCAAGCGTCCGATAACGATTATTATTCAATGAAGCAAGCTCGGATACTTGAAAACAAGGAATCTTAGGATCAATTACTGCCCCGTGTATAGATTTGTTATATGCAGTACTTCCGGTAGGGGTTGCAACGATAAGCCCATCCCCACGAAAGGTTTCAAAATGCATGTCATCAATATGTACATCCATGACAATTGTTTTAATAATTGCGGAGCGAATACTCAATTCATTTAAACAGGAAAACGTCATTTCATCATTTACATTTACATCAATTACTGGGAAACGTCTCACCTCTAATGGTGCATTTTGCATTGTAAGTAACATATCATCGAATTGATCTAAATTAAAATCACAATATAATCCGGATTCATTTTTTTGCGTGATTCCTAAATATAGACAGTCTTGTCTAAAGCCAGTTTTACGCACTGCCTGTAAGAAAGAACCATCTCCTCCAATGCTAATGATGATGTTTGCCTCGCTTGGTTTTTCTACAATAGAGAATCCATTCTTCATTGCGACTTCCATTAAGGTATTAAGTTTACGATCAATTTCTGGATTGTGCTGATAATAAAAGTAAAGATTTTTTCGGTTTGTCATAATCAACAGGCCTCCTAAATATATCTTGTCTCTTCTTCTATCATACCATTTATAAGTAGGTTTCCCTAATGGATTGGAAAGAAACAAAAAAAGTCAGTGTTAGTGAGTAAGATTATCCCAAAAGCTGCATGATAAAAAGAAACGAATATTGAATGGAGGAGTCTCTATGTTTTGGGCATTATTAGGTATGCTATTGGTCAGTGGTTTGGTGTTCATCCTTTTTGTGCGATTATATATGTCTTTTACGTTTCATTACATCGAGAAAGAGCAAAGCTTAATCATTCTTCTTCGCATTTTACATATAAAGCTATACGAAAAACAAGTTTCGTTTAGCAATGATGAAGATGAGCTATTAAATTATTTAATGCAGGAAAACGGGTTAGATGATAAAGGAAATAAATTCCGTTTTTCAAGTATCCTTCAGACCATCCCGAATTATGGAAAGCTAATGATGGATTGTTTACAAAAAGTAACGATTCATGAGTTAAGTTGGAAAACAAATATTGGTACAGGAGAAGCTGCGCTTACCGGTTTAGTTGCAGGAGCATTTTGGAGCATCAAAGGATCAGTTCTTGCGTTTTTAACTGCGTGTTGCCGTGTAAAACAAAATGCGCAGGTTGAAGTGGTTCCACATTTTCAACAAAAACGGTTTCAAATAAAGCTTCATTGCATTGTATCGATCAGATTGGGACAAGCTATTTACATAGCCTTAAAGATAAATAAAGCATTGAAATCAAATGCAACTATTATGCAATCACCAGAATTCATATAAATAGGAGGTAGTATCGTGGAAGAGCATCCAATACAAGGGTTAATGACGACTGCAATGGAAAACTTAAAGGATATGGTTGAAGTAAATACGATTATTGGTGATCCGGTTGAATCTCCAGATGGGAGTATGATTATTCCAGTTTCAAAGCTAGGCTTTGGGTTTGCAGCAGGAGGAAGTGAATTTAATAATAAATTTGATAGTTCAAATGGAGAAGCTATCCTTCCTTTTGGTGGCGGAAGCGGTGGTGGTGTTTCTATTTCACCAGTTGCTTTTTTAATCGTCAATGAAAAAGGAGTAAAGATGGTTCATTTAAATGAAAATGTTCATATTTATGAAAAGATGATTGATTTTGCACCAAAGGCAGCAGAAAAAATTCAGCAAATGATGAAAGATTCGAATAAAAAAAACCAGTCAAAAGAGCTTAGGAACGATAAGTCGAAAAAGAAACAGAAAGATGATGAAGAAGCAAAGGCAGAACCTGATGATGACTCAGACTTTATTATTTAACAAAACAATTATGGCGAAAAAAGCACTAGTACAGATGCTGACATAGAACTGTAACAGTTTTATTAGGTTTAACGTTGGACTTAAGAAGGTAAATTCTTCATAATGGAAGGTGAATATGAAAATATTGAAGGAGTGATACCGATGGCTAACGTAACGTTCAACCAAAATCCAGTCACCCTTGTCGGAAAAGAATTAAAAATTGGAGATCAAGCACCAGATTTTACTGTACTGTCCAATGATTTACAGGAAGTAACTTTATCCGATTATCAAGGAAAGATAAAACTAATTAGTGTTGTTCCTTCTCTTGATACAGGACTTTGTGCAGAGCAAACAAAACGTTTCAATGAAGAAGCAAGTAAGCTTGGGAATGTCCAAGTCCTTACGATTAGTATGGATCTACCATTTGCACAAAAGCGGTGGGCAACAGAAAATAGGATTGAAAACTTAACTACACTTTCAGATTATCGTCAAGCAGAATTTGGTGAAAAGTATGGAGTATTAATTAAAGAGCTGCGATTATTAGCTCGTTCTATTTTCGTGTTAGATGAAAAGAACAAGCTAATCCATGTGGAATATGTAAAGGAAGTTACCAATCATCCTGACTATGATAAAGCTTTGGAGGCTGTTGCTAGCTTATCGTAAAAAAAGCTGTTAAAATTCTCTCTCTATTTAAACTGAGAGAGAATTTTAACGGTTTGCTTGCTCCAATTACCTTCATTCGTATTCAGTCTCATTTTTTGTTATAATACTAACGCTTTGATAGGGATTGGAGGAATACATATGGAAGAAAATAATGTAACAACGTTATTTGAGTGGCTCGATAAAACGACAGCAATGGTAGAAACACATTCTAATGAGCCTTACTTAGATAGCTTAAGTATAGTACTGGATATTGCTTTTTATGAACGTGTTTCAGAATTCGAGGATGAAATATTAATACACAAAATGGATAAAGCCATAAAGGAATTAGCTATTGAATCATATGGAACAGAAGAAATTCGCAAAGCCGTTCAACTAGTCATTTTAAAAGGAATGAAAAATTCAACACAGCAACAGCATCTTATGACTCCTGAGACAGTAGCTTTGATTATGGGATATTTAGCGTCTAAATTAACGGAAAATCTGGAAAGTATTCGTCTATTTGATCCAGCATGTGGAACAGGAAATCTTCTTACAATTGTAATGGATCATCTGAAACAACCACTAGCTACCTTTGCGAGTGATGTGGATTCAACCTTAATTAAACTAGCATTAGCAAATGCAAACTTGCAAAAAAAGGATATCACTTTCTTCCATCAGGATAGCTTACGTCCATTATTGTTAGACCCTGTTGATCTAACGATTGCAGATTTACCTGTGGGATACTATCCAGATGATGTACAGGCGTCAGAATTCGAATTAAAAGCAAAAGAAGGGCATGCATATTCGCATCATTTATTTATTGAACAAGGTGTCCGTTATACAAAGGATGGAGGGTACCTAATCTTTGTAGTGCCAAATTCCTTGTTCGAGACTGAGCAAGCAAAAGAGCTTCACCGTTTTATTCATCAATACGCACATATTATTGGTTTTCTACAGTTACCAGAAAGTCTTTTTAAATCACAAACAAATGCAAAAAGCATTCTTATTATCCAAAAAAAGGGCAATCATACAGCTGCTCCGAAACAGCCATTACTTGTTAAGCTACCATCGTTTAAACATACACATGCCATGGAAGATGTGCTAGCGCAAATGAATAGCTGGTTTGCCTCATATCAAAAACGTTCTTAATCGCATTCATTATCATATTAGTTCTTTTTAATATAAGACAACCGAGGAGTTGATTGATAGTGGTTAACGTATTAGCTATTAATGCAGGTAGTTCATCTTTGAAATTCCAATTAATTCAAATGCCTGGAGAAAATGTACTCGCAAAAGGTCTTGTTGAACGTATCGGGATTCCAAATTCTATATTTAGTATTGAGGTAAATGCGCAAAAAGAAAGCCAAGTGGAAGATATACCAAATCATGAGGTAGCCGTTCAAATGCTTTTAAAAGGTTTAATGGCATCTGGAGTGATTCATTCATTAAATGAGATAAATGCAGTTGGACATCGTGTTGTTCACGGAGGAGAGACTTTTAGCGATTCAGTTCTTATTACAGAAGAGACAATACAGAAAATAGAAGAAATATCGGAACTCGCTCCTTTACACAATCCTGCCAACTTAACAGGAATTCACGCTTTTCGGGAGATATTACCAGAAGTACCTATGGTTGCAGTTTTCGATACATCCTTTCATCAATCTATGCCAGAGAAATCTTATCTATATAGTCTTCCATATGAATATTATAAAAAATATGGCATACGAAAATACGGTTTTCATGGAACATCACATAAATATGTATCACAACGCGCTGCTGAATTATTAGGCGTGCCATTAGAACAATTGCGATTAATTTCCTGCCACCTAGGAAACGGTGCAAGTATTTCAGCGATTGAAGGTGGGAAATCGATTGATACATCCATGGGCTTTACGCCATTAGCCGGAGTGACAATGGGGACAAGATCAGGGAATATAGACCCCGCTTTAATTCCGTATATTATGGAGAAAACGGGACAGACAGCGGAGGAAGTAATTGAAGTCTTAAACAAGAAAAGTGGATTATTAGCGTTGTCTGGTTTCTCGAGTGATTTAAGAGATATTGAAGAGGAAGCTAACAAAAATGATCGTGCAGAGCTTGCTCTGGAAGTATTTGCGGCACGAATCCATAAATATTTGGGCTCCTATGCAGCACGAATGTCTGGTGTCGATGCAATTATTTTCACTGCTGGAGTCGGTGAAAATAGTAGTGAAATCCGTGCAAAGGTATTAACAGGTTTAGAGTTTATGGGCGTGTATTGGGACCCTGCTTTAAATCATACACGTGGAAAAGAAGCATTTATAAATTATCCGCATTCCCCAGTTAAAGTGCTTATCATTCCAACGAACGAGGAAGTGATGATTGCAAGGGATACAGTGCGTTTGTCGGGCTTAGTAAAGCATGTGTAAACGAGGCTTTTCTCGATTATGAGGGGGGATTATTATGTCTGTTCAAGCGCATAAAAAGGATGCATTCCAAGTAAACTGTATGATTGTTACCATTAGTGATACGAGAACGGAAGCAACAGATAAAAGTGGGGCACTTATGCAGCAATTACTTGAGAATGCAGGGCATAACGTTACAAATAAAAAGATAGTTCAAGATGAAGAAGCGTCGATTCGTTCTGCGATTGAGGTAGGATGTAGCGACCCAAACGTGGATGTCATTTTAACCAATGGTGGAACAGGAATCGCATCTCGAGATGTGACAATCGAAACGATACAACCAATGCTTGACAAGACGATCCCTGGCTTTGGAGAAATTTTTCGATTTCTTAGCTATACGGAAGATATTGGATCAGCGGCAATTTTATCGCGAGCAATTGCAGGTGTGGTTCAAAACACAGCGATTTTTTGTACCCCTGGATCAACGGGTGCTGTAAAATTAGCAATGAATAAATTGATATTACCCGAACTTTCTCACGTTGTGCATGAGTTGAAAAAGAAGCCTTTATAAAAAAAGGTGCTGCTTTAAAAGGCAAAAAGTCCTTTTGGCAGCACCTTTATATTTGGTATTTTCACAAGACCTTCCTCATCGAACAACAAGCACATCACAATCAGCATAACGGGTAATGCTTTCAGAAACACTTCCAATTAAAAAGCGTTCTACAGCGTTCATCCCAGTTGCACCACAAATAATTAAATCAGCTTCAAACTGCTTGGCAATGTCTTTTGCAATTTTTACTTTCGGGGATCCATATTCAATACAACGGACAATGTCAGTAATCCCAGCTTCTTTTGCAGTTTCTACATAGTTATCAATTAATTCCTTTGCATATTGTTCTGCTCGTTCACCGAGTGTTCTGTCATATGCTTCTACCGTTGCAAATGATCGAGAATCGACTACATGAGCGAGGATAAGACGGGCTGCATTCCTTTTGGCAATATCCAATGATTTCATGAATGCTTTTTCAGAGGCTTCTGAACCATCCACTGCAACTAAAATATGTTGATATTCAAATTTCATTTTCCTCTCTCCTCTCATGGTATTCTTTTACTCATCTTAATTATACAATAAAACGATTACAAATGGTAAAACTTCACAAAATATTGTTTTTTCTTATCGTACAAACTAATGCAAGGGGAGTATCGTCCCTGCTGCATTTTCTTTGCTTCGTATCTTATATTATTGGAGGTAGATGCTAATGGCGGACAAGAAGAAGAAAATTACGAATTTGCAGGAAGATAATGATGGAGTAGCTGCTGTTAAAAACCAGCTTTTTGAAAGCTACCAAAGTGGTGTAGTTGAAGATCAATTGCATAATAATAAAGGAATCTTCAAGTACAACAATCAGAAAAACTAATGTTTATAATGGATAGTCTCTTTAATGGAGGCTATCCTTCATAATTATGCTTTTTTCAATGGCTTTATTTATGATATTCTTAATACATGCTTGAATAAACTGAGGATAAGGGAAGGTGTTTTTTAATGAAAATTGGCGTGCCAAAGGAAATAAAAAATAATGAAAACAGAGTAGCAATGACACCAGCAGGAGTTGTATCATTAACAAATGCCGGACATGATGTATATGTAGAAGCAAGTGCTGGTTTAGGTTCTGGATTCACTGATGAACAATATAAACAAGCAGGCGCATACATTGTACCAACGGCAGCAGAAGCATGGTCTAAGGAAATGATTATGAAGGTAAAGGAGCCTTTAGAAGAAGAGTATCATTATTTTAGAGAAGGTCAGCTTTTGTTTACATACTTGCACTTAGCAAATGAGCCAGAATTAACACGTGCGCTTATTAAACACAAGGTTGTTGGAATTGCTTATGAAACGGTACAGCTGCCAAACGGATCATTACCATTGCTAACACCGATGAGTGAGGTAGCAGGCAGAATGGCAGCACAAATTGGTGCACAATTTTTGGAAAAAAACAATGGTGGTAAAGGTGTTCTATTAGCAGGAATTCCTGGCGTAAAACGTGCCAAAGTAACAATCATTGGTGGAGGCGTTGTTGGAATGAATGCTGCCAAAGTAGCCTCAGGACTTGGTGCAGATGTAACGCTAATTGATTTAAATCCTGATCGACTTCGCCAGCTAGATGATATTTTTGGTTCCTCGATCAATACCGCAATGTCTAATCCGATGAATATTGCTGAAGCAGTAAAAGAATCTGACCTAGTAATTGGTTCTGTATTAATTCCTGGAGCAAGAGCACCGAAGCTTGTATCAGAGGAAATGGTTCGTACGATGTCAAATGGATCTGTCATTGTGGATGTTGCCATCGATCAAGGAGGAAATTTTGAAACGTGCGATCGAATTACGACCCACGACAACCCTACCTATACAAAACATGGGGTACTACATTATTCGGTAGCAAATATGCCAGGAGCTGTGCCTCGAACGTCAACGATAGGATTAACGAATGTAACCGTACCATACGCCCTTCAAATAGCAACGAAAGGGTATAAACAGGCATGCTTAGAAAATGAGGCGTTGAAAAAAGGGATTAATACATTGCAGGGCTATGTCACTTATGAAGCTGTAGCAGAGGCACATAGGCTAGAATATGCAAGTGTTGATGAATTATTAAATAATTAGTAAGGATTCCGTTAAGTACAAGTCATTAGGTTAGCTCTTGTATTTAACGGTTTTTTATATGGCTGGAAACCTAGTAATATAAACATAACATAATAAATAATTAATTTTTGTGTATTGATAGACAATTATGAAACTTTTTGAATGATTGGACGTATTACAAAAAGAACAGATGAATAACATTTACGTTAAATCAAATAAGGAGGTTTCTGTATGTTTCAATTTTTTAAACGGATGAAGACAGTAGTGAGTTCTGAATTGAATGCCATGCTAGATAAAGCAGAGGATCCTGTTAAAATGCTTGAGCAATTTTTACGGGAAATGGGAGAGGAAATACAAGAGGTTGAAAAAGCGGTTGCAAAGCAAATCGCGAACGAAAAAATCTTGAAGCGTAAGGCAGACGATGCGAAGGTTATGGTAGAAAAACGTTTAGGTCAAGCGGAGCAAGCTGTAAAGGCAAATAATGATGAGCTTGCACGTCGTGCGCTCGAGGATAAAAAGGAATATGAAAACCAGGCGAACCTTTTGTCAGAATCATGGGAGCAAGCCAAAAATGATGTAGAAATGCTACAAACGAAGCTAGATGAAATGAAGAAAGAGTATCAACAAATGAAGCTAAAAAAGGATGGTTTGAAAGCTAGGGCGGTTTCAGCTAAAACGAAAACGAAGATTAATCGCACCATGTCTTCTATCGGAAGTGATGATTCCAAGCGAGGCTTTGAACGGATGGAAGAAAAAGTAATGCAATTTGAAGCGGAAGCAGAGACGAGTGAAGATTTGTCCCAAGCTAGTCGGACGTTAGATGATGAGTTTGCAAAGCTCAATACGGATGTGGATGATGAACTTGCTGCTTTAAAAAAAGCAATTGGAAAAGAATAATCGATAGGAATGGATCAGTTTATATACTGATCCATTTTGATTAGAGGAATTTTTCAATGTTTGTAGAAATAATGAATAGGGAAGTGAATTCTTGAAAGGAGAGATATCATGGAAGTATCTTATCACGGTCATTCGGTTGTAAAGGTAACAACTAAAAGTCATACTATTCTTATTGATCCATTTATTTCAGGAAATGATTTATGTGATCTGCATCCTGACACCGTGGAAGCGGATGTGATATTACTTACACATGGTCATAATGATCATGTTGGGGATACAGTTGCGATTGCAAAGCGAACGAATGCAATGGTGATTGCACCAAATGAACTTGCTATTTACTTAGGAACGAAAGGATTGCATACACATCCAATGCATATTGGTGGGGCATATTCATTTCCATTTGGAAAGGTCAAATTCACGCAAGCATTTCACGGATCTTCTTATACCGAGCCTGATAATACAATTGTTTATACGGGAATGCCAGCTGGAATTTTACTTACGATTGAAGGGAAAACAATCTACCATTTAGGAGATACCGCACTTTTCACAGATTTAAAAATGTATGGTGAAATGCATCAAATTGATCTAGCATTTATTCCAATTGGAGATAATTTCACGATGGGGCCAGAGGACGCTCTAGTTGCTTCTGATTGGATAAAAGCTGATCTAGTTGTTCCAGTGCACTATAATACATTTCCTGTAATAAAACAGGATCCTGACGAATTCGTAAAGAAAGTCCGAACTGGAAAAGGAAAAGTAATGAAGGTTGGCGAAGTGCTATCCTTATAATGAAGCGTGGGCATAAGGTTGTCCACGCCCTTTTACCTTGTAGGGGAAAAATCAATTTCATCAAAACAACGAATTAAAGGGAGTTAGTCAATTGAATATGTTAATGATTTCTACTTTTTTTGTCTTAGGAGTTGTCTTCGGCTCCTTCTTTCATGTTATTGGACAGCGTGTTCCAGTAAATGAATCATTTTTAGTTGGGCGATCTATCTGTCGACATTGCGAGCGAACATTAAATTGGTACGAACTTATCCCTGTTGCTTCCTTTGTTCTTCTTCGGAGAAAATGCGGCCATTGCCACCACCCGATTTCATGGACATACCCCATAATAGAGCTGTTAACAGGGTGTTTGTTTGCTTTTAGTTACCAGCATATTGGATTTAATCTAGAGCTTCTATCCGCACTTTTACTTGTTTCTCTCCTCATCATCGTTCTTGTATCCGATCTTCAGTACATGCTGATCCCAAACTCTATTTTATTTTATTTCCTCTTGTTATTTATCTTCCTTCAAATGCAAATTACCCACATAAGTATTTGGAATAATATACTTGGCGGTATAACAGGCTTTGCGATTATCGCAGTCATTATCCTCTTAAGTCAAGGCGGAATGGGAGGAGGCGATATGAAGCTATTCGGTTTACTTGGATTTATATTAGGAATAAAGAAGGTCCTGTTTGCATTGTTTCTTTCAAGTATTAATGGAGCGATCATTGGAACAGGCTATCTTTTGCTTGCTAAAATAGAATTGAAAGAACCTATCCCATTTAGTCCTTTTATTGTTATCGGGACAATGATTTCTTTCTATTATGGAGATATGTTTCTTAATTGGTATGGCTCCTTTCTTCGTTGAATCCTAGATCGTGTAGTGTACAGAGACAGGTTCTTAAAGGGATTCTGTTTTCATAAACTAAAGTAAAAGCCAGAGGAGGTGATGGTTCTTGCGTCATTATGCACTTTTACGTTTGTTGTTGGCAGGGTTTTTTCTTTACTTTGCATGGCCTTTAATACCTGTTTCCTCCTCCCAAATAGAAACGGTGTTTTGGGGAGCGTGGCTTACCTTTTTCTTTCTATTAGTTGCTGCTAATTTTGCTGTGCTTTTACAAATTACAGAGCCTCCAATTATGGAACAGGAGCAAGGAGTGCGACTAAAAACCCATAATCATTGAGCAATTATCCGAACAACTGTATAATAATAGTAATTAACAGTACTAGTACAGTTGAAAGTCGGTGAAGCACGTATTATGACGACAAAGCATGAGCAAATTATTCAACATATTATTTCATTAGAAGTAGGCCATAAAATATCGGTACGTCAAATTGCCAAAGCCTTGAATGTGAGTGAAGGAACAGCTTATCGTGCAATTAAAGAGGCTGAAACACAAGGACTTGTAAGTACCATTGAACGCGTAGGGACAATTCGAATTGAACGAAAAAGAAAAGAGAATTTCGAACGGCTGACGTTTGCGGAAGTCGTTAATATTGTAGATGGACAGGTTCTTGGAGGAAAAGAAGGACTGCATAAAACGTTAAATAAATTTTTAATAGGTGCAATGCAGCTAGATGCTATGGCGAGATATACAGAGGCCGATTCGTTATTAATTGTTGGTAATCGAGTGAAGGCACAGGAATTAGCATTGCAGGATGGTGCAGCCGTCTTGATTACTGGAGGATTTGATACAGAAGGCTATATAAAGCAGCTTGCAGATGACAAGCAATTACCAATCATATCAACAAGCTATGATACGTTTACGGTTGCTGCCATGATTAACCGTGCAATATATGATCAATTAATCAAAAAAGAAATTGTCTTTGTCGGAGATATTTTTACGCCATATGACCAATCTTATTACTTGCATGCAAAGGATCAAGTGGGCAGGTGGTATGAATTAAACGCGCAATCTTCGCACACGCGATTTCCAGTACTTGATGATAAAAGCCGGGTGATTGGTATCGTTACATCGAAGGATATTCTTGGGCAGGATGAAGCGATGGCTATTGATCGAGTAATGACTAAAAATCCAATTATTGTCCAAGCAAAGACGTCTTTAGCCTATGTTGCACATATGATGGTGTGGGAAGGAATTGAGGTTGTTCCTGTCGTTGACCAAACGAATAAGCTGATTGGTATTGTATCAAGACAGGACGTATTAAAAGCCTTACAGCAAATCCAACGCCAGCCGCAGGTCGGGGAGACAATTGATGATATCGTCGCCAGTAATGTACAAGCGTTGGAGCATAGTCCAATGATGTATCAAACAAAAGTAATTCCACAAATGACGAATCAGTTAGGAACACTTTCCAATGGTGTTTTTACATCTCTAATAACGGAAGCAAGTAAGCGACTTCTTCTTTATTTAAAAAAGGGAGATTTAGTTGTAGAGAACTTGACCGTTTACTTTTTAAAGCCTGTTCCAATAGATAGTAAGCTTATAATTAGGCCGCAGCTACTAGATGCAGGACGAATCTACGCCAAAATTGATGTCGAAGTTATGCATGAACGAAAGCTTGTAGGAAAAGGATTAATTATGGCTCAAATAATTGAAAGATAAGCGATATCTTTGAAGAGAATAAAAAAGGAGGACCAGAAGGAATACATCGTGATTACTCCATTTGGATCCACCTTTTTATCCTTTAGTAAAACCCCACGGATCGAAGTTTCACATCATACGATACTATGCATTTAGTCGCTGCCATTCTTTTCGGTAATGCTTTGTTTCTTGCCAGCCGGTGTATAGCTGTAACCCTCCTAATATTAAAAAAACGATACCAATAAAAAGAGAAAATTTCGTTCCGTAAAATATGTATTGATTTATTCCAAAAAAGAAGATAAAGCTTCCAAGACAAATACGCGACTTTGCGTTAAAATAAGCTTGATTTAAGCCATCTTTTGTCTTTAAAATCGCTACTTTATAGTATACATATAAAACAAGCGAAATAACGATGATGATAGGAAAAATAATTGTCATAGAATCGACTCCTGTGATTAATAATCTTGTTATCATTGTAGCTTTTTTTTTGGACGATTACCACCGTTCTACTAAACCGATTTAAATGAATCATGAATAAAGGAGCAATATTATGAAGCAAATTATTACATCTATTATCCAAGCAATAAAGGAATTCGATACGATAATTATTCATCGGCATGTACGCCCAGATCCAGATGCAATAGGCTCCCAGGCAGGGTTGAAGGAAATGATAATGCAAACCTATCCAAATAAAAAAGTCTATATAGTTGGGGAAGATGAGTCTTCCCTCATGTTTCTTGCGGAGATGAATAAAGTAGAAGACGATGTCTATGAAGAGGCACTAGTTATTATTTGTGATACAGCCAATACAGCGCGTATTGATGACCAACGATATAAACGAGGCCAAAAAATAATTAAGATTGATCATCATCCAAATGTCGATCCATACGGAGATATTCAATGGGTTGATACAGCCTCAAGCTCCACGAGTGAACTGATTTGTGAGTTATATACACATGCGAAGAATGATTTGGAGCTAAATAATGCCGCTGCAAGACTTTTGTATGCAGGGATCGTTGGCGACACGGGAAGATTTTTATTTCCCAGCACAACACCAAGGACTTTTCAACATGCTTCAGCGCTTGTAGCCTATCCATTTGATCGTCAGGCGCTTTATGCAGGGATATATGATATTACAGAACCGATTGCTAGATTACGGGGCTATATTTTGCAAAACTTTCAAATGTCACCTGTTGGTGTTAGTTTTATCAAATTAACGAAAGAATTACTGGATTCATTTGCAATTGACCCTTCAGAAACGAGTCAGGTTGTTGGATTATTAGGAGATATTAAAGGAATGAAGGCATGGGCGGTATTCGTGGAGGAAGCAGATATGATCCGTGTTAGACTACGTTCCAAAGGTCCGATAATTAATGATCTTGCTGCGAAATATCACGGTGGAGGACATCCACTCGCTTCTGGTGCTACAGTTTATAATTGGTCGGAGGCAGATGAGCTCATTAAAGAATTAGAAGCTATTTGTAAAGAAAGTATAGATTAAAAGCCAAAATAAATGTGCTGGTCTACTTTTACGGAAGTGGTCCAGCACGTATTTTAAATTGCTTTCCTATTCATCTCCATGTTATTAACTACTCTTGCTCGCTGGGATTGGTGTGAAATAACATCCAGTTGATGAATAGTCTACATGTACGTTTAGCTTTTCTTTCTCAATTCCACGCTTAATCTTTTCGATGACGACTGGAGATTCTGCATAGGCAGTATGCCCTTCACGCAATTGCTTCATCTTCTCCTCATAAACACGTGATCTTGGAATGACATACATTTGATTCATCTCCTTTCAATATTGTTAATTAAGAATACTCCCCCTTGAAAGCAAAGCATCTATTTCTAATTTCATTTTATTAGAAAACAGCATCTATTGCCACAGTATTGAGAATATTTTCACAAAAAATTCACATTAATTGGAAATGGAAGCATCTAGTTTAATTTTTACTATTGGTGCAATTGTTAATTTTACTACTTTAAACGAATAAGAAAAATCATCCACGGAATAGTTTTTATTTTCAATTGCGGACGTTATTAACTCATCATTTTTGGATACAATTTGGATATCCTGGCCAATTATTTGATCAATTTCTTCTTTGATCAATTCTTCTAACTGATACAATGTCAAAGTATTTTCTAGGCGAAGCTGCTTCGCATTTTTAAACTCAAGCTCTATTTTTTCAACGGTAATCGCCTTTTTATTTTCCTCATTAAGATCTTGTTTATCTTTTAACAGTGCTTCATGCTGCTTTTTAATTTCTTTAACCTCGGATTGTAATGCTACATTATTCTCTAACAGCTTTTCGTACATTTCACCGTACATATACATGACAATTAAATATGAAAACAATCCACCTAAAAAAACGCCAACAAAAAACCGTTGCCAACCGGGCCGTTTATAATATGGAGGAATATGCATTAGGTGACATCCTCCTGAATAAGCCAGCTAATTAGAATGATGCCCGTTTTTACGCCTCCCATGGCAGATAAAATTAATAGTATTTGTTTGATAACATCGAAAGAAGAGCCATCAAGCGCTTTTTCAAAGTTGGCGATGGCATCAAACGTCCCCCCGATAGCTGCGACAATTGCCCATATCCGCAGCTTTTTAGCGAGATTGCTCATTTCGGTGAATGGTGGATCTCCTGTGGCAAATGCTCCAATACTGCCTATAAGCGAACCGCCAATTATTACGCCAAAAGCGATGAAAAAACAATGAATAAATGAAGCGAAAAAACGTTCTTCCATAATACACGCTCCCTATGATGTATGCTTCCTACATTCTATGATGAAAATAGACAAGTTATGTTTAACGAACGATATGTTCGAGTTCGTGTACATATTGAACGATAATTCGTTATAATGGTAGACAGAGAAAGTAAAGGCGGGATATCATGTCGTTTACACAATTACAAGTACGGAGTGGTTACAGCTTATTGGATAGTACAATCTCTATTGATAAGCTTGTCGATAAAGCGGCCTCTTCTGGGTATACAGCAATTGCGCTTACAGATATGCATGTTTTATACGGTGTTATTCCTTTTTATAAGGCGTGTATAAATAAAGGATTAAAACCAATTGTTGGAATGGTTGTACTAATTCAAGAGGATGAGCAAAAGAAAACACCATGTGTTTTACTTGCAAAAAATAATCATGGCTATCAGCAGCTTATTCAACTTAGCAGTATGTTACAGCTGAATGATAGAGAAACAGTAGAACTTGCACAATTACAAGCATATACGGATGATCTTATTGGAATCTTGCCAATTTCGCAAAGTCACTTGGTAAATATATTAAATAATCAATCCATTCAAGATGCCGTTGTATATGTGGAGAGGTTGAAAAACATTTTTGCCGCAACGGATTTTTATCTAGGGATAGATGAGCCCGAAACAGGAAGAACAAATGTAAAAGATATAGATATAAAATTGTTACAGGAATCATGTCATGTTCCATTAACAGTGGTACAGGATGTGCGGTATTTAGATGCTAGCGATCGAGAAGCTTTTGATTGCCTGCAAGCAATAAAAAAGGGGAACCGCTGGAGCGACCAGGCTAAGGATACGAATCGACAACAACACTATCTTCGAACAGAAGATGAAGTGGTTTTCTTATTTGCAGGTACTTTGACGGAGGCTTTACAAAGAACGGAAGAAATTAAAAATAAGTGTAACGTTGATATTGATCTACATACACGTACATTGCCAGCGTATCCTGTCCCTAATGACGAAGATGCAGCATCATATTTACGAAAACTTTGCCATCAAGGACTACGTGATAAGTATCAAGACAGAGATGATTCAATTGCTAACCGGCTGGAATATGAGCTAAATGTGATTGAATCCATGGGATATAGTGATTATTTTTTAATCGTTTGGGATTTTATTAAGTTTGCTAAAGATCATGGTATCCTAGTTGGACCTGGGCGTGGATCTTCTGCAGGGTCAATAGTTGCTTACTTACTCGATATTACAGAAGTAGATCCGATTAAGCATCAATTATTATTTGAGCGTTTTTTAAATCCTGAACGAATTACGATGCCAGATATTGATATTGATTTCTCGGATCAGCGTAGAGATGAAGTAATCGAATATGTACGAGATAAATACGGAAAAGAGCATGTTGCCCAAATCATTACATTTGGTACCTTTGCAGCACGTTCATTAATTAGAGAACTATTTAAAATGTTTGATGTCGATCAACAAGATGCGTCGTTTATTTTAAAGGAAGTTCCTGTACAAGCGAAGGATTCTTTAAAAACGATTATTCAGCAATCAGGGGAGTTAATGAACTATATTACCCAATCTGAAAAGCTAAAGAAACTATTTTCCATTGCTTTTCGATTAGAAGGATTACCAAAACATTTATCGACACACGCAGCTGGAGTAGTAATAAGTAAGCAGCCATTAGTGGAAAATGTTCCGTTAACATTAGGAAGTAATGAGACGTACCTTACTCAATATGCAATGAACGATTTAGAATCCATTGGTCTATTGAAAATTGATTTTCTAGGATTACGTAATTTATCGTTATTAGAAAGAATTATTCATACGATTCGGCAAAAGACAGATCACCATGTGGACTTAAAGAAAATACCGGACGATGACAAACGTACGTTTAATTTACTTCAAAGTGGAAAAACAAACGGTATTTTTCAGCTTGAATCAGAAGGGATGAAGCGTGTATTAAAACAACTAAAGCCTTCTCATTTTGAAGATATTGTAGCAGTGAATGCATTGTATCGTCCTGGTCCAATGGAAAACATTGAAGTATACATCGCAAGAAAACACGGAAAAGAGCCGGTTCATTATCCACATCCTGATTTAGAGCCTATTCTAAAATCAACGTATGGCGTGCTCATTTATCAGGAGCAAATTATGCAAATTGCCAATGTAATCGCGGGATTTTCATATGGACAGGCAGATATTTTACGGAGAGCGGTTAGTAAAAAAAAACAACAACTGATGGATAAACAACAATCCGCTTTTATCCAAGGCTGCTTACAAAATGGCTATGATCAATCTGTTGCAGAAAAGTTATTTGCTTGGATTATTAAGTTTGCCGATTATGGATTTCCGAAAAGCCATGCGGTAGCCTATAGTAAAATTTCTTATTGGCTCGCTTATTTGAAGGCGCATTTTTCAACTTATTTCTATGCAGAATTATTAAGCACTGTCTCAGGACAGCATGAAAAAATAAATCTTTATATGAAAGAATTAAAAGAGTTAGGAATCCCTTTTAAAGGTCCTTCCATTAATAAGAGCTTTGGAAAATTCACCGTGGAAGGCGACCAGATTCGTATGGGATTACAATCGATAAAAGGGGTAGGGAATCAAGCTGTAAAGGAAATAATTCAAATCAGAAAAGGAGGAGCGTTCGCGCATTTGTTTGACTTTTGTTTACGAGTTCCAACAAAATCAATTAATCGTTCTACATTAGAAGCACTTATTATGGCTGGTGCTTTTGATGAAACATATCGTAATAGAGCAAGCCTACTAGCTTCTATTGATCAAGCAATTGAACAAGGAGAGCTTTTTCGAGAATTTAGTGATCAACCGAGCTTTTTTCAAAATGAGCTTCAGTTAGAAGCATCTTACACAACAATAGAAGATTTTAGTTCGATGAAAAGGCTTGCAGATGAAAAAGAATTGTTAGGTGTTTATATTTCCGATCACCCATTAAAGCAATATCGTGAAAGGTTTATGCAAATGGGCTATGCAACAATGAGTAGTGCGGAGGAAATTGTTGGGAAGAAAAATGCTCAAAGTATTGTTATGATGCAAGCCTTAAAAACGATTCGTACAAAGCGTGGAGATCCGATGGCCTTTGCTGTCATTGGTGATGAAACCGGTGAAATGGAGGCTGTCATTTTTCCAGAATTATTCCGAGCAGTTAAGCCTTGGATCAAAGAAGAGCAAATAGTCAAGGTAACAGGGAAAATAGAATGGCGCAATAATCGGCATCAATGGCTATTAGCTAAGATTGAGCCATTTAATGAAGATATGCTGCACAGAGAAATAAGTGGGCGGCTATTTATAAAAATTACCGGTCAAAATCATGATGAGGCACTAACATGCATAAAACAGACTGTAGCGGATAATCCAGGTAATGCTTTGATTATTATTTTTGATGAACCTAGCAAAAAAACATATCAACTAAAAGATTATTATCTGCAACCGACGGATAAAGCATTAGAAAATCTAAAGCTGTTCTTCGGAGAAGAGAATGTTATTTATAAAGAATAATGAATTAATCGTAACGGAATCCAAGGAAGTAGGCACTACTTTACAGACGAAATCCATCTGTTATAATTAAATAGTTAAGTGGTCAGACCACCAGTTGGATAAACGGATGATGACAAACTTATACGCGTTAAGGAGAGATAGATAAAATGAATCTACGAGATGAAGCGTTACACATGCATAAAGTGAGCCAAGGGAAGCTAGCAACCGAACCTAAAGTCCCTGTTAAAAATGCTTATGATTTAAGCCTGGCATACTCACCAGGGGTTGCAGAGCCATGTAAAGAAATTCATGATCAGAAAAGTAAAGTATATGATTATACAATGAAGGGGAATATGGTTGCAGTTGTTAGTGATGGATCTGCTGTTCTCGGACTTGGGAATATTGGTCCAGAGGCTGCTTTACCTGTAATGGAAGGAAAAGCAGTGCTCTTCAAAACATTTGCAGGTGTCGATTCTTTTCCCATTTGCTTAGACAGCCATGATGTCGATGACATTGTCAACACGGTAAAATTGCTTCAACCTACGTTTGGAGGCGTTAATCTCGAAGACATTGCAGCACCAAACTGTTTTATTATTGAAGATCGATTAAAAAAGGAAACGAATATACCTATATTCCATGATGATCAGCATGGTACTGCTATTGTCACTGTTGCAGGGCTTATTAATGCATTAAAGCTAGTAGGCAAAAGCTTTTCTGAAATAAAAGTAGTTGCCAATGGTGCAGGTGCTGCAGGTATTGCCATTATTAAATTATTGTATAGCTTTGGTGTTCGAGATATCGTCATGTGTGATTCTCGTGGAGCCATTTATGAAGGTCGACCATATGGAATGAATGAGGTTAAAGACCAAATTGCCGAAATGACTAACTTAGACAAAGAAAAAGGAAGTCTTGAAGAAGTATTAGAAGGCGCGGATGTATTTATCGGTGTATCTGTGGGTGGCGCACTAACAAAGGAAATGATTAAGAAAATGAATGCCGATCCAATCATTTTTGCGATGGCTAATCCTGATCCGGAAATTATGCCAGAGGATGCGAAAGCAGCTGGTGCAAAAGTAATTGGAACAGGAAGATCTGATTTTCCGAACCAAGTAAATAACGTATTAGCATTTCCGGGGATATTTAGAGGGGCACTTGATGTAAGAGCAACTCGAATTAATGAAAAAATGAAGATTGCTGCTGCAGAAGCAATCGCATCTTTAATCAGTGAATCAGAGTTATCGTCCGATTATGTTATTCCTGCACCATTTGATAAGCGTGTTGCTCCATTAGTAGCATCTAGTGTGGCAAAAGCTGCGATGGAATCAGGCGTCGCGAGAATTGAAGTTGATCCAGAAGCGATAGCGGAAAAAACAAGAAAGCTAACAGACCTCTAATAAATAAAGAAAGCTTATTGCTTTCAACAAATAGCCTGTGTTTCATTTACCTAATGGAAAGCAAAGGAGTGGATCATGGCTGTGTCCATGTCACCAAAGCAAAAAGTATACCAAGAAGTTTTAAAGGAAATTCGTAGCTTTATAGATGAGCATAATCTGCAGTCCGGAGATAAACTACCTTCTGAAAGAGAATTGGCAGAGAAGCTGAATGCTGGTAGATCGTCAGTCAGAGAAGCATTAAGAGCCATGGAGCTACTTGGATTAATTGAAACGAAGCATGGAGAAGGAACGTTTCTGAGCACCTATCGTCCTTATCAAACGGTTGAGTTGTTATCGTCCTTTATTTTAAGGGACAATGTTACGAAGCATGATTTAATTTGTGCAAAATTAGTACTAGAAAAAGAAACTGCAAAGTTAGCCTTTAGTAGACTAACAACGGATGATTTAGCTGCGCTTCTTCAAATTGTTGATATGGATGGAGATGAGAAACAAAAGCATTTAGATTTCTTTTTTCTATTGTTCGAGAAAACAGAAAATCTTTTATTAGCAAAGATTTGGCGATTAATGGAAGAATTTTCTCATACAATGGATAGAATCTATTATGATGTAAGCTTTTATAAAGAACTTCTCACCATTTATACAAATAATGAGTATGAAGCTATTGAACAGTTGTTTACGAGTATGTTAAAAAAAGAAAGGTGTTGTTAAACTGTCGTCTTTAGAAGACAAATGGATAAAATTTTGTCTTCGACGGATTTAGACACCTTTTTTATGGAAGATACGATATAGTAAGAAGCAATGAAAAAAGGCTGAATACTTCCAGGAAAATGGACATCAACCTAAGAGATTGCATGAAAAAGGGGGAAATGAACTTGCTTAAAGATCTTTTTGGCAAGAAAAGGAAATATGCTTCCATTCCAAATGAACAATCAAAAGTAGATGTTCCTGAGGGGCTAATGAAAAAATGCACCGGGTGTTATAAAATTTATTATACAAAAGAAATGAAAAAGAACTTAAATGTCTGCCCCAATTGTGGTTATCATCACCAACTAAATGCTTGGGAACGGATTGATAGCCTATTCGATAAGGACACCTTTCAGGAATGGGATCGTGAGCTAATATCCAATAACCCGCTTGGTTTTCCTGGATATGAAGAAAAGCTTGAAAAAGATCGCCAAAAAACAGGTTTGAATGAAGGGGTAGTAACAGGAAAAGGACTTATTGACGGACAAGCTGTTGCCTTTGGAGTCATGGATGCTAGCTTTCGTATGGGTAGCATGGGTTCTGTCGTTGGTGAAAAAATTGCTAGGGCAATCGAAAACGCTAAAAACGAGCAGTTACCTTTCATTGTTTTTACTGCTTCAGGTGGAGCGAGAATGCAAGAGGGACTTCTCAGTTTAATGCAAATGACGAAGGCGTCAATAGCGATAAAGCGTTTTTCAGAAGCAAATGGTTTAATGATATCTGTTATGACGCATCCAACAACTGGAGGGGTTTCTGCTAGCTTTGCCTCTTTAGGGGACTATAATTTTGCTGAGCCAGGCGCGTTAATTGGTTTTGCAGGCAGAAGAATTATTGAACAAACAACACGTGAAAAATTACCAGACGATTTTCAAACGGCAGAATTTTTATTGAAGCACGGTCAATTAGATCGCGTAATTCATCGTCATGACATGAAGCAACAGCTAAGCACGCTCTTAAAGCTGCATGAGAAAGGTGGGACCGGCAAATGAAGCAGGTTCTTGATTTCGAAAAACCGATCGTAAATCTAAGAGAAAAAATTGTAGAGTTAAAATCGTTCACTGCAGATAGTGATATTGATTTATCCGATGAAATTCAAACATTAGAAAAGCGATTAAAGGTTTTAGAGGACGATATCTATGGTAATTTAAAGCCGTGGGATCGTGTACAGATGGCTAGGCATCAGGAACGTCCGACTACTTTAGATTATATCGCTGAGATTTTTACAGATTTTATGGAATTTCACGGTGATCGTGCCTTTGGGGATGATCCTGCCATTGTTGCGGGTATTGCATATTATAAAGGTACACCCGTTACAGTTATTGGTCATCAACGTGGTAAAAATACAAAAGAAAATATTTATCGAAATTTTGGAATGCCACATCCTGAAGGATATCGAAAAGCGTTACGACATATGAAACAAGCAGAGAAGTTTCAACGACCGATTATCTGTTTTATTGATACAAAAGGAGCAGATCCAGGTAAAGAGTCAGAAGAGCGCGGGCAAAGTGAAGCAATTGCTCGTAACCTAATGGAAATGGCAGGCTTAACGGTACCAATCATTTGTATTGTTATTGGAGAAGGTGGAAGTGGCGGAGCGTTAGCCTTAGGTGTTGGTGATCGGATTCATATGCTTGAAAATTCAACGTATTCCGTAATATCTCCTGAAGGAGCAGCGGCACTTTTGTGGAAGGATGCAACACAAGCAAGAAGAGCAGCTGAATCCATGAAGATAACAGCTTATGACTTAAAGGAGCTAGCTCTTATTGATCAGATTATTCCTGAGCCAAAGGGTGGCGCGCATCGAGATATAAAGCAACAAGCAGGAGCGATTGATTCGATAATTGAGCAATCGCTTGAGGAGCTACGTGTACTATCTGTTTCAGAATTACTTGAGAATCGATGGGAAAAGTATAAGTGTATGGGCGATTATAAAGAAATTTGATAAATATAGAGGCTGGCATAAGTCAGTCTCTTCTTATATTTTACCGAAATTCTAATTTAAACAAATAATGGACTTATTTATTTAAATAGTATTTGGTATGGAGGTGAATATAGAAAAGAGGCATACAGATTGTATCTGAATTGCTCATATAGTAAGACACATTAGTGTGATCGTAACACACGCGTTTGTTATTAATTGATATTTTTACTTCTACCTATTATCTTTAAAGTGGAAGGTTGTACTTACATGCTGTCAAATAATCGATAATCTATCTTGAGGTGAAATCATGAAAAAAATCGGCGTTTTAACAAGTGGTGGCGATGCTCCAGGAATGAATGCAGCGATCAGAGCTGTAACTAGGAAATGTATTTACCATGGAGTTGAGATTTACGGAATTAAATATGGTTATCAAGGTCTTATTGATGGAGATATTGAAAAGCTGGAAATAGGTTCTGTCGGAGATATTATTCAACGTGGAGGCACAACGCTTTTTTCAGCAAGATGTGAAGAATTCAAGACGGATGAAGGACAGTTAAAAGGGATTGAGCAATTGAAAAAGCATGGAATTGAAGGGTTAATTGTCATTGGTGGTGACGGGAGTTTTCGTGGAGCGCAAAAACTAACCGAAAAAGGCTATCCATGCATCGGTGTTCCAGCAACTATTGATAATGATATTTCTGGAACAGATTTTACAATTGGTTTTGATACGGCTTTAAATACAATTATCGAAGCGATAGATAAAATACGGGATACGGCGACATCTCATGAAAGAACATATGTTATTGAAGTAATGGGAAGAAATGCAGGGGATCTTGCCTTATGGGCCGGACTTGCTGATGGTGCAGAGAGTATATTGATCCCTGAAAAGCCGGATAACTTTGACGAGGTTATTGAACGACTCCGCCGTGGGCATGAACGTGGGAAAAAGCATAGCATTATTTTATTAGCTGAAGGAGTAGGAAGTGGCATGGAATACGGACAACGGATAAAAGAAGCAACACAGCTAGAAACACGAGTTACGGTTTTAGGCCATATTCAACGAGGTGGCTCTCCAACTGCACAAGATCGGGTTCTTGCAAGCCGATTAGCTGCTAAAGCTGTTGATTTAATTTTGAACGGACAAGCAGGACGAATGGTTGGAATTCAAAATAATGTGTTAGTAGACCATGACATATCGGAAATACTTAGCGGAAATCATACAATTAATTTAGATATGTATGAGCTATCAAAGGAACTATCTATTTAATTACTGGCATATCTAATAAGAACAATAATCGTCATGAAACTGGACGAAGGAGGAAATACATTGAGAAAAACAAAAATTGTTTGCACAATAGGACCTGCTTCAGAATCGATTGAAACATTAGAACAGCTTATCGAGGCTGGAATGAATGTAGCACGATTAAACTTTTCCCACGGTGATTATGAGGAACACGGAAAACGAATCGAAAACATTCGTAAAGCAGCAAAAAATAAAGATAAAACAATCGCGATACTATTAGACACAAAAGGACCTGAAATTCGCACCGGTACATTTAAAGAAGGTCAGGCCGAGCTTCAGGAAGGACAAGAAGTTATCATATGTATGGATGACGTGGAAGGAACAGCAGAACGGTTCTCTGTGACATATGATGGACTTATCCATGATGTACAAGCTGGTTCAAGAATTTTATTGGATGACGGTTTAATTGAACTCGAGGTAGTGTCTATTGATATGGACAAGAAGGAAATCCGAACGAAAGCATTAAATGCAGGATTAATAAAAAATAAAAAAGGTGTTAACGTACCAAATGTTTCCGTTAATTTACCAGGAATCACAGAAAAAGATGCAAATGATATTCAATTTGGAATCGATCAAGGCATTGATTTTATAGCCGCGTCATTTGTACGAAGACCATCAGATATTTTAGAAATCAGAGAGCTACTTGAAACAAATAATGCTACACATATTCATATTATACCGAAAATTGAAAACCAAGAAGGCGTAGATAATATTGATAGCATATTAGAGGTTAGTGACGGCTTAATGGTTGCTCGAGGAGATTTAGGTGTAGAAATTCCAGCGGAAGATGTACCTCTCGTTCAAAAAGAGTTAATTAAAAAATGTAATATTGCTGGAAAGCCTGTAATTACAGCAACTCAAATGCTGGATTCAATGCAACGAAATCCAAGGCCAACAAGAGCAGAAGCCTCTGATGTGGCAAATGCTATTTTTGATGGTACAGATGCCATTATGCTCTCAGGAGAAACGGCTGCCGGACATTATCCAGTTGAATCTGTACGAACAATGAGTAATATTGCATTAAAAGCGGAAACCGGAGTAGATCATGCCGCAATTTTAAAACAACGATCCAAATCAGTGGATATGACGATTACAGATGCAATAAGTCAATCGGTTACACATAGTGCAATGAACTTATCGGTAAGTGCAATCATAACACCTACAGAAAGTGGTCATACCGCTCGTATGATATCGAAATATCGGCCAAAGGCTCCAATTGTAGCTGTTACTCCATCTGAACATGTAAACAGACAGCTTTGTCTAGTATCTGGTGTGCAATCGATTATAGGAGGTACCGCACATTCAACAGACGAAATGCTGGAAGTTGCAATTGATCGGGGTCTAAAGGAAAATCTAATCACACGAGGCAGTAAGGTGATTATTACAGCAGGTGTTCCGGTAGGAGAAAGTGGTACAACCAATCTTATGAAGGTTCATATTATTGGGGATGTCATTGCTAAAGGGCAAGGTATTGGAAAGCGTAGTGCTTATGGAAGAGCGGTTTTAGCAAAATCCGCAACAGAAGCAAACGAAAGTGTCCAAGAGGGAGATATTCTTATCACTTATGGAACAGATCGAGAAATGATGCCAGCGATCGAAAGAGCAAGTGGAATCATAACGAGTGAAGGTGGTTTAACTTCACACGCTGCGGTTGTAGGCTTAAGCCTAGGTATTCCAGTAATTGTTGGTGTTGAGAAAGCGCTAGAGTTAATTGAAGATGGAGAAGATATTACGATTGATGGAACAAAAGGGGATATTTATAAAGGGCATACGAGCGTTTTATAATTAAATTAATTGTCTTTAATTAAAATTGGAGGGGGTTTAATCTTCCCCCTTTTCTTATTCTAGTTTGAACAAAAGGAGAGGTCACGATATGCGATGGCTATTATTAGCATTTTTAATCATTCCAGCCTTAGAAATCGGAATTTTCGTTTGGGCTGGTGGGGTGATTGGTCCTTGGTGGGTAGTTGCCTTAATTATTCTTACCGGTATAGTTGGATTAGCAATTGCAAAACAACAAGGTATGGAGACATGGCAACGCGCTCAATTATCGCTCCGGCATGGTCAAGTACCAGGGGAAGAAATTCTTGATGGGATTTGTATTTTAGTAGGCGCAATTTTTTTATTTACGCCCGGATTTCTCACAGATATCGTTGGGTTTATTCTTGTCCTTCCTTGGAGTAGAAATCTATTTAAAGGATTTTTTATCTATCTATTTAAAAGAATGATTAACAATAACCAGATCACCTTTCGACGTTGGTAGCATGAATTTATTTTGCTTCTCCTTTAATAAACGCCCAAAGTAATGTGAAAATACCTGCCTTATAGATAACTGTTACAATGATGAGCAAAAATGGTGCAATAATAATGCCAGTTACTCCCCATAGTTGAATGCCAACAAATAATATCATTAGACCTACAAGTGGGTTTACTCCAATATGAGAAGAAAGAATTTTTGGTTCGAGTATTTGACGAAATATAACAATAATCATATATAGAATACAAAGGCCAATCGTCATATCGTAATGATTCGTTAAAAATGTGTATAAAATCCATGGAAAAAAGAGAATTCCTGTTCCGATTAATGGAAGAAAATCAGCGATTGCAGCAAAAAATGTAATTGTAGGTGTATGCTTGACTTGTAGCAACGATAAACCAATGAATATAATGCCAGCGGTAATCAATATAAGCAGAAGCTGTGCTTTAAAATAGCCAGCAAACGCTTCCCTAAAATGAGTAGGCAATGCATGATAATATTTACTGGAATTGGTAGGTATTACTTTTTTAATCCTTTTTTTCCATTGTTCCATATCTTTTGTAATAAAGAAGGTTGCTAGGATTATAAAGATGATGATGGTTAAGGAAGCTGGTAAAAGAGAAAGAAATACAGGGATTTTTAAAAAGAAATCCTGTAATAGCGCTGTACCTGAGGAAGCTAAATCTCCCGACAGATTCTGTAAATTTTCTAGTAGTGCTTCCTGCTGTGTTTGGTTAAGCGATTGAAATATCGTGGCGAGCTTATTATATATTGGGATGATACTTTCTTTAAAGCGGTCTTCAAGTATGGCGATAAATGATTGATAGTAGGTAGGAATTCTATCCGCTAAGTATGCAGTTCCTTGTACCATTTCTGAGATCAAAAGAAACGATAGCATTACAAGCAATGAAGCAACGAAAAACATAACAATGATCGTTGCAAACGTCCGAGGGAATTTAAGTGATTGTTCTAAAAAGGAAACGATAGGATGAATAATAAACGCAATGATCACAGCAATAACAAATGGATAAACATATGGAAGGGTAGAAGTGATGAACAATATCAATATTACAATGCTGATTAAAACTAAAAAGCTTCGATAAATTTGTCCTAATGAATGCTTGTACATTTTAACACCTCGTTTTATAGAACCCCTTATAATCTTACATATGAGAAATCAAGCTCATTTAGAATCGTTGTCCAACAATTGATCGTTGATTTTCTTTCGTCATCCATTCAGAAACGTCTAATAAAAGATAAATCGTTTAAGGGAACGAACTTATCGGAAAATAATCGCTTTCAATTCACATTGGTTGAATAATCATTTATAATGGTGGATGGGGATGACAATGTCGTTTTTTCGTAAATATATTGTCAAAAAAAAGTAACATCTTTATTTGTTACAGTACAATTTATAGAAAAAGGAGAGGGTTGGTTATGACATCAACAAAAGGTCTTGAAGGGGTTGTAGCTACTCAATCATCAATAAGCTCAATTATTGACGATCAGCTTACGTATGTTGGTTATCGGATTGATGATTTAGCCGAGCACGCTAGCTTTGAAGAAGTAGTTTATTTGTTATGGAACCAAAAGCTCCCAAATAAAGCACAGTTAGATGCTATCAAACAAGAGCTTGCATCGAATATGGAGCTTCCAGAAGGGGTACTGGAGCATTTACAATCTTATGACCTATCATCCGTGCATCCGATGGCGGCATTGCGCAGTGCCATATCCATTCTTGGATTATATGATAATGAAGCAGATCTAATGACGGATGAAGCAAATAAAAGAAAGGCTATTCGTCTCCAAGCTAGAATTGCAACAATCGTAGCAGCATTTGCTAGACTTAGAGATGGCAAGGAGCCTGTAAAACCAAAGAAGGACTTAAGCTTTGCGGCGAATTTCCTTTATATGCTTAACGGGAAAGAACCAGAAGCGATTGAAGAAGAAGCAATAAACAAAGCACTTGTGCTTCATGCGGATCATGAATTAAACGCATCGACTTTTACAGCAAGAGTGTGTGTAGCAACACTCTCTGACATGTATTCCGGTGTTACCGCAGCAATCGGGGCATTAAAGGGACCACTTCACGGTGGAGCAAATGAACAGGTAATGAAAATGCTTTCTGAGATTGGTGAAGAAGAAAATGCGATTCCTTTTATCCAAGAACGGTTAGCTCGTAAAGAAAAGATAATGGGGATGGGGCATCGTGTTTACCGTAACGGGGATCCACGGGCAAAGCATCTAAAGAAAATGTCTAAACAGTTAACAGAGCTTACTGGGCAACCAAAATGGTATAACATGTCTGTTGAAATTGAAAAGTATATTAAGAATGAAAAAGGATTACCTGCAAATGTAGATTTTTATTCTGCATCGGTTTATCACAGCTTAGGTATTGCGCATGATTTATTTACACCGATTTTTGCTGTAAGTCGTATTTCTGGTTGGATTGCACACATTTTAGAACAGTATGCTAATAATCGCCTTATCCGTCCGCGTGCTGATTATAATGGGCCAAATACACAAGAGTACATTCCTGTTGAAAAGCGTAATTAATACTTAAAAAGCCGGTATTCCGGCTTCTTGCATGATTTTTGGATAATGCTTGCTTAGATAAGTCATCTGTTTGGGTGCTGCGCTTAAATGAGTAAGGACAGCAACAAGCATGGTAGCATTATGATAAAATAGTTGTGAATTTATTTAACTAGGAGGATGTAGCATGACAAAAGGAGAAAAAATTACTGTAAATAATGGAAAGGTTCAAACTCCAAATCAGCCAATCATTCCGTTTATTGAGGGGGACGGAACTGGTCCGGATATTTGGGCTGCTGCAAGCAAAGTATTAGAGGCGGCGGTTGAAAAAGCATATAACGGAACGAAAGAAATTGTTTGGAAAGAAGTATACGCTGGTCAAAAAGCGTTTGATAAAACCGGAGAATGGTTACCGAGTGAAACCTTAGACGTAATTAGAGATTATAAAATTGCTATAAAAGGTCCGTTGACAACACCAATTGGAGGAGGAATTCGTTCCTTAAACGTGGCACTTCGTCAAGAACTAGATTTATTTACTTGCCTGCGTCCTGTTCGCTACTTTGATGGTGTACCATCACCAGTTAAGCATCCTGAAGATGTAGATATGGTCATTTTCCGTGAAAACACTGAGGATATCTACGCTGGTATCGAATGGCAAAAAGGTTCCGACGACGTGAAAAAGGTCATTGATTTCTTGAAAAATGAAATGGGTGTACATAAAATCCGTTTTCCTGAAACGTCTGGTATCGGAATTAAGCCCGTTTCTGAAGAAGGAACGAAGCGCCTAGTCCGCTCTGCAATTGAATACGCATTAACAGAAGGACGTAAAAGCGTTACACTTGTTCATAAGGGAAATATTATGAAATTTACCGAAGGTGCTTTTAAAGCATGGGGCTATGAAGTAGCGGAAGAAGAATTCGGTGATAAAGTATTTACATGGGCAGAATATGACCGCATTGTAGAAAAGGACGGCAAGGATGCCGCAAACAAAGCACAAGAAGCAGCAGAAGCAGCAGGAAAAATCATTATTAAAGATGCGATTGCGGATATCTTCTTACAGCAAATTTTAACACGTCCGAAAGAGTTTGATGTCGTTGCAACAATGAACTTAAATGGCGATTATATTTCAGATGCATTAGCTGCACAAGTAGGAGGAATCGGAATTGCTCCTGGTGCAAACATCAATTATGATACAGGGCATGCGATTTTTGAAGCAACACATGGTACAGCACCAAAGTATGCTGGATTAGATAAGGTAAATCCATCATCTGTTATTCTATCTGGGGTGTTAATGCTAGAACATCTTGGCTGGAGAGAAGCAGCAGATTTAGTTACGAAAGCAATGGATAAAACAATTGCTTCGAAAGTCGTCACATATGACTTTGCTCGTTTAATGGATGGGGCAACAGAAGTAAAATGCTCTGAATTTGGAAATGAACTTATTAAAAACATGGATTAAACACAAAAGGGGGATTACATCATGGCGAACAAGCGTAAAAAGATATCGGTAATCGGCTCTGGATTCACTGGTGCAACAACAGCATTAATGTTAGCACAAAAGGAATTAGGGGACGTTGTGCTTGTGGATATTCCGGATATGGAGAATCCTACAAAGGGGAAAGCGCTTGATATGGTTGAAGCTAGTCCTGTTCAAGGATTTGATGCATCAATTATCGGGACATCAAACTATGAAGATACAAAGGATTCCGACTTAGTGATTATTACTGCTGGTATTGCTAGAAAGCCTGGCATGAGTAGAGATGATCTTGTTAACACGAATGCGAAGATTATGAAAGCTGTTACGAAAGAAATTGTAACCTATTCACCTAATTGTATTATTGTCGTGTTAACGAACCCGGTAGATGCTATGACATATACCGTATTCAAAGAGTCAGGGTTTCCGAAAGAGCGAGTGATAGGTCAGTCTGGAGTTTTAGATACTGCTCGTTTTCGTACGTTTGTAGCGCAGGAGCTTAACCTCTCTGTAAAAGATATTACTGGATTTGTTTTAGGTGGGCATGGCGATGATATGGTACCTTTAATTCGCTATTCCTATGCTGGTGGGATTCCTTTAGAAACATTAATACCAAAGGACCGATTAGATGCAATCGTCGAACGCACGCGTAAAGGCGGGGGAGAGATTGTAAATCTATTAGGCAATGGAAGCGCATATTATGCTCCGGCTGCTTCTTTAACTGTGATGGCAGAATCGATATTAAAGGATCAACGACGTGTAATACCTTCTATCGCATATCTCGAAGGAGAATATGGATACACTGAAATCTATTTAGGCGTACCGACAATTCTTGGCGGTAACGGAATCGAAAAAATTATTGAGCTTGAGTTAACTGTTGATGAGAAGGAAGCGTTAGATAAATCAGCAGACTCTGTTAAGAAAGTCATGCACGTATTACAGTAAAAACACGCTATCAAAGGGTTGTGCTATAAGTCTGGAAAAAGACTTATAGGCAGCCTTTTTTATTGGTAATGGATAATCTTGGATCTTGCATTAAAAATCCATCTTAGTTTATTTTAATAGATGAAAATCACGTTTGTTTCAAGGGGGACGGTAGTATAATGGCTCAAAATTTGATACAATAGTAAGCGCTTACATTAAAAGGGGTGAATTTATGATAGGAAAAAAGAGAAATCTAGGAAAACAAATTAATATGCTCGCCATTGGTGATCGTTATAAGTCCGTATATCGAATTGAGGATAAGGATCTCCTGTTATATTTAGGGTTAACGAACGATGCAAACCCATTATATATCCAGCATGATTATGCTTCCCAGACATCTTATAGCAAACCGATTGTTCCTTCTGTCATGTTATGTGGAATGATTTCCGCAGTTATTTCCATGCATCTTCCTGGACCTGGGAGTCACATCGTGAAGCAAGACATGACGTACCCTAAACCAGTATTTCATTATACAGAGATCACATTCGTAGTTGAAATAATTTCTATTGATCACGCCAACCATATGGTTGAAATATCTGCAGTAGGCTTTGATGAAGAAGGGGATGAGGTCATTTCTGGGAAGATGTATGTTTGCCCTCCGCATAAGCTAAATTCGCTCACTGCAAATTCATTGGAGAATTTTTTCTAATAGCGTTTTCTTTCAGACAAACGTAAATTTTTCTTTACAATCAGTAACTTATGTTCCTTTTATTGCCGTTTCATTGTAAGATGAATGTGATAGGATAGAAAGAACATTTGTTGGAGTGAGGTGGCATATTGGGACAAAAAGTATTAATTGTTGATGATGAACAATCAATTGTAACGTTGCTAACATTTAACTTGCAAAAATCTGGCTTTGAAACAGAGATTGCGTACAATGGACTTGATGCAGTGAGAAAAGCGGAGAATAATGAATATGATTTAATCATATTAGATTTGATGCTTCCAGAGATGGACGGAATGGAAGTTTGTAAACGTCTACGCCAAAATAAAATCGACACCCCGATATTAATGCTAACTGCACGTGACGAAGAGCTAGATAAAATCCTCGGACTTGAGCTTGGTGCGGATGACTATTTAACGAAGCCATTTAGTCCGAAAGAAGTTGTCGCTAGGGTAAAAGCAATATTACGACGAACGAATAAAAAGGTGCAAGAATTTACATCTTTGCAAATCGGTGATATTACGATATATCCAGAGCGTTACGAAGTAGAGAAAGATAGTAATACGATTCTATTTACTCGAAAAGAATTTGAACTTCTCTATTATATGGCAACAAATAAAGACAAGGTGCTTTCCAGAGATCAATTATTAAGTGCGGTTTGGAATTATGACTTTGCTGGAGATACGCGTATAGTAGATGTGCACGTAAGTCATTTACGTGAAAAAATTGAATCAAATACACGAAAGCCAATGTACATTAAAACAATAAGAGGGCTGGGTTATAAAATGGAGGATCCGACATCATGAAAGCAATATTTTCTAAATCTCTGTTTGGTTATGCCATCGGTTTATTTGTCGTTATTGTACTTAGTGGAGTATTTTTAAGCTTTATCATGGAGGATATTTTATTATTAATCTCTATTTTGGCAGTAGAATTTATTATTTTGATTTTAGGATTACTTCATATCTTTGACCGTTATATTAAACCAATACATAAAGCATCACGAACAATGGATGAACTTGTTCGGGGAAATTATCGTGCACGCATTCACCATCCGATAAATGGAATTGTAGGGGAGCTTACACGAAAAATAAATGTACTTGCACGAAATTTAAGTGAATTATCGATTCAGGAACAAATTCAATCAGAACAACTTTCTACGGTAATAGATAATACTGAAAGCGGACTTGTTTTAATAGATGGAAAAGGCTATATCCATCTAGTGAATCGAAAGTTCCTTTCTATGTTTGGAAAAACACAGAAAGATTATATCGGTTATTTATATTATGATGTGATTGAAAACGAAAAGATTCATCGTACTGTACAGGATGCGTTTCTATATGAAAGAAATGTGAAACAGTCCTTTACAAAGGCAAGTGGACAAGGAGAACGTCACATAGAAATAGTTGGAGCCCCGATATTCAATGAACGGAACTTACTAAAAGGTGCAGTGCTTGTATTTTATGATATTACAGAATTAAAGCGGCTAGAGGTCATGCGGAAGGATTTTGTTGCCAATGTATCTCATGAGCTAAAAACACCAATCACTTCTATTAAAGGTTTTGCAGAAACGTTATTGGATGAAGAATCCGGAAACGATGAAACAAATGGACAATTTCTTAACATCATTTATGAGGAAAGCACACGACTGCAAAATTTAATAGATGATTTACTCACCTTATCTCGATTAGAGAAGGATGAAATCCAATTATCTGTGTCACCAGTTGAAATTCGAAATTTAGTGGATGAAGTAATTCCTGTTATTAAACAAAAAATAGAGGAAAAAAACATTCAATTGACCATTAAAATGGATGATAATATTACATTTACAGCAGATCGTTATAAAGTAAAACAAATTTTAATCAATTTACTGGAGAATGCTGTGAATTACACAGGACCACAAGGGAAAGTGGAGCTCACTGTATTAGATTCAGATGATTTTGTCACGTTTGTTATAAAAGATAGCGGTATTGGAATTCCACAGGAAGCAATTGGCAGGATTTTTGAGCGTTTTTATCGTGTGGATAAGGCGCGGAGTCGAAATACTGGTGGAACAGGATTGGGTCTAGCAATCGTAAAGCATATTATCGAAGTTCATAAAGGGAAAATTACCGTTGAAAGTGAGCATGGAAAAGGCTCTACTTTTACAATTTTGCTTCCAAAAAAGCAACACGAATAGAAAACATCCTCCTAAGAGGGTGTTTTGCTTTATAATAAGAGAAAGAGAACGAATAAGGGGGAATACTTAATGAAAGCAGCAGAAATTGCTTTAATTATTATCGTAATTATTATTGCATATTTACCGACTATTTATCGTATGCAACGAAGAATTCGAATTTTAGAAGATGAAGTAAGAGAATTGAAAAAAAGCGATAAGAGCGGTTAAAGTAATTGTTTTTAACTTCACGAAAAATAGTGATAAAATAAACAGCAGATATTAGTGAAAGAGGAGGCAGTACGCTTGACGAAAAAACTCGTTTTAATCGATGGAAATAGTATTATATACCGCGCATTTTTTGCTTTACCATTGTTAAATAATGATAAAGGTGTTTATACAAATGCAGTCTATGGTTTTACTACAATGCTTTTAAAAATATTGGAGGAACAAAAGCCTTCACATATCCTTGTCGCTTTTGATGCAGGAAAGACAACCTTTCGACATGCTACTTATCAAGAATATAAAGGCGGAAGACAAAAGACGCCACCTGAATTATCAGAACAATTTCCTCTTGTGAAAGAACTGCTTGATGCATTTCAGATTAAGTACTATCAGCTTGATCAATATGAGGCAGACGATATTATTGGAACATTAGCAAAGCAAGGGGATGAGAAAAAATGGGATGTCGCTGTTATATCAGGAGATAAAGACCTTCTACAGCTTGTATCAGACCATGTAAATGTTGCATTAACTAAAAAAGGGATAAGTGACGTTGATGTTTATACACCTGCCTTTATGAAAGAGAAGATGGAACTTTCAGCAGACCAGATTGTGGATATGAAGGCATTAATGGGAGATGCTTCAGACAATATTCCCGGTGTTCCAGGTGTTGGTCAAAAAACAGCTACTAAATTATTAAAAGAGCACCATACCTTAGAAAACATTTATCAAGCATTGGATCAAATAAGTGGGAAAAAGTTAAAAGAAAAGTTAATTACACATAAATCGGATGCCTTTATGAGTAAAGAGCTCGCAACGATTAATTGTGCTTCTCCTATCACAATTTCTATAGATGATCTAGTTTATGACGGTTTCCATCCTCAGCAGGTTTCACCAGTTTTCAAGGATCTCGGTTTTCAGTCGCTATTAACGAGAATTGATGTGGAAGAAGATTCTGGTGACAATGCAGAAGCGCTAGAGGAAATATCGTTTACTATTTTAGAGCATATCAATGATGACGCTTTTACCGGGAAAGAAGCTATTTTTTTGGAGACGTTGACAGATAATTATCATCAGACACCAATTGAAGGAATCGGAATTGTAAATGATAAAGAAGCCTACTTTATCCCGGTTAAAGTAGCATTAGCATCAGATACCTTTAAACGATGGGCAGCAGATAAAACGAAAGAAAAATATGTGTTTGATGCCAAAAAAACATTAGTAATGCTTAAGAATAAAGGAATTAACATGGAAGGAATCGTATTTGATATGCTTCTTGCCTCCTATTTATTAAACCCTTCAGAAAATAACCATAGCATTCCGGCGATTGCGTATCGTATGGATCGAAAGGGAGTACATTTCGATGAAGAGGTTTATGGCAAGGGAGCAAAGCTAAAGGTTCCAGAGCAGGAAATATTAGCAGAACATGTTGTTCGTAAAACAAAGCTATTATTTGATTTACAAGCTGACATCAGAGCACAGCTGGAGAATAATGAGCAGTATGCGCTTCTAATGGAGCTAGAACTACCGTTAGCGCTCATTCTTGGTGAGATGGAGCATACAGGTGTTATGGTTGATGTAGATCGCTTAAAGAAAATGAAAGCTGAATTAAAAGATCGATTGTCAACGATAGAGGAAGAAATTTATGATCTTGCAGGAGAAACCTTTAATTTAAATTCTCCAAAGCAGCTTGGTCCCATTTTATTTGAAAAGCTTGGCCTTCCAGTTGTTAAAAAGACAAAAACCGGCTATTCAACGGCGGCAGATGTGTTAGAACAGCTTGAGAATGAACATGCGATTATTCCTAAAATTTTGCTATATCGTCAGCTTGGTAAATTACAGTCTACTTACGTAGAAGGTTTATTAAAGGTAGTGGATAAGGACACTCATAAAATCCATACGCGATTTAATCAAGCCTTAACACAAACAGGAAGATTAAGTTCGATTGATCCTAACCTACAAAATATCCCGATTCGACTGGAGGAAGGCAGAAAGATTCGCCACGCCTTTGTTCCTTCAGAAAAAGACTGGATCATGTTTGCGGCGGATTATTCCCAAATCGAATTACGGGTATTAGCACACATTGCCAAGGATGAAAAGTTAATTGCTGCTTTTAATCATGATGTGGATATCCACACGCAAACTGCAATGGATGTATTCCACGTTGAAAAAGACGAAGTAACTTCAAATATGCGCCGACAAGCGAAAGCAGTTAATTTTGGAATTGTTTATGGCATTAGTGATTACGGATTATCACAAAATCTTGGGATAACCCGTAAAGAAGCAAAACAATTTATCGAGCGTTATTTTGAAAGCTATCCAGGGGTAAAACAATACATGGAAGAAATCGTTCAACAAGCAAAGCATCAAGGCTATGTCACTACATTAATGCATCGCAGAAGGTATTTACCTGACATTACAAGCAGAAACTTTAATCTGCGTAGCTTTGCAGAACGGACAGCAATGAATACCCCTATTCAAGGGAGCGCGGCTGACATTATAAAGAAAGCAATGCTTGATCTTAATGAGAAGCTAAAAGAAGAAAAGTTAGAGGCTCGAATACTGCTGCAAGTGCATGATGAATTAATATTAGAAGCACCACAAAAGGAAATTAATCAATTAAAAGAAATAGTACCAACCAGTATGGAACAAACTGTAGAATTAGAAGTTCCTTTAAAAGTCGATTATGCTTATGGACAAAGCTGGTTTGATGCGAAGTAAGGGGAAACGAGAATGCCAGAATTACCTGAGGTAGAAACCATTAGAAAAACTTTACAACGATTTGTTATTGGAAAAACAATTGCTTCGATTCAAGTGCACTGGCCCAAAATTATTAAAAGTCCAGACGATAGTGAGATATTTAAGCAGATACTTTGTGGACAAACGATACAAGCTATCCGAAGAAAAGGGAAGTATTTGTTGTTTGATCTAGATGATTATACACTTGTATCCCATTTGCGTATGGAAGGCAAATATAGTGTGGATGATACGAACGACCCAATTAAAAAACATACCCACGTCATTTTTGCTTTTACGAATGGGCAAGAGCTCCGATATAATGATGTTCGTAAGTTTGGTACCATGCATGTTTTGAACAAGGGCGAGGAAATGAAGCAAAAGCCCTTGATTCAACTTGGACCAGATCCATTTGATGTCGAATTTTCCTTCGCTTACTTTTACGAAAAATTAAAGAAGACAAATCGAGTTATTAAAGCGGTCTTACTTGATCAAACGGTTGTAGCAGGACTTGGTAACATATACGTTGATGAAACATTATTTAAAGCTGGTGTACATCCGTTAAGAAAAGCGAACAAGCTAACCAAAACAGAAGCACGTGCTATTCAACAGCAAGCTATTATTACGCTAGAGGAAGCGGTAAAGCAAGGCGGAACAACGATAAGATCTTACGTAAACGGGCAAGGTGAAATGGGGTTGTTTCAACAGCAGCTATTTGTTTATGGACAGGAGAATACACCATGTAAAAATTGTGGTAAAGCGATTGTAAAGCTAAAAGTAGGCGGTCGTGGAACACATGTATGTATGACATGTCAAAAATAAATAAGTTATGACATCGATCGTGAAAAGGAGTATATCTATGACATTAGTTATCGGATTAACCGGAAGCATTGCTAGTGGAAAGAGTACGGTTTCTTTAATGTTTGATGATTTTGATATTCCTGTTATTGACGCAGATAAAATTGCACGTGAGGTTGTCATGCCAGGAGAGAAGGCTTACAAATTAATTATCAAAGCCTTTGGAACAGAAGTATTACGTCCAGATCATACGGTTGATCGACCGAAGCTGGGTACGATTATATTTGCAGATGAGGAAAAGCGAAAACAGCTTAATGCAATTGTTCATCCTGCTGTAAGAGAAAAAATGCTTCTGCGTCGGGATGCATTAATAAAAAATGGAGCTTCTTGTATCGTCCTTGATATTCCACTTTTGTTTGAAAGTAAGTTAACACAACTTGTTGATAAAACGATGGTTGTTTATGTTGATGAGGAAATACAATTAGAACGCTTAATGGCGAGAAACGCTTATTCGAGGGAAGAGGCAATGCAACGTATCCAAGCACAAATGCCTGTGGCTGAAAAGGCGAAGCTTGCCGATGCAGTCATTGATAATAACGGATCAAAATTTGAATCTTATCAACAGTTACGTGAAATCTTAGTTAGTTGGAATATTTTATAAGACATGGAGAGCTCCCCAATGTAGAACATAAGGAGCTCTTCAATTTATGTTATCGTAATCATTTTTTTCTGAATAATTAAACATATTAAAAATGCAAAAGTTACCCGCATTTTTATAATGAATATGTTATACTATTGGTGGAAAAAGCTGAAAAAAGTATGACATATATAGGGGGACTATAAATGAAGAAAACGCGTATCGCAATAAATGGATTTGGTCGTATTGGTCGAATGGTTTTTCGCCAGGCTATACAAGATGATCAATTGGAAGTCGTTGCAATTAATGCTAGTTATCCTCCCGAAACATTAGCACATCTCATAAAATATGATAGTGTCCATGGTATTTTTAACGGAAAAGTGAAAGCGCTTGATTCTAGCTTAGAAATCGATGGACAGCATATTGCGCTAGTTAATTCACGTCAACCAGAAGATCTCCCATGGGGGCAACATAATATTGACATTGTTGTGGAAGCAACTGGAAAATTTAAAACAAAGGAAGAAGCGGGTCGACATATTATCGCTGGTGCAAAAAAAGTGGTAATAACAGCACCTGGAAAGCAAGTAGATAAAACGATTGTAATGGGGGTCAATGAACAAACGTTAAACGAGGAGGATGTGATTATATCTAATGCCTCTTGTACAACGAACTGTTTAGCACCTATCGTAAAGGTATTAGATGATAACTTTTCGATTGAGAATGGTTTAATGACTACGGTACATGCTTTTACAAACGATCAAAAAAATTTAGATAATCCACATAAAGATTTGCGTAGAGCTCGAGGATGCACCCAGTCTATTATTCCAACTTCAACAGGAGCGGCAAAGGCCTTAGGAGAGGTTATCCCTCACCTGAACGGAAAGCTTCATGGGATGGCACTTCGGGTACCTACACCAAATGTGTCACTCGTAGATTTAGTTGTAGACGTCAAGCAAATGGTAACAGTAGACAAGGTGAATTTAGCTTTTAAACAAGCTGCTGATACTCATCTAAAGAACATTATCCATTATAGTGATGAACCACTTGTTTCTATTGATTATACAACAACGGATTATTCTGCTGTCGTAGATGGTTTGTCAACAATGGTTATGGACGGAAAAAAAATTAAAGTTTTAGCGTGGTATGATAATGAATGGGGGTACTCACGTCGAGTGCTTGATTTAGTAAAATATGCAGGAAGCCATTTACATCAAAAACAAATGAAAATTTCTTAAATCGATTTTGAACATGAAGATAGGCAGTTGTTTGATTATCTGTATGCAGATATAATCGAACAACTGCTTTTTTATACATATACTAGGGGAAATTAAAAAAACATGTTAAAATAAAATGAATACATTTTTTCGTCATAAATAGACACATGTGATACATTTTTTTCTATTAATTATGATATGATGACGGGGTTGAATAAATTGTCCTTACGAGATAAACTATCAAAATATATGAATAATCATGCGGAGACAAATGATACGCATTGGGATAATCAGCTTCAAACGAGGTATTATAAATCAAATAAAGACAAGGCGATGGATGCTGTTAAGGGATTGTTTCAAGATAATTCGTTATACGAGATAAATGCGATTTCGGAAGAACATGGAGAGATAAGTGTTCATGTTAAAAAAGGAAAAAAAGCGTTTATCGTTGCGACGGTTATTATGGTGCGTCCATTTCGAACAGCGGTTGATTTTTCTGTGACAACAGAATCTGTACTTCCCATTGATTTTGGTTATAGTGCAAGACTAATCACTCAACTTTATGAACAATTGAATAATGAACTACCATTACTAAATAATTAATTATTTAATCGATCACTGGATAACTGTGGGGGTGAAGCAATTGAGATGTGCAAATTGCCATAATAAAAATTCTAAGGTTTTGGATTCACGCCCTATTGAAGAAGGACGTGCCATTCGAAGAAGACGAGAATGCGAGGAATGTGGATTCCGCTTTACTACATTTGAACGTTTAGAAGAAGTACCATTAATTGTAGTTAAAAAAGAAGGTGCGCGACAAGAATTTAGTAGAGAAAAGCTTATCCGCGGTTTAATTAAAGCTTGTGAAAAACGTCCAGTTTCCATGGAAACCATTGAAACTATAGCACTTGATGTTGAGAAAGAATTGCGAAACACAGGGGCATCTGAAATAGATAGCAAGGAAATCGGGGAAATGGTAATGGAAAGATTATCAGAAGTGGATGAAGTAGCCTATGTCCGGTTTGCTTCTGTATACCGACAGTTTAAAGATTTAAGTGTATTTCTAGATGAATTAAAGGATTTAATTAATTCAGATAAAGAAAAATAAAAAAACGATTGAATTACTTTTAGATAAAGGAAGGGTTATATGAACTATATTGGTAAAATATTACCGATCGATGGGTACTATATTTGTTCAAACGGGAGTTTTCCTGTTAATTATGCCATATCATTGACCCATCTTTATCAGCCGTTAATTGGAATGCAAGCAATCATGCTCTATCAAACATTAATGCACGATGAAGCATTACAAGATGAAGCAGATGCTCAAACCCATCATACATTGATGAATTATTTAAATATCCCATTGGATGAAATATATGAAGCTAGACTTAAGCTTGAAGGAATTGGTCTTTTAAAAACGTACGAGGATAAGGATGAGAAGCAAACAACTTACATATACATGCTTCAGCCTCCGTTTGCTCCAGAACGTTTTTTTCAAGATGCTATGCTTTCACAGCTTCTATATCATCATATAGGCGAACAAAAATATACATCGTTACGACACCGCTTTTCTAAAAAAACGTTGCCTTTGTCATCAGCAAGAAACATAACAGCTTCATTTAATGATGTCTACCAAACCTACTCACCTACGATGGAAAATATTGTTCCAATTTCTAATAATGATGAAAAGCAAGGACCTGAACTTATTGAATTGGATTTTAGTTGGATAGAACAAATGCTGAAGCAACGGATGATTCCTACTAAGCGTGTATTAACCGGATATAACAAACGGATTATGCAGCAAATGATGGTTTTATATGATTTAGAGCCGATGGAGATAGAAAAATCAGTTCTATGGGCATTAACAGAGGAGAATGAACTAGATACAGAAGAATTTAAGCAAGCTTGTCATGATTTGTTTAATGGAAAAAATCATGGTTCATCTGTACAATTAATGCGAAAAATAGAGAAAAGTCGTCCTGATCAACAAGTAGAAAAGCCGACAACGAAAGAAGAACAGCTTATTCATGAGCTGGAGCATATTTCACCGAAACAGTTATTGGCTGATTTATCAAGTGGAAACCGTGCTTCAGAGCAAGATATGAAAGTGATTCGAGAAGTGATGGTAGCGCAAGGATTACCTGCGCCGGTAATGAATGTTTTGATACATTATGTTTTATTACAGTCAAATATGAAGCTCTCAAAAGCGTATTTAGAAAAAATTGCTAGTCATTGGTCAAGAGCTAACTTAACGTCAGCGAAGGAAGCAATGGCATTTGCTAAAAAAGAAAAGCAACGCTATCAGAATCAGAATGGAACAAAAACGAAACAACCGTATCGAGGACGCACATATAATACAGAGAAAAAAGAAGTTGTGCCTGATTGGTTTAAGGATCGGAAAAAGCAACAAGCCTCTCCCGTTGCTTCGAATTCGATTGATGTGGCAAAGGAAAAACAAGCGATGGCTAATTTCCTAGAAAAGTTTGCTAGAGAGCAAAATAAATAATTTTTTTAAGGGTGAATGTGATGGAACCAGTCCAATCAGCACTTAAAAAGTGGATGCAATCAAATGGTAATTTTAAGGAAAACTATGAAAAAATAAAGCAAGAGGTGCTACAGGATCCTGAAATTAAGGCATTTCTTTCTACATATCCCGACCTTACACGACGAGAGATAGATAAAAATCTAATTAAGCTGTATGAATATAAAACACAGACAAAACAATGTAAAGATTGTTCTTCCTTAGGCTCGTGTAAAAATATGTTAAAAGGATATTCACCTGTTTTGGACGTATTGAATAATGAAATTCATTTGTCCTATGAAAAGTGCCATCACCGGGTTGTATATGAGAAAGAAATTAATCAGCAAAAGCTTATTCAGAGCTTGTATATGCCAAAGGATATTTTGGAGGCAAATTATAATCAAATTGACGAGGATCCAAATCGAAGTGCGGCAATAGTAGAGATTAATAAATTTATGATGCAGGCAAAGGATGGTATTCCACAAAAAGGCCTTTATTTTTACGGGCCGTTTGGTGTCGGAAAATCCTATTTCTTAGGTGCTGTGGCTAATTTGCTTAAAACGTTTCACATTTCATCTATGATGATCTATATGCCAGAGCTAGCTAGAGAGATGAAAGCCTCTTTAAAGGACGATTCTTTAAATAGAAAAATTGATCTTTTTAAAAAAGTAGATGTACTTATGTTGGATGATATCGGTGCTGAAATGCAATCTGCTTGGTTCCGCGATGAAATACTTGGTTCTATTTTACAATATCGAATGATGGAACGACTCCCTGTATTTTTTACAGCTAATTATAGTATGGAGCAGCTAGAGGAACTTCTATCAACAACAAGGAATGGGATTGAAACAGTAAAGGCTGGAAGGATAATTGAACGCATTCGTCAAGTTAGTACAGAAGTTCCTGTATTCGGAAAGAACCGACGATCTTAATAATAAAGACTAGAGTTGAAATTTTCTCTAGTCTTTTTTGGTGGCCATTAGAAAAGGATAGGAAATTACTATTCACTAGCTTTGGCGAATGGATACAAAGTGGAAAGAAAGAAAACTATAATTGCTAGTTTTAGCAGACCATACATTTTTTTAAGACCATGTCCATATAATGTAACAGTTTGGTTTGGATGAGGGTGATGTAGGTTTGCTGGAGCTTTATTTTGAGTCAAATGAAGAGGTTATAAGCTTTTGTGAGTATTTATTTCATTATAGTAAGCGGATTGAATTGCATTGGAAAACCGACGAAGATTGGGGGAATCGACTGCAAATTGCGTATCAATTAACCGAGCATGAAATGGTAAATGCAATCGCAAAGGCAATGACAGATGTATTTGTAGAACATCGTTTAACAAAATTGATTAACACGATTATTACAGATTGTTATTATTATTCAGATGCAATTGAAATTGAACGAATAATGGATTTAACACAATGGATTTTTTCTGGTGAAGATATTGATCGGAAGTGGATGCAAGATGAGAAAGATTCCAAACGCTTGCTGTTGTCCCTATTTATTGCCAATATAAAAAATAATACTACTGTTCATTATGATTCCATTGTTAATTTTCGACTTCGTGCTTTTCGTGATCAATTAATTCATTTGGTCGGTGTAGCAATTGATGAATTTAAACGAGAGGAGGAGCATCAAGAATTTATTAACACACTTCGTGAATATATTTTAAAAAAAGAAACACGCTATCCAATAATACATGTTTTACAAGGAAGTTCATTTCTATTTTTTAAAAAGGATGGAAAACGTTTTTCAGAAAATGAGCTCCGATCCATTATGAAGAAGGAGCCATTATACATTGTTGGTTTGGATGGAGACGAATTTAATTTAGCGCCATTAATAGCACTTTCTCCTAATAAAATTAAAATCTATGGAGACCATCCATCAGAACCGAAAACAATGACCGTTATTAATGTTTTTCAGGAAAAAGTCGAATTTGTACCATATCATGATTTTCCATTCCCAATTCAATTGAAAAATCAATAAATATACCTTGATTTTAAAGCGTGTTCAGGCTATAATAAATTTTATATTTCATTGTAAATGAAAAACAAGTAATGATGAGGACGAAATCGTTTGGTCTCTGCGTAGTTTAGAGACGGAAGTCAAGGCTGAAAGCTTCCGCTACCCAGCAAATGATTACCACCTCTGAACTCTACTGTTGAACGAAAGAGTAAATAGTAGCGTCATCTCTGCGTTAAGGAGATAAAGCCGTAAGCATCGAAAGCTGTTTGCGGGAAATAGGGTGGAACCACGTGACCAACGCTCGTCCCTTTGCTTTAAGCAGAGGGATGGGCGTTTTTTAATTTTTATGCTTTTCTCTGTTTATGAAAGGAATACGAATAGATCAAAAAATAAGAAGGAGTGTAGAACATGGCAGAAATTAAACTCATATTTCCAGATGGTGCAGAAAAGCAGTATCCACAAGGAATTACTGGAGAAGAGGTAGCAGCATCTATTTCCCCAGGACTAAAAAAACAAGCCCTGGCTATCAAGTTAGACGGGCAGCTTGTTGACTTACGAAGAAAGCTAGACAAGGGTGGAAAGCTAGAAATTATTACGTATAAGGATGAGGAAGGCATTGAAGTAATGCGGCACTCTACTGCCCATTTATTAGCGCAAGCGATTCGTCGTTTATACAAAGAGGTGAATTTTGGAGTAGGTCCTGTAATAGAAGAAGGATTTTATTATGACATGGATATGGAGCATTCCATTACTCCAGAGGACCTACCAAAGATTGAAAAAGAGATGAAGCGGATTATTGATGAAAATCTTGAAATTGAACGGATTGAGGTATCCCGTGAAGTAGCAAAGCAAATGTTTCAAGATATTGAAGATCCGCTCAAGCTTGAATTAATCGATGCTATTCCAGAAGATGAACAGGTAACTATTTATAAGCAAGGAGAGTTTTTTGACCTTTGTCGTGGTGTCCATGTGCCATCAACCAGTAAAATTAAAGCATTTAAGTTATTAAGCATATCTGGTGCATACTGGCGTGGGGATAGTAATAATAAACAACTGCAACGAATCTACGGAACAGCGTTTGAAAAGCCAAGTCAGGTAGATGAGTATTTGCGTATATTAGAAGAACGGAAGGAACGCGATCACCGTAAGCTTGGGAAAGAATTGGAAATCTTTACGGTAAATCAAAAGGTTGGCCAAGGGCTACCAATGTGGCTTCCGAAAGGAGCAACCATTCGTCGTATTATAGAACGCTATATTGTCGATTTGGAAGAACGATTAGGCTATGATCACGTGTATACTCCTGTATTAGGCAGTGTGGAGCTGTATAAAACAAGTGGCCATTGGGATCATTATCAAGACGATATGTTCCCTGAAATGCAAATGGATAACGAGGACCTTGTGCTAAGACCCATGAACTGTCCACATCATATGATGGTGTATAAAAATCAACTGCATAGCTATCGAGAATTGCCTATTCGCATAGCTGAATTAGGAATGATGCACCGTTATGAGATGTCTGGTGCTTTAGCAGGCTTACAACGTGTGCGTGCGATGACATTGAATGATGCGCACATATTTGCTCGTCCAGATCAAATGAAGGAAGAATTTATTCGCGTTGTAAACCTTGTTCAGCATGTTTATAAGGATTTTGGCATTAAGGATTATTACTTCCGTCTTTCCTATCGTGACCCGAATGATAAAGAAAAATATATTGATAATGATGAAATGTGGGAAAAAGCACAAGCAATGTTAAAGGAAACAATGGAAGAAATGAACCTACCATATGTGGAAGCAGAAGGAGAGGCTGCATTCTATGGACCTAAGCTTGATGTCCAAGTAAAAACAGCGTTAGGAAAAGATGAGACACTTTCTACTGTTCAGCTTGATTATCAGTTGCCAGAACGGTTTGATTTAACGTATATTGGCGAGGATGGTAAAGAGCATCGCCCGGTTGTTATTCATCGCGGAGTTGTCTCAACGATGGAACGCTTTGTTGCCTTTTTACTTGAAGAGTACAAAGGTGCATTTCCGACTTGGCTTGCACCTGTGCAAGTAAAAGTTATTCCTGTTTCACCTCAAATTCATTTAGATTATGCAAAAGAGGTAGCAGAAAAGCTTCAATTCCAAGGAATTCGAGTTAGTGTCGACGAACGAGATGAAAAAATCGGCTATAAAATTCGCGAAGCACAAACAGAAAAAATACCTTTTTCTTTAGTTGTTGGTGATAACGAAATGCAGGATAAGTCAGTAAATGCGAGAAGATATGGTGAAAAGCAATCTGATACAATGGCATATCATGCTTTTGAGGATTTGATTGTGGAAGAAATAGAAAAGCGTACGTTAAGAAAATAGTTCTGAAAAGATTAGAACAGTACAATGAATTTCTAAAGCGCAGTTGACGAAGCAGAATTCGTATGCTATGATGTATAAGTTGAATAAATTATATAAGATCTGAGACAAGTAGAAGCACCCGCTTCTCACCTGTTCAACGCATGTTGCTGTTGACTGGTTTTATTTTCTTTAACATATACAATTATGGAGAAGTGTGGGTGCAATTTTGTACCTGCACTTTTTTACTTGTCATAGGATCGGTGTTAATTATTATTTGGAGGTGGCTGGCTATTAGCAAAGATATGAATGTCAATGACAAAATACGTGCTCGGGAAGTACGTCTAATCGACTCAAATGGTGATCAGCTTGGCGTGAAATCTCGTCAGGATGCACTGGAGATTGCACAAAAACGGAATCTTGATCTCGTTTTAGTTGCTCCGACTGCAAAACCACCTGTTTGTCGAATCATGGACTATGGAAAGTTTCGTTATGAGCAACAAAAGAAAGACAAAGAAGCTCGTAAAAAACAAAAAATTATTAATGTAAAAGAAGTACGATTTACACCAGGTATTGGTGAACATGATTTCAATACGAAATTGAAAAATGCTCGTAAGTTCCTTGAAAAGGGAGATAAGGTAAAAGCAGCAGTTCGTTTCCGTGGACGCGCGATTACGCATAAAGAGCTTGGACAGGAAGTATTGGATCGTTTAGCAGAAGAAGTAAAAGATATCGCAACTGTTGAGTCAAAGGCAAAAATGGAAGGCCGTAATATGTTTATTATGTTGGCTCCTATAGTTGAAAAATAATTTAATGTTTTAATGAGGAGGAAAACAATATGCCAAAAATGAAAACCCATAAAGGGTCTCAAAAACGCTTTAAAAAGACAGGTTCAGGAAAACTAAAACGTTCACACGCATATACAAGTCATATGTTTGCTCATAAATCTCAAAAGCAAAAGCGCAAGCTTCGTAAAGCGTCTATCGTATCTTCAGGAGATTTCAAACGTATTAAAACAATGCTTCCATACAAGTAAGCACTAATTCAATGAAAAAAACATTAATGATACAGATTGTAATTTAGGAGGGAATTATTATGCCACGTGTTAAAGGTGGAACAGTTACACGTCAACGTCGTAAACGTGTATTAAAACTTGCAAAAGGTTATTATGGTTCAAAAAGAACGTTATTTAAAACAGCAAAACAACAAGTAATTAAATCAGGTCAGTATGCATATCGTGACCGCAAACAGAAAAAACGTGAATTCCGTAAGCTTTGGATTGCGCGTATTAATGCGGCAGCACGTATGAATGACCTTTCTTATAATAAGCTTATGCACGGTTTAAAGCTAGCAGGAATTGAAATCAATCGTAAAATGCTTTCAGATCTTGCAATTCATGATGAAAAAGCATTTTCTCAATTAGCAGAAAAAGCAAAAGCAGCACTTAAATAATGACAATGTGGGGCCAAATCTGGAGAAAATAACAGGTTTGGCTTTTCTAGTTTTTTGACAGGGGAGAACTGACTATGACAACAATTATAATTTTGTATTATCTTAGTTTGAATGTTTTAGGATTTGTTTTAATGGGAGTAGATAAGGAAAAAGCGAAAAAGCATAAATGGCGGATTCCAGAACAACAATTGTTAACACTTGTTTTATTAGGTGGAGGTGTTGGGGTATGGAGTGGGATGCGTTTCTTTCATCACAAAACAAGACACACGAAGTTTACGATTGGCATACCGTTTCTTCTTCTCATCCATATCGGTGTTGTTATTTATATGAGTCGTGTCTTATAATTATGAAGAATATAGTAACCTAAATAGCTGTCATAATCGCTCGTCTTCTGTCATATAGGTGTATAGGAGGAGGTGTGAAGTGAACGACTTCATATAGAGGGAGGAGCATCATGGAACTGTTTCGCAATTATATGATGGCTTTTTTGGAAACCGGCGGATTGTTTGCACCTATTCTATTTATTAGCTTTCACCTGCTTCGACCGTTATTTTTCTTGCCAGTTGTTTTTATTTGTGTATCAGGGGGGATATTGTTTGGTGCGATAGCAGGAACCTTTTATTCATTGATTGGAATAACCCTTTCAAGTATTTTATTTTATATAATCGTTCAGCGAATGCCAGGAACATCCCAAAAACTGCTTGTTTTACGAAGAAAATTAATTGGCAAACACGCCGAATTAACTACATCCCAAATTGCTTTATTGCGGTTAATTCCGTTTATACATTTTCATTTACTTTCATTATGTTTAATTGAAATAACTGCTAGCTTCAAAGAGTATACAAAATTCTCTTTCCTATCAAATATACCACTGGCATTCATCTATACTTCTTTAGGTCAATGGCTATCGAATTTGTCTCCTCTTTATATTGTCTCCGTATTAATGGCATTGTTACCACTTATATATTTGCTCCGTCGAAAAGAAATCAGCATTAAATGGAGAGAGTTTTTTGAAGCAACAACTTAAAAAAACGCATCTCAATATAGGGAAGTAGTTCCAATATCGTGGAGAAAATCTAAAAACGTAATCCAAATAACATATGATTACGTAGCATAAATAGTTAGGCAAAAAAGAATACAAATAGCAAACAAGAAGCTTGAGGGAATTTTTATAGCTCTCAAGCTTTTTCATCTTTAATATAATGTACTTGTAAAACGGAAGCCCCTTTAGTTAAATTCGGATAGTTCCGAAAAGAACACCCTCACTTCCTCTGGTAATTCCTCTACCGCAAGGATTTTTAGTCGCTCCGTTCCTGGAGTAGTCATCACTACATAGGACTTACCCCTATAATCAAATATCGTAAACTGCCCTATCCAATCTGCGGAGTTATTTTGAATATAATGAAAGTCTTCTTCTGTAAAATTATCCTCATACCCATCTAACATATGTTTTTGTACTTCCTCAAAACTTTCTGCGAATGTCAATTCTTGATACAGTTCCAGTGAGTCCTTAGGTGTAAATAAATATACGTAGTACAATGAACCTCCAACTATTATTAAGACGAATGCTATGAAGGTAATCCATTTTTTAAGCGTCTTTTTCTCCCCCTTTTCCTCTTCAGCTAACTTGCCCGATAGTTGAAGAACTAATTTTTCTTAATTTAACTATATTTTACTATGTAATCAAATAAAGCCCTTGAAGTTTTTGGATAAAAATTCTATGCCAAATAACAAGTAAAATGACACCCTCTAGCGCATGTTAACATTATCCATTGTCAATATGCTTTTAGGGGTGCTAGTTACAGTGTTATCTTTGGATTTTTTCACTTGAAATGTTGATGTATCAACATAAATAGGTCTGCTATTTATTATGGGACAAGCTATTCGAATTCACATGCTATTTACTGTGCTTCTCCACAAATACGGAACTACTCACAATAAAGGGATGCGTCTTTTTTATTGACAAAAGTGAACATAGTTACTGCTCTTTTTCAATTTGTTTTAACAATAGTTGATTAATTGGATGTTTCCAATTAATCTTTGCGAAAGGATAGCGAATTAATAGCTCTTCTTCCAAAAAGTACAGATCCTCACGTGTTAATCCTTTTAATTGTAGTGGATTGTTAACAATGACTTGAATATTTACGACTTCAAATGAATTTTCTGTTGTGCCTAAATATTTTTCACCTTCAAATAAGCACCCTTTATAAACAAAGTGAAGATTCTTTTTACTGTTTGTTGGATCATCTAGCAAAAAGAATTCATTTGTACTTTGCGCTATGTGCAACCGCCTCTTCGGATTACGATAATATTGAATTCCCGTATAAATTAATATGAGAAGTGATATGATTATTAGAATACGAAATAACACAACCACCATCATTTCCACACGTCTCCTTGCTGCAAGTTAGTACTCTTTATACGTATCAAAGCAAATAGAGGTTTCACTTTTATAAAAAAACAATGGTAAAATGATATTATGTGCATAGAAAAATAGATTAAAGGGAAGACGTTTGCTTTGAAAGCAGCATACGATCTAGAATAATGCAGCTTACAAGAAAAGGGGATAGACATGGAATATAATGTAAAAATTAATTTAGTACATGAAGATGCAAAGCTACCATATCGAGCAAATGAAGGGGACGCTGGTTTAGATTTATTTTCAATCGAAGAGAAAATAATCAAAGCAGGAGAGGTCGAGTTAGTAAATACAGGAATACAAATCGAATTACCAAAAGGGACAGAAGCGCAAATTAGACCACGAAGCGGATTAGCATTAAAACATTCAATAACTGTTCTAAATAGTCCGGGCACTATTGATGAAGGATATCGCGGTGAAATAAAAATTATCTTAATCAACCATGGAAAAACGGATTTTAAAGTAACAAAGCATATGCGAATTGCACAAATGATAATCGCCCCCGTCTTAAAAGTGAATTTGATACAATCAGATGGCTTGTCTAAAACGGATAGAGGAATAGGCGGCTTCGGTTCATCTGGAAAATAACGTTTATGAATAATAGAAATCGTAAACGATTATAATAGCATGTTCACTTGTTTAGAATAGTAATAGCTAGTCAAAAACAATTAAATACTTTGTGAATCGAAATAAAACAGCTATAATATTAATCATAGAATGAAAAGGAGGTCATCATACATATGGCTAAATTAGATGAAACATTAACAATGCTGAAAGATTTAACGGATGCAAAAGGGATTTCTGGAAATGAGCAGGAAGCAAGAAAGGTGATGGATCACTATATTCGTCCTTATGCAGACGAAGTGTATACCGACAATCTTGGGAGTCTTGTAGCGAAAAAGACTGGAAAAGAAGATGGCCCTAAGATTATGGTGGCCGGGCATTTAGATGAAATTGGTTTCATGGTGACACGGATTGACGATAAAGGCTTTATTTATTTTCAAACTATTGGCGGCTGGTGGAGCCAGGTGATGCTTGCACAACGTGTAACTATCATGACGAGTGAGGGAGATGTCACTGGAGTGATTGGCTCGAAGCCACCTCATATTTTATCCGCAGAAGCACGTAAAAAGCCAGTAGACATTAAAGATATGTTTATTGATATTGGAGCTTCAAGTAAAGAGGAAGCAGCGGAGTTTGGTGTGAAGCCTGGTGATTCAATTGTTCCATATTTTGAATTCACACAAATGAAAAATGAAAAAATGCTATTAGCTAAGGCATGGGATAATCGAATCGGCTGTGCAATAGCTATTGAAGTATTAAAACAATTAAAGGACGCTGACCACCCGAATATCGTCTATGGTGTAGGAACCATTCAAGAAGAGGTTGGTCTCCGTGGGGCACGTACGTCCGCTCATTTAATTCAACCAGACATTGGCTTTGGTGTAGATGTAGGCATAGCAGGAGATACACCAGGAATATCTGATCATGAGGCTGACTCAAAGCTTGGAAAGGGACCTCAGCTCGTTCTTTATGATGCTTCGATGATCTCACATAAAGGCTTACGTGATCTTGTCGTTGAAACAGCAGATAAGCATGATATTCCATACCAATACACATCCATTGCTGGTGGTGGCACGGATTCTGGTTCCATTCATTTAACAGCAAACGGCGTTCCATCCTTATCTATTACGATTGCAACAAGGTATATTCATTCTCATGCCGCTATTTTGCATCGTGATGATTTTGAAAATGCGGTGAAGTTGATTGTAGAAGTGATTAAGCAGCTCGATCATGATAAAGTGAAAGAAATAATTTTAGCTTAATTTTAAGCGACTAACTTTTTTAAAATATATTAGAGGATAATATGTTTCGGTCTCGGACATATTATCCTTTTTTATTATTGAAAATATTAAGAAATCAATGTAAAATAAAAAAAGAACATATGATCGCTGCATCTGGAAATAAATCGAAGTCGGAGGTGAAAAAAGGTTATTGAGTAAAAGCAAATGTTGATTGTTATGTTTACTCTAATAATAAGGAGGAGAACAGCCAATGATTTATAAAGTTGGTCAGATTATGTTGTATGTGAAAAACCAAGATGAGGCCGTTCGTTTTTGGACTGAGAAACTAGGATTTAGTGTAATTGCGGAAGAAAATAATAGTCAAGGAATGAGGTGGATTGAAATTGCCCCTTCGGAAAATGCAGAAACAACAATTATCCTTCATAACAAAGAAATGGTTGCTAAAATGTCACCAGGCTTAAATCTTGATACACCTTCCTTGATGTTTTTCTCAGAAGATATTGAACAGATGCGGAACGAATTAATCGGTAAACATATTACAGTAGGTGATATAGTAAATATGCCTTCAGGAAGAGTTTTTAATTTTGCAGATGATGAAGAAAACTATTTTGCTGTTATGGAACGAAGGTAAAAGCAATTAAAGAAGTGAAATATATCCCATTATTATGAAGGAAGAGGTGAGTCATTGTGTCTACGAAGGGAAAACAAAGAAGAATAATTTTGGATTTAGCAGTGACTTTGGATGGCTTCGTTGAAGGGAAGAACGGAGAAGTTGATTGGTGTATTATGGATTCAGAAATGGAATTCACTAATTTTTTAAATCAAATTGATACTATTTTTTATGGGCGAAAAAGCTATGATTTATGGGGAAATTATGCAGCGGAAAATAATGATTCAGAAAAAGAAATGTGGGAAATAATTCAGAGAAAAGAAAAATATGTATTTTCAAAAACTAGAAAAGGCCTCGATAATAACGCAGTTTATATAAATAATAATATTGTCGAAGAAGTAAATAAGTTGAAAAAGAAGCCTGGGAAAGACATCTGGCTCTATGGAGGATCAAGTCTTATAACTACTTTTGTGAATTTGGGACTTGTTGATGAGTTTAGATTATCGATTCATCCAATTATATTAGGAGAAGGAAAACTTTTGTTTAATGATATAAAAAAGAGTTCACATCTCAAGCTGATAAAGTCCCGAACATTTTCTTCTGGAGTTGTTCAGTTAATCTATCATGTAAATGCGAATTAATTGTAAAAAATACGATTACATTTTCTGAGAAGGAAAGATGAGTTGATAGTATAAAGGAGATTACATATCATGTCATGTAATCTCCTTCCTTTAGTTATCCTAATGATCTTGATAGGTTTTTGTAAACCGTATGATATTACGCAAGATAATTTTTCATTACCTTAGATACATAGTTCTTCGTTTCAGAGAAAGGGGGAACACCCTGATATTTGTCGACATTTCCTGGACCGGCATTATAAGCTGCTAATGCAAGTTCAAGATTACCGTTATATTTTTGAAGCATTTGACTTAAATACTTCGTTCCTCCTTCAATATTTTGAATAGGATCGAATGGATTATGTACACCAAGCCCACGTGCAGTGTTTGGCATAAGCTGCATCATACCAATTGCACCCGCACTACTTTTTGCAGAAGGATTGTAATTTGACTCCATTTTTATAACCGCGTGAATAAGGCGGTCATCCACACCATATTTATGAGCGATTGCTTGAATAGAGGAATCTAATTCTTCATTTGAACTAGATAGCATCTTACTTGACGATACATTCGTTGCATAATCTAGCACCGAAGTAGTTCTGTTTCTAGTGTAAGGCTGCATTGATAGTCCATTTAACGATTCCGCTTCGTTAATTTTATCCTGTAGCAATTGTTTAAATGCTAAATCCACCATCGGTGAATACGATGAGAAAGATTTGGTGCTTGAATTCGATGTTAATAAGCTCATCGCCTGCATTTGCATGAATTGCTGCATGTATCGTATATCCATTCCTTAATCACTCCTTCAGCCTACCTAAGTATATTCTACTATAAATATAGATTCTAGCAATTGTTTTTTTTGATAGCTTATATTAATACAAGGGGTTAGGTTAGTAAAAGACAGCTCTTTCCCTCTCGAATTAATAGGTCATGATAAAATTGATCCTCACCAATACAAATAACACGATCACATAAATGGATAATTTCATCCATATCATGAGAGGTATATAAAATTATCTTGTTGTTTTCCTTTGCTTCTTTTTGAAGATAAGCTCCGATTTCTTTGCGTGATTTTAAATCAATTCCTACTGTCGGCTCGTCTAACAATAGAAGTTTAGGATCATGAATCATACTAATGGCCAGGTTTAACTTTCGTTTCATACCACCAGACAAGGTGGAAACTTTTTCTTCCCATTTATCTAACTTCATCTGTGCACAAAGGCTTTGTAACGCAGTTGTTGATTTCTTTGTCCATGATAGTTTTTCAAAAAAGCGCATGTTTTCAGCAACTGTAAAATGTTCCCAAAGAACGATATCCTGCGGAACAAAACCGATTCGCTTTCTTACTTCCTTCAACTGTTTTGTGTATGATTTTCCTTCTAACGTGATGGATCCCGCATCTGGTAAATCTAATGTCGCCAATAGCTTTAGCAAAGTCGATTTACCAGCCCCATTTTCACCAACGAGTCCAATAATTTCTCCATCCACTGCAGAGAATGTGAGCTGATTGAGGACGGTATTTCTTCCAAAACGTTTATGAATGCCATTTACTTGGAGCATTGCTGTTCTCCTTTCGTATGTACCATAGTGCAATGATGAATAAAAATAGTGCTAGCCAGTTCCAAATCGGTTTATTATGAAGTAAATAGGTTATCGGATGGTATGTATAGACCCAACCCATAGAATTTGGAAATAGATCAGTAGGTAGGATTACACCACTTGTAATAGCGAATAATAAAACAATTGCCAATCCAGTTCCATAAAGTGTATATATATTTTTAACACATAATGCAATAATAAAAGATCCAGCTACCGTCATCCATCGAAAGGTTATGATGGAAAGGAATAACTCGGTTGAAATGGAGGAATCGTATATTCGTTGCAGTATGACAAAGGATAGACTGTCAATAATAAGAAAGAGCAACAAGTATAGAAAGGCATTGCCGAGTAAATACGCAGAAAAAGATATCCGCATAAAAGCAAATCTACTCGTTAGCTTTTTTTCACGTTCCTTCACCATCCAATCAAACAAGAAAAACGTACTTAGAATCAGGAACAGACCCCAGATTCCCCAAGGATTTGGATCCCAAAGCCTTGAGCTTGATCCTTGTTTTTTCGTTTCCCCGAAAAAAGAAAAGGTAGATGTTAATAAATCTTCTTCTTTTTGAATCTCCTTGCTCTTAGAAGTAATCTCTTCCCAGCTCCACCTTTTTTCATAAGGGGGATATTTCTCAGCTAATCTCATTACATAGAATGCAGCCTTTGATCTACCTGTTTCTTGTTGTACCAATGATACAACCATTTCTTTGATAGGAGAATATGCAAAGGAAAGGTCGGATCGATAGGCCGTAATGACGTTTTTTCGGTTTCCTTTTTGAATTTGTTCGCCATAGTCTTCTTCAATAACAAATACACTATCTAGATCATGAGCCTCCAGCTGCTTTAAGGCATCTTTTTCTTGAAGAATTTGAACTTGAACAAAGGGGGAGGCAGCAATATCTGAGTATAACTGTTGAGCGAACGGACTATCATCGTGTAGGACAAGTCCTATTGGGATTTGGGCATCCTCTTGAAAAGCGTGAGCTGCCTGAATAATAATTATCGTTCCAAAGAGTGGAAGGAATAACCAAAATAATAGGCTAATCAGTTGCTTTTTCCAATGGAGCCATCTTGTTATCCATATAGATTTCATTAAGATACTCGCTCCTTCCATATCGAAGCTGCAATCAACATACAAGTAGAAACAATGAGCGTTAATAGGAGAGGCTGCCAGACTACACTTATCCGATCATTCAAGACAATTTCTTGTAGCCAATAAAAAGCGTGCTTTGCATATATCCCTTCAATAACAGCTTGGAATTGTATAGGAAAATAAATGGTTGGAATGATAGCACCACTAAAAAACAAGGAAAAGGTGATGAACATGATTTGCAGTAAGATCCGAAATTTTGCAGAACGAATAAGCAGCTCAATTAATGCTAACAGTTTTAGAGCAATCAGAATGTATAGAAATATTATTCCAGAAATCCGGATGTAATCGTTCACCACTAGGTCTAACTTTAAAAAATAATGAATGAAAAAAAGCGATAAACTAAAAAGAATCATTACCGTACCAATTGTAACGATAATTCGTGCTATTACTTGCTGTATTTGAGTAACACCATAGAGCTTCATTCGTTGCCTTAAAAGAACGCTTCCTTCTTGATATAGCAGATTAAAAAGGGAGAAGGTCCACACCGTTAGGGTAATAAACCAGCTAGCCATACTAAAATACAACACGGGGGAAGAAGTAGTTTGATTTATTATCGTTTCTTCAGATACGACACTATCCTTTCCCATCGCATAGAAAACAAATTCTTTAAATTGTTCAAAAAGAAGTGTGTCACGTTCATCCTTTGGCATCCCTAATTCGCGTGCATAATAGTTAATCGTTAAAATATTAGCTTGTGATGCTGTTATGTGTCTCGTAACACTATCAATTAATGATTTTATAAGCTGACTATTTGTCGGCTGTTGCGGATTCCCTAATACGTGAATCTTGACTTTGTCTCCTTCGTAAAGATTTTGCACAAAGTTCTCTGGAAAAACAATGCTTGCACTGAGCGTGTTCTGTGTTAATTGTTCATTGGATTCCAGAGCATCCATGCTTTCTATATCTAAGTAACTTCCTAATTGTGATGCACTTTCAATTAATTGCACAACCATTTTTGTTTCTTTCGATTGGTCTAAGTCAACCAATCCGACACGGATTGGTTCTTTTTCTTGGGGAGAAAAAAAAGTGGCAATGATTAACGTTCCCATCGCAATAAGGAGGATGGGAAAAAGCAAAATAAGAGGAAGTGAGAGCCACTTCCTCTGTAATTGCATGCTATATTGCTTCACAAATAAAATAAGATGTTTGATAAAAACCATGCAACCACTCATTTCTTGCCGTTCAAATTTAAAGATTGAGGAGGGGCCTTACCAAACAGGTCCCATAATCCCCATCATCCATTCTTGAAAACGCGGCATAACTTCTGCTTCAACATAATTCATCATTTCATCAGGCGTCATTTCACCTATATTTTGTACATTATCTTTATTTGGCATTTCGACGCTTTTAATTGTTTTTGCATCCTTGTTCATATAGAGAGTGAACATATCTTGTTCCATATCAGGGCTTTCAAGTGAAAATTCATGCGTTGATTTCATGCTATCTTTTTTATAGGATGCATTTCCTGCCCAAACTAACTTTCCTTCAGTTGAAGAATCCCGTAGTGAAAAAATACGTTCAAAGTCCTTTGTACCATCTTTTAACGTTTCTGAACCTTGATAAGCCATTTCGATTTCATCTACTACTAGTTTAATAGAATCTTCTACCTTTTTGCCATCCCATGCTAAATCACCAGTCAGATTTAATGTTCCTTCTTCATAGGAGTCCTTAAAGTTAAAGTCATAGGAAAAAGACTGTGTTTTTTCTTCTAAAAGCTGTGTTCCATCTAAGGATAGTGTAACAAGCTCTTCCTTCGTTGGTCCTAATTCGATAGTAAAGCTTCGTTTAACAATTAATTCGTCCTTTGTCCATATCGTAGATGTTAAACCATTTGGAATTTGAAAATCCTTTAATTCTTTATCGGCTTCTTTTGTAGCTTTTTCAAATTCGTTAACGAAAGCGTCAGCCTCTTTTTCAATTGCAGGTGTTAAAGTATTGGGAATTGAAATACCTGCACCGAATTGTTGAATTTGATATTGTTCTTTGATCATTTCTTTGAGTTTTTTATCGTTCGCCATTTTTGTAAAAATTGTCGAGAGAAGCTCTTTTACCTCTTTTTCAGAAAGGTTCAGCGTAATTTTCTCTGTTTTTACTGACTTTCCTTCAATTTCAACTTTGTCATCTTCAGACGAGAATGCACCCTCAGGCAGTTCTTCATAAATTAGCTTTAAATACTCTTTTTGAAGATATTCGAGGTCTTCTTCTGGGTAAAGGCTACTTGTATTTTCAAATAGGGCTCCTAGATCAACTGTTGTATCCTCGGAGAACGTTGTTGGGTCGGCTTCATATAGTAGTCTTCCTATGTCATTTCCTTTTACTTGAAGTAATTCATCTAAAAATGGTAACCCAACAAGCATATCTTCTTCGGTAAGATAAAAGTCAATACTGCCAAGGTCCATCTCAGCAAAATTCCCGCTGATTTTAGAAGCCAGCTGCTTTTTCTCTATATCTGTTTCTGTTGTAATCGTTAGCTTTGAATTATTAATGATTTGATCAGGACTAATGAAGCCCCCATAGCTTCCGTACGGATCGTTGTATTCTGCAGTAAGCGCATAAGTTGTACTTGATGGGTCTTCTGTTGTTTTTTCTTTCCAGTCTAGCTCTTGCTCATAACGATTTTCTATTTGTTCTGTCATGAATTCAATCGTTGCTTTCTCCGCTTGGAAATAGTTCGTTTTTGGCGAACCTAATGACAGCATAGCGGCTGCAATTCCACCACCAATAAGGAGCAGGGCAACAAGTACAATAGCAATTAGTTTCTTTGACCCTTTTGATTTCTTTGGTTCTTCTGTAAACGTTTCTTCCATTATGTAATCCCCTTTCGATTTGCGCACACATGATAATGTAATTAGGTATAAAAGCGCATACGATTATTTTATCTGAATCCATCTTATAGTCAATCGATTTTGAAAAAATAATTGGATTTTTTGGAAAGGGGTGGGAAAATTTATATAGGTGAACCATATTTAAAATAATCTGAATGATGAAGCTGTGTTCCAAAATAAGAAAAAGGCCAAAGTAGAGCCTCCCAATGTAATCTAATATTTGGGGGCTATACTAGGACCTTTTTTGGGGAATTTCTAGCTTTAGTTGTAGCAATAACCGTTATTAACTCAAGGATGACGCTTCCTTTACACCTTGTTCTAGTGCGTCCAACATTTCTTGTTTTTCTTGATCGTTTGATTGCTTCCAAATGAGCTCAAATAAAACACCTAGTCCGGGGAGCATCTTTTCTTCTCCATTTTGAATTGCGTCTACAATTGTTGCTTCTAACTGTTCTTGATTGTTTGAAGAAATGTTGGTGATAATTGCTTTTCTTAAATTTAAATTCATTTTTATCACTCCTAATTCACAATTTGCTATAGATAGTTTGACCGGGATAGCAATAAATATGTATGATTAGAATGGCTAATTTGAAGAATAGGAATGATTTTATGGTGATAACCTCTGTACAAAATGATAACGTTAAATATTGGCGCAAGCTGCATAAACGAAAAGAACGTAGTAAAACAAATACGTTTCTAGTAGAAGGATTTCATTTGGTGGAAGAAGCGGTAAAGAGCGATTGGCCTATTATTGAGCTCTTAGTAGATGAAAATATAACAGTACCAGATTGGTGCGCTGGACTCGAAATTACAACGCTTAGCAAGTCTGTGTTTGCTCATATATCACAGACAGAAGCGCCTCAAGGCATTGCGGCTATCTTACAGCAGAAGAAGCAACAAAGTGTGGAAGGAAACCACTTGCTTTTAGTGGACGCGATACAAGATCCGGGAAATTTAGGCACTTTAATTCGTACAGCAGATGCGGCTGGCTTGGATATGGTTGTTTTAGGTAAAGGAACGGTCGACCTGTACAATGATAAAGTAATTCGAGCTACACAAGGTTCTTTGTTTCATTTACCAGTCATTACTGGTGATCTAGTGACTATAGCGCAAGATTTACAGCAACAAGGAGTTGCGATTTGGGCGAGTGCTTTAAAAAATGCAAGTTCTTATCATACTGTTCATCCTAAAGAGAGAACAGCATTGATTGTTGGAAACGAAGGGTCCGGTATACAGGAGGATCTGTTTAAGCTGGCAACAACACGGGTAACAATTCCCATTTATGGGGATGCAGAATCATTAAATGTGGGGATTGCAGCAGGAATTTTAATGTACCATATTAAAACCATTGCAAACGAGTAATAAATTACTTATAATCATAATACAATGTGAATTGCATATTATGAGCGAAGAAGGAGCTAGCAGCAATCCGATTTGTTCTGTGTAAAAGGGAGGAAATGTCATAGACTGAGAGCATTTCCAATACAGAAATTGCTGTCATTTCACTCTGGAGCTGACACTTGGACCTTGATATAACAAGTAAAGGTGTTCCGGATTATAATCCGTTATCATTAAATTGAGTGGACACGAAAATGTGTCAACAAGGGTGGTACCGCGAAACCAAGCTTCGTCCCTTACAAGGGATTGGGGCTTTTTTTTATGCAATTGTATTAACGTTCTAATTCATTATTTAAGGAGGTAGTTGTTAGTGAAGGAACAATTATTGGCTCTGCAACAGAATGCACTTCAACAAATTAATGAAGTGGATAATCAGAAGGAGCTACAAGACATTAAAGTAGCATTTCTAGGGAAGAAAGGATCCATAACTGGTGTATTACGTGGGATGGGGAAGCTTTCTAAGGAAGAACGTCCAGTCGTAGGTGAAATAGCAAACCAAGTACGTGAAATAATTACAAAAGCAATTGAAGAAAAGAATGATGTATTAGAAGAGGCGGCTTTAAATGAAAAATTAAATGCCGAGTCTATTGACGTCACGCTTCCAGGTCGTCCAGTGGAAATAGGTGGCCCACATTTATTAACAAAAATTGTTGAAGAAATTGAAGACTTATTTATTGGTATGGGCTTTGAAGTTCGCGAGGGACCGGAAGTGGAAACCGATTATTTCAATTTTGAAGCGTTAAATTTACCTAAGAACCATCCAGCACGGGATATGCAAGATTCGTTTTATATTACGAATGAATTACTTTTGCGCACCCATACATCACCGATGCAAGCACGAACAATGCGTGAATATAAAGGTGAAAAACCAGTAAAAATGATATGCCCAGGAATTGTTTACCGTCGTGATACGGATGATGCAACACATTCCCATCAATTTACGCAAATAGAAGGCCTATATGTAGATAAAGATGTGCGGATGAGCGATTTAAAAGGTATTCTTAATGTTTTTGCGAAAAAGCTTTTTGGTGAAGACCGCAAAATTCGATTGCGTCCGAGCTTCTTTCCATTTACGGAGCCATCGGTTGAAATGGATATTTCTTGTAAAACATGTAATGGTGAAGGTTGTTCTGTATGTAAAGGAACGGGATGGATTGAAATTCTTGGGGCAGGAATGGTTCATCCAAAGGTACTGTCAATGGCTGGATATGATCCAGATGTTTATTCTGGATTTGCCTTTGGAATGGGTCCAGATCGAATCGCCATGCTAAAGTATGGTGTGAATGATATCCGTCAATTTTATTTGAATGACACACGATTCTTAAAACAATTCCATCAAGCATAAGGAGGTAGCGTGCATTGTTAGTTTCATTAAACTGGTTAAAAAATTATGTCAATATCGAAGGAATTAGTCCAGAGCAACTGGCTGAAAAAATAACGAAATCCGGGATTGAAGTAGATAAAATCGAATATATTGCTGAACAAAGCTCGAATGTGGTTGTCGGCTATGTGGAATCCTGTGAACAGCATCCAAATGCAGACAAGTTAAATTTATGTCAAGTGGATGTTGGAGAGGAGGAAAAACTGCAAATCATTTGTGGTGCTCCTAATGTTGCAAAAGGTCAAAAGGTCGCTGTTGCAAAACCAGGGGCTATTTTACCGGGTAACTTTAAAATAAAAAAAGTTAAATTAAGAGGAATAGAATCAAACGGTATGATTTGTTCTCTCCAAGAATTAGGAATCGAAGAGAAATATGTTCCTAAGGATGTATCAGAAGGGATATTCGTCTTTCCCGAAGATGTAAAAGTAGGGGAAAGTGTAGAGCCATTACTTAATTTAAATGATGCTGTGCTTGAATTTGATCTAACACCTAATCGAGCGGATTGCTTAAACATGCTTGGGGTAGCATATGAAGTAGCTGCCATTTTAGATCAACCGCTTGATTTACCAGATGAATCGGTATCTACAATAGCGGAAAAGGCATCCGATTATATATCGGTTGAAGTAAAGGACAAAGAGATCAATCCATATTATGGAGCTTTTGTAATAAAGGATATTACAGTAAAGCCGTCGCCACTTTGGATGCGGAACTATCTAATTGCCGCTGGAATTCGACCAATAAATAATGTGGTTGATATTACTAATTATGTTTTACTTGAATATGGTCAGCCTTTACATGCATTTGATTACGATCGGTTAAATACAAAACAGATTGTCACACGAAAAGCAAATTCGAATGAAAAAATCATTACACTCGATAATGAAGAAAGATCCCTTTCAACAGCCGATTTTGTTATTACAAATGGTACAGAAGCCGTTGCACTTGCAGGTGTAATGGGTGGAGCAAATACGGAGGTTCATAGTGGAACAAAAACCATTTTATTAGAAGCAGCCTTTTTTGATGGTGGAACTGTACGTCAAACAGTGAAACAAACTGGTCTTCGCAGTGAGTCAAGTACACGCTTTGAAAAAGGGATAGATCCAGAACGTGTAAAACGAGCTGGAATGCGTGCTTGTCAGTTGATGGAACAATATGCTGGAGGAAAGGTACTTCAAGGAGTTGTGGAAGTTGATAATCTAGATCGTTCACAAAAAGTTGTCGAAATAGAAGTTGATGAAGTTAATAAACGATTAGGAACAGATATGGTAGCAGAAGAAATTCGTGATATTTTACGAAGACTTCGTTTTGATTTTAAGCAAGAGGCATCTCATTTTACGGTACACGTTCCGACAAGACGTGGTGATATTACGATTTTTGAAGATATGCTAGAAGAAATTGCTCGTATTTATGGCTATGACCGTTTACCTTTTACATTGCCGGCAGGTGCGGCGCAAGCAGGTGCCTTAACAGAACGTCAACGTGTAAAGCGTGAAGTAAAGCGGTTTTTACAAGGTGCGGGTTTAATGGAGACAATTACGTATTCATTAACAAGTGAAAGCTTTGTTTCGAAGCTAATCAGCCCAGAAATTAAAGCGTTAAAACCAGAAGCAATCCGTTTAGCGATGCCAATGACAGAGGATCATAGCTATCTTAGACTGAGCATCTTGCCAGAGCTTTTAAAAACACTCTCGCATAATGTGGCGAGAAGCCAGCTGAATCTTGCTTCCTATGAGCTCGGTACGATTTTCGTTTCTCAAGAAAAAGCGTTATCAAAGCAGCCGGATGAAAAATTGCGACTTTCTGCAGCTTTATCTGGTATGTGGTTAGAACAGCCATGGCAACAAGAAAGAAAACGAGTCGATTTTTATGTTGTAAAAGGAATTGTCGAGGCGCTTTTTGACCATTTAAATTTATCTGTACGGTTCGAGCAGGCAGTATTGCCAGATATGCATCCTGGCAGATGTGCGACACTAAGTTATGGGAACCAAACGATTGGATTTATTGGACAGCTTCATCCACGTCTTGAAAAGGAGCTCGGATTAAAGGAGACCTATGTATTTGATATTAATATGGAAGAGGTTTTAAATGGGTATCAGCATGTCCCTAGCTATACAGATATCCCTAAGTATCCTTCCGTTACACGTGATGTTGCTTTCATAATGGATGACTGTGTAGCTGCTGGAGCTGTCAAAGAGTCCATTCAAGCAATTGGCGCTCCACTCGTGAAGCATGTTAGTATTTTTGACCTTTATACTGGAGACAATTTACCAGCAGGGAAAAAGTCAGTTGCTTTTAAATTAGTTTATCAGGATCCTGATAAAACATTAAAGGATGATGAAGTAGAAGCATCCTTTGAACAAATTATTCAAGAGATAAATACGAAATATGATGCGTATATCCGCTCTTAACTGAAAAAATCCACCATTCTTCTGTTTTTACGAAGTGTGGTGGATTTCGTTTATACTGACTTTGTAAAGGACCCTAGCTGGATAACGCTTACCTTTATTAGATGCAAATGTGCTTGCTTTAACTTCTGTCCAAGCTACAAATATTTAGTAGCTTTTTTTGTGTTCGCAAAATGAACCTTTGCACATGTATGCAACGTGTCCGCAGATTTATTTTTAATAATGGTTGCAATGGTACGATCCACTTTATCAGATGCTCCTTTCGGAAGCGGAATTCCAAGTTTTTCTGAAAGTAGATCCATTTCTCTTACAAAGCTTGCTCTAGCAATAATCGATCCCGCAGCAACAGCGATAGAGTAGCTTTCTGCTTTTGTCATAAAATAAGTCTGATTATTGACGAATTCGTTTTCTGTTCGAAGATGGTTGAAATATACATTTGGTTCACAAAACTGATCAATTAGAATCCCGTCTAATGGTGCATTGCCAATTTTTTTTAGTAAGGATTGGATGGCGTGATGATGAAGCATGGCCTTCATTTTCCCTTGTGACCATCCTTGCTTTTGCAGCCGATTATACTTTTCGTTCCGCATAACAAGAAGCGAATATGGAATCTTTCGTATCGCTAATTCCTTGGCGATTTCAACAATGATATTATCAGTTAGGTGCTTTGAATCTTTCACACCCATTTTTTTTAGTTCCGGGATGTCCTTAGGTTGAACATATGTACATGCAACGGTAATCGGCCCAAAATAATCCCCTGTTCCAGCTTCATCTGAGCCAATGTGTGCGGCATGAAATAGGGCTTCTTTTGGTGCATAGGAATGTGTTTTCTTCTTTAGGTTCTCTATTTTAGGAGTTCTTTCATCCTTGTTTAATAACCATTTATCAGCTTCTACCTCAGGTGAAGCCCCTTGGAATAATACCTTCCCTGAACGGTAGGCAGTAATTACAGCATTAGCCGTTTTAGCCTGAAAAACCGCCCCTTGTGGCGTATTCGTAATATGGCTAGCATAATACTGCTTCATCGATTGAATCGTTTGTTCCGAGAAAACTTGCACGTATTGTGGCAAAATTATCGCTCCTATCATCAATATATATAGACTATATCAAAGCAACCATAAGAAATAAATGAAAAAATTTCACAAGACAATAGTTCCCTAAATTCATAATTTCATGTTAAGATATAGACAGTTATTGGATTGTCGAACCTCAAACCTCTCAATATGAGAGGAAATCAAGCAATATATTTAGGAGGATATACGTGTGAGTCAAAATGAAAAAACACGGATAACCGTTGAAATACATAATAGACCATATACAATTGTAGGAAGCGAGTCTTCGAGTCATGTTAGACTAGTTGCTAGTCTCGTAGACCAAAAGATGCGTGAAATACAGGAAATGAATAGACAGCTAGATACATCTAGTTTAGCTGTATTAACTGCGGTCAACGCGATGAACGATTATTTGAAATTAAAAGAAGACTACGCTACATTGCTAGGCTCATTAAAAAAGAAAGAGGATAAATAAAGAATGATCAATTTCATAATAATTTTATTACTCATATTTGGATTCTTGATGGGATTAAAAAGGGGGCTAATCCTACAAGCGATTCATTTAATTGGATTTATTGTTGCTTTTATCGTAGCAGCAATATACTATGATGTGCTAGCTTCTAAGCTTCCACTATGGATTCCGTATCCAGACATATCTAATGATGGTTTATGGGCAGAACTTTTGCAATCGATGCCACTAGAGACTGCGTTTTATAATGTTATTGCCTTTGCTGCTATTTTCTTTGCGACTAAAATATTATTACAAATAATTGGTTCAATGCTTGATTTCGTTGCATCTTTACCAGTTCTTAATTCTGTTAATAAAGGGCTAGGAGCAGTGCTTGGTTTTTTAGAAATTTATTTAATTGTTTTTATTGTATTATATATTTTAGCACTGGCGCCAGTTCCAAGTGTGCAAGCATATGTGAATGATTCTACGGTGGCATTGTTTATTTTAGAACATACACCTTATTTATCAGGGAAAGTAAGTGAACTTTGGTTTTCGTATGTAAATGCAATCGTAAATTAATTAGAAGGAAACCATGAAGACTGATTCAAAATGTTGGGGATGCTATTGTATAACATGTACAATAAGGATAACCGCTGCTGAATTAGTCTTTTTTCTTGATATAATATGTTGGTTTGTACTAGAACTCAACTGAAAATAAATAAATGTTTCTTAAGAGAATAAAGTAGGTGAATATGGATGACAAAAAACAAAAAAGATGTGATAAAGCTATTAGAAAATATAGCAGTCTATATGGAGCTTAAAGGAGAGAACCCGTTTAAAATTGCAGCTTATCGACGAGCAGCACAGGCACTTGAAAGGGATGAAAGGTCATTAACAGATATTGATGACTTTACGAAGATTAAAGGAATCGGCAAAGGAACGAGTGCAGTTATCGAAGAATATTTGCAAGAGGATACATCGGAAACATTGCGCCAATTACAAGAAGAAGTACCAGAAGGATTAGTTCCTTTATTAAATATACCTGGGCTTGGCGGAAAAAAATTAGCAAAGCTGTACCAAGAACTTCAAGTGATAGATGGAGAATCTTTAAAGGCGGCACTTGAGGATGGACGTGTAGAAAAGCTAGCTGGTTTTGGAGAAAAGTCAGCAAAGAAAATATTAGCCGCTCTAGACGAGGTAGGTTCACGCCCGGAACGTATTCCGATTGCTATTATGCTTCCTATTGCTGAAAAGATAGAAGAAAGGCTGGCTAGAATTCTAGAAATAGATCAATTTGCACGTGCTGGCAGTTTACGAAGAATGCGTGAAACAATAAAGGATCTTGACTTCATCATAGCAACGAAGAAACCTTCGGAGGTTCGCGATGCTTTATTGAACATACCAGGAATAAAAGAAGTTATTGCAGAGGGAGAAACAAAGGTATCGATTACATTAGCGGACGTTTATGATATTAATGTTGACTTTCGATTAGTAAATCCTCCAGCATTTGCAACTACATTGCATCATTTCACTGGTTCAAAAGATCATAATGTAGCAATGCGTCAGCTGGCAAAATCAAAAGGTCAAAAGATTAGTGAATATGGGGTGCACGTGGATGAAACGGATGAAACGTTGACCTTTGCAAATGAAGTTGAATTTTTTCATCATTTTGATTTGCCTTATATACCACCAGAGATTAGAGAAGGAGATAAAGAGTTTCATTCATTGAATAACGAAAAGCCACTCATTGCGTTAGAAGATATTCAAGGAGATTTGCATATGCATACTACTTGGAGTGATGGGGCACAATCAGTCGAAGAAATGGTAGCGAAAGCAAGGGAAAAAGGATATGCATATATTGCGATTACTGATCACTCCAAAAATTTACGTGTTGCGAACGGTCTGAATGAGTCACGTTTAAGAAAACAGCGTGAAGATATTGAACGACTTAATGCGAAGTATCGGGATATTCATGTATTTGCGGGCGTAGAAATGGATATTCTCCCAGATGGGAAGCTTGATTTCTCCACTGATTTTTTAAAAGAAATGGATTTTGTTATCGGTGCTATTCATTCGGCTTTTAATCAAACCGAGGATCAAATCATGTATCGTTTGTTTACCGCACTGGAAAATCCTTTTGTAAACCTGATTGCACATCCAACAGGAAGGCTGATTGGAAGAAGAGAAGGATATGCTGTTAACATGGAGTCGCTTTTAGCGCGTGCAAAAGAAACAAATACGGCGCTTGAAGTAAATGCAAATCCGAATCGATTGGATTTATCGGCACGTTGGGTAGAAGAAGCAATACAACAGGGAATCCCCATTGCAATAAACACAGACGCGCATAATTATGCCATGCTTGATCATATGCAATATGGAGTTGGCATCGCTAAAAAAGGATGGGCTAATAAGGAGCTTGTTATTAATACTTGGTCAAAAGAGAAACTTTTCTCTTTCTTTAATCGTAATCGTTAATATTAAGCTGTATTCAAAGGAGCAAGTAGAATGAACAAACGGATATATCGAGTGTTAGAATTTACAAAAATCATAGAACAGCTTCGCGAGCAAGCAGCAACATCATTGGGAAAAGAACTTACTGCCCAGTTGACTCCTGATACGGAGCTCGAGGAAGTAGAATTAAGACAAAATGAAACCGATGAAGCGGTTAATATTAGGCGACTAAATAAGGAAATTCCACTAGGTGGCATCTCCGATATTAAGCCGAGCATTAAACGAAGTGTAATTGGTGGAATGTTACATTCGGGTGAGTGCCTGGATGTTGCTAATACAATTTATGGCGGGCGAATGGTGAAGGAATTTTTTGAAAAGTTAGAGGTGGATGTACCAATACTTCAAGGATTAGCAATTAGTATAACACCTCTTCGAGACCTTGAGAAACAAATAAAGAGCTGTATTGATGATCATGGACATGTAATGGATAGTGCCTCGGAAAAGCTACGCAGTATTCGTACATCAATAAGGACATTAGAGAGCAAAGTTCGAGATAAATTAGATAATTATACGAGAACGAAAAGTAATATGTTATCTGATGCAATCATTACAATTCGAAACGATCGGTATGTTTTACCTGTCAAACATGAATATCGAGCAGCAATTGGTGGAATCGTACATGATCAATCTGCATCAGGTCAAACGTTATTCATGGAACCGAAAGCTGTTGTAGAGATGAATAATCGGCTTCAAGAAGCTAGCTTAAATGAGCAACAAGAAGTTGATCGAATTTTAATGCGTTTAACTGGACAAATTGCTGAAAACGAAGCGGTATTAATGGACAATCTTTCTATTTTAGCGACCATTGATTTTATTCATGCGCGTGCCAAGCTAGCAGAGATAATGAAAGCAGCAAAGCCAAAGATAAATGATCAAGGCATAATTAAGATGCAGCAAGCAAGACATCCATTAATTCCACATGACCAAGTTGTTGCTAATGATATTGAAATCGGTTCCTCCTTTACAACCATTGTTATAACTGGTCCCAATACAGGGGGAAAGACGGTTACATTAAAAATGATCGGTTTATGTACATTAATGGCACAATCAGGGTTGCAAGTACCTGCTTTAGATGGTTGTGAGCTTGCCGTGTTTAAGCATGTGTATGCAGACATTGGTGACGAACAATCCATAGAACAAAATTTAAGTACGTTTTCATCGCATATGACAAATATCGTGCAAATTATGGAGCAGGTCGACCATCAATCCTTAGTTTTATTTGATGAGCTCGGTGCAGGAACAGATCCACAAGAAGGCGCAGCACTCGCCATGTCTATCTTGGATGAAGTCGTAAATAGAGGTGCTCGTGTAATCGCTACAACGCATTATCCAGAGCTAAAGGCATATGGCTATAATCGCGAAAATGTTACGAATGCGTCGGTAGAATTTGATGTAGAAACTCTACAACCAACTTATCGCCTATTAATTGGGGTACCAGGTAGAAGTAATGCCTTTGAAATATCAAAAAGACTTGGTTTAAATACGCGAATTATTGAACATGCGAGAAGTCTTATTGGTGTGGATTCTAAGAGTGTGGAAAATATGATTGCTTCCCTTGAACGTTCACAGCATGAAGCAGAAAAGGATTATGAGGCTGCACAGCGAATTCTAGAAGAAAGTGAACAGCTTAAACATCAACTGGAACAAGAATGGAAGAATCTTGATGAAAAGCGTGAAAAGCTATATAAAAAAGCTGAGGAGAAAGCTGAGAGAGCAATTCAAAAGGCGAAAGATGAAGCAGAACAAATTGTTCGCCAACTAAGAGAAATGAAGGCTGGTGCAGTCTTAAAGGAGCATGAATGGATTGAAGCTAAAAAAGCATTGGACGATGCATTACCTTCACTAGGAGCAGAAAAAAGGGAAGAACCGAGGACAGTGGAATCTCAAGGGGATTTACATGCTGGTGATGATGTTACATTATTAGCTTATAACCAAAAGGGTACGGTTATTGAAAAGGTAAGTGATGATGAATATCTTATTCAAGCAGGAATTATGAAGGTGAAAGTAAAACGAAAGGATTTAAAGCTTGTACGGACAAAGAAAACGAGCTATGAAAAACCGATGGCCACAGTAAAGGGTGCAAACTATCATATACGAACAGAGCTTGATTTAAGAGGAGAACGTTTCGAGGACGCGCTTATCCGATTAGAAAAATATATCGATGATGCATTGCTTGCAGGATATCCGAGAGTATCTATTATTCATGGGAAAGGAACAGGTGCTTTAAGAAAAGGGGTTCAGGATTTTGTGAAAAAGCATCGCTCTATATCGAATTACAGAGAAGGAACCATGGAGGAAGGCGGAAGTGGCGTTACTGTAATTGAATTGAAATAGGAGAGGAGGATGCTAAATGGGAGCTTTTTGGGAAAATGTTTTTGTGGAGACAGTGGCTCGATATAGTGTTGTTATCTTGTGTTCTTTTGTATTTTTAGCTATTTTTGAGCTTGTTACATCTTATAAAAATTGGGAACAAATAAAAAAAGGAAATTTTGCAGTCGCGATGGCAACTGGAGGAAAGCTTTTTGGAATTGCAACCATATTTAGGTATTCGATTGAGCATAATGATACGCTGTTACAGAGTATTGGATGGGGAGCCTTTGGATTTCTATTATTATTAATAGGTTATTTTGTTTTTGAGTTTATGACACCTTCGATTAAAATTGATGAGGAAATCGGGAAAGGAAACATTGCAGTAGGGTTTATCTCAATGACCATTTCAATCGGACTTTCTTTCGTCATTGGAGCAAGCATTATTATTGGATAGGGGAGAAAAGAATACGTGGAAACATTGGCCAAGGTATTAATAGTTGTAGCAGCTGTTTTCGTCATTATTGGTATTATTTATCTAATGTAGATTATTTTAAAAAAAGTTAAATAAAATTTCAAAAAATATCAATTAGTCGGTATAATGGAATAAATATAGTAAAAAAGGAGGAATAAGGATGGGAGAAGCGAAAAGATGGCACTCGCATTATCCAACGGAAATACCGACTACGATTGCGTATGAAAAAGAACCATTATATGTTTTTTTAGAGCAGGCTGCATCTCGTTACGGGAAAAAGAAAGCGCTTCATTTTATGGGGAAAGAGCTAACCTATGATGAGTTGTATACAGCTGCAAAGAAAATGGCAAATTATTTGCAATCGCTTGGATTGACAAAAGGAGATCGCATTGCGATTATGCTTCCGAATTGTCCGCAATCTGTTATTAGCTACTATGGTGCTTTATTTGCAGGAGCAACTGTTGTACAAACAAACCCTTTATACACCGAGCGGGAATTAGAATATCAATTAAATGATGCTGGAGCAACCTTTATCGTATGTTTAGATATCCTGTTACCAAGGGTAACGAATATTCGGGAGAAGACGGCATTAAAGCATGTTATTGTTACTGGCATAAAGGATTATTTGCCATTCCCTAAAAATGTTGTATATCCTTTTATACAAAAAAAACAATATAATATTGTCGTAAAGGTTGAACAAAGTGAAACGACACACAAATGGAGTCACATTTTATCAAATGCAAACGCAGAATATAAGAAAGTAGAAATTGATCCGATGACTGATTTAGCTCTACTTCAATATACTGGTGGAACAACTGGATATCCAAAGGGTGTAATGCTTACACATTATAATCTAGTTGCAAATGTTCAAATGTGCCAAGCTTGGATGTATAAAGCGAAACAAGGGGAAGAAGTAATAATGGGGATCCTCCCTTTTTTCCACGTGTTTGGTATGACTGCGGTGATGAATCTTTCCATTATGTTTGGAGCTAAGATGCTCTTGATGCCTAAGTTTGATGTAAAGGAAGTTTTAAAAACAATTGAAAAAGAAAGACCGACCTTATTTCCGGGGGCTCCAACGATTTTTGTTGGTTTGTTAAATCATCCTGATATAACAAATTATGATCTATCTTCGATTGAGGCTTGTATTAGCGGATCTGCTCCATTACCAGTTGAAGTTCAAGAAAGCTTTGAAAAAGTAACGGGAGGAAAGCTTGTAGAAGGTTATGGGCTGACCGAAACATCTCCAGTTACACATGCCAATTTTATATGGGAGAAAAGAGTTCCAGGTAGTATTGGCGTTCCATGGCCGGATACAGATGCTAAAATACTTGATATGGACACAATGGAGGAAGCAGAATTAGGAGAAGTTGGAGAACTTGCAGTTAAAGGGCCGCAAATTATGAAGGGGTATTGGGAAAAACCAGAAGAAACAGCACTTGTGTTTAAAGATGATTGGTTTTTAACAGGTGATCTTGGATACATGGATAAGGATGGATATTTTTATATTGTCGATCGCAAGAAAGACATGATTATTGCCGGCGGCTATAATATTTATCCTCGCGAGATTGAAGAAGTGCTTTATGAGCATGAAGGAATCTTAGAGGCTGTCGTAGCTGGCGTTCCTGATCCATATCGCGGTGAAACAGTAAAAGCATATATTGTTCCAAAGACTGGATTTGAGCTTCAAGAAGAGGAATTAAACACGTATTGCAGAAATAATCTAGCTCCATTTAAAGTACCAAGAATATTTGAATTCCGTGATGAACTTCCAAAAACAGCTGTTGGTAAAATATTACGAAGACAGCTAATCGATGAGGAAAAAAGACGTCAGACAGAAAAAGTATAATTAATAAGTCAAGGTTGTCGTTTTAGTAAAGAAACGTTTTATATAAGCTCGCTCTATATTCGTATTTATTTACGAATAGCTCTTTTTAACCAAATAATGGACAGGCTTCATATTGACAATTTTTTTTCTAATCAGTACAATATAAAATGAATGATTACTCATTCATTTTATGTAAGGATTAAAAGGAGATCAATATGAAAAAAAATAAACCGAAGTATAAAATGATTATTGAAGCTGCAGTTGAAGTCATTGCGGAAAATGGCTACCATGCTTCACAAGTCTCAAAAATCGCAAAGAAGGCTGGTGTGGCAGACGGTACAATATATCTGTATTTCAAGAACAAGGAAGATATATTAGTATCCGTATTCGAAGAGAAGATGGGGCAATTTATAGATAAAATTGCTGCCGCTATTGCGGAAAAAGAAAATGCAAATGATAAATTATTAACACTAATAAAAATGCATTTTCAACAGTTAGCTGAGGACCATCATCTGGCGATTGTCACACAGCTTGAGCTTCGTCAATCAAATTTAGCGTTGCGTCAAGAAATTAATAAGGTGTTAAAGTCTTATTTGACGGTAATGGATTCGATCGTTAACGAAGGAATACAGGAAGGTCTGTTCCGTTCGGACATGAACATTCCACTCGTTAGACAGATGATTTTTGGAACGTTGGATGAGACGGTAACAAACTGGGTAATGAAGGATGAAAAGTATGATTTAGTTCAACTTGCGCCAAATGTTCATGATTTGATAACAAAAGGACTTTCAAAAAAAGATTAAAACGCTTTCATTTTTTTGATAGAATGAAAAAGGTGGGAATTTTTTAAAAAGATGCATGATGTGCAATGAGGAGGGGTATGTTGAGTACAGTTGATTATAAGCAAGATGGGAGTATAGCGATTCTTACGATTCAAAGTCCACCTGCCAATGCATTATCCAGTTCATTATTATCTGATTTGAATAAGAAACTTGATGCTATTGAAAATAATGGGGTGGCTAAGGCTATTATTTTACGTGGAGATGGGAAATTCTTCTCTGCTGGGGCGGATATAAAGGAATTCACCTCTTTACAAAATTCGCTAGACTACGAAGCATTGTCGCGCAGTGGACAGGAAATTTTTTCGCGAATTGAACACTTTTCAATCCCTGTAATTGCTGCTATTCATGGGGCGGCACTTGGTGGTGGATTAGAATTGGCAATGGCTTGTCATATAAGAATTGCAGAAGAGAACACAAAGCTTGGATTACCAGAATTAAACCTAGGAATAATACCTGGCTTTGCAGGAACACAACGGCTACCACAATATGTTGGAATGGCAAAAGCATATGAGATGATTTTAAGCGGGGAACCAATATCGGGAAAAGAAGCAGCACAATTTGGATTAGTTAACCAAACAGTTGATACTGGCGAAGCTTTTCATGAAGCTAGTAAACTAGCAACAAAATTCGCTGCCAAAAGCAAAGCTTCTATTCATCGGATTATGCAACTTTTGCCATATGCGAAGACATCTCGATTTGATGAGGGAGCAAAAGCAGAGGCACATTTATTTGGAGAAATTTTCGGCTCTGCTGATGCGAAAGAAGGTATTCAAGCATTTATGGAAAAACGAAAACCGAATTTCAAAGATTAATTGATTTAAGCATGCGTGTATGACTAGTTTAAAAACATTCAATGAAGGAGGAGCGTACATGAACATTTATGTACTACTAAAAAAGACATTTGATACGGAAGAAAAAATTGCTGTGTCAAATGGACATATTGAAGAAGACGGTGCTGAATTCATTATCAATCCTTATGATGAATATGCAGTGGAAGAAGCAATTAAGCAACGTGATGAGCACGGTGGCGAGGTGACAGTCGTTACGATTGGTGATGAAGATTCTGAGAAACAACTACGTACTGCATTAGCGATGGGAGCAGACAAAGCGGTATTAATTAATACAGAAGATGATTTAGAGGAAGGCGATCAGTTTACAACAGCTAAAATTTTGGAGGCATTCTTTGATGGAAAAGATGCTGATTTGATTTTAGCAGGTAATGTTGCAATTGATGAGGCAAGTGGTCAGGTTGGCCCTAGGCTAGCAGAAAGATTAGGAATTCCTTACGTGACGACAATTACGAGCTTAACAATTGATGGTGAGAAGATATTCTTAGACAAGGATGTGGAGGGTGACGTAGAAAAGGTCGAAGCATCGTTACCGATACTCGTTACTTGTCAGCAAGGATTAAACGAGCCACGATATCCTTCCTTGCCTGGAATTATGAAAGCGAAGAAGAAGCCTTTAGAAGAGCTTGAAATTGATGATCTTGATTTAGATGAAGATGACTTAGCACCGAAAACAAAAACATTAGATATATTTTTACCAGCGGAAAAAGAAGCTGGTCGAGTATTAGAAGGTGACATAGGTGATCAAGTAAAAGAGCTTGTATCATTGCTTAAGAATGAAGCGAAAGTACTTTAACTACATGCTAGAAAGGAGAAATACCAATGAGTGAGAAAATTATTGTAATTGGAGAAGCAAGAGAAGGGATGCTACGAAATGTCACCTTTGAAGCAATAGCAGCCGCAAAACAAATGAATGCCAATGCAGAAGTTGTCGGTGTGATATGTGGTGCAAATGGATTAGACCAACAGGCACAGGAAATGATCTACCATGGAGCCGATCGTGTTATTACCGTGGAACATGAGAAATTAGATAAATATACATCTGATGGCTACGGCCAGGCTGTTTTAGCAGCTATTGAAAAAGAATCACCAAACGGAATTATCATGGGGCATACTGCAATCGGAAAGGATTTAACTCCCAAAATAGCTAGTAAGTTAGAAATTGGTTTGATCTCTGATGCAACTGCAATCGAGATGGATGGAGATAATCCCGTATTTACAAGACCGATTTATTCAGGAAAAGCGTTTGAAAAGAAAGTCGTAACAGGTGGTATCGTATTTGTTACGATCCGTCCAAATAACATACCTTCGCTTGATAAAGATGAATCTAGAACAGGATCCATTGAAGCAATAGATGTGGATATTACAGATCTTCGCACAGTAATTAAAGATGTTATTCGTAAAGCTTCCGAAGGTGTAGATTTATCAGAAGCGAATGTTATTATCGCTGGCGGGCGCGGTGTAAAAAGTGCGGATGGCTTTAAGCCATTATACGAGCTAGCAGAGGTTTTAGGCGGTGCAGTTGGCGCATCTCGTGGAGCCTGCGATGCCGACTATTGTGATTATTCCTTGCAAATTGGGCAAACTGGAAAGGTAGTAACACCAGATTTATATATTGCAGTTGGTATTTCTGGAGCTATTCAGCACTTAGCAGGAATGTCAAATTCAAAAGTAATTGTAGCGATTAATAAAGATCCAGAAGCAAATATATTTAATGTTGCTGATTATGGAATAGTCGGTGATTTGTTTGAGGTAGTACCAATGCTTACTGAGGAAATTAAGCAGCTTAAAGCATAGTGAATGGTCTCTCTATATTCCTTTTTCATAAATAGATGTGAAGGCTTTTGTTTCGTTTCTTTTTACTATTTTAGTTATGTATAAGCAAAGTGTTAGTATGGAATTCTTATTAATGATATACTCACTTTAATGGTTTTGCATTATAAGATTTAAGCTTAAATGAGGAGGATTATAGATGGCAATTGTTACTGCTACAGATCAAAGCTTTACTAAAGAAACTTCAGAAGGACTTGTATTGGTGGATTTTTGGGCACCTTGGTGTGGACCATGTAAAATGATCGCTCCAGTATTAGAAGAAATTGATGGAGAAATGAGCGATAAAGTTAAAATCGTAAAGCTTGATGTGGATGAAAATCAAGAAACAGCAGGAAAATTTGGAGTAATGAGTATTCCAACATTGTTGCTGTTCAAAGACGGCAATGTAGTTGACCAAGTAATTGGTTTCCAACCAAAAGAAGCTCTTGTTGATTTAATTAACAAGCACGCTTAATACGTCTTTATCAAAAAAGAAGAGATCCCTTGTTACAATTTGTAACAGGGGATTGTTTTTTTACAACGTGCGGATTATGATTTATGTATACTTTCGTTTCTTTCATTGAGAAGTGGAAGAGGAGTAAATATAGGAAGCATGTGTGATTAAAAGGAAGGAATAATAAATGAACCAAATCATAAAAGAAAAGCTATCCGTCCTACCAGCACAACCAGGATGTTATTTGATGAAAGATAAGCACGGTACCATTATTTATGTAGGAAAGTCGAAGTTATTAAAAAATCGAATTAGATCTTATTTCACTGGTGCACATGATCAAAAAACACAGCGTCTTGTTCAAGAGATTGTTGATTTTGAATATATTGTTACTTCATCTGAAATTGAAGCATTAATTTTAGAAATGAATTTGATTAAAAAATATGATCCCAAGTATAACGTGATGCTAAAGGATGATAAATCCTATCCATACTTAAAAATTACGTCTGAGAGACATCCAAGGCTGTTAATAACTCGAAAAGTAAAAAAAGATAAAGGGAAATATTTTGGCCCATACCCGAATGTTATTGCCGCTAGAGAAACAAAAAAGCTATTAGATCGTTTATATCCGCTAAGGAAATGCAATAATCCGCCTGGAAGGTACTGCTTATATTATCATATGAATCAATGCTTGGCTTGTAGTGATGATCCGCCTTCTAAAGATACGTATAAAGAAATCGTTCAAAGTATTTCTTCTTTTCTTCAAGGTGGTTATAAAGATATTAAATCGCGATTAAAAGAAAAGATGCTTGAAGCAAGTGAGCAACTAAACTTTGAACGCGCAAAGGAGCTTCGAGATCAAATACAGCATATCGAGGTTGTTATGGAACAACAAAAGATGATGTTAAATGATCTAGTCGATCGAGATGTGTTCGGTTTCAGTTATGATAAAGGATGGATGTGTGTACAGGTTTTCTTTGTACGCCAAGGAAAGCTAATTGAACGAGAAGTATCATTATTTCCTTTCTTTGATAGTCCAGAGGAAACGTTTGTTAGCTTTATTGGTCGTTTTTACCTGCATAAAAATCATTTGCAGCCAAAACAAATATTTGTTCCGATTGGTACAGATATTGATGTTCTTCAAGAGCTTCTAAGTGCAGATGTGCATATTCCTTTCCGTGGACGAAAAAAGGAGTTAGTTGAGCTTGCAATGGAAAATGCGAGAATTTCATTACATGAGAAGTTCTCATTAATTGAAAGAGATGAAGAACGAACGATTGCTGCAGTAGAAAAGCTTGGACAAGCATTGCATATTGAAACACCGCACCGGATTGAAGCCTTCGATAATTCCAACATTCAAGGGACAGACCCCGTCTCTGCCATGGTTGTTTTTATTGATGGAAAGCCGAACAAAAAAGAATATCGCAAGTTTAAGGTAAGAGATGTTCTCGGGCCAGATGATTATGAAACAATGCGCGAGGTCATTAGACGTCGTTATAGCCGGGTATTAAAGGAAGCTTTACCATTACCTGATTTAATAGTCGTAGATGGTGGAAAGGGGCAAATGAATGTAGCAAGAGATGTGTTGGAAAATGAGTTGGGCTTAGATATTCCATTATGTGGACTTGTCAAAGATGATAAACATAAAACAAGTGAATTGTTGTATGGCGAACCTCCAGAAGTAGTTTCTTTATCTAGACAATCACAGGAGTTTTATTTAGTGCAACGTGTTCAAGATGAAGTGCATCGTTTTGCCATTTCATTTCATCGACAGCTTCGAGGTAAAAGCTTGTTCCAGTCCGAATTAGATAATATTCCAGGTGTTGGTGAAAAGCGGAGAAGATTGCTGTTAACTCATTTTGGATCATTGGATGAGATTAAGCAAGCCGATATAGGAGATATTACAAAGCTTGGTATTCCAGCAAATATTGCAAAAGCAATTATTGAGGCTTTAAATAAATCGCATTAGAAGGTGTTAAGATAAATCGCTAGCATTTGTCTTAAATTATGAATAATCGCAACAGCGTTTAAAAAGGGGGAGCGCTTCTGCGGCATGGCCTCGGGCTAACACGAAAAGAAAATGTGCTTTTCCGTGCTAGCCCGAGGTTTGTACTGTTCCACTAGCGTCTCACCCATTTCAACAGCTAGAAAACACATTATGAAAAAAATCATATTTAAATCGAAAACTCAACGATATTATTCGATTTTTTCAATAAAGAATTCTGTGTCTAGTCCAGTTATTACACATCATTGCATAAGCGTCTTTTAATCTGTAAATACTACCTTAAATGCAACCTGATGAATTTTATAATTCACTTCTTCCATACATTCACATTCGATTCCTTTTACTGCTTGAATGGCTTCTGCTAAAAAGCCTGCTTCTAGACGAAACTCCGCTTGAATATCAGAAGTTAGTCTTCTTGCGACAGCATCTGACATCATATAGAAGACAAGTTCTTTTCGTTTCTCTTTTATCAGCTCTAATTTTCCCCAGCCGACTGTTTCAAAAAAGTATAAGATATCTCCAAAGGCTTGGAACTCAAAGTTTCTTGCAAGCGATTTCCCCATAAAATAAAGCAAGCTATCCTTTTCCTTTCCTAATAGTTCAGGAAGAGCAAGATATCGTAACACATCATAGCCGGCACCAGAAGTATGTAAATTGTCCAGTATGGATAAGGAATGTAGATTTTGTTTTTTCGTCATGAAGTTCATCCTTTCTAAAGAGGAAAAATATGCAGGCTACTTAATCGTAAAACCGCTTAATGATTAGCTCTATTATCCAACTATTTTAGCATTCATGCAATAGGCTTTTCTTTTCAAAATAGATTACGCGTTAGAAGGAGAATACTCCCATTAATTTGTGATTCGTTTCCTTGACGCTCCTATCAGATAGAAGTACAATAAATATGTCACAAAATGTACATTTTGTGACTGATACGGCAATAAATCTTTTTATTATTGCTCTAATATGTCATGCCATTAAAAACAACATCAAATCTGAGGGGGGTAACACATGGCGGAGCATCGTGAGTTTGTTTGGAGAAGATTACACTCACTATTAGGCGTAATTCCAATTGGGATCTTTTTGGTTCAGCACTTGGTGGTGAATCATTTTGCTGTGTATGGAGAAGAAAGTTTTAACGCAGCAGCGGGAGTTTTGGAAAGCCTTCCATTCCTTTTAGCGCTTGAAATCTTTGTTATTTATTTACCAATTTTGTTTCATGCAATTCTAGGGGTCTACATTGCTTTTACTGCGCGAAATAATACAGTGAAATACTCATTTTTTCGAAACTGGTTATTTTACCTACAACGAATAACAGGTGTTTTCACATTAATTTTTATTGCGTGGCATGTATGGGAAACGCGTGTGCAAATTGGGCTAGGAAATGAAGAACTAAGCTTTGGATTAATGGAGAACATTTTATCGAATCCAATCATGCTCTGGTTCTATATTGTAGGTGTGCTGGCTGCAGTTTTCCATTTTTCAAATGGCCTTTGGGGCTTCATGGTACATTGGGGCTTTGCACAATCACCAAAATCACAGAAAATTGTTACATATGTTACATTAGCGGTGTTTTTAGTTGTTAGTTTTATAGGTATTAGAGCGCTATTAGCATTTGTATAACACTGACATTGTTTAGATGAAAGCATTGACGAGAAGTTATTTAATAGAATAGAAGGGGTGAGCATTCAATGAGTAATCGTAAAGTTGCTGTAGTTGGCGGTGGTCTAGCTGGGCTCATGGCAACCATAAAAGCTGCTGAAGCTGGGGTAAGCGTCGACTTATTTTCCATTGTACCTGTAAAACGCTCTCACTCTGTTTGTGCCCAAGGCGGAATCAATGGTGCGGTTAATACGAAGGGAGAAGGAGATTCTCCATGGCTACATTTTGATGATACGATTTATGGTGGGGACTTTCTTGCTAATCAACCCCCTGTAAAAGCAATGTGTGAAGCTGCTCCCAAAATTATTAATCTCATGGATCGTATGGGAGTTATGTTTAACCGAACACCTGAGGGGTTATTAGATTTTCGTCGTTTTGGAGGTACACAAGTGCATAGAACGGCCTACGCTGGGGCTACAACTGGCCAACAGCTTTTATACGCACTTGATGAACAAGTGCGTCGGTATGAAGTAGAAGGATTAGTTACTAAATACGAGGGCTGGGAATTTATTGGTGCCATACTTGATGATGATGGTGTAGGAAAAGGAATTGTTGCCCAAAATCTTAAATCGCTTGAAATTAAAGCATTTCCATCGGATGCTACAATAATTGCAACTGGTGGACCAGGTATTATTTTTGGGAAGTCCACGAATTCGATCATTAATACCGGTTCAGCTGCAAGTATTCTATATCAACAAGGTGCAAGATATGCGAATGGCGAATTTATTCAAATTCATCCGACTGCCATTCCTGGTGATGATAAATTACGATTAATGAGTGAATCTGCTCGTGGAGAAGGCGGGCGCGTTTGGACATATAAGGATGGCGAACCGTGGTATTTCCTAGAAGAAAAGTATCCTGCTTATGGGAACCTTGTTCCTCGTGATATTGCAACACGTGAAATATTTGATGTGTGTGTAAATCAAAAGCTTGGTATTAATGGAGAAAACATGGTTTACTTGGATCTTTCACACAAGGACCCGAAAGAGCTCGATGTAAAGCTAGGCGGAATTATAGAAATTTATGAGAAGTTTGTTGGTGAAGATCCACGTAAGGTCCCAATGAAAATATTCCCTGCTGTCCATTATTCAATGGGTGGACTTTGGGTTGATTATGATCAAATGACCAGTATCCCTGGAATTTTTGCAGCAGGTGAATGTGATTATTCACAGCATGGTGCCAATCGACTTGGAGCAAACTCTTTATTGTCCGCTATTTACGGTGGAATGGTTGCTGGGCCGAAAGCAATTGAATATATTGATGGGCTTGCTGTTCATGTGGAAGATTTACCATCCAAACTGTTTGAAGACAAAGTAAAAGAAGAAGAAGCAAAGTTTGAAGCTTTAATGAAGATGGATGGAAATGAGAACGCATACCGTATTCATCAGGAATTAGGAGAATGGATGACAGATAATGTTACTGTAGTTCGTCATAATGACAAGCTCCTAAAGACAGATGAGAAGATTAAAGAGCTATTAGAACGTTGGAACAACATTAATATTAATGATACATCACGTTGGAGTAACCAAGGTGTTATGTTTACTCGTCAGCTACAAAGCATGCTAAATCTAGCTCGAGTGATTACGCTTGGTGCATATAACCGTAATGAAAGTCGTGGGGCACACTATAAGCCAGAGTTCCCTGAACGCAATGATGAAGAGTGGTTGAAAACGACGGTCGCAGCATATGATCCGGTAACAAAATCACCAGTATTTACTTATGAAGATGTTGATACGTCATTAATTGAACCACGTAAGCGTGATTACACGACGAAGCACTAATGAAGCGGAGGGAGTTAGTGAAATGGCTGAAAATCAAAAAACGGTTACTTTTATAATCACACGTCAAGACAGTCCGGATTCGGCTCCGTATAAGGAAACATTTCATGTTCCATATCGTAGAAACATGAATATTATATCCGGTTTGATGGAGATTCAAAAAAATCCGGTCAATGCCAAAGGGGAAAATGTAAGTCCTGTACAATGGGAAATGAATTGCTTGGAAGAAGTTTGTGGAGCGTGTTCGATGGTAATTAATGGTACAGCAAGACAATCTTGTTCTACCTTAGTTGATGAGCTTGAGCAACCGATTCATCTAGCACCAATGGATACGTTTCCAGTTGTACGTGATTTAGTGATAGATCGATCTCGTATGTTTGATGCATTAAAACGAATTAAAGCATGGATTCCAATTGATGGAACCTATGATCTTGGACCTGGACCGCGCATGCCTGAAAAGAAACGACAATGGGCGTATGAATTGTCTAAATGTATGACTTGTGGTGTGTGCTTAGAGTCTTGTCCAAACGTTAATGATAAATCCGACTTTATCGGACCGGCACTTTTATCGCTGCCGCGTTTATACAATGCGCATCCAACAGGTGCAATGAATAAGAGTGAACGTTTAAATGCGTTAATGGAAGATGGTGGAATTACCGGCTGTGGTAACTCGCAAAACTGTGTACAGGTTTGTCCGAAAGGAATTCCATTGACTACATCTATTGCAGCAATGAACAGAGCTACAAATATTCAAGCCTTTAAGAATTTCTTTGGTAGTGATAACGCACATTAATTTTTTTTACAACAAGACCCTTGCCTCTTAGATGGCGAGGGTTTTTTGATAATTCGTTAAAAGATATAAAGGGGAGGATACGCATGAAAGCATCCTATATAAACGACTTAGAAGCTTGGAAATCAGAATTTTCATTTTATATCCCGATTACTATTCGTTTTTCTGAGACAGATATGTTTGGGCATGTAAACAATGTATCGCCATTTATTTATTTTGAAGAGGCGCGAATTGCTTATATGAGATCATGCGGTTTATTCACGGATCTAAAAGGAAATGAAGGAATTCCAGTTGTCGCTGATTTACATTGTGATTATCATAAGCCGTTATATTTTGGAGATTCGGTTCAATTATTTGTTAAAACAGATGAAGTAGGGAATTCTTCTTTTGACTTGCATTATATGGCTTTGAATCAACACGGTGACATTTGTCTTACTGGTCGGGGAAGGTTGGTTTATGTAAATGCGACGACAGGACAACCCATTCCATTGGACGAGGAAAGTAAAGAAAAGTTATTAGGAGATTAAAGGAGTCGGAAAAGGGTTAAATTTATCCGCGCTATAAATGTCTACTATTTGTTGTTTTTGTCGTGTAATTTATATCGTATTGGGTATTACTATAATGAACCTTTATACGTATTATCATTGAAATATATATGATAAAAATCACAAGAAAAGGTGGATGATACTGAATGAGAGCAGCTGTTGTAAGTTCTGATAAAGACAAGCTTGTAGAAGTGAAGGATGTTACATTGCGCCCGTTGGAGCCTGGCGAAGCACTTGTAGATATTGAATTTTGTGGTGTTTGCCATACCGATCTGCATGTTGCACAAGGTGACTTTGGTGAAGTGCCAGGACGTATCCTTGGCCACGAAGGAGTAGGAATTGTAAAAGAAATCGCCGATGATGTAACGAGTTTAAAGGTAGGAGATCGTGTTAGTGTAGCCTGGTTTTTTGAAGGCTGCGGAGCATGTGAATACTGTGTGACAGGTCGCGAAACGTTTTGTCTATATTCAAAAAATGCAGGGTATAGCGTTGATGGAGCAATGGCAGAACAATGTATTGTCGCAGCAGACTATGCCGTTAAGGTGCCAGAAGGGTTAGACCCAGAACAGGCAACAAGTATTACGTGTGCTGGTGTTACAACTTATAAGGCAATTAAAGTATCCGATATTCGTCCAGGTGAGTGGATCGTAATATTTGGTGCAGGAGGACTTGGAAACTTAGCTATTCAATATGCAAAGCGTGTATTCAATGCTAAAGTAATTGCCGTTGATATTAATGATGATAAGCTACAGCTGGCGAAAGAAGTTGGCGCTGATTTAACATATAACGTAAAAACAGTTCCGAATGTTGATGAGGTGATTCAAAAAGAGGTGGGAGGAGCACATGCTGCTGTTGTAACAGCTGTGTCAAAGGCAGCTTTTAATCAAGCGGTTAACTCTGTACGTCCGACCTCCAAAGTGGTTAACGTTGGTTTACCTCCTGAAACAATGGATTTAGACATAATTAAGAGTGTTCTCAACGGGATTGAAGTAATTGGTTCTCTTGTTGGGACGAGAAAAGATTTAGAAGAAGCATTTATGTTTGGTGCAGAGGGGAAAGTTGTACCTGTTGTCCAATCCCGTAAGCTTGATGAAATTAACGACATTTTTCATGAGATGGAAAATGGTACGATCCAAGGGAGAATGGTTATTGATATGCGCTTGAAATAGTTGTGAAGATACACTTTTTACTCTTTTTTAACGAATAAAAATGAAGCGCAAGCTAATTGAAAAATCGTGAGAACAGTAAACAGAATGAAACGATGAGAAAACCGACTATCCATAAAGGTAGTCGGTTTCATAAAATAATCTAATGAAGCATTTCTTATAGATTTAGTTCTCTGAAGCAGATAAGCTCTAATACAGCTTATGAGCGCCTTTTCACACAAGTACCACTTAATTAATTTATCCATTAATTGAAACAACGCTAAAGGTATTATTTGAATATTCGAGTATAGAAATACTGGAATTTTTTATTTCTTGTTCAATATTTCCTTTTTTCGAAAACTCATTTATTATAGTTTTTATTACAACGCCGTGAGTGACAAGTAAAATATTTTCGTTGTTACAACATTGAGATACGATTTCATTTAATCCGATCTCAATTCTTTTCCAGAATTCCGGATAATTCTCTGCATGTGAAAACGGATCTATTTTTTTTATGAAATTCATTACCTCTTCTAGGCTATGATTTTTATACAATGCAGTTGTATTATTACAACCACTATGTTGGAGTACTTTTTTATAAAAATCGTCTATATATTCTCCTTCAAAGCTACCAAAGAATACTTCTCTTAAATTGTTATTTTTGTGTATGTTCCTATTTTTGTTGTTTCTATTTTGTTCAAGGATTAATTTTGCAGTCTCTACTGTTCTTTCTAAATCACTTGTATATATATAGTGAAAAGGAACATTTTTTAGTCTTTTACCAGTCTTTGTTACTATTCTTTTGCCGTTTTCTGTTAGAGGACTATCAGTCCACCCCTGTAGCTTATTATACTTGTTTAAATAGGTTTCTCCATGTCTAACTAAAAACAATTTGATTTTTTTATTCATATGACCACCGTTCATAATGTAGTAAAAAAAGCATACTATTCTTCACATAAAAGGCAAAATAATGCTAATAAATTATTATTTTAAATCAAGCTAAAAATCAAGCCACCCAAGTATTCAGTGGCTTGATTTTATAATTATTGTTGTACTTTAACTAAAATCTTTGCTTGGCTCTTGTCGCTATCTAATAGTTTAAGACCGTCCTCCACGATTTGGTCTAAAGTAATTTTTTTAGTAACAACTTTTTTTACGTCAAGAACACCTGAAGCGATTAAAGCGATTACTTCAGGAAATATACTTCTATAAGCTAATGTGGAAGTAATGTTAGCTTCTTTAAAAGTCAATTGTAAAATATCTACTTTTACAGGTTCCGGAATGATAGAGAGCACCATTATCTCTCCACCTTTTTTCACTGATGATAATGCGTTTCCTAGCGTAATTTCAACACCTGCAGCTTCATATGCAACATCAACACCACCGTTAGATAATTTTAAAATTGTTTCTACGGCGTTTTCCTCAGCAGGATTGATTGTATGTGTAGCTCCCACCTCTTGCGCTTTAAGTAATCGCTCAGGAGACATATCGACCGCAAAAATATCAGTTGCACCTGCAGCTTTAGCAGCCATGATTGTTAACAATCCTATTGGTCCTACACCAAATACAGCAACTTTATCCCCTACTTTTAACTTGCTTTGCTTCACCGCATGCAAAGCAACGGCAGTCGGCTCAACAAGTGCACCTTCTTCAAGGGATACTTTTTCAGGGAGCTTGTGGAGCATATTCGGCATTAATACAACATATTCAGCAAACCCTCCGTTTGCATTTAATCCGATAAATCCAACGGAATTACATTTGTTATAATGATTCTCTTTACAATATTCACATTCTCCACAATAAATAAGCGGTTCAATTGCTACACGGTCACCAACCACAAAATCGGAAACTCCTTCCCCGACTTCTGTAATGACACCTGCAAATTCGTGCCCCAATGTAAGAGGCGCCATTTCACCTGAAACAGGATGAGGCTCATTCTGTTGAACACCTGCACCATGGTAAGCATGTAAATCACTTCCGCAAATACCTGCCCATTCAACTTTAACTTTAACCTTTCCAGGCTCAACTACAGGTTCATGTGTACTTTCAACACGCACGTCATACTTTCCGTACCATACTGCTGCTTTCATTGTGTAACATCCCCTTAGATTATTTATTTTTATAGTATGATTACACTAGGAAAAAATATTGAGTATAATATACCTATATACCTATTATAATATTGAAATATAGTTTAATAAATTTACTTTTAGTTATATTAATATAAGTTTAACTTAATGAAAGAGGGTATACGGATGAATATAGAACAATTAGTGCATATTGTAGAAGTTGCAAAAATGAAATCAATATCAAAAGCTTCGGAAACTCTCCATATTACTCAATCAGGGATTAGTCAGTCTATTTCTTCTCTAGAAAACGAATTAAATATTAAAATATTCAGGAGATCCCGAATAGGTACAGTACCTACTGAAGTTGGGAAGGAAATTATCCTTAAGGCTAATGACGTATTAAATAAAGTTAGAGAACTTAGAGAAGAAGCAGAAGGTCAACCAAATATAGTTACTGGTGAACTGCGTTTGGCAGGAATGCCAGGAGTAACACCTACACTTGTTAAAATAGCTGCTCAATTAAAAAGAAAATACAGAAATATTACAGTAGAAATTATTGAAAAAGGTTCCTTTGAAATTATGGAAGGATTTTTAGAGAATAATTTAGATGCAGGCTTTATAGCAATGAGCGAGAAAATGATTCAACAGAGGGTAGAATTTACTTTCGAATCAGTTATCGAAGGGAAGATCGTTCTTTGTGTTGGACGAGATTCCCCTCTTTCTAAAAAAAAATCGCTTACACCGGAAGAACTCAAAAATCAAACTTTTGTTTTATATCAAGACGATTATATAAATTGGTTTATACGTGACTTTTCTAATATTTATGGTGAGATTGATGTGCTATTTTCTACGAATAATGGAGATGCCATTGTTACTGCTCTTACAGAAGACATGGCAGTGACAATTGGACACGATTATTCATTTGCTAATCATCCGCTTGTCTTATCAGGAGAGCTTATTACGATTGATATTGAAAATTTTTCAGATCATGTTGTTTACTTTGGCTGGATCACCCAAAGTAATAGATCATTATCTTCAATTACTAAAGAAGCAATAGATAGATTTAACCAAGAATTATTTATTAATTATTTATACTAATGAAAGTATATTCGCTGTAGTATATATCTTGGCATCATACTTGTTTATTACGCCCTTTAAACGGCACCTGCTTGAGATCTGAATTCGATATTGTACCAGGCTCATGCCACCTTGATTCGTTTGCTATTTAATTGGATCTTGCTTTTTAAAAATCGTGTGTAAGGTTCGATGTCAAGATGTCATTGTAGCATAATTGGTACAGAAGGTAAGGATGTTTTAGCAATCCAATCCCGTAAGCTTGATGAAATTAACGACATCTTTCAATGGTACGAACCAAGAAAGAATGGTTATTGATGTGCGTTTAAAATAGTTATAAAGATTATTTAAAACTGGGCATGAAAGCGTAGGCTAAATCTTAATGCTTGAACAGGTAAAATGATTTGAAAGTTTAATGAACAATAAAAACCGACTAACCATGAAGGTAGTCGGTTTCATTATACGATCCATTGGATCGTGTTTCGATTAGGAGAGAAGCTTGTTGAAGCAAATCTCCTATAGTCTTAGAGCTTTAGTTCTCCCATTCGGATAAGCTCTACTACAGCTTGTGAGCGCCCCTTTACACCCAACTTTTGCATAGCATTTGAAATGTGGTTTCGGACGGTTTTCTCAGATATAAACAATTCCTGGGCAATTTCCTTTGTCGTTTTGTCCTGAACTAAGAGTTCAAATACTTCTCTCTCACGTTTTGTTAGTAATTGCTTTGGCTTGTAGTCGTTGTCCTTCAAATGTTAACCCCTCCTTGCTGTCATAGAGCTGCAGTATGAAGGGAATTATCTAGTCAATAATAGCTTATGAATCAAGAGGGAATCGGTGCGCACAAATGCTTGGTGAAAGTCATTTTCTTATCATTACTAGTAGATTAAAAAAAGCTTGTCAGGAGTCACGTGTTCCTATGCTCTTGAATAAATTACTCACAAAATGATCGTTTAAAAAATCAATTAGAATAGGGTTTGATCAATGCTTTAGCATTTACATCGGGATTGAATGTAACTTTATAGAAGAAAAACAATTTTTTTGTCTAAATTTGTGATAAAATATGCCTGTAGAGAGACTATGGGAGGTAGTGTGTTGGAAAACAATTTATCTAACGATGTTATAGCGACACTTGAAAAGCGACTTCGTCATATATCAGGGCAAATTAAACAAAACGGACGGAAAATCTTAAATAATTATCCAATTACTTCTCCTCAATTCATTGCACTTCAATGGCTGGTGGAAGAAGGGGAGTTAACGATAGGAGAGTTATCCAATAAAATTGGATTAGCTTTTAGTACCACGACAGATTTAGTTGATCGTATGGAAAAGAATGAATTAGTTGTCCGATTAAAAGATTTGAATGACCGACGAATCGTTCGGATACAAGTTTTGGAAAAAGGAAATAGTATTATAAAAGAGGTTATTGCAAAGCGTCAGGAATTTTTAGGAGAAGTACTGGAAAGTTTTTCAGAAAAACAAACGGAGCAATTAGATGAGCTGCTTCAAATGCTACACGAAGAGATGAAACATATACAACAGAAATAAAACAGAAGAAGAGGCGATTTAATTTGAAGCGGGCAATTGGAGTAATTGACTCCGGAGTAGGTGGATTAACAGTAGCGCACGAGCTTATGCGACAGCTTCCTAAAGAAAGACTAATTTACTTAGGAGACACATTACGCTGTCCTTATGGCCCTAGGTCAAAGAAAGAAATCGTTCAATTCACTTGGGAAATGGTTGATTTTCTCCTTGAAAAAGAAATAAAAATGCTAGTTATTGCTTGTAATACAGCGACGGCTTATACATTGGAAGAATTACAAAAGCAACTAAATATTCCGGTAATTGGTGTGATTCAGCCAGGCGCACGTGCAGCCATTAAAGTAACTAAAAATAATCGCATTGGTATAATTGGAACAGAAGGAACTATTCGTAGTCGTGCATACGCACAAGCATTAACAAGAATAAACGAACATATCATGGTAACTCCGTTAGCTTGCCCTTTATTTGTGCCAATGGTTGAACAAGGTATTTTAGCTGGTCAGCAGGCGTATGATATCGTTGAAAAAAGCCTAATCCCACTTAGGTCGAGTGAAATCGATACGTTGATTCTCGGCTGCACGCATTATCCATTAATTAAAGATATTATTCAGGAAGTATTAGGCTCTGAAGTTTCGCTCATTTCTTCAAGTGAAGAAACAGCAAGGGAAACGAGTATAATTCTTGAATGGAATCATTTATTAAATGATTCAGAAGAAGCACCAAAGCATCAATTTTACACAACCGGCGAATTAGACATATTCACTAAAATAACAGAAGAAATTTTTCATTCTAAAATCGAAAACTTACAAACCGTAATGATCGAAAAAGCGGTAATTTGTTAAACGGGAGCTTAGCTATATGTGGCTCCTGTTTGTTTTTAATTGATATAAAGAAAAGTTAAAAAACTCTCTTTTGACGAGAGTTCTTCTCGTAAATGATCGTCCATTAAAAGGAATGATTTATAAATAGTCGTTTTTCTCGTCAAGATTTATCTTCTCATTCTTCGCAAATTTGGTCTAATTTTACGATGGGCTCGTATATATAATAGTACAAACCATCGTAGGAGGGAATGACATGAAAAAGCGCGGAATATTGCTTTTGTTCCTAATTGGTATCGTTTCAGTTTTACTGACGGGATGCTTTAAAGGGGAGCAATCCATGGAAGAAATTGATCCACCGCAAAATGCAGAAGAAGTAGATAATATGGAGGAAGCAAATCAAACAAAGAAAACAAAAGAAGATGAAAAGGAAACGGATGATGAAGGAAAAACAGAAACAGTTGCCCGTCAGCTGTATTTAATGGATGTAAATGGGATGGTAGCACCTCAGACATTAGATTTACCTATACCGGATTCAAAAGAGGTAGCAAAGCAAGTATTAGAATATCTAGTAAAGGGAGGACCAGTAACCTCATTGCTTCCAAATGGATTTCAGGCTGTACTTCCAGAGGGAACAGAGATTCTTGGATTGCGCTTAGAAAAAGATGGAACAATGATTGTGGACGTTTCGGAAGACTTTAAAAATTATAAGGCAGAAGACGAGACGAAAATTCTCGAAGCAATGACCTTTACCTTAACTCAATTTGAAAATGTAGATCGAATTAAATTATGGATAAATGGTCATCCTCAAAGCGAGATGCCTGTGAATGGAACACCACTTACGGATGGTTACTCCCGAGCAAATGGAATTAATGTATTGAAAACAGATACCGTTGATTTAATTAATAGCAAGCCTGTCACGATGTACTACCCTGCTGAACATAACGAAAATCGATACTATGTTCCAATGACACAGCATGTCGATGTAACAGGGAAAGATATGTATCAAGCAATTGTCGAAGCGATGCTTGATGGACCTGGATACACAACAAATACGGTCCATGTGTTTAATACAGAAGCAGAACTAATTTCAGAACCAGTGTTAAGTGATGGTGTGCTTCAATTAAAATTTAATCAGCAAATTTTAAAGGATAAAGATAAAGCGGTGATTTCTGATGAAGTCATTGAAACAATTGTCCGGACCCTGACAGAACAACAACTAGTTGATGCGGTTGACATTAAAGTGGACAACATTGACAAACTTGTAAATGAAAATGGAGAAGCATATGAGGAACCGGTGTCTAAAAAATCATTTATTCCAAGTGAAAAATTATAAAGGAAATAGAGGCTGACTGCCTCTTCTTTTTTTTTAGGAAATTGTCTTGGAAATTTTTAAGATTATAGGGCGGAAAGGGTTTTGTTGGATGGATTTTTTTCGGCAATCGGACAAAAATATGGTAAGCTAGATGATGAAAATGTTAGGAGGAAGCGTTATGCGTAGTCAACAACGAAACAACAATAGTTTAAGACCAATTTCAATAACGACTAATTTTGTAAAACACCCAGAAGGCTCTGTCCTAATTCAGGTAGGAGATACAAAGGTTATTTGCAATGCAAGTATAGAAGATCGAGTGCCGCCTTTTTTACGAGGACAAGGTAAAGGCTGGATAACTGCAGAGTATTCTATGCTCCCTCGTGCTACCTCACAACGAAATATTAGAGAATCCTCAAAAGGGAAAGTTAGTGGGCGTACGATGGAGATTCAGCGATTGATCGGAAGGGCGCTTCGTTCTGTTGTGAACTTAGATATTATTGGTGAGCGAACAGTTTGGGTGGATTGTGATGTCATTCAAGCAGATGGTGGTACGAGAACCGCATCCATTACAGGTGCCTTTGTTGCTGTTGTGCTTGCTTTTGGAAAACTACTTAATGAGGGGAAAATAACGAAGATGCCTGTAACAGATTTTCTAGCTGCTATTTCGGTAGGTGTTCTTCCAGAAGGTACAGAAGTGCTAGATCTTGATTATGTAGAAGACTCGCAGGCATGTGTTGATATGAATATTGTTATGACTGGTGTGGGAGAGTTTGTTGAAATTCAAGGTACAGGTGAAGAAGCTACCTTTACATATAAGCAACTACAAGCAATGCTTCAGCTTGCAGAGGAAGGCATGAACGAAATTTTCACAATTCAAAAAGAAGCGGTAGGAGAATTAGCATCATATATTGCAAAGGGAAATGGTGATCCATCATGAAGTATGTTGTAATTGCTACAAAAAATAAAGGAAAAGTGATGGAATTCAATCAATTTTTTTCGGAATATGGCATAGATGTGAAGTCTTTATTGGATATGCCAAGTGTACCGGATATTGCAGAAACAGGTAGCACATTTCAGGAAAACGCAGCATTAAAGGCGGAAGAAATCGCTGCTAAATTAGGACAAGCGGTTCTAGCAGATGATTCAGGGCTTATCATTGATGCACTTGATGGCAGACCGGGAATCTTTTCAGCAAGATATGCAGGAGAGCCGAAAAACGATCAAGCCAACCTAGAAAAAGTGTTAAAAGAACTTGAAGGGGTGAGCTTGGAAAAACGGACTGCCCGTTTCATTTGTGTACTTGCTATAAGTGTACCAGGCAAGCAAACCGTTTTTCGTACAGGGTATTGTGAAGGGAAAATCGCCTTGGCTCCACAAGGAGAAAACGGCTTTGGCTACGATCCTATTTTTATTCCTGATGGATATGAAAAAACAATGGCCGAGCTCTCACCGGAAGAGAAGAATTCCATTAGTCATCGAAAAAATGCGATAGACCAGTTGGAAGATTGGGTACAATCACTTGTAAAGGAGGGATAGCTTGAATCAAGCACTGATTATTAGTGATAGTCATGGTATGACAAAAGAAGTGGATACGATTAAAAAAAGACATTCACTCGATCTAATGATTCACTGTGGAGACTCTGAATTAGACATGGATGCACCTATATTGGATAATTTTATTAAAGTAGGTGGGAACTGTGACTTTGATAGTCGGTATCCGAATGATCAATTTTTTACAGTTGGTGGGCTTTCCTTCTTTGTAACCCATGGCCATCTGTATGGAGTCAAAGAAGGATTGACTAGAATTTCTTATAAAGCAGATGAAATGGGCGCACAAGTTATTTGTTTTGGTCATACACATGTAGCTGGAGCCATTAAACAAGGGAATCAGCTTTTTATTAACCCTGGTAGTATTCGTCTTCCAAGGAGAAGGCAGGAAAGAACCTATGCAATCATCGAGTGGGATGAAGGGTTTCAGCATGTACAAGTATCCTTTTATGATATGGATGGTTCACTCGTTCCAGAAATGACTTATCAAACAACATTAAATGGAAATTAATAAACATCATGTCAGTGATTTATGGAAAAAGGATTCTGTTTATAGTTACAGGATCCTTTTCAAGTGTATAAACGAATGTAAATTTTGTTGTTGACAAAAAAAATCAAAGTGCATATAATAAATCTTGTGACCAAAAATGGTACATACATTTTACGGATTACAATGCGGGTGTAGTTTAGTGGTAAAACCTCAGCCACGAGCAAAGTATCCACCGAATAATCGACGAGTTGTTCCGAAGCATTTCCATCACTGAGTTAGCTAGCAGATGCAGGGACATGAATAGAGCGTTACAATTAAATAGGATTCAAAACATTATTATTAATGCGGGTGTAGTTTAGTGGTAAAACCTCAGCCTTCCAAGCTGATGTCGAGGGTTCGATTCCCTTCACCCGCTCCAATATGTCCCAGTAGCTCAGCTGGATAGAGCAACAGCCTTCTAAGCTGTGGGTCGCAGGTTCGAATCCTGCCTGGGACGTTAAACCAAACCTTTATGAACTTCGAGTTCATAAAGGTTTTTGTTTTATGCTGTTCTGATAAAAAATTTTCACACCACTTATACCCATTGGCAATCATGATAGTAATAAAAGTGATGGAGGAATATATAGAGTTGCATCAAAAATTTGATGTGGAAATTGGTACTTCGTTTAATATCACATGAAAAATAAGGGAGCGTTTAGCTCCCTCTTATTTTAAGGATGCGCTTTAGTTAAGGCTGAATTGTTGAGGGCTTACTAGTGGATAGTGAGATGTGAAATAAAAATAACTTAAAAATTAATATCCGTAACCTCCGCCGTAACCACCACCTACAAAGGCAGCACCTACGATAACTAAAAGAATGAAGAGAACAACAATTAAAGCAAAACCAGACCCAGCTCCGTATCCATAACCAGCACTCATACAAACACCTCCTTCCCTTTGATACAACATCCTATGAGAAATGTGTAAGTTCGTGTTGGCAGTTGTCATCATTATAAAAATTATCTGGTTTGCCTCGTGAAATTTAAAGGAGGGTTTCTATTAAAGAAGTCATTTTGATTTTCTTTCTGCCTTCATTACATATTTAATTCTGCAACGAGTAGTCAAAATTCGTAAAAAACAATTAGTGGATAATCACAGGAGAAACATAATAAAAGAAGTTACTTATTTCCCTCATTTGTTGGACTATTTTCAACCCTTCCCTTACTTGCTTTCGTAGTAACTAATCAACACTGTACCAATTATTATAGAAATAAGTCCGCCCAAACTAGAGGTTATTAGAGAAGATTCTTCTGGATAATACATTTTAAATAACTAATTATTACAATATAGATCCATCCAACTAAACGGATTATGGTTTATTTATTCATTTGGATGCATCCTCATGTTAGAAAAAAATGTGATGAAAGTAATAGCATGCGAATTAGTCCACTTATTTATTTGTCGAGATCATTCTTTACAAAGGGCGTGTTTTTAAGCTGCTCCTCTTGAATCTCTAGCTTTATTTTAATAGCGTTTAAATCTTTTAAAATAGCACGTGTATTAAACCAAGCCGCAATTGCCGCAATTGCCGCAATCATGGCTGCTAGCATCAAAGCATTAATTAAAATTACCAAAATATAACACCTCTTTTTACATGTAATTGTACCATATTTAATTAGCAAGCTTTCATATACGATGAAAAAATATAATTTCGAATTCAAAGCAAAAATGAAAAAAATGTGATAATATAAATATATTACGTTGATTCTTGAAAACAATTTACATATTTGCATATGATCTAAAGCTAGAGCGCTTGGAATGTTTAATGAGAAACCGAAATAAATGGTCTCTCATTTTTTATCTTTATCGTCATCTTTTTCTACATTTGAATATAAAATGTTTCACAGTAGCTGGAAGCGGGAATGTATACATTATGTTTTTTTACTTAACAATAAGAAGTGAAGGAGGGGAAATATGAAAAATGATACAGAAAATATCATCCTCTTTCCAAAATGGAGAGAGATACTAGAAGAAAAAGGCTTAAAAGCTTTAAAAGAAAAGCGTTATGAAGAAGCCTTAGAAGCGTTTGAAGAGCTCCTTGACTATGATGTTCAAGGTCATGAAATTATTATTGGGAAGCTCTTATGCTTGATGGAATTAGGAAAACATACGGAAGCCCAGCTTCTCTGTGAAGATGCAATGCATCAAAAGGACGATCATTATTTTCATTATGTACATATATATTTAACTATTTTATTTCAAACAAACCAATATGAATTGTTAATGGAGCAGGTCGAGCATGAACTTAAAGATAGAACACTTCCAGAAATCATGCGAGAACAGTTTCAACAGCTTTACACGATGAGTGAAAAAATGAAAGATGATATTCATATAGAAAAATCAAGCACGTACATAGATGATTTAATGGAAGCAATTGAAGCTAATGATTATAAAACACAATGGCGAACGATTAAGAAGCTGCAGGCACTTGGAGTAGTTCCAGCTTCAAAAGTTGTTGATTTACTGCATAAAGATGGAATGCATCCAGTGATTCAAACAGCTATTTTTCAATGGCTTCAAGCTGAAAAGTATCCTTATTTAGTCCATATACATAAGCTAGGAATGGAATTAGATGTGAAACCTATCGACATACCCGAAATTGAAGTACACCTAACAGTGAAGCAAGTGCTCTTTATAATAAGTAAATTGGAACAGTCGAATCCAACTCTCTATGAATTAATAGTTAGACTTCTTTATCGATATTTGTATGTGAAATATCCTTTTTTTCCTGCAAATGAAGATACACCACAAATAGCTAAGGCATTGGAAATATTAGGAGAGCAATATTTTATGGGGAAAGTGGAAGAAGAAATAAATCTAGATGATAGAACGCAAAAATATATAGAAGAAATTACAATATGCGAAAAACTATATTTAAGCATTATAGAAGACTAGGAAATCTTAACGATAAATGCTTGAAAGGCTTGTCAATTATGTTATAATGAAATGGTTGTAAATTTGAGTCTGCAGTGAAGATCCTTGAATGATATACAATGGATAAGAAGCGTATCATATTGGAGGCTTTTTTTCGATATGTATACATAGTGTTATTGCAGTAATCCTTGATGTTTAGCGCCATACCAAATCAGATTAGCTGATGACATGTGCAGCTGTTTATCGAAATAATAGTGTTGGAGGGAAATAGTTATGTCAGTAAAATGGGATAAAAAAGAAGGAAATGAAGGTGTTTTAACTTTTGAAGTTAGCGCCGAAGATTTTGAAGGTGCTTTGGATAAAGCATTTAAAAAAGTTGTGAAAAAAGTTCAAGTACCTGGATTCCGTAAAGGAAAGATTCCACGTAATATGTTTGAAAAGCGTTTTGGTGCAGAATCATTGTATCAAGATGCAATTGATATCGTTCTACCAGAAGCATACACGAAAGCTGTAGACGAAGCTGGAATTGAACCAGTCGACCAACCAGAAATCGATATTGATGATATCGAACGTGGAAAGAGTCTTGTATTCACAGCAACAGTAACAGTAAAGCCAGAAGTAAAGCTTGGTGATTATAAAGATCTTGAAGTAGAAAAACAAGATGTTACTGTGACAGATGAAGATGTAGACCATGAGCTAGAGCATCAACGTGAACGCTTTGCGGAGCTTGTTGTAAAAGAAGAAGGTGCTGTAGAACAAGGTGATACGGTAGTAATCGATTTTGAAGGGTTTATTGATGGAGAAGCTTTTGAGGGTGGAAAAGGTGAAAACCATTCATTAGAAATTGGTTCTGGTCAGTTTATCCCAGGCTTCGAAGATCAGCTTGTTGGTAAAACAGCTGGGGAAGATACTGAAGTGCAATTAACATTCCCAGAAGATTATCATGCAGAAGAATTTGCAGGTAAAGAAGCTACCTTCAAAGTGAAAATCCATGAAATCAAAATGAAAGAATTACCAGAGCTTGATGATGAATTTGCTAAAGATGTTGATGAGAACGTTGAATCGCTTGAAGAATTAAAGAGCAAGAAAAAAGAAGAGCTAGAAGCACAGAAGAAGCAAAATGCTGAAAATGCAACGCGCGAAACGTTAATTGAAAAAGCTACAGACAATGCTGAAGTAGAAATTCCTGAAGCAATGGTCGATACAGAGCTTGACCGTATGATGAAGGAGTTTGAACAACGCCTTCAAATGCAAGGGATGACAATGGATATGTATTTCCAGTTCTCAGGTCAAGATGAAGCGGCTTTAAAAGAGCAAATGAAAGACGATGCACAAAAACGTGTGAAAACAAATCTTGTACTTGAAGCAATTGCTGCAACTGAAAAGCTAGAAGCTTCTGAAGAAGATATAGATGCAGAGCTAGAAAAGATGGCAGGCATGTATAGTGTGGAAAAAGATCAGCTAGTTCAAATGCTTGGTGGTAATACGAATATGCTTAAAGAAGATCTTAAAGTTCAAAAATCAATTGAATTTTTAGTTGAGCATAGCAAAACTGTTTAATACGAATAAGTTTAGATTAAGTTGGAAATGGTAATGATAACAAGGTGCGAGTGAATCGCACCTTGTTTTGCACTATAAAACGTAAATGTGAATACGTTTGGCAACATTTTTCTCCATAAGTACATAGGATAATTTGTAGAATGAAAAACGAAATGGAATTATCCACCACGTCATACAATAAACAATACGGATGATTTGACTTTTGAAAAAACTCCTCCATAATAAAAACATAAAATAATAATTGAAAAGGATATAGAAACAAAATACACAGCTTTAAGAAGTATTTTGTTTTGTTTTCCATTTTTGTTTTGATATGATTACATTAAGCTATTCTAAATTGTTGGTTAAATGAAGATACACATTAGGGGTGAAAAGCGAATGTTTAAGTTTAATGAAGAAAAAGGACAATTAAAATGTTCATTTTGTGGAAAAAGCCAAGAACAGGTTCGTAAGCTAGTTGCTGGTCCAGGCGTTTATATATGTGATGAATGTATTGAGCTCTGTACAGAAATCGTAGAAGAAGAACTCGGAACAGAAGAAGAATCGGAATTTAAAGAAGTTCCAAAGCCAAAGGAAATTTGCGAAATTCTTGATGATTACGTTATTGGTCAAGAAAAAGCAAAGAAAAACTTATCTGTTGCTGTTTATAACCATTATAAGCGTATCAATTCAGTTAAGAATTCAGAAGATGTTGAGCTATCTAAAAGTAATATCGCAATGATTGGACCGACAGGAAGTGGGAAAACACTTCTCGCACAAACGCTTGCTCGGATTTTGAATGTTCCTTTTGCGATGGCTGATGCAACGTCATTGACAGAAGCTGGTTATGTAGGGGAGGATGTAGAAAATATTCTCTTAAAGCTTATTCAAGCTGCTGATTATGATGTTGAAAAAGCAGAAAAAGGAATTATTTACATTGATGAAATTGATAAAGTTGCGCGCAAGTCAGAAAATCCATCTATTACGCGAGATGTTTCTGGTGAAGGTGTACAGCAAGCTTTATTAAAAATATTAGAGGGAACGGTTGCAAGTGTGCCGCCTCAAGGTGGTCGAAAGCATCCACATCAAGAATTCATTCAGATTGATACAACAAATGTGCTCTTTATCTGTGGTGGTGCATTTGACGGTATCGAACAAATTATTAAGCGTCGTCTTGGTAAAAAAGTGATTGGTTTTGGAGCAAACACAGAAAACCAAGAAATGGACAAAGGCAAGCTTCTTTCAAAAGTATTACCGGAAGACCTTTTACGTTTCGGTCTTATTCCAGAATTTATTGGAAGATTGCCGGTAATTGGTAGCTTAGAGCCGCTAGATGAGGAAGCATTGGTAGAAATTTTAACAAAACCAAAAAATGCTTTAGTAAAACAATATGTAAAGCTATTTCAAATGGATGATGTTGAACTTGAATTTGAAGACGAAGCACTTGTTGAAATTGCTAAAAAGGCAATTGAACGAAAAACTGGTGCCAGAGGACTTCGGTCCATCATCGAAAGCATCATGCTCGATGTGATGTTTGAGCTTCCTTCACGAGATGATATTGAAAAATGTATTATTACGAAAGAAACAGTTACAGAGGAAGATGGAAGTCCGAAGCTTGTATTTAATGATGGAACCGTACAAAAAGGTAACGAAAAATTGCCAAAGGAAAGTGCATAATCGAATAAATATCGATTTTGGCATATGAGGACTGACTTGGCTTACTGAATCCTTCTAACTACAAGATGGAAGGCTATGTAACCCCTAGTCAGTCTTTTTCGTTATCTAAGATTATAGGATGATCAATCACGTCGAGATCTCTTAATGCAGAGTTTAGGAATAGCAACGAAGGTTATACTACGGATTAGATGCAACACCTGTTTTACTTTTGATACAATCGATTATACATACAGTCATGGAGGTACAATTATGCATAAAGATTCTAACCGTCTTCCTCTTCTTCCATTGCGAGGATTACTCGTTTTTCCAACGATGGTACTCCATTTAGATGTAGGACGAGATAAGTCAATTGCTGCTTTAGAAAAAGCAATGATGGAGGATCAGCGAATTTTCCTTGCTGCCCAAAAAAAAGTGAGCGTCGACGATCCGAAAAAAGAAGACATCTATCACGTTGGAACAATAGCAAAGGTTAATCAAATGTTAAAGCTCCCAAACGGTACAATTCGAGTACTCGTTGAAGGCTTGAATAGAGGGTCAATTGTTCAATATGTAGACGATGATGATTCGTTTTTAGTAGATATAGAAATAATGGAAGATATCGATGGAGATCCACATGAAGAGGAGGCGTTAATGCGTTCTCTATTAAGTCAATTTGAACAATATTTAAAGCTATCTCGAAAAATCACGCAGGAAACATTTGCAACTGTTTCAGATATTGAAGAACCAGGTAGACTTGCAGATATTGTAACATCACATCTTCCTTTAAAGCTGAAAGAAAAGCAAGAGCTGCTTGAAACGATCGCTATTGTTGAACGACTTCAAAAGCTAATAAAACTAATATCAAATGAACAAAAAGTTCTGGATTTAGAGAAGAAGATTGGACAACAAGTAAAAAGCTCAATTGAAAAAACACAAAAAGAATACTATTTACGGGAACAGCTTAAAGCAATACAAAATGAGCTAGGTGAAAAGGATGGCAAGAGTGGGGAAATCACCCAGTTAAGAGAGCGTATTGCACAATCTAATATGCCTGAACGCATATTAGAGGTTGCGTATAAAGAGCTTGAACGGTACGAAAGAATCCCACAAAGCTCCGGAGAGAGCGCTGTTATTCGCAATTATCTTGATTGGCTATTAGCATTGCCTTGGACTGAAAAGACAAAAGATAATATCCATATTGACCGTGCAAAAAAGATATTAGATAAGGATCATTATGGATTGGATAAAGTTAAAGAACGCATATTAGAATATTTGGCCGTACAAAAGCTAACGAATGCGATTAAAGGTCCAATTCTTTGTCTGGTAGGTCCTCCAGGTGTTGGAAAAACATCCTTAGCGAAATCGATTGCTTCATCAATTGAACGGAATTTCGTCCGCATTTCCCTTGGTGGTGTTCGAGATGAGGCAGAAATAAGAGGGCATCGAAGAACCTATATAGGAGCGATGCCAGGTAGAATAATTCAAGGTATGAAAAAAGCGAAGACGGTAAATCCAGTCTTTTTACTTGATGAAATTGATAAGATGGCGAACGATTTTCGCGGAGATCCTGCCTCTGCCATGCTAGAAGTATTAGATCCAGAGCAAAATAATAATTTTAGCGATCATTTTATTGAGGAGACATATGATCTTTCAAATGTGTTATTTATCGCTACAGCGAATTATGTAAATAACATTCCTCGCCCCTTATTGGATCGCATGGAGCTTATTTCTATTTCAGGATACACGGAAGTAGAAAAACTTCATATTGCCAAAGAGCATTTACTTCCAAAGCAGTTAAAAGAAAATGGCTTGAAAAAAGGTAATTTACAAATTAGAGACGAAGCGATTGTTGAATTAGTTCGAACGTATACGAGAGAAGCGGGGGTTCGTAATTTAGAAAGACAGATTGCTACCTTATGTAGAAAAGCCGCTAAGATTATTATCTCAGAGGATAAGAAACGAATTATTGTTACGAAAAAAACGTTAGAAGATTTGCTTGGAAAGCCTATTTACCGTTATGGTCAAATGGAGAAGGAAGATCAGATTGGAACAGCTACTGGCTTGGCATACACTGCTGCAGGAGGAGACACGCTTTCGATTGAAGTCTCTCATTACCCTGGAAAAGGGAAGCTCATTCTTACTGGTAAGCTTGGCGAAGTAATGCGTGAATCAGCTCAAGCTGCATTTAGCTATATTCGTTCTAGAGCAGAAGAGCTCAACGTGGACCCTGATTTTCATGAGAAATATGATATTCATATCCATGTGCCAGAAGGAGCAACACCAAAGGATGGTCCTTCTGCGGGAATTACGATGGCGACAGCACTTGTTTCTGCGCTAAGTGGACGAGCGGTTCGTAAGGATGTTGGAATGACAGGAGAAATAACCTTGCGTGGTCGAGTGCTCCCAATCGGAGGATTAAAAGAAAAATCGATGAGTGCACATCGAGCTGGGATTACAACAATTATTATTCCAAAAGAAAACGAGCGCGATATCGATGACATTCCAGCTAGTGTTCAGAACGATTTAACCTTTATTCCTGTGGATCATTTAGATGCCGTATTAAAACATGCATTGGTGGGGGAAAAATCATGAAAATAACAAGTGCAGAAATTATTATTAGTGCGGTTAGTCAAAAACAATATCCGAATGATCGCTTACCTGAAATCGCTTTAGCGGGTCGATCAAATGTTGGGAAATCCTCTTTTATTAATAAATTGATTACCCGCAAAAATCTTGCCAGAACATCATCAAAGCCAGGGAAAACACAGACGTTAAATTTTTATAAAATTAATGAACAATTTTATTTTGTAGATGTTCCTGGCTATGGCTATGCAAAGGTTTCTAAAAAGGAACGTGAAAAATGGGGCCATATGATGGAGGAATATTTCCAATTAAGAGAAACGTTAAAGGCTGTAGTACTTATTACAGACATACGCCATTCTCCTACTCGAGATGATATTCAAATGTATGAATTTGTGAAATACTTTGATCTTCCAGTAATTGTAGTTGGAACGAAGCTAGATAAAATTCCTAAAAATAAAAAAGCAAGTCATCTAAAGCGACTCATTAACGAGATGGGGATTCAAAAAGGAGATCCAGTCGTGTTATTTTCAGCTGAAACGGGAGAAGGAAAAGATGAGGCTTGGGGGCTAATCAAGCACTATTTATCTATTTCATAGGTATTCGTTATAAAATATGAATGATTAATTCTATAAAGCACGGCTCCTTCCATCGATAGTGGGAAGAGCTGTGCTTTTTGGTGATTCTATTCTACGAGTTCAGGTGTATCCGAGAGTAAATTGCACGATAATTAAGTATATTAGAGATATTATATCGACATCACGTATAAACTAGCTATAGGCATTAATATCAGAAAATACCAAATTAGTTAATTGGAAAGACTATTGCTATAATTTTTATAGACACATAATTTGTGTCTTTCGTTTTCAAAATATATGAAAAGATGGACAAGGAAAGGAAGAATTTCGATTGAAAAAACTGAATTTTTTGATACTTATCGCTTTATTTACGATTCTCCTGACGGCTTGTGGAGAGGAAAAAGACAAAGAGACAAGTGCGGAACAAGGTGAAAGTGATTATAATCTTGTGAAGGAAGGAAGCTTTACATTTGCTGCATCTGGTGAGTTTAAGCCGTTTAGCTATGTTGAAGCAGACGGTAAAATGACTGGGTTTGATATTGAAGTTGGCAATGCCATTGCAGAAGAGCTAGGACTTGATCCTGTTCAAAAAAGATATAAATTTTCTGCCATTGTAGAAGGTGTGAAAACAGGAAGGTTCGATGCTGCAGTTGCGAGTCATACGATTACACCTGAACGCTCCGAAAATGTCGATTTTTCCACCCCATATTATTATTCCGGTGCCCAAATCTTCGTTAGACCAGACAGTGACCTAGAGAAGTTGGACGATTTAGAAGGTCTAGAAATCGGACTATCTAAAGGCTCTACATATACCGAATATGCAGAGCAAGTAACAGATAATATTAAAACCTATGATAGTGATGTAGTAGCCCTTCAGGCATTAGAAAAAGGACATCATGATGCAGTTATTACCGATTTCCTGACAGGAAAAGAGGCAATCGCAAGTGGATTGAAAATAGAAGGAAAAGATTTAATTGAAAGAAGTGAACAAGCAGTTGCGGTCTCTAAAGATAATCCCGAGCTTCTAAAAGCAGTGAATGATGCACTAGAAACACTTCGAGAAGACGGAACACTGAAATCACTTAGTGAAAAATACTTTGATGCAGATATAACCGAAGAACCGAAATAAAGTTGTTCGTATATGAAAAAGTGGATACTGCCCTTTATCCAAGTGATGAAGGGCTATTTTAAACGGTTACTAGAATGATAACTATTCTCGGTATATCGTTGTTTAATTCATAGATACAGTAGGAGATGAATAATGTGTTTGAAGATTTTATTAGCTATTTTGGCCATTTATGGCAAACCTTTATTGACAGTAAGTGGCTATTTTTAGAAGCCACCCTTTTAACATTAAAATTGACTGCAATTTCTATTTTTATTGCTATTTTTATCGGATTATTATTTGCCTTGCTAAAGATCACTAAAATTAAGCTGTTTGTTTGGTTGGCAAATACGTATATCTTTGTCGTGCGAGGGACACCACTTATTGTGCAAATTTTTATATTCTATTATGGTTTATCCTATGGTCCATTGCAAATAAGTGGATTTTGGTCTGCGGTTCTAGGATTAGCATTCCATAACGGGGCATATATCGCAGAAATATTTCGAGGCTCCATTCAATCGATTGGTAACGGGCAAACAGAGGCAGGTCGTTCAATAGGAATGACAAGCTGGCAAACGATGAAGCGTATTGTATTGCCGCAAGCTTTTCGGCGCGCACTTCCCCCTCTTGGTAACCAATTTATAATCGGTTTAAAGGATTCCTCTTTGGCAGCATTTGTTGGATTAGCTGAGATATTTAATGTGTCAACAACAATGGGGTCAAATACGTTTGATTTTATGACCTGGCTATTAATTAGTGCAATCTATTATTTGCTTTTAGTTTTCCTATTAACGTTATTAGTAAGTTATACAGAGAAGAAACTAGCTGTAAGTGATTAAGGAGGACCTGGAAATGGAAAAGCAGAAGGAAATGATTCGCGTAGAAAAGCTGAATAAATATTTTGGTGATTTACACGTTTTAAAGGATATTAATCTAACCGTAGGAGAAAGTGATGTCGTTGTTTTAATCGGGGCTAGTGGATCTGGAAAAAGTACGTTACTTCGCTGCTTAAATTTTTTAGAGATTAAAACGAGTGGAACAATCCAAATCGAAGAAGAAACGGTTGAGCCTACCAAAACAAATTTAAATAAGATTCGTCAAAGGGTTGGGATGGTTTTTCAGCATTTTAATTTATTCCCACATAAAACCGTACTTCAGAATGTTATAGAAGGACCTATTCAAGTAAACAAAGTACCAAAAGCAACTGCGATTCAAGAAGGAAAGGAACTCTTGGAAAAGGTTGGCTTGTCTGATAAAGCCAATGTATATCCTTCTAAACTATCTGGTGGACAAAAACAGCGCGTTGCGATTGCAAGATCATTAGCAATGAAGCCGGATATTATGCTGTTTGATGAACCAACATCAGCGTTAGACCCTGAGTTAGTAGGAGAAGTGCTCACAACGATGAAGGAACTTGCCAATGAAGGAATGACTATGGTGGTTGTAACGCATGAGATGGGGTTTGCTCGTGAGGTAGGAGATTGGGTTGTGTATATGCATGATGGAAAAATTATTGAATATGGAAAACCAAACGAGTTATTTGATCAACCGAAAGAAGAAAGAACGCAAGAATTTCTAGGCTCTATTCTTTAAAATGAAATAAATCAAGCTCTTTAGCTTGATTTATTTCTTTTTTAATAAGTAAAGACCGACTATAATAAGTGCAATTGGCCAATATAACTCTATATAGGAAATGAGATCATATATCCAGTGAAACCATGCAGGTAGTTGGATTGAAAAAATAATCAAAAGAGACAAACCAACTAAAATAGCGCCAGGTAATAATCCCTCTTTCGTTTTGAAAAAACGCACGAAGAATGCAAGCCCAACAATTAATGGAAAGACAGCCCAATGATCAATCCAGAATGGGTAATGCTGAACCCCGTGAAAGTGAATACCGATTCCTAATAAAATTGTTCCAGGAAACAGATTATTATAATCTCTTGTTGAATAGCCATGCACTAAAAAGGCTATTCCCAAAATAATTAAAAGTGTTGGCCATGAATAGAAATCGGTAAATATTGGAATCTTTAATTGTCTCAGCAAGTAATAAACGCCAATGCCAATTAGCACATATGCTACAAAAATTTGCTGTTTTTTCATCGTATCCCCCGCTTAACTCCCTTTTAATAAGGTTTTCTTGCTTCCACAAACTGGTTGTGGTAGAGTTCCATTTAGAGTGTTATATACGATTAATCGTACCATATTGTTTCAATTTCTGTTCACATAATTTACATAGTGGACACAGTTGTTATGTTATAATTTATATAAATAAGTATTAGCATGCGATAAGGATGGTCTTGAACCTCTTCAAGATTTATTGGAGGAGATTAGGTGCATATTATAAAAGTGGGATTCAATCATAAAATAGCTCCAGTTGAAATAAGAGAAAAGATGACTTTTCCAGAAAACGAGCTTGCGAATGCAATAACTTCCTTGAATAACGAAAAAAGCGTATTGGAAAATGTTATTGTCTCTACTTGTAACCGTACGGAAATTTTTGCAGTTGTAGATCAGCTTCATACAGGTCGCTATTATATTAAGTCATTTTTAGAAAAATGGTTTCAAATGGAAAAGGAAAGCTTTGTCTCCTATTTACACATTGAAGAAAACGAGCATGCAATAGAGCATCTTTTTCAACTAGTTGCTGGACTCGATTCTATGGTTCTAGGAGAAACCCAAATTCTAGGACAAGTACGTGATGCCTTTTTAACTGCTCAACAAGCACAGGCAACAGGTACCATTTTTAATGAGTTATTTAAACAGGCGATTAGCTTCGCGAAGCGTGCGCATAGTGAAACAGCGATTGGAGAAAATGCAGTTTCCGTTAGCTATGCAGCGGTGGAGCTTGCGAAGAAAATCTTTGGCAAAATTCACGAAATGCATGTTGTTATTTTAGGTGCTGGAAAAATGGGAGAGTTGGCGGCAAAGAACTTACATGGATCTGGTGTGCATCGTATTACAGTTGTAAATCGCACGCTATCAAAGGCAGAAGAACTTGCCAAGACCTTTCATGGAAAAGCTGCTGCCATCACAGATTTGCAGCAAATATTAATCGATGCAGATATATTAATTAGCTCTACTGGATCAGATTCTGTTGTACTGTCAAAGGAAGAATTAGCACCAGTACAAAAAAAGCGGAAAGGCCGGCCACTATTTTTAGTGGATATAGCTGTTCCAAGGGACATTGATCCAACGATAGGTAGTTTAGACAATGTGTTTTTATACGATATCGATGATCTGCAGCATATTGTCGATGAAAATTTGGCCGCACGAGAAGCTGCAGCGATAAAGATAAAATCAATGATCGGTTTGGAATTAGAAGTGTTTAATAATTGGTTAACAACATTAGGGGTCGTTCCAGTTATTTCAGCATTACGGCAAAAGGCATTGACAATACAAGCAGAAACAATGAAGAGTATTGAACGCAAAATGCCTGACCTTACAGAACGTGAGAAGAAAGTGTTAAGCAAGCATACGAAAAGTATTATTAATCAATTGCTAAAAGATCCAATAACGCAGGCAAAGGAGCTTGCTGGAAAGGACGATCCTGAACAAGCCTTAGCTTTGTTTATTAATATTTTTGGAATTGAAAAAGAGGTTGCAGCAGAGAAAAATAAACACACAAAAAAAAATGAAAAAATGATTGAATCCAATCCGAATTCATCCTTTTCTTCTCTTGAAAGAATGCCAACGAATTAATGAAGAAAGGATTCTGTGAGTGGTTGTTATGAAGCTTGCATATGAAATGGTTATTGCGATATATGGCCTTAGCTTGATAGGTTATTTTATTGACTTTATTCAACATAACCGGAAGGTAAATCGAATTGCCTTCTGGTTACTTTGTATGGTTTGGATTATTCAAGCCGTTTTTTTATTTAGTGTGTTGATCAAAGAACAGCGCTTTCCTATTCAAACATTAACGGATAGTTTATTTTTTTATAGCTGGACACTTGTAACGTTTTCTTTAATTATTAATAAATTCTTCAGAATGCATTTTATTGTTTTGTTTACCAACTTATTCGGTTTCTTTATGCTGCTTCTCTATATTCTTTCGAGCGCAAAGCAAACGATGGGAAGTGGTGGAGTAGAATTAGTAAATGAAATTCTGGTGACGCATATTACACTTGCGGTCATCTCCTACAGTTTTTTTACATTATCGTTTATTTTTTCTTTGATATACATCATGCAATATCGTTTTTTAAAAAAGAAAAAAGGGTTAAAATGGATACGGAAGCTAGGCGATCTAAATCAGATGGATGATTATTCCTATAAATCTGTAACGATTGGTGTACCATTACTTTTGATTGGCCTCACCCTTGGAATTGTCTGGGCTCATGTATCAAATGATGAATTTTATTGGTTTGATATAAAGACGATTGGTTCTATTTTTCTTTTATTTGTGTATGCGGGTTATTTATTTTTACGTTTGGTTCGTGGTTATCAGGGGAAGACGATTGCCTTATATAATTCAGCAGCTTTCTTAATTTTACTAATTAATTTCTTTTTATTTAGCTTACTATCCAACTTTCACTTTTAATAAGGGGGCATTAATGTGCGAAAAATAATCGTTGGTACAAGAAAAAGTAATTTAGCAGTAACGCAAACAAATTGGGTAATTGATCAATTAAAAAAAGCTGGGGTTAACAATCCGTTTGAAGTAAAGAAGATTGTTACGAAAGGGGATAAAATTCTAGATGTTACGTTATCGAAGGTAGGCGGAAAAGGATTGTTTGTCAAAGAAATAGAACAAGCAATGTATGAAAAGGAGATTGATTTTGCAGTACATAGTATGAAGGATATGCCTGCTCTTATGCCAGAAGGTCTTATTATTTCCACCATTCCTGTTAGAGAAGATCATCGTGATGCGTTTATTTCAAACAACGATGTCCCCTTAAGGGAGCTTCCTGAAGGAGCAATTGTTGGGACGAGTAGTCTACGCAGAGGTGCACAGCTTCTTGCGTATCGACCTGATTTAGAGATTAAGTGGATTCGCGGAAATATTGAAACAAGAATTCGCAAATTAAAAGAAGAGGATTATGATGCCATTATTTTAGCTGTTTCAGGCTTAAAACGAGTGGGGTTAAGTGAATCATTGATTACGGAATACTTGGCACCTGAAATTTGTGTGCCAGCAGTAGGACAAGGCGCACTTGCTATTGAATGCCGGGAAGACGATAAAGAACTCATTGAGCTTCTCCGGGTTATTCATGATGAGGAAACTTGTAGAACAGTAACAGCCGAGCGGACCTTCCTGCATTTATTGGAGGGCGGCTGTCAAGTTCCAATTGGCGGGTATGCGTTTTTGGATAAGGATGAAATCGTATTAACAGCATTAGTTGGTACACCCGATGGAAAAACAATCTTAAAAGAGACCGTACGAGGAAATGATCCTGAAAAAGTGGGGCAAGAAGCTGCAGAGAAACTTATTGAACAAGGCGCAAAAACAATTGTAGAAAAGGTAAAAGCGGAGCTCGATAACGAATGACAGCTTTGCTAAAAGGAAAAAATATTTTAGTAACTCGTGAACGAAACCAAGCAAAGGAATTTTCTGCGAAGATAAAGCAGTGTGGTGGAAGCTCTTTTGAAGTACCTTTACTTTCAATCGAGTGTAAGGAAGATGCTTCTGTAAAACATTATCTCAATCAATTGCACGTATATAAATGGATTTTCTTTACAAGTGCGAATGGGGTTGATTGTTTTATCAAACTAGCTTTAATTCACGGTGTTTCGATTGATGCTTTAAAAACACTAAAAGTGGCAGTAGTCGGACATAAAACGGAGGAAGCAATACAAAGATATGGTATAACAGCTGATTTTATTCCTTCTGTGTATGATGCAGAGCATATGGCAACCGAGTTTTTGCAGAAGAAAGAGTGGACAGGACGTATACTGTTAGTTCGTGGCAACCGTTCGAGATTTGTATTACCACACGAGTTTTCGCATGCAGGAATCGCTTTTGACAATATAGAAGTATATGATACGACGATAAACACTCGTGTGAAGTCTGAGTTGAATCAACTATTACAAGATGTGCATTTCGACTTTCTTACTTTTACAAGTCCTTCTACGATTGATGCATTTATACAAATGATTGATTTAGACATGGAACAGTTCCGAGAACAACAATGTGTTTGTATTGGCACAACAACAGCAAAACAAGCAAAGGCTGTAGGATTTAAGCAAATATTAATACCAAAGGAATTTACTATAGAAGGCATGATAGCTTGTATGAATGATTACTTGAATGAAAGGATAGATTCTAATGAGTGAAACGATGGACTTTAAACGACATCGCAGACTAAGATCCTCTAATGCGATGCGAGCAATGGTACGAGAAAATACTGTAACAGCGGACGACTTTATCTATCCGTTATTTATTGTAGAAGGAACGAATAAAAAGAAGGAAGTTCCTTCGATGCCAGGTGTATACCATTTATCATTAGATTTGTTACCACAAGAAGTAAAAGAAATAGAGGCATTAGGAATAAACGCAATTATCTTATTTGGGGTACCAAATGAAAAGGACGAAGTTGGTACTGGTGCATATGCAGAAGAAGGGATTGTACAGCGAGCAACGCGTGTTGTAAAAGAAACAAGTCCTGAAATGCTAGTTGTTGCAGATACCTGTCTTTGTGAATATACATCCCATGGGCATTGTGGTGTTATTCATAATCATGATGTGGATAATGATGCTTCATTAGAATTGCTAGCAAAAACGGCTGTATCACAGGCGAAAGCGGGTGCAGATATTATTGCCCCGTCAAATATGATGGATGGGTTTGTTCAAGTTATACGACATGCATTGGATAAAGCAGGATTTAAGCATATTCCAATAATGTCTTATGCTGTTAAATACGCTTCTGCTTTTTATGGTCCATTTCGCGATGCAGCAGAAAGCACGCCGCAATTCGGAGATCGGAAGACATATCAGATGGATCCAGCTAATCGACGGGAAGCTTTGCGAGAAGCTACTTCAGACGTAGAGGAAGGCGCAGACTTTCTAATTATTAAGCCTGGTTTATCTTATTTAGATATTGTTCGCGATGTAAGGAACGATACGAATGTTCCGATTGTTGCTTACAACGTAAGTGGAGAATATTCGATGATTAAAGCAGCTGCTCAAAACGGATGGGTTGATGAGAAAGCATTAGTAATCGAAATGCTAACATCGATGAAGCGTGCTGGGGCAGATTTAATCATCACTTATTTTGCAAAAGATGTAGCGACATGGCTAACAGATAAATGATCTAAATATTGGGAGGGTATATTGTGAAGAGCTTTCAACAATCAATCAATGCGTACGAAAAAGCAGTAGATCTAATGCCTGGCGGGGTTAATTCTCCAGTGCGTGCTTTTAAATCAGTAGGAATGGCGCCTGTTTTTATGGATCATGGAAAAGGTTCAAAGATTTATGATATAGATGGTAATGAATATATTGACTATGTATTAAGCTGGGGACCATTAATTCTAGGACATGCCGATGAGCGTGTTGTACAAAAGCTAAAGGAAGTTGCTGAGAAGGGGACAAGCTTTGGAGCACCAACTACTTTGGAAAACGAAATAGCATCCCTTGTAATTGAACGCGTTCCATCTATTGAGATGATTCGCATGGTTAATTCAGGAACAGAAGCCACGATGAGTGCGTTACGATTAGCAAGAGGCTATACGGGAAGAGACAAAATCTTGAAATTCCAAGGGTGTTATCATGGGCATGGGGATTCATTACTTATTAAAGCAGGTTCTGGTGTGGCAACGCTTGGCTTGCCAGACAGTCCAGGAGTGCCACAATCAGTAGCAAGTCAAACGATTACTGTTCCATACAATGACATCGAGAGTGTAAAACTTGCTTTTGATAATTTTGGTTCAGAAATTGCAGCAGTAATTGTAGAACCGGTTGCTGGAAATATGGGTGTTGTTCCACCAACTGAAAACTTTCTCACCGGCTTAAGGGAGATTACCGAACAAAATGGAACATTACTCATTTTTGATGAAGTAATGACCGGCTTTAGAGTAGGCTATCATTGTGCACAAGGTTATTTTGGTGTCACGCCTGATCTTACGTGTTTAGGTAAAGTAATTGGAGGAGGACTTCCAGTAGGAGCTTATGGTGGTAAACGGGAAATAATGGAGAACATCGCGCCAACGGGAACGATTTACCAAGCTGGTACGCTCTCAGGAAATCCTCTGGCAATGACTGCTGGGTATGAAACATTAAAGGCATTAGAACATGCTTCATATGAAGAAATTAATTTAAAAGTCGATCGTTTAGTTGAAGGGTATCAACAAGCGGCTGCGAAATACGGTATTTCACTCCAAGTAAATCGTGCAGGCTCTATGGTTGGGATCTTTTTTGCAGATAACCCAGTTGTAAACTATGAAACAGCTGCAGCCTCTAATCTTGATTATTTTGGACAATATTATCGTTCCATGATTGAAGAAGGCGTATTTCTGCCGCCTTCTCAGTTTGAAGGTTTGTTTATGTCAACAGCTCATACCGATGAGGATATCGAGCGAACGATTAAAGCAGTTAATAAGACTTTCGCAAAACTAGCGAAATAAAGGAATAAACGAGTAGAGTAAAGCTGTTCAGAAACCGATATTACCCTTGGTATCTGGACAGCTATTTTTTGCTTTCTCTTTTGAAAAAGTAATTTTGGAAGGAACGAGGATGTTGAATTATTCCATATGATGTAACTGAGAAGAATTTTTTGAAAAAGAGATGGCTGTTATTTTCTCGTGATTCATGATAATGATTTTTTGTTCTAAAGCATATCCCCTTCAACTAGGTCATATAGATAAATAAGACAACGGGAGTAAAAATGATTTACATATGCTGAAGGGAGGAAGTCACTTGTCTAATGATCAAGCTATCTTTAGCTTTGAGTTAAACGAAACACTTTATTTTCAAAGAGGACAGGAAGTTGCAGAAATTGTTGGTATTTCATTAGATCCAGAAATATTAATCCAAACGTTTAATGAGTATATTTCTATACGTGGAGTTGTTGAACTACAAGGTGAATATAGAATGGAACCAATGTTTCAAGAAGCGGACGAATATGATGAAGTAGATGATTACGCTGTAAAACGATATGTAGAGAGAGTAGAAGAACAAGCGAATGATTTAGCTGTTTTCGCGCACCGCTTTCCCGTAGAGATTTCTGTGCCAACGTATCGTGTGGAGGATATTGAAAATGTAACAGTAAATATTGCAAGCTTTGATTATGAGATGCCGGATTATACGCAGTTAAGATTACAAGCTACAATTGATATTCATGGAATTAGTGATCGTGCGGATTTAAACACAACAGATACAGCGAAACAACAAGAAGCGGATCGTTTTTCAAAAGAAGAAAATGAAGAAGCCTTTTATATTGATATAAAAAAATCAGAGGAATCAGCATCATCGAGTTATGAATCTGAGTCTTCAACAAAGCATGATGAATCAAGCGAAAGTTCATCTTCTTCAAGTAATGCTGTCGAGTCAACTTCTGAAGAAGAATCAGGGCGTTGGAAAAAGAAGAAAACGCAAACATTAGCAGAGTTCTTTGGAAAGACGGAAGAAGTAGAATCATCATCGTCGGAATCAAGTGGGCAAATGTCATCTGAGGAGTCTTCAATGGAATCGTCATCTTCATGGTATGAGTCATCACGTGAAGCGCACAAGCATAGTGAGAAAGGAAAGGGGAGAAATAAAAGTAGTGTGCCAGATGAATCTATCGAAAGCAGTAGTGCGAGTAGATTTGCTGATTTAAGCTATCTTTCTGATATGATTCGAAATGATGAAGAACGGTATGCTAAAATGCGTCTATGTATTGTGCAAGAAAATGACACACTGGAAAGCATTGCAGAACGTTATCAAACGACTTCAATGCATATCGCTAAAAAGAATAGTTTAGAAGCGGACAGTGTGCAAGCTGGTCAGCTATTATATATTCCCATTCGAAAAAGGGAACGCTAAATAAAGTAGAATATGAAAAGAAAACTAATATTGTATGTATATACCCCTTGCCTATTAGGTCAAGGGGTAAATGAGTGAAATAGGGTGGTGACATATGGAAGCAATTAGAGAAGCATTGTTACATTATGGTATTGCCCCAATGGAGATCGATCAACGAACAAGTCGCATGTTTCGTATTTTTGATGGGAACAAGAGCTATGCATTAAAAAAAAGCAAGCTAAATGCTAATTCTCTTAAAAACTGGGAACATATATATCATTATGGGTATGCCAATGGATTATCCACTATTTTGCCCGTCTATTTAACAAAGGATCGTTCATTATTCGTAAAGATAAATGGTGACTATTACTATTTATCTCCATGGATACAGACGCGATATTTACGTAGTCGTCCAAAGGAAGTGTATCAAGCAATCGGAAAACTTCATTCAGCAACAAAACAGACGAAACCTTATTCTAAAGATGATTCCAAAGATAATATGCTGCAGGATTTTCGACAGTATGCAGCTTATTGCGTTACCTCCCAAAAAAAATTACTGTCAACTGTTGAGAAATTTGAGGCTTCTCATTTTATGTCCCCGTTTGAGCTTCAAGTGTGCACGCATTATCGTGATATGGAACGCTTATTTTTCTGGCTTCAAAAACGTATTGATCAATATCTTGAGGAACAACAAGAAAGGGACGATTACGTATATAGTATTATTCATGGTAACCTGCATAAGGATCATATCTTACAAGGAGAACAGCTTCAATTCATTAATTGGGAGCAAAGTCGATTGGAGCATCCTACGATAGACATTGCGACCTATATTCAAAGCCAAACAACGTATTATGATACAGATAATGATGAATTAATTTCCCATTTTCAATATTATACAGAAGAAAATCCATTAGCAAAACAAGATAAATATTTATTAGCGCTTTATTTATTACACCCTACTTCATATTTGCAATTGGTAGAGGATGATGTGAAGCAACGCTCTTCAGAAAGTATGATTTCACGTGTGCAGAAGCTAGAGAAAGTGTACCGACAGTTGCTTTTTGGCATTCAGTGGAATGAACAATTGGATGAAGAACTTATGCATCAAGATTTAGAAGAAATGGAAAGCTAAATCCATTCCAAGTAAAATGCGATAAATAAGCCGACAAGCAAACCAAGCAAGAACACATCTAATGTTGTCGGAAAAAATAATGTTCGGATTAATTGATAGATTAAAATTGGCAATGTACATGTTTCAATGACGATGAGACATTTTAATATCCAAGGTGGAAGGCGATAACGATAAAACCTAGCCATTGGAAGCTCCTCCCCTCACTGATTTTTATTGTTTTAATATGATATGTATGAAGCAGGCTTTTTCGTGAAAGAATAAAAAAGATATTGTAAATAAATCTATGTGTATTTTTATAAAGCCCCTTTAAAAATCCAGTTGCTTTTTTAGTCAGCATTCGATATGATAAATTAATAAGTGAAATGTAATGATAGGGAGTAGTACAATACGATGTCCTACAGAGAGGGGAACAGATGCTGGAAGTTTCCTAGGAAAAAGTCGGTTGGAAAGTCGCCCTTGATACAGCTGCTTTGAAATGATGAAGGAATTGTTCTTCACCAAATTAGAGGTAGCCGGACACAAGCGTCCGTTATCAAATTGAGTGTACAAAAATGTTTTATGTTTTTGTAAACAAAGGTGGTACCGCGGAGAAGCCCAAGTCTTTTCGTCCTTTATTTTTAAAGGATGAGAAGGCTTTTTTATTTTAATAATTGTACATTTCATTCAATAAATCATTTTAGGAGGAGAACGGATATGCAAGATGAAAAAAATAATACCTTACCATCCAAATATGACCCGAAAGAGGTAGAAAATGGCCGCTATCAATTTTGGCTAGACGGAAAATATTTTGAAGCAACAGGAGATAAGGAAAAAGAGCCATTTACGATTGTGATTCCCCCACCAAATGTAACAGGGAAGCTTCATCTTGGGCATGCATGGGATACAGCAATGCAGGATACAATTGCACGTATGAAAAGAATGCAAGGCTATGATGTACTATGGTTACCTGGTATGGACCATGCCGGAATAGCTACACAAGCAAAGGTAGAAGCTAAATTGAGAGAGCAAGGGAAAAGCCGCTACGATTTAGGGCGCGATAAATTCTTAGAAACGGTTTGGGAATGGAAGGAAGAATACGCGCAATTCATTCGCACGCAATGGGAAAAGCTTGGACTTGGACTTGATTATTCCAGAGAACGCTTTACGATGGATGAAGGATTATCAAATGCAGTACGAGAAGTGTTCGTCACCCTATATGAAAAAGGACTAATCTATCGTGGCGAGTATATTATCAATTGGGATCCAGCAACAAAAACAGCGCTATCCGATATTGAAGTAATATATGAGGAAGTACAAGGAAAGTTTTATCATATGCACTATCCAATTAAAGATAGTGACGAGACGATTGAAATTGCAACAACAAGGCCAGAGACAATGCTTGGAGATACAGCTGTAGCAGTTCATCCAAAAGATGAGCGTTACCAGCATTTAATTGGGAAGAAAGTAATCCTACCTATCGTTGGTCGAGAAATCGAAATTGTTGCAGATGATTATGTAGACATGGAGTTTGGTTCTGGTGCAGTAAAAATCACTCCTGCTCATGATCCGAACGATTTTGAAATTGGCAATCGTCATCAGCTTGCTCGTGTGCTTGTCATGCATGAAGATGGTACGATGAACAATAATGCGGGAAAATATGAAGGACTTGACCGTTTTGAATGTAGAAAGCAAATTGTCAAAGATCTTCAAAAAAGTGGTGTTCTATTTAAAATAGAAGATCATGTTCATCAGGTTGGTCATTCTGAACGTAGTGGGGCCGTTGTAGAGCCTTATTTGTCTACACAGTGGTTTGTTAAAATGCAACCATTAGCCCTTGAAGCGTTAGCTATGCAGAATACTGAAGACAAGGTGAATTTTGTTCCTGAACGCTTCGAGCGAACTTATTTTAATTGGATGGATAATATACGAGATTGGTGTATTTCCCGTCAGCTTTGGTGGGGACATCGAATACCAGCTTGGTATCACAAGGAAACTGGTGAAGTTTTTGTTGGCAGAGAAGCCCCAGAAGATATCGAGAATTGGCAGCAGGATGATGATGTACTTGATACATGGTTTTCATCGGCATTATGGCCATTTTCCACGATGGGCTGGCCAAATGAAGATGCACCAGATTTCAAACGACATTTTCCGACAGATGTGCTTGTGACAGGATACGATATTATCTTTTTCTGGGTAGCACGCATGATCTTTCAATCAAAGGAATTTACTGGGAAGAAACCATTTAAAGATGTTCTATTACATGGATTGATTCGTGATTCGGAAGGTAGAAAGATGAGTAAGTCGTTAGGAAATGGCGTCGATCCAATGGATGTCATTGATAAATACGGTGCAGACTCGTTACGATATTTTCTCCTTACCGGATCAACTCCAGGTCAGGACTTACGTTTTTATTGGGAAAAGGTAGAATCTACGTGGAACTTTGCCAATAAAGTATGGAACGCATCACGATTTTCTTTAATGAATATGGAAGGATTCTCTTATGAAGATATTGATCTTTCAGGAGAGCTTTCGCTGGCAGATAAGTGGATTCTTACACGATTAAATGAAACCATTGAGCATGTGACGAAGAACGCAACAAAGTATGATTTTGGAGAGGCGGGTCGTCAGCTTTATAACTTCATTTGGGATGAGTTATGTGATTGGTATATCGAAATGGCTAAAATTTCGTTATATGGAGAAGATGAAACAAGTAAGCAAACAACACGGTCTGTTCTGGCATATGTACTGGATCAAACAATGCGAATGCTTCATCCGTTTATGCCTTTTATTACAGAAGAAATTTGGCAACAGCTTCCACATGAAGGCGAATCAATTACCGTAGCTGGTTGGCCACAGGTGAAAGAAGAATTTCATGATCCCAAGGCTGCAGATGAAATGAGGCGTCTTGTTTCCATTATTAAATCAGTTCGTAATATTCGTTCTGAGGTTGATACACCAATGTCACGGGAGATCTCATTGCTTATCCAAGCAGAAAATGATGCTGTCGTTTCCGAGTTAGAAAGTGAACGTCATTATTTAGAACGATTCTGTAATACAGCTGAACTTAGCATTGCTACATCTATCGAAGCGCCAGAAAAAGCAATGACTGCGGTTGTTACCGGTGCAGAGTTATTTTTACCGTTAGAAGGCTTAATTGATTTCGGAAAAGAAATCGAACGGTTAGAAAAAGAGCTTGATAAATGGACGAAAGAAGTGGATCGCGTGCAGAAAAAGCTTGCCAATGCAGGCTTTGTTAAAAAAGCACCTGCTGCAGTTGTAGAAGAAGAAAGACAAAAGGAAAAAGATTATGTAGAAAAACAAGCAAAGGTAAAAGCTCGTTTGGATGAGCTTCGTAAGTAAAATAGTAGGGAAGGGACTTTGACCTTCTTCATTCCATCAGAAAATCGCCCTCGTTATTAGAATAAACGATTAGGGGCGATTTTTTTGTGTTTTAAATTTGCTTATCCATGGTGCGCTTTATAAAGGATAGATAGGTACGCAAAATATTAACATCACTAACAGCACTTAATGTTCTGGAGCCGACAACATCTTCAATTTCATTAAATAATAATTCGTCATTTTTACCAATTAAAAAGTCAATACCGACCATGCCAAAATCGAAGTGTGAAATAATTGGATTAATCATTGCGATTTCTTCTCTAGATAACGTGTACAAGCTAGCAGTACCGCCCAGCTTGTAATTCGCGCGAAAATCTAGACTGCTTTCTCGAAGAACGGCACCGATTATGTCTTTTCCTACAATAAAGACGCGTAAATCCTTTCCTTTCTGTACATTCGTTTGTTGAATGATCCATTCTTTTCCAACTAACGTCTTTAACTGCTGATCCCATTCAGCGATATTCTTTATTAAATAAACGTGCCTTCCACCTCGTCCAGCAACTTCTTTTATTACAAAAGGAAAGGGCATCGGAGGTTTTTCCTTTTGTAACATCTCCTTGGATACAAAGAAGGTATCAACCATAGGAATGCCGAGCTTACTAATCTCAAAATGGGTTAATCCTTTATGATTAGCTATTTTAGCGACCTTAGCAGAGTTGAAAACAGTGACTCCAAGTGATTCAAGAAATTCATTTAATAACGGTTCAACTGTACGAACAATAGCGATATCTGGAAGTTCTACACGTGTAGAATCAATAAATAATGCGCGTTCATTTTCAACTACACCAATTTGCATTGTTTCACGCAATACAAGGGTCAATTGAATATCCTGTTTTTTAGCTTCTTCTTTAAACCACTCGATATAAGCGTGATTATCAGCTGCATCCATTTTTTTATAAATTAGCCAAGCAGTATACATATAAATCTATCTCCTTAATGGGATATCGTTTCGAAAATATATTCCATGATTTTATCCGCTACATTAACACCGGTACAATCTAATAAATTGCGGATATGGGCATTCGAGTTAATTTCACATATGTAAGAAGCATCCTCTTTGCCAAATAATAAATCAACCCCTGCAAAATCCGCTCCGATTGCCTGTGAGCTTGCAATCGCTAGCTGCTTTTCCTTTTCACTAGGTGTATAAGGTTCCATCACGCCTCCAGCAGTAATGTTTGCTCGGAAGTCATCTTTAGCTATCCGCTTCATTGCAGCGACTACGCGATTTCCAACTACCTGTAAACGAATATCCTTGCCATAGCTTGTGGAAATAAATTCCTGAAACACAAAAGGTATTGTTTGCAACTGCTCCGTAATCTGTTCTAGCGCTCTCATCGATTCAATCAAGTATACTTGCTCTCCAAAAGAACCAAATGCCTCTTTGACAACCATTGGGAAGCCAAGCTGTTGTACAATAGTATCAAGCTTGAAGAAAGCTTTAGCATCATGCTGCAGAAATGCTTTTGGTGCAATGATTGTTTTCGGGATAGGGAGATTTTTGCTCGCTAACGCTTGATATGTAGCAATTTTATCATCACTCATTGCAATGGTTTGAGCACGATTAAACACTCGAATGCCGAGTAGCTCTAATTGCTTTGCTAGATAAATATCCTTATCTGTAAAAATAACATAATCTGGTTTTTCTAATGCTGCTTTTTGAAGTAGTTTGCTTTCTTTTCCATCAAGGAAGACAGAAAGATCATTATTTTTGATGATATAGGCCAAGCTTCCTTTCTTTTCTGCAGCTTGTTGTAGCATTTCGGCATAATCCTTGAATTTATTTCCACGTAAGTTTCCATTATATATTATCCATCCTGTTGGCTTCATTGTTAACTTCCTTTCTATATTTCTGCTCATCATAAATTTTAGGCTATATAACTCGAATGATTGAGCAGTTAACCTTTTTAAAGTGATTATGCTATACTTTCTTACATATTGAATGAAAAGAGTGACGATAATGCGTATGAATATTGATCAATTATCACAGTTTCTAAGACAAAGAGAAACACTTGGTATAAAACCTGGACTTGAAAGAGTGAATCGTTTATTAGCCTTGGTCGGAAATCCACAAAATAAGCTAGCTGCTGTTCACATTGCTGGTACAAATGGGAAAGGTTCAACTTTGCAATATATAAATGGAGCGCTACTTGCCAATGGCTACCAGGTTGGTATGTTTACTTCACCAAGTATGGAGGGACTTACCGGTCATATTTTACATAATGGTACCCCTATTTCAGAAACAACATTTTTATTTTTATTTGAGACATTATATCCAGCTATTCAAACGCTAGATAGAGAAAACATGCATCCTACCGTTTTTGAAATCATTACTGCTATGGCAATGCTGTATTTTGCAGATCACGTTGATTTAGCATTAATAGAAGCAGGAATGGGTGGAAGGGAAGATACGACAAATTGTTTTACTCCCGTGCTTTCCATTATAACAAATATTGCATTTGATCATACGGCTTTTCTTGGAGATTCGCTTGCGGAGATAGCTAGTCATAAAGCAGGAATTATTAAAACAAATAGACCTGTAATTACAGGAGAAATAAATGAGGAGGCTCTGCAAGTAATTGAAAACGAAGCGAATCAAAAGCAAGCGTCAATTTTCAGAATGGATAAAGAGTTTTCTTATTCGAATATAACGCAAGACGAACAGGAGCTGCGATTTTTCTGGGAATGTGAAAGTACGAGTACGTTAAAAACTACCGTAACAATTAAAAAGGGGGCATTTTATCAAGTGAATAATGCTTCCTTGGCATTAATGGCTTTGAAGCAATTACAAGCTTCCGGCATTCGCTTAGACTGGGATAACGCTGTGCAATCCTTTCATGAGTCATGTCTAAATGGAAGGTTTGAACATGTCTCTTGCAACCCGGATATTATAATAGATGGCGCCCATAATCCTGCGGGAATGCAAGCTTTCCTTCAAACTGTGGAAAGGCAATATGCTGCTACACCAAAGTGTCTGTTGTTTGCAGGATTCCGAGACAAGAATCTCCATGCGATGATTTCTGCCGCGCTTCCTTATTTTGATGAGATTACAATAACAACATTTGACCACAAACGAGCCGCATCATTGAGCGAATTACAAGAAGTTGTAAACGATCCCAAGATTCGATTTGTGGAAAATTGGCAGGAAGCGATTAACATCAATAACCCTCATGTCACACAATTTATTTGTGGTTCGTTGTATTTTATTAAAATAGTCAGAGAATTCTTGGTAAATAAATAGGACTTATGATATAGTTAAGTTATCATAAAGTTATGAACATTAGGTATAAAGTAATGTTTAAATAAGGATTCTAGGAAAGAGGGTAGCTGAAATGGTAGATAAATGGAAAATAAGTGCACTTTGGTTTGCTTGGCTTCTTTTTTGGCCGGCAATATTATGGGTTTCCTACCATTTCTATTTTATAAATTTGCAAGGTAATATCACTGATATTGCTTTATTTACATTTTTTATTATTGTTGTTGCCTTTTTTCCTTTAACAATTAATAGTGTTCCCATCTTTTTTATTAATGGAATTAGTATTGCTGTATTTCTAGCGTTTGGCTTATTCGTAGAAATTATCGTCACCTTAATTGCTGTTTTATTTGTTATTTTAAAGGTAGGTATTAAGAGGAAGGTCATATATCGTATACCATTGAATATGCTTCTGTTTAGTGCCGGTTCTTTACTTGCTGCCTCTGTTTATCAACTTTTAGGTGGTACGTATGCGCAATCTCAATATCAAAGTTATACTGAAATGATCGCGATTATCGTTTACGCCGTCATTATCGTTGCGTTTAACCATCTTTTTAGTTATCTAGTTCGGCGTTTTTTTTATCGGCAATCCGCACGTTTTTTTGACCGTGGTTTAAAGTGGGAGTTGTTTTCATTTCTACTAGTTATTCCTACTGGCTTCGCGCTTTATATACTTTATGAAGCGATTGGAATACGGGCCTTATTGTTCATTGGGATACCGTATATTAGCATATCCGTCATTTTGAAATTGCTATACTTTTATAAAGAAATAAACTATTACTTGAAGCGAACAGGAGATATTGGGCATCGGTTAGCGCGAAGGCTTGAAGAAAGAGAAGTATATGACGTGTTTCTTCGGGAAATCAAATCGGTACTCCCTTATGATACGGCTTATATTTATTTAGTTTCTAAGGATGAAGCTATGAAACTTGTTACATTTTCGCACAATGACCTTATGGAAGCTAGTGAAGCATTATCCCCGGATATGAAGGAGACATTTAGTAAGAAAACAATGGAAATGAAGCTTCCCTTAGTCTATCAATCAGAGAAGGATTGGAAAAATGAGGATATTCAAATATTTCCGTCTCATACGCAAAGTGTGTTATCAATGCCTATTCAATATGAAAAAGAAGTAATTGGTGTGTTTACCTGTATATCAACAAAAGAAAAAGAATATGAAAGCATGCATGTTAGAATTGCAGATATTTTATCAAACTATTTAGGAGTTGCTATTGAAAATGCTAAAAATTATGAAGTGACAAAAACGAGAAGCGAAAGAGATGCGCTTACGAAGCTATTCAATTATCGATATATGGAAAATGTTATGAAGCATAAAATTGAGGCAAGTTATTCGACTGATACTGGGAACGAATTTTCATTATTGCTTGTTGATTTGGATCACTTTAAACTGATTAACGATTCATACGGACACGAGGCAGGAAATGAAGTGCTTTGTCAAATTAGTAATCTACTAACAGCACATATCGATGCAAATGGAATTGTCGGGCGATATGGTGGAGAAGAATTTATGATTTTGTTATTAAATACAAAATCGAATGAAGCGATAAATATAGGTGAAACGGTACGAAAAACAATCGAGGCGACCCCTTTTTCTATTCAAAACCATTTGTTACCAGCAAAGAAGCCTTTAACAATTCAAGTTACTGCTAGTATTGGAGTTTCTAGTTTTCCATATCATGGTTTGATAGTAAGTGATCTTGTTCGACATGCAGATCGTGCACTTTATATTGGCGCAAAGAAGAAAGGTCGAAATCGTGTAGCATTTCTTTCGCACGATACGGAAGAGAATGTGTTCTGAACAAATCTTTTAAGAAGCGTGACAAATAGTGAGAAATTCCAAGAATGATTAGAATTTATGAAGAATAAAAAGGATACGAGTTTGACAATATTCCCCTTACTTTTTATATGCCCTATGCTAGAGTGAACTTTAAGACAAGCTAGGAAGTGAGGGGACTATAATGAATAGAAAAAAACCAGTAGTCGTAAAACTAAATCAAAAAGATGTTTTAAAAAATGCCAAAAATACGTTTGCTAAATTTCAAGGCGAATCGGATTCTACTGAAAATAATAAAGAGGTTCCGTCTTATATAAGAAAAAGCAGCAATAGAAAGCATCCCCCAAAAAAGAGAGCAAATAATAAAATCGTAAAACCTTTTTTGTTATCCGCGATATCTGCAGTAGCTGTAGGATTATTGCTAGGGTTTATTATGTTAAATATGTTCGGAAATATGGGAGAAAAACCATCAGCTGTCGAACAGCCGGCAGCGCTAACATCTGATTCAGATAATAAATCAAGAGATTCACAAAAAAAAGCAGTGAATCTAATAGATGCTAGCTTTGGTGAGATGAACGCATTTGTATTACAGGGTGGCGTCTTTTCTCAACAAGAAAATGCTGATGTGGTAAGAAAGCAATTTGAAAAATCGGGTTACCCAGCAATTAGCTGGAAAAAAGATACAAATTTTTATGTGCTTGTAGGCTTGGCAACGACGAAACAGGAGGCAAAAACGGTCGCAGACAGTATGAAAGAAAACGGATTTGAAACGTATATAAAAGCGTGGCAGGTTGAAGAAAAGGTACTGCAATTAACGACAGATGAAGACCAATGGCTGCAGTCCTTTTTCGAACATTGGGAGCAAACCGCTGCCTCTATTACTGATGATAATGTGAGTGTAGATAATTGGAATGCACTAATGGAACAGCAATTGAATAAGGGCTCTAAGCTGATATCATTACAGGAAAAAATCCAAGCTAAACAAGATAAGCTGAGTAAGCTTGATCAAAAAGGGTGGCAAGCATTTTTATTAGAACTTTGGAAGGAGTATGCTTCTATCCGTTCATCTTAATAATTGGCAGGTTACGAAATGACTTTTAGTTTATAGATAATGTTTTCTAGTAATAAAATGATTTCTCTAATAGGAAATCTATTTTTTTTTGCATTTTTAAATCGTACAACCATAATATCGGAGGTTGTCTGTCTTTCATTCCTTCGCTATGCTCGAGTTATCTTAAGAAAGGAGGGAATTAAATGAAAGCAGCTTCTATTATGATTAAAGATGTACCAAAAGAAGATCGACCGAGAGAAAGGTTCTTGAAATATGGACCGGATCATCTTAACAACCAAGAGTTACTTGCCATATTGCTTGGAAGTGGTACAAAGGAAGAATCTGTCATGACACTTGCGAATCGTGTACTCATGCATTTTGAAGGAATCAAGCTCCTTCAAAATGCAACGATTGAAGAATTAACAGCAATCAAAGGTATCGGAAGTGCAAAGGGGATTTTACTATTGTCTGCTTTAGAGCTAGGAAAGCGATTAAATCAATATAAGCCGATTGAACGTTATGTAATCCGTTCTCCTGAGGATGGGGCAAACTATGTGATGGAAGAACTACGTAGTTTAACACAGGAGCATTTTGTTGCTTTATTTTTAAATACGAAAAACCAAATTATTCATCAACAAACGATTTTCATCGGCAGCCTCAACGCCTCGATTGTACATCCACGCGAAGTATATCGTGAAGCAGTCAAACGATCCGCCGCATCAATTATTGTTGCCCATAATCACCCTTCCGGCGTGCGCCTGCAAGGTGCATAATTTTAGCGGTTTCATAAGAAATCTAGAACTCCTTACGATGTTCTATGGTCAGCATCTTACTTTACGAGGAAACTCTAATAGGGAACGAAGCATGATGTGAAAAGGGGAATAGACGATAAAGCTATCTATATCGATTCAGTTCTTCAGACCAAGTGATGTACGGTAAAAGCTATACTGCTTGAATCCTAGGCGAATGAGCGATGGGTGCGCCATTATCTACGATAGCTAACAGGTAATGAGGATAAAATGGAGACGTATCGTCTGAGCGTCCATGAAAGCTTTTGCTTTCTCATCCATAGTAAGGTTTATCCTTCAATTCTCTAATAGAGTAAACCGTCAAAAGGGATACCTAACCATCACGCAACTAAAATTATGGATAATGCAGGGATTACCTAAGTGCGAGTATTATAACATTTGTAGCATTGTTTTATGAACACTCCATAAGGTAACGGAGTCTCCATAGTACTCAACGTTTGCTTGTAATGAGTTTAGCATGGGGAAGGGAGACAGGCTGATGAGAACTTTAACTAGAAAGGAGTCATGAACATGGCAAAGAATCCATTTCACCAGTTAAACGTTATAAGGGAAGCCTCTCGAAAAGGTTACATCATTACAGATTGTTATCGTCTCATGTATCACAAGGCATTGTGGCTGAAAGTACACGAAAATTTATATGGAATAAAAGAGAGTAGCAAACGTTTTGATTTTCCATACATGCTGAAAATAGATGGACTCATTGAAAAATTAAAGGCTGGAATATTTCGCTTTAGTGCTGTAAATAATTGTGTGAAGTTAAAAGTGAACAAAAAAACAGCTGTCCTTAATGAAGTGATGTGGGAAAACGAGCTTGTAGGAGAAGGAATTCGCATCATACTAACAAATGTATATGATCCACTATTCTCGGAGCATGCACATGGAAGTAGAAGCGGCAGCGGAAGACATACAGCACTTTCTAGCATTAAAAACAATTGGAAAGAATTAAATTGGTGCTTGAAAGGGGAAATAACAGCTTTGCACGACCATTTGACCCCAGCAAAAGTGGTTCAAAGTATTGCAAAAAAAATCAATGATCGACGCTTTCTTCTTCTTATCCACAATGCAGTAGCAAATGGTGTGCTAAAGCAATCCAAAGCACCTGCAAATTTCGGTAGATCAATATATAATAAGAAACTCTACCTATTGCTAACCGACATTTTCCTAAGACAGTTCGATTGTTTTATTGAGAATCAATTTCTTAAAAGGGAAATGAAACAGTCAAACAACGCTCTGGAAATGGAATATGTGCGTTATCATAATCATTTTGTTATTGGTATTGCTGCTCATAAATACTTTTCCAAAAACACGAGCGAAACTATTCATCATTATTTAGAGAAGAAGCTTTGTATTCCTGCTAATTTACAGATCATTCATTTCGATAAATCCATTCCTTTTCTTGGTTTTCATCTTCGCCGTGAACAGAATAAAGGTCAAATGAAAAAACAACATCCGATAAAAAAGAAAAACACCACTCAAAGCATACGTTTAGAAATCCCGCAAAAGAAATTGCAGGAAGCCGCTAATAAACACAACTATGGAGATCTCATGCGGTATAAATGCACGCATCGCCCCAACCTCATCAACAAGTCAGAAGTCACCATCCTGCGCATGTATAATAAAGAATTATATGAAATAGCAGCCTATTATAGGTTGGCCGATAACTTCCATCAGTTAGATGGCTTCTTTTACTTTGCTCAATGCAGCTTTATTAAAACACTAGCTCATAAAAGGAGAACTACCTTTAGAAAGGTTATCTTAAGTACGAAAAGACATAGACAGGGAGCTATATGTATTGTAAGCAAGGATAAAGCGGGAAATAAATTAACTCACTCTTTTATAAAACGAAATAAATTATCTTTCGAATGAAGTGTAATACATGTTGGGAAGACGTATTGTAAGTAATGGACTTTGCACATTGTAAACAAAAATGAAATGTTTTAATTAGAGTGATCGGTATTTAGATACATGAAATGGATGGACAACGCTTCAGATAATAAATAATCGATGTACACATAAACTAAAAAGAGAGGTATCACTTGTTTCATCAGCTGGCGAGCCGTATACGCTGAAAGGTGTACGTACGGTTCTGAGGGGGGAGCAGTGGAACCTGCTTTAGCGATTAAGCAAGGCACATAGCTTCTACCCTACGACCCCACTCCATCTCAAGAAGATATTCACGTAACGCGACGTTTGGTTGATTCTGGAAAGATTATTGGAATTGAATTGTTAGATCATTTAATAATAGGAGATCGTAAATTTATATCATTAAAAGAAAAAGGATACCTATAAGTACTATCAATTTTATTACTTTTTTCGTATAATTAAATAGACAATCAAAATTAGGCGCCATTTTCGAATCGAGTTGAAATTGGCGCTTCTTAAGATTAGGATACAATAAGCGTATTTTTTAACAAAGTAGTACGTTTCAATAGCTTTTAAAAACGAATTAACCACCATTATTGAGGGAAGTAAAGTCGATTATAAAAAGCTACCCAATTTAGAGTTTATATATTTTGATGCAACTGGAGAGGAAGATTTTTTTGGGCAAATTTAGTTTTTCACAAGACCTAGGAATTGATCTAGGTACGGCAAATACACTTGTATTTGTGAAAGGAAAAGGTGTTGTAGTAAGAGAGCCATCTGTAGTGGCTAAAAATATTGAATCAAACGAAATTGAAGCAGTTGGTAGTTCTGCTCGAAATATGATTGGAAGAACACCAGGTAATATTTCTGTTATCCGCCCAATGAAGGATGGCGTAATCGCAGATTATGATACAACAGCTATTATGATGAAATATTATATTAATAAGGCAATGCGAAAGCGTTCGTTTTTTGCGAAAAAACCGAGTGTCATGATTTGTGTACCTTCAGGAATTACGATGGTTGAAGAAAGGGCAGTTATTGATGCTACAAAGCAAGCAGGAGCAAAGGATGCGTTTCCGATTGCAGAACCATTCGCAGCAGCAATTGGGGCAGGCTTACCAGTATGGGAACCTACTGGTAGTATGATTGTGGACATTGGTGGAGGAACGACTGAAGTCGCAGTAATTTCCTTAGGAGGAATTGTTACTAGTCAATCGATTCGAACAGCTGGTGACGATATGGACGAAGCAATTATCCAATATATTCGTAAAACGTATAATTTGATGATTGGAGAACGATCAGCAGAATCGATAAAAATGGAAATCGGTGCTGCGGGAGAAGTTTTAGAGGATGAAACAATCGAAATTCGTGGGCGAGATTTATTAACAGGTCTACCTAAAACAATAAGTATTACTGCTTCCGAAATCTCTACCGCATTACAAGATACAATTACAGCAATTATAGAATCTGTAAAAGCAACATTAGAAACAACACCACCTGAGCTTGCAGCGGATATTATGGATCGAGGAATCGTATTGTCTGGTGGTGGAGCGCTGTTGAAAAACTTAGATCGTGTAATTAGTCAAGAAACTAAGATGCCTGTGTTTGTCACTGAGAATCCATTAGAAAGCGTAGCAATAGGTACGGGTAAATCATTGGAATACATTCAGCATTTTCGGTCACATCCTAATGTATCCACACGCCCTACCATAGAATAGGTAGGTGTTTCGATGTCATTTTTTCGAAAAAAACGATTGTTTATTCTTTTAATGGGTTTTATCGTTCTTGTTGTTTTGATAGGCTTTTCCATGCAAAAACGCGGAGGACTAACTACGCCGGAGCAATTTATTAATGACGCAGTAGGATGGACACAAAGTGTTATTCAAGCACCTGTTAAACTAATTTCCTCTTTGATATCGAATATTGATGATATTAAAAATACGTATGATGAAAACCAATTATTGAAAGAAAAATTAGCTCAATATAAATCGTTGATTTATGAAGTGCAAGAGTTAAAGCAAGAGAATGAAGAATTAAGAAAAACAATTGATAAAACGAAATCCATTCGTGATTATAATCCAATTCAAGCAATTGTTATCTCACGTTCTCCTGAGCAATGGATGGATAAGGTAACAATTAATAAAGGAAAGCAGGATGGTGTAAAAGAAAACATGGCGGTCATCACGGCGGATGGAATGGTAGGTAAAATTAAAAAAGCATCTCAGTTCACATCTACGGTTCAACTGCTTACAGGTTTTGACCAATTTAACCGGATTTCAGCTACCATACCACGAAAAGATAACAAAAATATCGTTGGGATGATTGAGGAATTTGATGCAGAGAGCAACTCTCTTCTATTCCGGATTATTGAGGAATCAGATAAGGATATTAAAAAAGGTGAGATGGTTATATCCTCTGGAATGGGTGGGGTTTTTCCTTCCGGATTAGTTATCGGGACTGTGAAAGAGGTTATTCCTGATCAATACGGTCTAACACAGACAGCGCTTGTTCAACCAGCAGCGAATATGTATGAAATTGATAATGTAATTGTTGTTGATAGACAGCTTGTTGAAAAGAAAGAAAAGACAGAGAAAGAAGAGGATAAATAATGAAACGCTTATATATCCCTCTTATTCTGTTTTTGTTGTTAGTGTTAGAAGGCGTTGCGTTAGATTTTTTACCAACAACATTCTTTCACGCACATCTAATGGTTGTCCCACATTGGGTTTTGTTATTTTTAATATGTGTTGCAATGTTCTATGAACGAGAGAATGTGCATATTGCTACATTTTATGCTGTATTATTCGGAATGTTAATCGACATTGTGTATACAGATGTATTAGGTGTATATATGTTCATTTATGGAGTAGCAGTATATATTGTTCGTAGTTTAACAAAATATTTACATGCGAATTTTTATGTTGCTATCTTGTTCACGATTTTAATTGTTGGCATTGCAGACACAGCCATTTATATTATTTACACTGTTATTGGCATTACAGATATACAGTGGGACACATATGTGATTTATCGCCTATCTCCTTCTATAATAGCCAATATAATCTTTATGTGCTTGTTGTATCCGCTGGTAGTAAAACGGTTAAAAGTAGAGTAAATAGAAAACCTTTTAAAATGGTGTAAAGGATTGGTTAATAGCTCTGCTAGGATGAGGAATGATGAGGTGAATGCATGTTGCATGAAAAGAAGCAATTAATAACAATAAAGGGAACAAGAGAAGGTCTAACTTTCGTAATCGATGATTCCTGTTCATTTGAAGAGGCATATATTGAACTAGGTGAAAAGATGTCCATAAGCTTAAATCAAAAAGAAGAACCAATTGTACCGGTAGTTGTAAGATTAGGTAATCGTTATATACATAGCGAACAAAAAGAAAAAATTAAAAATTTAATCGAAGCGCAAAATCGATTTTCGGTCCAATCCTTTGAATCTGATGTAATAAGTAAGCAGGACGCGCTTTTATGGCAAGAAAATAGTACAATTAAAGTGGAAAATTGCATCGTTCGATCTGGACAAGTTTTAGAAGTGACAGGAGATTTGCTGTTAATCGGTGATGTTAACCCTGGTGGGAAGATAATGGCTACTGGAAATATATATATTCTTGGTAGTTTACAAGGAATTGGACATGCAGGTACGCTTGGAGATCGAAATGCAATTATTGCTGCATCTTATATGAAACCATCCCAGCTTAGAATTGCAGATTATATAAGTCGAGCACCAGATTATGAGTCAGAAGGTGTATTTATGGAATGTGGCTTCATTGATGAGAAACAAGATAAAATCATCATTGACCGACTTAGTGTGCTGTCGCATCGATTAAAAACGCTTAGCGGGTTCGAAAGGAGAATAAAAAATGGGTGAGGCTATTGTCATTACTTCTGGTAAGGGTGGGGTTGGAAAAACAACCACTACCGCAAATATTGGAACCGCTCTTGCATTATTGGACAAGAAGGTTTGTTTGATTGACACAGATATTGGTCTTCGTAATTTAGATGTAATTATGGGGTTAGAAAATCGGATTATCTATGATATTGTTGATGTTATTCAAGATCGATGCAAATTAAAGCAGGCATTAATTAAAGATAAACGATTTGATTTTCTATCACTTTTGCCAGCCGCACAGACTAGTGATAAATCTGCAGTAACAACAGATGGAATGAAAAAAATTGTTGCCGAATTAAAGCAAGAATATGATTATATTCTTATTGATTGTCCTGCTGGCATAGAACAAGGATTTCAAAACGCGGTGGCAGGAGCAGATAAAGCAATTGTTGTTACGACCCCAGAAAAATCGAGTGTTCGCGATGCTGATAGAATTATAGGCTTACTAGAAAAAGAAGAAATGGAACCACCTACCCTCATCATTAATCGTATTCGTAATCATATGATGAAGAATGGAGATATGCTTGATATTGATGAAATTGTACAAATTCTCTCGATTGATATCATCGGGATTGTAATGGACGATGATGAAGTAATTAAGGCTTCTAACCAAGGGGAACCTATTGCGATGCAGCCAAAGTCAAAAGCGTCGCTTAGCTATCGAAATATTGCGAGAAGAGTTCTAGGTGAAACTGTGCCACTTCAATCATTAGATACAGATGCAGGTATGTTTAGCAAAATGAAGAAGTTTTTTGGTATTCGATCATAGATTTATACTCATTCAAATGCTATTCTGTCTGAAAGCTTTTTCAAGCTATTCGGATGTAGAATAGCATTTTTTTATCTATCATACCGTTGTAAATACGCTAAAAGATTCATATCTCCTTTCTTCTTTTCATACACTTAGACAAAAGCGTAAAGAGGGATTGAGGCGAATGAACAGAGGGGTACAAAAAGTAAGGAAATCCATTACAAAGCGGAAAAAAATACGCAATTGGGAGCCATCTCCAAGAAGAACCGCCAATAATAGAAAAATCGTTTCTCCGATACCACAAGATGAAGAGAAGCACGGGTATTATAAAAGCTTTGTTGACAATACAGAACTGGGAAACCGAAGAAGTCAGCTTGTTACAGGGGTTGTGTTAAAGGGAATATTATCTGTCATGCTTTTTTTTGCAGTTGCCTTGTTGTGGCAAACTGATTCGGTACGTTTTTCTTCTCTTCAAAGCTGGACAAGCTATGCATTGACCGAAGAATTTCCATTTGCAAAAGTTAATCAATGGTATCGCACAACCTTTGGTAGCCCAATGGGGATTTCCCCTCAACAACAGCTTGTCAATTCAGGCGATAACCCACTTGCATCACAAGTAAGTGGGAATGTAAAAGAAACCTTTCAAGTAAATGGCAAGGGAATCCGAATTGCTCCAGAAAAATCCACAAATATATCATCGTTACGTGATGGTATTGTTATATTTGCTGGCCAAGATCGAAAAACAAATAAAACTGTCATCGTTCAACATGCAGACGATAGTAAGTCTATATATGGGAATTTAAGTAGTATAGATGTTCATTTATATCAATCGGTGGTTGCAAACCAACGAATAGGAAATTTTAAACCAACCGTAGGAAATGATTCGGTTTATATCGCAATCGAGAAAGACAAGCAATATATCGATCCGATTCAGGTGATAAAAGTTGATGACAGTCCGTAATATGCTTCCACCTATTCGTATTCATCCAATCCTCTATGTATTTATAGTAATATCGTTTGTTACGGGAACATTTATACAGCTGTTTATTATTCTTTCTATCGTTTTCATTCATGAAGCAGGACATTTTTTTGCAGCAAGATGGTTTCAATGGCGAGTCTCAGAGATTAAGCTATGGGTTTTTGGAGGTGTCATGCGAACGGACGAGCACAGTAATCGCCCATTGTATGAAGACATCATCGTGACAATCGCTGGTCCGTTACAGCATATTTTTATTTTCTTAGTTTGCGTTATGTGCACTTATTATCAACTTCTTTCACCGACAGTAGTAGAAATGATATTATTTTATAATGGAGTTATTTTACTATTTAACTTACTTCCAATCTGGCCATTAGATGGTGGCAAGCTTATTTTTTTTGTGTGTAGTCATTTTTTTGCTTACCGAAAAGCGCATCAGCTTATTGTTCAACTATCACTGTTATTATGTATGATTATGATGGTTGTAATTCTATTTGTTCTTCCGTTTAATTTAAGTGCATTTTTAGTATTTATCTTCTTATTTGTGGAAAATAAAACCGAATGGAAGCAACGTTTCTATGTGTTTATGCGATTTTTGATAAATCGTTATGAAGAGGATGCTTCTATTCATCGTGTTTTACCTATATCAGTAAACCATCAAGAAAATTTAATGGATGTTTTTCAGCAGTTTAAAAGAGGAAAAAAGCATTCCATCTACATCAACTATCCAAATAAGCGCCGAAAGATGATTGATGAAATGGATTGTTTAAGGTGTTACTTTCATGAAAAGGCACATGATAAAACAATCGGAGAGATAGCGAAGTATTTATAGAAATATTAAGAGGTTGGCTTGACACAACTATGTTTTTTATGATAACATCAATACGTTATTCATCGTAGCACCAGTGCTACAACCGCACAGATCAGGTGATAAACCATTGTGGTACCTGCATGGCGAGTCTTAGTTTATCAGGGAGGTGCAAACATGTACGCAATTATTGAAACAGGTGGCAAGCAAGTAAAGGTAGAAGAAGGTCAAGTAATTTACGTTGAAAAAGTTGCAGCTGATGAAAATGAATCAGTAACTTTTGACAAAGTGTTATTTGTTGGTGGAGATGATGTAAAAGTCGGTGCTCCATTTGTTGAAGGTGCAACTGTAACTGCTAAAGTAGAAAAACATGGCCGTCAAAAGAAGGTTATGGTTTACAAATTTAAGCCAAAGAAAAATTACCATCGCAAACAAGGTCATCGTCAGCCTTACACAAAGCTAATCATTGACAAGATTAATCTTTAAGTTTTGAGTGAAATAAATGATACATGTATCGATATTTCGTAAAGACAACCAAATAAGAGGCTTCGAGCTTTCAGGACATGCAGATAGTGGACCATACGGATATGATTTAGTTTGTGCTGCTGTATCTGCGGTTTCATTTGGTGCTGCAAATGCAGTTGAAGAGCTTTGTAACATTGATGAAAAAGATATAAAGGTTAAACAAGGCGGCAAAGGTGGATTTCTCCATATCATGCTCCCTATTGACCTAGATGATGATACTGCGAAGAAGGCTTCCTTATTACTGGAAGGTATGGTAGTTTCATTGAAAACAATCGAAAAAGAATATAGTAAGTATATAAAAATAAAGAATTAGGAGGTGACTCGGATGCTACGTTTAGACTTGCAGTTTTTTGCAACGAAAAAAGGTGTTGGTAGTACAAGAAACGGACGTGATTCTGAATCAAAGCGTCTTGGTGCGAAACGCGCAGATGGACAATTTGTAACTGGTGGATCCATTCTTTATCGTCAACGCGGAACGAAAATCTACCCAGGCGAGAATGTTGGACGTGGTGGTGATGACACACTTTTTGCTAAAATCGATGGTGTTGTTAAATTTGAGCGATATGGTCGCGATCGTAAAAAAGTAAGTGTTTATCCAGTTGCCAAAGAAGCTTAATATATCATAAAAAACTCCAGCCTTTCAATGGTTGGAGTTTTTTTATGGATCCGTTCGTATGGGTGAAGAATCCTTTTTAAGTTATTTTCGTATAAAGTGCCGTTCAACACAATTAATCGTAACTCATCATTGAATAGCATCTAAGATTACATGAAGTTATAGTTGTTTTCTGTTATAATTTTCTTCATAATGGAGGGAAAAAAATGGAGAGTAAAGATGTAATGATGTTACTCCGTCATATTCGACATGATGTGATGAATGATATGCAGGTTATCCAAGGCTATTTAAGTATGGGGAAATCTGATAAAGTACAATCTAAAATTACACGTGTGTTAGAACGATATGAAGAAGAACGGAAGCTGATGAATTTAAACACCCCTCATTTTGCACTTTGGTTAATCGGATTCAATGCAATGCATACGAATATTCGGTTAACGTATGAGATAGACGCCCAAGATATGAATCTTAATCGAATTGATAATGAGTTGGTTAAGCAATGTAATCAATTGTTTGAAGCGATTGAAGCATGTTGGGATCGAACACAGCTTCATGAGGCTGTGGTTCGTTTAAAAGGAGATAAGGTAAAACATAATATAGAGGTACAAATAGTTTTTGAACGTAAGACGGACTGTATTTCTGTACAAACATTGCTAGCAAACTATAATCAAGAAAACATTGGTTTGTTTGTGAATGAAGCAGGTAATGAATATCGATTTGTATTTAATAATTTGGATGTATAGGTGAGGTGAACAGCTATGTTTGTAGATCAGGTTAGTGTCTATGTAAAAGCCGGTGATGGAGGCAATGGTCTTGTCGCATATCGACGTGAGAAATATGTTCCAAAAGGCGGTCCGGCTGGAGGAGACGGCGGAAATGGTGGTGATGTCGTCTTTCAGGTTGATGAAGGTTTAAATACGCTAATGGATTTTCGTTATAATCGTCATTTTAAAGCAAAGCGTGGGGAAAATGGGATGAGTAAAAGCATGCATGGAAAAAATGCACACCCATTAATTATTCCTGTTCCACCAGGGACTACAGTTATTGATGAGGATACAAATGAGGTAATTGCTGATCTGACAACACATGGTCAAGAAGCAATTATTGCAAATGGAGGAAGAGGTGGTCGGGGAAATATCCGCTTTGCTACTCCAAGAAATCCCGCCCCTGATTTTGCCGAAAATGGAGAGCCAGGTCAAGAAAGAAATATTAAAGTAGAGCTAAAAGTAATTGCAGATGTTGGACTTGTAGGATTTCCGAGCGTTGGAAAGTCTACGTTTTTATCTGTTGTCAGTGCGGCAAAGCCGAAAATTGCGGATTATCATTTTACAACCTTGGCTCCTAACCTAGGTGTAGTAGAAACCGGCGATCAACGAAGCTTCGTTATGGCTGATCTACCTGGTCTTATTGAAGGTGCACATGAGGGTATTGGCCTTGGACACCAGTTTTTACGACATGTAGAACGGACGAGAGTAATTGTACATATCATTGATATGGCTGGAACAGAGGGAAGAGATCCCTATGAAGATTATGTTAAAATTAATCAAGAGCTAGAAGCGTATGATAAAAACTTACTTCAGCGCCCACAAGTAATTGCAGCGAATAAAATGGACATGCCTGGTGCAGATGAAAATTTAGTTCATTTTAAAGAGAAGCTGGAGAGTGACATTCCATTGTTCGCGATATCTGCAATAACAAAGAATGGGATTCGCGATCTTCTCTTTACTGTCGCCGATATGTTAGAGCAAATTCCAAAGCAAGAGCCTATTATCGATGATACAGAAGAAAAGGTTGTATATAAGTATGAGCGCCTAGAGGATGGATTCTCCATAACACGAGACCCAGATGGAGCTTATGTGCTTTCAGGTGTAAAGATTGAAAAATTATTTAAGATGACGGACTTTGCTAGAGATGAGGCTATTCAACGTTTTGCTAGACAAATGCGAGGTATGGGAGTAGATGATGCGCTACGCAAAAAAGGGGCAAAGGATGGAGATACGATCCGCCTGCTTGATTATGAATTTGAGTTTGTAGAATGATTATCTGCAATTGTAAAAGAGGGATACTGTGAAACGTCAGAGGGATGAATCGTTTTTTTTAGTACGAAGTGACGTGCTACCTGAATCAATGAAAAAAACAATTCAGGTAAAGGAAATGCTTGAACAAGGGAAGGCAAGTTCCGTCTATGAGGCAGTAAATAAGGTTGAACTATCAAGGAGCGCCTTTTATAAATATAAAGATACTGTCTTTCCTTTTCAGGCAATGGTGAAGGAAAAAATCATCACCCTATTTTTTCATTTAGAGGATCGATCTGGAACTTTATCGAAGCTTTTAAAATTAATTGCTGGGGCTGGATGTAACGTATTAACTATTCATCAAACAATCCCTATTTTTGGTAAGGCGAATGTTACCTTATCATTAGACGTTTCCATGATAAATGAAGACATAGAAAAAATGTTACATCGCCTAAAACAACTGGATTTCGTAACGCGAGTTGATATGCTTAGCTCAGGAGCATGAGCATGGTACATCGCACGATAATAATGGCAAGGTGTATAAAGGGAGAAGAGCAAGATGACGAAGCGAATAGGTTATTTAGGACCAAAAGGGACGTTTACAAAACTTGCAGTGGACGCAGCGTTCAATGGTGAAGATAAAAAAGCGTTTGACACTGTCCCCGCTTGTATTGATGCGGTTGATACCGGAGAAGTTGATATCGGTGTTGTTCCGCTGGAAAATGCAATTGAAGGTACTGTACATCTTACAGTGGATTATTTAGTCCATCAAGTAAGATTGCCAATTGTAGCAGAAATTGTTGTACCAATTCAACAACATTTAATATGCACACCTAACTTTAAAGGAACATTAAAAGATATTGAAGCGGTTTATTCGCATAGTCATGCGATTGCACAATGTCACCAATATATTCATCAAAATTTGCCAAACGCTGTATTACATGTTACTTCTTCCACTGGAAAAGCAGCGGAACTTGTATCCGTTAAAGAAGGAAACATCGCAGCGATAGGGAATAAGCTAGCAGCAAAAGAATATGGTTTATGTATTGTAAAAGAAAATATTCATGATTATCCAAATAACCATACACGATTTGCGGTGTTGACGAAAAATACGGAAGCCTTATCTATTCAACATCCTATTACAACAGAAAAAACGAGCTTACTTGTTACATTACCACGAGACTATGCAGGCGCATTACATCAAGTATTGTCTGCTTTTGCATGGAGGAAAATGAATCTATCTAAGATCGAATCTAGACCAATGAAGACTGGATTAGGAAATTACTTTTTTATTATTGATGTAGATGATCCATATGATGCTGTTCTTTTTCCAGGTGTTCAAGCAGAATTAGAAGCACTAGGTTGTAGTGTAACGATTTTGGGTACCTTTCCAGTTTATCATTTACAAGCAAACTCTTCTTCTTTATGAACGAATCTAATTTCACCTACTTCTTTTGAAGTGGGTGTTTTTTGATTTGCTTTTCAAAAGAATATGCATCACTTAAATAATCGTTCAACATTTATTGGGTGATTGCATATGTTGATATAGAGTTATTAGCCTACCTATCAGAAATGAAAGGAGTATCGAGGAAATGAAAATTCATATTGTGCAAAAAGGGGATACACTTTGGGATATCGCCCATAAATATGGCGTTAATTTTGAAGAATTAAAGCAGCTTAATTCCCAATTGTCGAGTCCAGACATGATTATGCCAGGAATGAAAATTAAGATCCCAAGCTCTGCAAAAACAGTTAAAAAAGAAGCATATCAACCTCCAAAAGCACAACAACCTTATAAAGAAATTTCACCAAAGCCAATGCCAGTTATCAAGGAGGACGATAAGATGAAAAAGAAAGAAGTGGTTAAGCCGATGCCAATGCCTCAGCCTCAAATGCCACCAGTACAAATGCATCCACAAATGATGCAAATGCCAATGATGGAACAAGAATTAACAAATTATACAACAATTAATCTCCCGCCATATCAAGAATCGAAGGAAGAAAAACCAGCAAAAACGAAGCCTGTGATGAAACCGGCTCCGCAGCCAATGCCTCAACCCACTCATTTAGTCCCGCTTTGCTGCTATGTTATGGATCCGTGTCATCCATCAGAACCGTTTGTTTTGATGGCGAATATGCAAGGAGGCTATCCTGGTCCTCAACAGCCAATGCCTCAGCAGTGGCAAGCACCACATATGGGTTGGGATATGGAATCCTCTAGTTCAAGTAGCTCTAGTACTAATATGCCAGTTAATCCAGCTAAAATGGGTTATTATGATGGCGGTGGGTACTATGGAGCAGATCCATATGCGGGAACATACTATGGTAATCCAGCGTTTCAGCAAGGCATTGCACCAGGATATCAAATGCCACCTGGTCCTGCTTACGGACAACAACCATATTCGCCAATGCCTAGTGCACCTTATCCAGCTTATCCAACACCACCTGGCTTTCCGATGTATCGTGATGAAGAGGATGAAGCAGGAAGTGAGTAATAGGTACAAAGGAGAGGAGATGACTCACCATCGTCTCTCTTCTTTTTTGCTCTCAGAAGGAGGTCTATCCGTACAATATGTACGAAAAATAAAACAACATGTATTTCACATCGAGACAGTAAATGAAAAAGAATATATTGTAAAGGCACATGCCAATAAGAAAAACGTTATGCAACAATGGGATTTCTTTCGGCAAGTAAGCAACCCACATATCGTTCCGTTTATTTTTTTCCCTAATGGGAAAAGAACAATATCCTTGCAGCCATTCACTTGGACGTTATCTCCATTTATACGGGGAAAAAAGCTACGCTATGCGAAAGCCTCTGATCGACAAGAAGCATTAGAGACAGTACAAAAGTTTCATGCTCAAGCTTCTGGCATCTTTATAGAAAAGCGCTTAAAACGTAGACTTTTGTTTGAAAGATGGTATGATAGGTTATTATCCTTTCAAAAGACAGCGCATTTGTTTGCTGAAAATGGCTATACAGCTTTGTATAAAGATATTGTAATAACTGCGGAGCACTTTTTTAAAAAAAATATGCGGTTTCCATGGAAAACAATGCAACAAGAAGCAGAGCAAAAAGGACAGTGGATTCATGGGGATGTTGCATCACATAACTTTATTCATACAAGGAAAACAACTTGTTTAATTGATTATGACTTACTGCAAGCTAGTCCACATATTTTTGACTTCATTCAACTTGGACAACGGTTTTTACCATTTTTAAATTGGGATCTATCTGCGTTAATTTCCTATCACATGGTGGATGAGGAGGCTATTCCAAAGTGGCTCTGTGCGATTGCGATTCCTAGTGATGTCATGCGAGAATGGATGTATTTTCTCCCGGAAGCAACAGATGATAAGCTGAAAACATACCTCGAAGAAATGGAGCAGGATTGGGAAGCACGTAAAAACTTTTTTAGAAAAACGGAAAAAATGGTAAAATCAATGTGATGGATGAAGAAATTATCCGATAATAATAAAGGAATTTTAGTTGCATACTGGAGGAATATTCATGAAAAAAACAGTGGAAAAATTAACAAGTTGGTTAAAAGATCAAGTCGATGGAGCAGGAATGAAAGGGTTAATCGTAGGTGTTAGTGGCGGTTTAGACTCGGCAGTGGTAGCTTATTTAATTAAGCGAGCATTCCCCGATAACTCCATTGGTGTTATTATGCCATTAAATAGTAATCCTTCTGGAATGGAGCATGCGCAGAAAGTTATTGATGGTTGCGGTATTGAAGGAGTAACGATTGATTTAACGGCTGCACACAAGCAATTGCTAGGAACAATTCAGGAGAAGCTTCAGGACAATATAATAGAACATAATCGTCGATTAGCAGATGCGAATTTACGTGCCCGCTTACGAATGAGTACATTATATACAGTTGCTACGAATTTTAATTATTTAGTTGTTGGAACAGATAATGCTGCGGAGTGGTATACCGGTTACTTTACAAAATATGGTGATGGTGGCGTTGATTTATTACCGCTAAAAGAGTTTACAAAAGGCGAAGTTCGCGAGCTTGCATCTTACTTAGGCGTTCCGGATGAAATTATTCAAAAGCAGCCAAGTGCCGATCTATGGGAAGGGCAAACAGATGAAGAAGAGATGGGGATTTCGTATGATACGATTGACGCTTTCTTACAAGGCAAACAAATATCACAGCAAGAAAGAACGGTTATTGAACGGATGCATCAACGTACGGAACATAAACGATCTCCATTACCATATTTTTCTCGGACAAATTAAATAGCTAGCACGATTAAATCAACCTCCCTTAACCAAACTAATCGTTAAGGGAGGTTTTGGTCATGCTGAAACTGCAAAGTATGATTTGGATGACGCTCGTAATCACCGTGTTAGTTGCATGTGACGGGGATACAAGTGTGAAGAAGACAAAAGAAAATGATAGCGAAGCAGCTCCTATACATTACGAAACTGAGCAAGAGCAACAAGAAAGGTTAGGCTCACATCAGTCTGATAAACATGAAAGAGACGCTTATCCACAACAAGAAGAGAAGTCGCTAAATGGAGGAGATCGGACAGGGTCATATACGGATAAGTACACGACTGAGGATGGAGTAAGAGTGGCGGACCACTTGATGAATATGAAAGAAGTAAAAGTTGCACAAGTTGCAATTACAAAGGATAAAGTAATCGTTGCTGTTCGATTAGCAGAAGGTGTTGATCCAACTATTCAAAAAAATATAGAGCGCGAGGTATCTAAATTTATCTCCGATAAACCCATTGTTATTTATACAGATGACAACCATTGGGATCGGATACGAAATATGAATTCACGTTTTAAGTAAACTTTGGATCATTGTTCCGTTCTTATACGTGGCGGGCTGTTCTTCTTTATGTAGACTAGAAGTTTTGATATAGTAGAAGTGGAAATTTGAAGAGAGGAGAATGTCCAGTGGCTGGTCATTCTAAGTGGAAAAATATTCAAAGAAGAAAGAATGCGCAGGATGCTAAAAAAGGAAAAGTATTTATGCGGCACGCAAAGATTATATACATTGCCGCTAAAGAAGGTGGCGGAGATATTGAAACAAATGCCGCTTTAAGAACGGCTGTTGAAAAAGCAAAAGCCGATAACATGCCAAACGATAATATAGAGCGGGCAATAAAAAAAGCAACAGGAACACTTGACGGAGTAAGCTATGAAGAGATCACTTATGAGGGCTATGGACCAGGTGGTGTAGCAGTCATCGTTCATGTGCTCACCGATAATCGGAATCGAACAGCAGCAGAAATCCGCCACGCGTTCAAGAAAAACGATGGCAACCTAGGGGAAAATGGAAGTGTTTCCTTTATGTTTGACCGAAAAGGATATATGTTGATATTAGATGAAGAACACAAGTATGAAGAAGATGATATTTCATTGGATGCAATTGAAGCTGGCGCAGATGATGTTGTTGTGGAGGATGGGGCCTATGAAATCCTAACAGCTCCTGAAGATTTTAAAGAAGTTCGCGAATTTATGGAAGCGAAAGGCTATGTATTAGAAGAAGCAGAGGTTACATTAATTCCGCAAACCTATACATCGGTATCAGAAGATCAGGAACAAAAAATGGATCAGCTTATAGATATGCTTGAAAATGATGAAGACGTACAGGATGTATATCATAACTTAAAAGAAAACGAATAGATAGATGTGGTTGGGACAAAAAGGTGTTTAACTGATAACAACCGAATGAAGCCGTATCCAAAGTATAGAAAACGGCAAGGCTATTTTAAGCTATAATGCAATTATTTGGATGTTGAGTGAGAAGCTACCGTTTTGTCCGAACCATTTTCTTTGTCGTCTCAATGGTTATAGTGGTTGGATTTTATACGGATATAAAGAAAATGTGATAAAATGAGGGAAGGTTTAAAAGAGGAGAATTGTAAATGATAGCATATGTAAAAGGAAAGTGTACTGCGATAGAGGATGAAGCAGTAATAGTAGAAATGGCTGGCATTGGGTATGAAATTATATGTGCCAACCCTTTTATTTTTCAAGCATCTTTAAATAAAGAGATACAAATTCAAACCTATTATCATGTTCGCGAAGATGCCCATCTATTGTACGGGTTTAAAAATAAAGATGAAAAATTTCTATTTACGAAATTAATTTCAGTTTCGGGTATTGGACCTAAAAGTGCGTTAGCGATGATGGCTACTGTTGATATTCCAGAATTTGTTGCTGCTGTTGAACGAGAAGATGACAAGTTCCTATCCCAATTTCCTGGCGTTGGTAAAAAAACAGCTCGACAAATTATTCTAGATTTAAAAGGAAAGCTAACGACTACATTTTCAATTAGTCAAGATCAAGGACATGCATCATCACCGCTTGTATCAACAGCGAAAGAATTTAATGAAGCAAAAGAAGCGCTACTTGCACTTGGATATACCGATAGGGAGATTAAAGCAATTATGCCACAGCTTCCGAAGGATCAAATACATAGCACGGATGAACTTGTTCGCAAAGCATTAGCTTTGTTAATGAAAAAGTAATAAAGGGGGGATATTATGGATGAACGGATGGTTACAGGTGAGTTGCAGGCGGAGGATTCTGTTGTAGAGCTTAGCCTCCGTCCTACAACTTTAACTCAGTATATCGGTCAGGACAAGGTAAAGGAAAACCTTGAAATATTTATTCAGGCCGCAAAAATGCGTGAAGAACCATTAGATCATGTATTATTATACGGTCCCCCAGGACTAGGGAAAACGACACTTGCTGCGATAATAGCCAATGAAATGGGCGTTCAGTTTCGATCAACTTCTGGACCCGCCATTGATCGTGCTGGAGATTTAGCAGCAATTCTATCGTCACTTGAACCAGGAGACGTTCTGTTTATTGATGAGGTGCATCGTTTACCAAGAACAGTGGAAGAAGTATTATATTCTGCCATGGAGGACTTTTTTATCGATATTGTGATTGGAACAGGGCCGAGTGCGCGTTCGGTTCGTATAGATTTGCCACCTTTCACGCTCGTTGGGGCAACTACACGTGCAGGGCTATTATCAGCTCCTTTGCGTGATCGATTTGGTGTGCTAAGCAGACTGGAATTTTATGAAAAGCAGCACCTTTGTGCGATTGTAGAGCGCACTGCAGAAATATTTGATACTGCGATTAAAGAAGATGCTGCAATGGAAGTAGCAAGAAGGTCTCGAGGTACACCACGAATAGCGAATCGCTTGTTAAAACGAATTCGTGATATATCACAAGTTAGCGGAGAAAAGGTAATTAGTATGGATACAACGATACGTGCTTTACATATGCTTCAGGTAGATGATGAGGGATTAGATCATATCGATCACAAGCTACTAAAGGGTATCATTGACGGTTTTCAAGGTGGACCTGTAGGATTAGAAACCATTGCAGCAACGATTGGCGAAGAATCTCAAACAATAGAAGATGTATATGAGCCTTATTTATTACAAATTGGTTTCATCCAACGTACACCACGTGGCAGAGTCGTTACACCGAAAGCATATGCACATTTTGGCTTGAAAGGGAATGATGAGGGATGAATCCAGGAAAATGGCTAATGATAACCGGAGTAATTCTTCTTATCATAGGTTTTGTTTGGACTTTTATAGGTCGGTTGCCAGGGGACATTAGCTTTAAAAAAGGAAACTTTTCCTTTTATTTTCCGATTATGACTTCGATTGTAGTCAGTATTATTTTGTCGCTTATTTTTTTTCTTATTGGTAAATTTCGTTAAGGACATGGAAGGAAGTTAGAGGTAAAAATGAATGTAGAAGATTTTGATTTTGAATTACCAGCTGAGTTAATCGCACAAACTCCACTTGCAGACAGAGCTTCTTCAAGGCTTCTCGTTCTGAACAAAGAGACAAAGCAAATAGAACATAAGCGATTCCCCAGTATAAAGGATTATTTAAAAAAGGGAGATTGTCTTGTGTTAAATGATACGAGAGTACTTCCTGCTCGTTTATATGGGATGAAAGAAGATACTGGTGCTAAAATAGAAATATTATTATTACATCAAGAAGAAAATGATCGTTGGGAAGTACTTGCAAAGCCGGCACGAAAAATTAAAGAAGGAACCGTATTAACGTTTGGTGATGGAAAACTAAAAGCAACATGCACGCGTATGTTAGAACATGGTGGACGTATTTTAGAATTTTCATATGAAGGAATTTTTTATGAAATATTAGACGAGCTCGGAGAAATGCCGTTACCTCCATATATCAAAGAACAATTACCAGAAAAAGAACGGTACCAAACCGTTTATGCAAAGGAGGAAGGCTCTGCTGCTGCTCCTACTGCTGGCCTTCACTTTACACAACAATTACTTCATGAAATTGAAGAAATGGGAGTAACCATTGTCTTTATTACGCTTCATGTTGGATTAGGGACCTTTCGACCAGTAAGTGTAGAAGATATCGAAGCACATGCGATGCATTCAGAATTTTATCATATGACAGCGGAAACCGCTGATACATTGAATAAAATCAAAGAAAATGGTGGTAGAATAATATCTGTAGGGACAACATCCACCCGTACATTAGAAACGATAGCAAGAGATAATCAAGGTCGTTTTAGAGCTACTAGTGGTTGGACGGACATTTTTATTTATCCACCCTTTCATTTTAAAGCAATCGACGGGTTAATTACTAATTTCCATTTGCCGAAATCAACCTTGGTAATGTTAGTTAGTGCGCTAGCAGGAAGAGAACCAGTCTTAACAGCATATCGACAAGCTGTCGAAGAACGCTATCGATTTTTCAGCTTTGGCGATGCAATGCTAATCATTTAGAAGAGGAACGATTAGAAATGACACCGATAAAATATGAATTAATTAAAACATGTAAACAAACGGGAGCGCGATTGGGGAAGGTAACGACACCACACGGTACCTTTGAAACTCCGATTTTTATGCCAGTAGGTACATTAGCAACGGTTAAAACAATGAGTCCAGATGATTTACATTCTATGAATGCTAAAATCATTCTTTCGAACACCTACCATTTATGGCTCCGCCCTGGAGAGGATATTGTACAAGAAGCTGGTGGCCTTCATAAATTTATGAATTGGGATGGCCCTATTTTAACGGATTCTGGGGGATTTCAGGTTTTTAGCTTAAGTGATATGCGTGAAATAAAAGAAGAAGGTGTTCACTTCCGAAATCATCTAAATGGAGAAAAGCTATTCCTTTCACCAGAGAAAGCAATGCACATTCAAAATGCGCTCGGATCAGATATTATGATGGCGTTTGATGAGTGTCCACCATATCCTGCTACTTACGAATATATGAAAAGCTCTGTAGAAAGAACTTCTCGATGGGCAGAGAGATGTTTAGAGGCTCACCAGCGCAAATCAGATCAAGGATTGTTCGGCATAATTCAAGGTGGAGAATATGAAGCACTTCGAAAACAAAGTGCATCTGATCTCATTTCCTTAGATTTTCCAGGCTATGCTATTGGAGGGTTATCTGTTGGCGAACCAAAAGAAGTAATGAATCGAGTGCTTGAATTTACAACTCCGTTAATGCCGAATGATAAGCCGCGGTACTTAATGGGAGTAGGATCACCAGATTCGTTGATTGATGGTGCGATTCGTGGTGTAGATATGTTTGATTGCGTGCTTCCGACCCGTATTGCACGAAATGGGACATGTATGACTTCTAATGGAAGACTAGTTGTTCGAAATGCAAAATACGCCCGTGATTTTACACCAATTGATGAAAATTGTGATTGTCATGTGTGCAAAAACTATTCACGTGCATATATTAGACACTTAATAAAATGCAATGAAACATTCGGTTTTAGACTTACTACTTATCATAACCTCTATTTTCTGTTAAAATTAATGGAGCAAGTACGAGAAGCTATACGCGAAGATCGACTTGGTGACTTTAAAGAAGCATTCTTTGAACAATATGGGTTAAATAAACCGAATGCGAAAAACTTTTAATGAAAGGAGTGAATTAAATGGAATTTTTAGGACCATTACTTCCGATTATCCTAATGTTTGTTATTTTTTACTTCTTGTTGATTCGTCCGCAACAAAAGCGACAAAAACAAGTAAGACAAATGCAGGATAGTCTTCAAAAAGGTGATTCTGTTGTAACAATTGGTGGTTTTCATGGTGTGATTCATTCAATCGATGAAAGCACTGTTGTGATTCAAGCTGGTGACGGTACAAAGCTTACATATGATCGTTCAGCAATTAGAGAAGTTACAACTGCATAATAATGTAAAAAGCGGCTGTCCAAATGACAGTCGCTTTCTTTTGCTTGCTATTTGTTTGCAGAGGTTAGCATGTTTACACCAAAAACGCCTCCGATAAGTGCTGCTAATACATAACCAGCATGATGAAGGGATTGCTCCATTGAAAATGCTTGCTGATAGCCTAAGTATTGCACGAGAAATGTAAATAAGGTAAATCCTAATCCAGTAAATGTCCCCATAAACCAGCCTTTTTCTTTTCCTTTCATTCCAGCAATAAAACCTCCAATAAATAATACAAGTAATCCAATTGATAACGTAATCCAAGAAAGTGTTGGTTCATTAAGCGAAGTAAAGCGCAGAATTGTTGCTAAAATAATGCTTGTAAAAAGAATGAGTGAAAATATTGCAGTCCAGCCGTACAAAAGTCCAATAAACTGTTGTCTCATGTTTTTCTCCCCCTATGATTGTCCTTTTATTACATCCTATTCGGAAACAAATTTTTTAGACGAGTTTCCTAAAAAATAACTATACCCACTTTTGGATAAAGGGAATTTGTTTTAATTCTTCTCTTGTAATAAAGCGCAGTGCAAATAGAAATAGTAAGTACATAAATGATAAAAGGATAAATATGAAACTAAGCAGAAATACATTTGCTTCTCCTTGTATAAAAATATTTCGGATAAGATTGCCAGATCCCCACGTAAGCAATAAAAGAAGAATCATTTTCCCTATATCGATGAATGGAATAGAAAATGATAGAATTTTATTCAAGGAAGCAAGGTGAAGTAGGGTTACAAGAATGACACCGATAGACATAGCAATTGCTACCCCCATAATTCCAAAATTTTCATTAGATGCTAATACGATTAAGATAACGAATTTAAATACATTTCCGATTAAGCTGTTCCACATTGCTGGTTTTGCTAAATCAAGCGCTTGTAATGCTGCTTGTAGTGGCGATTGAATGTAAAGCAATAGAAAAAAAGGAGCCATTAATACTAAGAACCTGCTAGCATTTGCTGTGCCGTACATTAGGCTTAAGATTTCATTTGAAAATAGGGTAAGAATGATAGTTGCAATTGCTCCTGATGCAAATGATATTCGAATTGCTTGATGTATGCGATAATGTATTAATTTATGGTTGGCCATCGCATCTGCTTCAGATATAGAAGGTACGAGCGCAATTGATAATGATTGTGTTATAAAAGTAGGTAGGAATAGTAATGGTAGAACATATCCTGTTAATTCACCATATTGCTTCGTTGCTAGCGTTGTTGAAATGCCTGATATTGCTAAGCATTGCGCGACAACAATTGGTTCTAAAAAATGAGATATCGATCCAATCATGCGACTGCCTGTACTAGGCAAAGCAATAGAGAACAATTCCTTTAATGTCTCCTTGCTTGTCTTTAAATAAGAAAAAAATCGATAGCGAATCTTAATGGTTTTCTTTCGCTTAAATTGATAAATCATGTATAATAGTGAAACAAATTCGCCAAGGATAACACTAAACATGGCACCAGCTGCCGCAAACTCAATACCATACGGTAAGAATAGATTTACAAATAACGCTACACATGAAATACGAACGATCTGCTCAATAACGAGCGAATAGCTTTGTGGCTTCATATTTTGTTTTCCTTGGAAATAACCTCGTAGAATAGAAGAGATGGCAACAATGGGAACGATTGGACTAATTGCTAGTAGTGGATAAAGTGTGCGTTCATCTGTTAATAAATGCTGTGCGATAAAAGGCGCACCAATCATCATAAGCCCTGTGAAAAACAAACTAGATATGCCGGTAACAATTAAGGAAACGATTAAAATTTGTTTTATTTTTGCTCGATCATTTCTTGCTTCTGCTTCTGCAATTCTTTTTGAAATGGCTACCGGAAGTCCAAGCTGTGTCAGCGTCATAATTAAGAATAGGGTTGGTAGTGCCATCATATAAAGGCCAACCCCCTCTTCTCCCATAAGGCGAGCTACAACAAGTCGGTTAATAAAGCCTAGAAACCGTGTGATCATCCCAGCAGCTATTAATATAAGTGTACCTTGTAAAAAAGTTTGTTTAGACACATCGACAACCTGCCTTCTCAAAAAAGAAATTTTCATATACAATGATATATATGCAATAGAGTGGGCCAAGCATGACAAGTTGTCAGATAGAAGGGATATTTTTGCAGGAGGGAACGTCTTGGAATTAATTCGCACAGTTGAGGATTGGAAACTAAAAATAGAACCAGCGCTTGCAAGCAAAGTGAGTGAATTGCAGTTAATGGGCTATAAAGAAGCGACAAATGAGAATGTTTGGGATTGTCTAAGACAGAAGGTTTGGAAGGGTAATCCTGAAAAAAGATTATATGAAGCAGTTCAGGACGTGTTTCACCTTAGCTCTAATATTTATATGAGTTATTTGACAGTTTCCGCATATCAGGATGAAAATGATTTATTTGCTTCAATCGCCGCTTTAACTGGTGAAGTACAAGCATAAATGAATGTATAATTCGAATTGTTGTTTAGTTGAGGGAGGAAATAACGAAATGAAAAACAGAGGCAGAATCATTGCCTTTTTTCTAATCGTTTTATTGTTCGCAGGAACGATTGGAACAACGGTAAAAGGAATTGTAAAAGATATTAACCTTGGACTCGATCTTCAAGGTGGCTTTGAAATTTTGTATGAAGTCGAACCAGTTGATAAAAGCCAGGAGACAAATAGAAAGCTATTGGAAGCAACGGTTCAAACCTTAAATGATCGTGTGAATCGACTTGGAATTAGTGAAGCGAGTATCGACATTGAAGGGGAGGATCGAATCCGTGTACAGCTTGCTGGTGTAGAAAACCAACAGCAGGCAAGGGAAATGCTGGCAACGTCTGCACGTTTATCTTTTCGCGATGTAGATGATAAACAGCTCTTAGATGGTTCTGATATTAAAGAAGGAAGTGCCAAACAGGATTTTCATCCAGATACAAATCAACCAATTGTAACGTTACAGTTGAAGGATGCTTCTAAATTTGCTGATGTTACGAGCAAAGTAAAAACAATGAATCCAAACCTGTTAGTCATATGGATGGATTATCAGGAAGGTGATTCTTTTACTGCGGAATCAGATAAAGAAGAGCCAAAATACATATCAGCTCCTTCAGTAAATCAAACCTTAAATACTACAAATGTCATGATTGAAGGTAATTTCACTGTAGATGAAGCGAAATATATGGCAGATATCATTAACTCAGGTTCATTACCTGTGAATATGAAGGAGCTTTATTCTACTTCAGTTGGGGCACAATTTGGTGAACAAGCATTAAATAAAACGGTTTTTGCAGGCTATATAGGCGTAGGACTTGTCTTTTTGTTTATGCTGTTCGTTTACCGTTTTCCGGGCTTGATTGCCACAATTAATTTAAGTATCTATATTTATCTTATTCTTCTTGTATTTACATTAATGAATGGGGTATTGACCCTACCAGGAATAGCTGCATTAATTCTAGGGGTTGGTATGGCAGTAGATGCGAACGTCATTACTTTTGAACGAATTAAAGAAGAAATCAGAGCTGGAAAATCTATTCCGGCAGCATTTAAAGCAGGTACAAAAAATTCATTGTCAACGATTTTTGATGCGAATATTACAACGCTTTTAGCGGCGATAATTTTGTTCGCGTTTGGAACAAGCTCTGTAAAGGGTTTTGCAACGATGCTAATTGTTTCCATTATACTAAGCTTCATTACCGCGGTATATGGAACACGATTACTTCTATTGCTATGGATTAAACAGCCTTTCTTTAAAAGGCGTCCAGCATGGTTTGGTGTTAAGCAAACCGACATTCGAGATATCGCCGAAAAAGAAGAAGAGGAAGCAACATTTAGGAATCGAAAAGTGAATGTAGTGCAGCACCGGAAAAAGTTTTTTATCGGTTCACTTATTATGGTGATTGTTGGAATTGTGTCCTTGCTTCTTTTCCAATTAAATCCTGGAATTGATTTTACGAGTGGCTCTCGTATTGAAGTGATGTCGGAAACTAGTTTAACAACAGAACAAGTTAAAGATAATCTCGATGAGCTAGGTATAAAAGCGAAGTCAATCGTTATATCTGGTGATAATAACGATCGGGCAGTTACCCGTTTTGATAAGGTGTTATCTGAAGATAAAATAAAGGAAGTTGAAAATTATTTTAGTGAGAAATATGGTGTTGCTCCAAGTGTGAGTGTCGTCTCACCAGTTGTAGGAGAAGAGCTGGTAAAGAATGCATTATACGCTGTTGGTATTGCGACAATAGGGATGATTTTATACGTGACGATGCGGTTTGAGTTTTATTTTGCAATTACCGCGATTATTGCATTGTTACACGACGCATTTTTCGTCCTTGTCGTCTTTAGTATCTTTAGAATAGAGTTTGACATAACCATTGTCGCTGCAATCCTCACGATTGTCGGATATTCGATTAACGATACAATTGTTACGTTTGATCGAATAAGAGAGAATTTAAGAAAGAAAAAACGTGTTAAATCTGCGAAAGAATTAGCTCGAATTGTGAATAACAGCTTAATACAAACCTTTACAAGAAGTATTAATACGTCATTTACAACGATGCTCGCAGTATTAGCATTTCTATTCTTAGGCGCACAATCAATTACAGGCTTTGCAATTGCACTAGCTGTTGGGTTATTAGTCGGAACATATTCTTCCTTATTCCTAGCTTCACAGCTGTGGTTAGTATGGAGAGGCAAGATGATCAAGGATAAGCCGGTCGATTTCACGAAAAAGAAGCGAGTTGATGGGCCACAAGTATAGTTTGAACAACGCCTAATCGTTATTTACATAACCTCCGTTGCAGGTAGCAAAGGAGGTTATGCTTATTTTTACAGCGAAGTGGGTAATAATTTAGTAGAGTAGATTGGAGGTTAACCTATGAAGGGACAAACGTATGTTGTATTTGCCATTGTGTTCATCATTATTATATCTATTTTTGCAGTAACCAATGTTTCACCAGTTAAAGTGAATTATTTATTTTGGACTGCAGAATCCCCACTGATATTAGTTATTTTATTTTCAGTTCTTATGGGGGTGCTCATAACTGCCACAGTAGGTATGGTAAAGGTTTTTCGTTTACAACGAGATATTAAAATACAAAGAACAGAAAATCAAAAATTGCATAGAACCTTGCTTGATAATGGACTTGAAGCGGAGAGCATTAACGAGCAGACCAACAAAGAATAGCTATCAATAAGCATAATTTCAAGAAAATGTATTTGCCGCCCCTGATCCTGTTTTGTATAATGAATAGGTCAGGGGTGAACGTATGTTACATAGTAAAACTAAATGGAAAATTAACGATCATATCGAGGAACATATGCATTGGAATGATATTAAAGCATCAGTTCCTCCGATCATAAAGGATTTGTTAATACAACGAGGGATAACGAACGAACAGGAAGCATTACAGTTTTTATCCCCAAATATAGATCAGTTGCATCATCCAGAAGGATTTGACGCAATAGAGAAAGCAGCAGCTCGGGTACACCAAGCAATAGAGAATAAAGAAAAAATTCTCGTTTTTGGTGATTATGATGCGGATGGAGTGAGCTCGACAACTGTTCTCTTACATGCATTAGAGGAGCTTGAAGCAAGCTGTGATTTCTATATACCGAATCGGTTTACAGAAGGCTATGGTCCAAATGAAGAAGCATTTCGTGTCGCTGCTCAAAATGGGTATTCATTAATTATTACGGTTGACACTGGAATTGCATCTGTTCATGAGGCAGAACTAGCTAATGAACTTGGAATTGATTTGATTATTACCGATCACCATGAACCACAAGAAACGTTGCCAAATGCCTTCGCAATTATTCACCCGAAGTGTTCGCCGAACTATCCATTTAAGGAGCTTGCTGGAGTTGGCGTTGCGTTTAAATTTGCACAGTATATACTAGGCTATTTCCCAGAACACTTATTGGATCTTGTTGCTATTGGGACAATCGCTGATCTTGTTCCATTAGTTGGAGAAAATCGTATATTTGCTTATTATGGGTTAAAAAAACTAGCAAATACAAAAAGAGCAGGCTTAATGGCGTTAAAGCAGCAATGTAAGCTTACAAATGAAGTGACTGAAGAGGACGTTGGTTTTTTAATAGGCCCACGCTTAAATGCTGTTGGAAGATTACAAGATGCTGATTTAGCAGTGGAACTACTTTTAGCAGATAATGAAGAAGTAGCTTTGGAGCTTGCTGAAAGGATTGATCAGTTAAATCAAAAGCGTCAGCAAATTGTATCAGAAATAGTAACCGAAGTGGAAGAAATGGTCGATCTTCAAACAACGACAGGCATTATTGTCATTGCTAATAAAGGCTGGAATGAAGGTGTCCTTGGTATCGTTGCATCTCGATTAGTACGAAAGTATGATCGACCTGCAATTGTACTTGCAATTAATGAGGAAACTGGAACAGCAAAAGGATCTGCCCGTAGTATTCCTGCGTTCGATTTGTTTCAAAATTGTATGAAAGTGAAAGATCTTTTTGTCCGATTTGGTGGGCATGCACAAGCAGCTGGGATGACCCTTGAATTGGACAAAGTGTCAGAGCTACGAACAGCATTAAATCATCTTGTTATGGACCAATTAACAGAAGAAGACTTTAAACAAGAATTAGAAATAAGTAAGCAGCTTGCAGTAACAGATATGAGTGAATCTCTCATTCAAGAAATAGGAAAGCTAGCACCATTTGGAATGGGAAATCCAAAACCACGATTTCTTATTCAACAGGTTCCGGTAGATGCTCGACAGCTAGGAAATAATAAGAAGCATTTAAAGCTTCAATTTAAACAAGCGGATACAGTAGTAGAAGGTATTGGTTTTGGACTAGGTGAATTATATTCGTTTATCACACCGAAAACAGAGGTGTCTGTTGCTGGCGAATTACGAATAAATGAGTGGAATGGGTTTAAGAAGCTGCAAATCGTGATGGAGGATATTCAAATTAATGATTGGCAATTGTTTGACCATCGCGGGAAGAAAAATGTAGATCTACAATCATTTAAAGGATTTGAATCAAGTGCGGTCCTAGCGAATGACATAGATAATGTAAGGAAGGACTTGGGATCCAATATTCCAGTTATCTCCTATGACTCTGATCTAGATGCTTTACAAAAAGTAAATACGCTATTTATTGTTGATCTTCCACCAGCGTTACCAATGCTTGGAGATTATCTCACGCAATTAAGTCCTGTTAACATCCATGTTTGTTTTCAATTGGAGGAAAGCATGTATATGGCTCGTTTTCCTTCGAGAGAGGACTTTAAATGGTACTATGCACAAATATGGAAACAAAAGACGATTGATTTAAAACAAGACATTCGAAAAATCATGGCTGCTAAGAAATGGACGAAGAATGATATTATTTTTATGTCAAAAGTGTTTTCTGAGCTTGAATTTGTTAAAATAGATAATGGTGTGGTGACATTTATGCCAACATCAAACAAAAAGGACTTACATGAATCATGGACCTACCACCAACGGTTAACTCGTGCGAAGGTGGAGGAAACACTTTATTATTCAACCTATGAGCAACTAAAAGATTGGGTAGGACAATTTATTGATTTGGAAGGTTCCAAGGAGGAAAAGGCAAATGGATTACAAGCAATACATTAAGATTGTTCAAGATTGGCCAAAGGAAGGCATCGAATTTAAAGATATAACTCCTTTAATGGATAATGGAAAAGCATTTAAATCTGCTGTAGATGAAATTGTTGAATTTGCGAAAGAAAAAGATATTGATCTTGTAGTAGGACCAGAGGCAAGAGGCTTTATTATAGGCTGTCCTGTTTCCTATGCATTGGAGGTTGGATTTGCCCCTGTACGTAAAGAAGGAAAGCTTCCAAGAGAAGTAATCAAAGTGGACTATGGCTTAGAGTATGGAGAAAATGTATTAACAATACATAAGGATGCAATTAAGCCTGGTCAGCGGGTATTAATTACAGATGATTTACTTGCAACTGGTGGGACGATTGAAGCGACTATTAACCTAGTTGAGCAGCTTGGTGGGGTAGTGGCAGGCTGTGCATTTTTAATTGAGCTTTCTTATTTAGACGGAATGGAAAAACTAAAAAACTATGAAGTACTTGCTTTAATGAAATACGAGTAATAGTGAAAAGTGTAATGCAAGGGTCTGGCGTGTTTTATCCTAAAATTCGTCAGACCCATTATATTCGTGGATTTTAATGTTTTTTACTTTACTTTTAGCGAAAAATTTTCGATACTATAAGGTATATTCTTTTTTTATTCTCTCCAACAAATTAGGTGATTGAATGGCTAACGATAACATATTAACAATAGATACGATTTTAGAAGAAGCAGGACAATATCTTGTGGAAGATGATATTGCATTTATTCGACGTGCTTATCTTTTTGCAAAAGATGCACATGCAGATCAATTCCGAAAATCAGGAGAAGCATATATTATTCATCCTGTGCAAGTAGCTGGAATACTTGTTGGACTGAAAATGGACCCAGTCACAATTGCCGGCGGTTTTTTACATGACGTTGTAGAGGACACGGAAGTAACGCTTGAGCAGCTTGAGGAAGTATTTAATCGTGAAGTTGCCATGCTTGTTGATGGTGTAACAAAGCTCGGAAAGATTAAATATAAGTCCAAGGAAGCACTACAAGCTGAAAATCACCGTAAAATGTTTGTAGCGATGGCAAAAGATATCCGTGTAATTTTAATAAAACTAGCAGATCGCTTGCATAACATGCGTACATTAAAGCATCTCCCCCCAGAAAAACAACGCCGAATTGCCAATGAAACGTTGGAAATATTCGCTCCCTTAGCGCACCGTCTAGGGATATCTACAATAAAGTGGGAGCTAGAGGATACGGCACTTCGATATTTAAATCCACAGCAATATTACCGCATCGTTCAATTAATGAAGCAAAAGCGTAATGAGCGTGAATCATATATTGAAGAGGTTATGAACGAAATTCAAAACCAATTAAAAGAAGTAAAGATTACGGCAGATATATCAGGAAGACCAAAGCATATTTATAGCATTTATCGAAAAATGGCGAAACAGAACAAACAGTTTAACGAAATTTATGATTTGTTAGCTGTTCGGGTTATGGTGAATAGTATTAAGGATTGTTATGCAGTATTAGGTATTATTCATACATGCTGGAAACCAATGCCTGGAAGATTCAAAGACTATATTGCGATGCCTAAGCCTAATCTTTACCAATCATTGCATACAACGGTTATTGGTCCAAAAGGAGACCCGTTAGAGGTTCAAATTCGAACGAATGATATGCACGAAATCGCAGAATATGGAATCGCTGCGCACTGGGCATATAAAGAAGGAAAACAAGTAAGTAAGGATAAAAAGTCATTCGAAGAAAAACTAACATGGTTCCGTGAAATTTTAGAATGGCAGAATGAAACCCATGATGCAGAAGAATTTATGGAATCGCTAAAATTGGATCTGTTTTCTGATATGGTCTATGTGTTCACACCTAAAGGAGATGTAATTGAGCTTCCTTCTGGGTCCATTCCGCTTGATTTTGCCTATCGAATTCATACTGAAATAGGGAATCAAACAATCGGAGCTAAAATAAATGGAAAGATGGAGCCACTAGATTATAAGTTGAAAAACGGCGATATTATTGAGGTTTTGACTTCAAAGCACTCTTACGGTCCTTCACAGGATTGGTTGAAGATTACGAAAACATCACAAGCAAAAAATAAAATAAAAGCGTTTTTTAAAAAACAGCGGCGAGACGAAAATATCTCTAAAGGGAAGGATTTAGTGGATAAGGAAATTCGTGCGCTTGGAATCGAGCCAAAAGAGGCTTTAACAAATGACAATATTCAACGTGTAAACGAAAAATTCAATTTTTCAAATGAAGAAGATATGTATGCAGCAGTTGGCTATCAAGGAATTACAGCTGCATTGATTGCTACTCGTTTAACGGAAAAAATAAGACGCTCAAAGCAGCAGGAACAGGATCTTGCGCAAACAATTGAAGAAGCAAAAAGTGAAGTAAAAGAAAAGAAAAAAGCGCATCGCGGTGATTCTGGAGTTAGGGTTGCGGGCATTGAAAATCTGTTAGTAAGACTTTCAAAATGCTGTAATCCAGTCCCTGGGGATGAAATTGTTGGTTATATTACGAAAGGAAGAGGCGTTTCTGTTCATCGGGCCGATTGTCCCAATGTGCAAACAGATGAAGCGAAAGAACGCTATTTGCATGTTGAGTGGGAAAGTCATCCGATGGACCAAAAGCAATACCATGTTGATCTTGAAATAACAGGATATGATCGCCGGGGGTTGCTTAACGAGGTGCTCCAATCTGTTAATGAAGCAAAAACAAATATAACGCATGTTAACGGAAGATCCGATCGAAATAAAATGGCAGTAATTCAAATAACAATTTTAATCCATAATACAGAGCATTTGCGCAAAATAGTAGAACGGCTAAAACAAATAAAAGATGTATATACGGTAACGCGAACCGTACAATAAACCCATTTGTTTTAAAAAGCAGATGAAAAATCATTGAAGGTGGAAGTTAGATGAAAGCAGTAATTCAACGAGCAAGTAATGCGTCAGTAACGGTTGACAATCAAATTATCGGGGCAATTGATAACGGGTATGTCATTCTCTTAGGTGTAACGCATGAAGATTCGATGGAGGATGTCGCATATCTCGTTCAAAAAATTGTTCATTTACGGATATTTGAAGATGAAGAAGGTAAAATGAACTGGTCTCTAAAGGATGTAAATGGCGCGGTGTTATCTGTTTCACAGTTTACATTGTATGCAGATACGCGCAAGGGACGCAGACCTAGTTTCGTTAAATCTGCTCGACCTGAAATGGCTGAAACACTTTATGAGCAATTTAATGACCAATTAAAAGCAGAAGGAATACATGTAGAAACTGGGGAGTTTGGTGCGATGATGGATGTACAGTTCACTAATGTTGGTCCTGTTACCATCATTATTGACTCGAAGGATAAATAACCTGTTATGGAAAGAACATTGAAGTAGGAATCATTTATAATATAGGTTGAACAAGAAAAAGGAACTATTTTTAGTTGATAGCTGCTAGAAATTAGAAAAGGCATAGTCGTAAAAATTGCGGCTATGCCTTTTTGATGTGAATACAATTTTAATTGAATCTCACCTGCTAAAATATCGTTCTAATCCACTTACAATTCCTTTTACGAGCTTTTTTTGATATGCGTTTGTTTGTAACAGCTGTTCCTTTTCAGGATTAGAAATAAAGCCAAGCTCTAGTAAAATTGCCGGTTTCAAATTTTGACGTAATACTTGAAAATCAGCAAATGCAGTGCCTCGATCCTTTGCTGTAGTTTCATTTATTAGTTCTTTTTGAACAAAGGAAGCTAACGCTTGGTTTTGCGTATGATAGAAATAGGTGCCTATCCCTGTAACAGAAGGAGCCTCGGGGAAGCTGTTATAATGGAGGCTAATAAACGCATCTGTATTCATGATATTAGAAAGGCTTGTCCTGCTTGCAAGCGAAATGTATTCATCCCTTGATCTCACAAGAATTACCTCTGCTCCAAGAGTCGTTAACTCTTGCGCTAATTCCTGTGCTGTTCGCATTGTCATGCTTTTTTCGATAGAGTCCTTTGCCCCTAACGCACCAACATCTCTTCCACCATGCCCCGCATCAATAATGATCACTTTATTTTTTAATCCTTTTGAAGAATGAAAACTAGTCTCCTCAACTAATGCTTTATGTAAATAACCTTCTCCGTTTTCACCTTTTACTTTTAACCATTCCTCTTGCTCGTCGATAACCTTCAATTTCGTTCCTTTATCAACAAAATAATTGATTTCCGATGTGGTAGATGGTGCTTCTCTAATTTGCGTATGGTCATAGATAACATTAATTTCATTTGATTGCATGTCTTGGTTAGTTGGAGCATTCGCTTTTTTCTCCGGTTGTATTGTTGTGTATTCTTTTGTGACCCAGCCTGTCTTTTCAGCAAGCTGAATTTCAATCCATTCACCATCTTCATTTAGGATGGTGTATTTCTCATTGGTATGTACTTTCGTTATGACTTCAAATTGCGTTCCAGGGCCTTCTCGGACATTGAGATGATCCGTCATTATGATGGCTTCATCGGCATAGACTGTTGTACTAAATAAGGAAGCAATTAAACCGATTAATAGCACTGACCACAAATTTATTTTACGAGCCATTGCACCACTCCTAAATTTTTTTCGAAACAAAATATTTCTCCCTTTATTTTAATAAAAACAATTGATTAAGGCAAAGCTAGATAGAAAAAGGGAGAGAATGAATATGCGATATCATGAAAAACAGTGGGCAACAAATGCAAACCAAGATATTTTTCAAGTTGATTTTCATCGGTTTATAGAGCTTTATGGAGATGCTACCCATATGGAAATTGCTGAAGAGCTTGGAATTTCTTTAGGTGAGGTAAAAGCATTAAAGAAAAAACTCAATCGTGCTTGACTTTATCCCCATTTCCAATTATTATAGTATTCATTCATAATTAAATAAACGAAAATATCCGATGATGGAAAAAGTAGTTGGTTGTCATTAGTCTAGAGAGAAAATGTCGTGGCTGAAAGCATTTTTACTTTATGCACCAATGAAGGACGTTCCTGAGGATCTATATTGAACCATTTAAAGTAGATATAGACGAGTTGCAGGCGTTAACTGTGTAAAAGAGGGTGCATTTTTTTCGTGCATCAATCAGGGTGGCAACGCGGGTAACTCCCGTCCCTTATATATTATATATAAGGGACGGGAGTTTTTTAATTGGTAGTATTTTTCTTGCCGCTTATTCGATAATCATTATTATTATTTATTACATTTATACAGAATGGATCAATTGGAGGGATTGAAATGATTATAAAGGCTCCTAGAGGAACTGCAGACATATTACCAATAGAAGCTAAAAGATGGCAATATGTAGAAGATCAAATTAAGAAGGTATGTGAAAGGTACCATTATGATGAAATTCGAACGCCAGTATTCGAACATACCGAAGTTTTTCAGCGTGGGGTAGGGGATTCTACGGATATTGTCCAAAAAGAAATGTACACCTTCGAGGATAGAGGTGGAAGAAGTCTCACGTTACGTCCAGAAGGAACTGCTGCTGTAACGAGAGCCTTTGTTCAAAATAAATTATATGGTGATCCGAGTCAGCCTGTGAAGCTATATTATTTTATGCCGATGTTTCGTTATGAAAGGCCACAACAGGGTAGGATGAGACAGTTAAATCAATTTGGTGTGGAAGTATTAGGAAGTGCCGACCCTGCCGTTGATGCAGAAGTCATTGATCTTGCTATGACCTGTTATCAAGAACTTGGCCTTCGTTCTTTAAAACTCGTTATAAATACGTTAGGGGATAAAGAAAGCAGAGCAGCATATCGCCAAGCATTAATTGATTATTTCGCACCTGTAAAAGAAGAACTGTGTCAGGATTGTCAGAGCCGATTAAATCAAAATCCGATGCGAGTCCTTGATTGTAAAACGGATCGTAATCATCCAGCAATGGAAAATGCCCCATCGATCTTGGATTATTTAAACGAAGAAAGTAAACAGTATTTCGAACAAGTAAAAACATACTTAACAATGATGGGGATTGCTTATGAGGTTGATCCAAATCTTGTGCGTGGACTTGATTATTATAATCATACAGCATTTGAAATTATGAGTGAGGCAGAAGGATTTGGCGCAATTACTACATTAGCCGGTGGTGGAAGATACAATGGTCTCGTGGAAGAGCTTGGAGGACCAAGTACTCCTGGTATCGGTTTTGGAATGGGAATAGAGCGCTTATTAATGGCTTTAGAAGCAGAGAAGAAGGATATTCCAGTAGACGAATCCTTGGATTGCTTCGTCGTTACAATGGGAGATGAAGCAGCTAAGCAGGCTGTATTGCTTGTTCATGAATTGCGTACACATGGAATTCAAGTCGATAAGGATTACCAAGGAAGAAAAGTGAAAGCACAGTTTAAAGCTGCAGATCGATATAAAGCAAAGTATGTACTCGTGCTTGGCGATGAAGAGTTAGAGATGCAAGTGATTAATTTAAAGGATATGGATACAGGGGATCAGATTCAAGTACCATTAACAGAATTAGCTGTTATTATGCAGGAAAAGCTTCAAGGAGGAAAATAAGATGAGTGAACGCGTATTTGCGGGGACATTGGGAATAGAGAATATTAGTAAAACAGTGCTTTTAAAAGGTTGGGTTCAAAAAAGAAGAGACCTAGGTGGACTGATCTTCATTGATCTACGTGACAAATCAGGAATTGTTCAGATCGTATTCAATCCTGAAGTTTCAAAGCAAGCACTAGAAATAGCCGAAATGGTTCGAACAGAGTTTGTAATAGAAGTAAGTGGAAATGTTGTTGCGCGCGATAATGCAACGGTTAATCCGCATATGCAAACAGGAAAAATTGAAGTTATAGCAACGGATATTACGGTCTTAAATAAATCAAAAAATCCTCCATTTCTAATTCAAGATGACACAGATGTATCTGAGGATTTACGATTAAAATATCGTTATATGGATTTACGAAGAAATGTTCTACAAGAAACATTTAAGCTAAGACATCAAGTTACCCAAGAAGTTCGTACGTTCCTAAATAACAATGCGTTTCTAGAAATGGAAACGCCGATATTAACAAAAAGCACACCAGAAGGAGCACGTGATTATCTTGTTCCAAGCAGGGTTCATCCTGGCGAGTTTTATGCGTTGCCGCAATCTCCACAGTTATTTAAGCAGTTAATCATGATGAGTGGATTTGAGCGCTATTATCAAATTGCCCGTTGTTTTCGGGATGAGGATCTTCGTGCAGATCGCCAGCCAGAATTCACACAAATTGATATTGAGACATCCTTTATGACAAGCGATGAAATCATGGAAATGACAGAAAAAATGATGCAGCAGGTTATGAAAAATGTAAAAGGAATTGATCTTACATTGCCATTACCTCGGATGAAGTATGATGATGCCATGGCAAGATTTGGTTCTGATAAGCCGGATACACGGTTTGCGATGGAATTAATTCATGTTTCGGATATCGTAGCACAGTCATCGTTTAAAGTATTTCAAAACGCGGTAGAAAATGGAGGGGAAGTAGCGCTTTTAAACGTAAAAGGTCAAGCTGCTAGCTTTTCTCGCAAGGATATTGATAAGTTAACAGATTATGTAAAAATATACGGTGCGCAAGGTCTTGCATGGCTCAAAGTAGAAGGATCAGAGTTAAAAGGCTCAATTGCAAAGTTCTTATCAGAAGAAGAAGCAATCGCGATAAAAGAAAAAGCAGAGGCAACGGATGGAGATTTATTGTTGTTTGTTGCAGATAAAACAGCAGTTGTCTACGATAGCCTTGGTGCACTTCGATTAAAGCTAGGAAAAGATTTGAATTTAATCGATCATTCGAAATTTAATTTTCTTTGGGTTACAGATTGGCCATTATTTGAATATGATGAAGAGGCAGGCAGATATTCAGCAGCACATCACCCGTTTACGATGCCAGCTGAAGATGATATGGATAAGTTAAGAAGCGCGCCACAAACAGTACGGGCTGTCGCATATGATCTTGTATTGAATGGTTATGAGCTCGGTGGCGGTTCTCTCCGTATTTATAAGAAAGAGCAACAGGATACAATGTTTGAAGTGCTTGGATTTACGAAAGAAGCTGCACGAGCACAATTTGGTTTCTTATTAGATGCATTAGAATATGGAGCTCCTCCTCATGGTGGTATCGCTTTAGGATTAGATCGTATTATCATGTTATTAGCAGGAAGATCTAACTTACGCGATACGATACTGTTCCCGAAAACAGCATCTGCTTCAGATCCATTAACAGAAGCACCAAGTAAGGTTAGTGAGGACCAGCTTGAGGATCTCTCGATAAGACTAGCTAAAGAAAATATGCTAAACCAATAAAAATGTTAGGAAACTGTAAATTTTGTAACTTATACTTCACATGTAGGGATATTGAAATACTGTTCTCGCTATGTTAAAATTAATTTACAATATTAAACAATTATTTTGTTGAAAAATCAATCCTGATATGTTCGTCTATTTCCATCGTTTTGACCGAACATTTCTATATTTGGGAGCTCCACTTGTTTTTATATGACGTGCAGGCCTCGATTGGGCACAAGAGGAAGCACAACATGTAAAACAGAGCACCCACCTGCCGAGAGCGGGATCAAAACAATACAGTAGACGGCATTATTGGGATTGATTTTACATAGCAGAACAATTATTAAGGGCTTCCCTTTCGTTTCTTCTTTAAACGATGGGAAGCCCTGTTTGTTAGTTACCTGAGCTTTGTGCTAATTGCTCTAAGTTACCGTTTTTATCCATTTTAAATGCAGGGGCTTGAAAGCTATCATGGTCATCAAGCACCGTCATTTTTCTAGCTCGATCCATAATTTGGACAAATACTTGATAGTCTTCTTGAATTGTTTGGAGTCGATACTCTGTTTCTTTTAGTTGGTTTTCAAGTGCATACACTTTGTTTTTGAGCTTCTCATTTTCTCGCTTTGTTTGTTCGAGCGTTATTTTTGATTGATTAGAAGCATAGTAATCTTTTTTTAGGTGAGTTAAAAAATGAATCACAGAGTCTAGTGAAATAGAACTTTCTTCTATCGGATTTTTCTCCGTGTTATCCAAATTCGCTGGCAATGCTAGCACTGGCTGTGTTTTACTCGTCTGCTTCCCATGTGTTTGCAACGCTCGTTTTTTCTCTTTTCGTTGTCTTTTGGCAAGATCAATGGCATTTTCATACTTTTTTCTAATCTCTGCATTCCAACGAAACCCGCAAGCTGCAGAAGTTCGGTTTAATTTATCTCCCACTTCTTCGAATGCATTTAATTGTGTACTTCCATCACGAATGTGACGCAAAACGGTTTCAGCTAATAGTAGGTCGTCTTCATGTGACCATGCATCTTGTCTTACTTTAGCCATTAAGTTTCAGCTCCCTTTCCATATCAGCATTTTATGTCTATGAATGTTGAATAAAAAGTCTTGTAGCCTTTCTTTTTATGGAATTAGACTTTTTCACCTAGACAAATGTTTATATTAGCTTTGCCGATAGAAGGGAGAATTATACTAGCTTCCTTGTAATTTTAAAGATACTTTAATGTGATTGATCATTTTTTAGTTTTTCATACACTTGTTTAAATGCTTTTTCAAATTTCCCGTTGCTTTTCGGATGATAATACTGTTTATGCTTTATCGTATCAGGCAAGTATTGCTGTTTCACCCACCCATTTTCCGCATTATGCGGATACTGATATTCTATTCCTCTGCCTAGTTCGGAAGCACCTTTATAGTGTGCGTCCTTTAAATGATTCGGAATATCTCCACTTTTACCTTTACGAATATCTGAAAGTGCGGCATCAAGCGCTTTATAAGCTGTATTAGATTTTGGTGATAAACACAATTCCACAATCGCAACAGCAAGGGGAATGCGTGCTTCCGGAAATCCAATTCGTTCAGCTGCTTGAACAGCAGCGACTGCCCGCGGACCTGCCTGTGGATTCGCAACACCAATATCCTCGTAGGCAGTAACAATCATTCTTCTTGCAATACTATCTAAATCTCCTGCTTCAATTAATCTTCCTAAATAGTGAAGTGCCGCATCTACATCACTACCACGAATAGATTTTTGAAATGCAGATAATACGTCATAGTGAGCGTCTCCGTCTTTATCATGTGAAAAGCTCTTTTTTTGCATGCATGTTTCGGCGATTTCAAGTGAAATATCGATTGAATCAAGCTCGTTTTTAGGTGTTGAATAGACAGCGAGCTCGAGACCATTTAATGCCGATCGCAAATCCCCATTCGATGCAAAAGCAAAGTGGTTAAGTGCATCTTCTGCTAAGTTAATATGGACATTACCTAATCCTTCTGTTACATTTTCCATTGCACGATAAAGTGCAAGCTTTACTTCTTCTGTTGTTAAAGGATGTAATTCAAATAAATGGCATCTGCTGCGTATTGCCGGATTAATCGAATGATACGGATTGCTCGTAGTACAACCGATTAGTGTAATTAAATTACTTTCTAGATGTGGTAGTAAAAAGTCCTGTTTTGCTTTGTCTAACCGATGTACTTCATCGAGAATTAAGACGAGGTGCCCGGTCATTTTCGCTTCTGCAACGATTATTTCCATATCTTTCTTTTTATCTACAACTGCATTTAGCATTTTAACAGGTAATTGAAGACTTTTTGCTAGGGCGGTTGCCATTGACGTTTTCCCTGTACCAGGCGGACCAAATAAGATCATTGATGCTAATCGTTCTGCTTGAACCATTCTGGATAATATTTTTCCTTCGCCAACAAGATGCTTTTGACCAATAATTTCTTTTATGTGGGAAGGGCGCATTCGATATGCTAATGGCTGTTGATTCATGTTAATCGTCCTTTACTAATAATAGAATGATAATTTAAGGTTAATCATGAAATGGATAAAATGCAAGATGGACATTGTTCATGATATAATATCATGTATTATAAATGTGAACGAATGATATGTACGCTAGTCATGTAATTGCGAATTCACGCATGCATATTGGAATAGAATTGTTTATTTAAATAGAGGTGTTTGAAATGAAGATATCTACAAAAGGACGATATGGATTAACGATTATGATCGCTTTGGCTAAAAATTACGGAGATGGTCCTACGCCTTTAAAGGCGATTGCTAAAGCACATCAGCTTTCGGAAAATTATTTAGAGCAACTTGCAACGCCACTTCGTAATGCAGGGTTAATTCAAAGTGTTCGTGGTGCTTATGGAGGCTATAAATTACCTTGTAAACCAGAAGAAATCAGTGCAGGTGATATTATTCGTGTTTTAGAAGGCCCAATCACTCCAGTAGAAGGAATTGAGGATGAAGAGCCTGCGAAGCAAGCACTTTGGCTTCGTATTCGAGATGCGGTAAAAGATGTTTTAGATAATACGACCTTAGAGGATTTAATCCGTCACGAGCTTGATGAGCCAAAGGAAGCGTACATGTTTTATATTTAGACGGAATGTTTTTTAAAGGAAGGAAAGGATAGAACATGGAAACAATTTATTTAGATCATGCTGCAACAACACCAATTGATCCAGCAGTCATAGAAGCGATGCTTCCATTAATGTCTGATGTTTTTGGGAACCCATCGAGTGTGCATTCCTATGGGAGGAAAGCGAGACAAAGCTTGGATGAAGCAAGAAGAACAATTGCTCAACGTATTCATGCACATGAAAAAGAAGTTACATTTACAAGTGGTGGAACAGAAGCCGACAATTTAGCTTTAATCGGTACTGCTCTTGCCAATAAGGATAGAGGAAAGCATATTATCACTACCGTTCAGGAGCACCATGCGACATTGCACACGGCTGAGTATTTAGAGCGTGAAGGATTCGAGGTAACGTATTTACCAGTTGATGAAAATGGTGTAATAAAAGTGGAGGACGTTCGTGAAGCACTTACGGCTGAAACGATTCTCGTATCGGTGATGTATGTTAACAATGAAACAGGAACAATTCAACCAATACAAGAAATTGGTGATTTATTAAAGGAGCATCAAGCTTATTTTCATACAGACGCAGTTCAGGCATTTGGACTGTTAGAAATAGATGTGAAGAAAATGGGGATTGACTTATTAACGGCCACCGCACATAAAATAAATGGTCCTAAAGGAATTGGTCTTTTATATGCTGGGAAGCATGTGAAGCTGCAGCCACTCGCTTATGGTGGAGAGCAAGAACGAAAAAGGCGCCCTGGAACGGAAAATGTAGCGAATGTGGTAGGATTTCAAAAAGCGGTAGAACTTCGCACGAACAAGGAAGCTGAATACCGAAATTTATACCAGGCATACAAGGAACTATTTATTCAAACGCTGCAAGAGGAAGGAATAGCCTTTGAAGTCAACGGGAAATTGGAAAATACCATTCCATCTATTATTAATATTAGCTTTCCACACATGAACGTGGAATCGTTGCTTGTTAATTTTGATTTAAATGGTGTTGCAGCATCAAGTGGCAGTGCATGTACAGCTGGATCAATTGAACCATCACATGTATTGGTTGCTATGTATGGAGCAAATAATGAACGTACAAAAAACGCCGTTCGGTTTAGCTTTGGATCGGCAAATACAAAGGAAAATGTAAAAGAAGCAGCCGAGCGAGTTGCAGGAATCGTGAAACGAATGATGAAGAATAGGTAGGTGTTACAGCATGAACGATAATCAGCATATTAGAGTAGTTGTTGGGATGAGTGGTGGTGTTGATTCATCAGTGGCGGCTCTCCTTCTTAAACAGCAAGGTTATGATGTGGTAGGAATATTTATGAAAAACTGGGATGACACAGATGAAAACGGGGTATGTACCGCAACTGAGGATTTTGACGATGTGGTACGTGTATGTAATCAGCTTGATATTCCGTATTATGCGGTTAATTTTGAAAAACAATATTGGGATAAGGTTTTCACTTATTTTCTAGATGAATATAAGGCAGGCAGAACACCAAATCCAGATGTTATGTGTAATAAAGAAATTAAATTTAAAGCATTTATGGATCATGCCATGTCGCTCGGTGCGGATTTTTTAGCAACCGGACATTATGCGCAAATTCGTGAACAGGATGGTAAGGTAGAAATGCTTCGTGGTGTCGATCAAAATAAGGATCAAACATACTTTTTAAATCAATTATCTGCCGATGTGCTTAAAAAAGTAATGTTTCCACTCGGACATCTTCCGAAAAAAGAAGTGAGAAAAATCGCGCTAGAGCACAATCTTGTTACAGCAACGAAAAAAGATAGTACAGGGATTTGCTTTATTGGTGAACGGAATTTTAAAGAGTTTTTAAGTAATTATTTACCAGCACAACCAGGAGAAATGCAAACCTTCGATGGTGTTGTAAAAGGCAAGCATGATGGGCTGATGTATTATACATTAGGTCAGCGTCAAGGATTAGGTATAGGCGGTCCAGGAGAGCCATGGTTCGTTGTTGGGAAAAACCTTCAAAAGAATATCCTTTATGTAGAGCAAGGATATACACATGATAGCTTGTATTCTGATGGATTAATTGCCACGGATGTGAATTGGATAAATCCAGTAGAATCGGCACCATCGTTTTCTTGCACCGCTAAATTTCGTTATCGACAAGCGGATAGTGAGGTAAAAGTAGAGGTATTAGAGGATGGCAATGTACGTGTAATATTTCGAGAGCAACAGCGTGCGATTACACCTGGACAAGCGGTTGTTTTTTACCAAGATGACGTGTGTCTAGGTGGAGGAACGATTGATAAAGTATTTAAAGATGGAAGCTTTTTAGATTACGTTGGTTAAGCCAATGATGGAAACGAAATTTTAACATGGATAAGGGAGTTTTTTCATGGATACTATCCAATTAGCGATTGAACAAATGAAGCATCATAATTATGAAGAAGCTGCACGTCTATTTAATGCATACATTGAAGCGCATCCAGATGATGCACTAGGATATATTAATTTCGGTAATTTATTGATGCATATTAATGATCAAGGCCGTGCACAACGATTTTATGAGCGGGCTTTAGAATTAGATCCACATGCAGCTACAGCCTTTTATGGGCTAGGAAATGTTTATTATGAACAATCTCTTTACCCGAAGGCACAAGAAAATTATCAAAAAGCGATTGAATTAGGACTTGAAGAAGGTGATGTGTATTATATGCTCGGTATGACCTTCCAAAAAGAGGAGCATTTTAAACTAGCATTGCCCTATTTTCTAAGAGCAACAGAGCTAGAAGAAGATCATATTGATAGTTTGTTCCAATATGGACTTGCGTTAGCACAAAGTAATCATCTAGCTGATGCGAAATCCGCGTTTGAACAAGTGTTAAATAAAGATCAAGAGCATAGTGATGCCCATTATAATTTAGGAGTAATTGCCTTGTACGAAGATGCTGTAAAGAAGGCACAGGAGCATTTTGAGCGTGCAATAGAAATACAACCAGATCATTTATTAGCAGCGAATGGGTTAAAGCGAGTTATGGAGTTTATGAATCAAGACATGTAGAAACGTGGGGTAGGACCATGGAGAACGAAATTCAAGCAGTAGAAAAAGAGTATATAAAAGGTGATCTCCTTTATACGATCTTTCAAAATGAGACCGAAAATTTTACGATTGCTAAAATTAGTGTTCGTGAAACGAATACAGCGTATCAGGAAAAAGAAATTGTTATCAAAGGGTATTTTTCATTACAGGAAAATACAAGCTATATGTTTTTCGGTCAGTTTGAACAACATCGTAAATTTGGTATGCAATACAATGTAGAATCTTACCAAACGATTATTCCCGATTCAAAAGAAGGGATCGTCGCTTACTTATCCAGCGACTTGTTTTACGGAATCGGAAAGAAAACAGCAACTCGTATCGTGGATAAGCTAGGAGCATCTGCTATTTCTAAAATTCTTCATGATCCAACCGTACTACAGGATATTCCAGGTTTAAAAAAGGAAAAAGCTGCGAATTTAGTGAAATCACTTCAGGAAAACCAAGGATTTGAACACGTAGCGGTCTATCTATCTAAATATAATATTGGACTTAAGATGGCACAGAAAATCTACCAAAATTACAAGGAAGATGCGATTGATATTTTAGAAAAGGACCCTTATCAATATGTATTTGATATTGATGGTTTTGGATTTCAAACGGCAGATGCGATTGCAAGACAAAATGGAATTGAGTTTACCCATTCAAATCGAATTGGTGCGGGTTGCTTGTATATCCTTCAGAAAAGTGTTCAAGAAGGGCATGTGTTTTTACCAGTAGACCATTGTATAAAAGAAATGAAAGAATTATTAAACCATCCATCTTATGCGCTACCTGACGAAGAAATAGAGAGCGGTATGGAAAGACTGAATCAAGAAAAGAAAATTATCATTCAGGATGGGCATGTATATATGCCTTCGCTTTATTATGCAGAGGATGGGTTCGTATCTAATTTAAAACGCATCATCGAAAACCCGATAGAAAAAGAAACAACGTTGGCAGAACTTATGACAATTATCGGCGAGATTGAGGAAGAAGAGATTCTTAGCTATGGCAAAGAGCAATTTGATGCAATCCAGCAAGCATTACATGCAAAAGTAATGATTTTAACTGGAGGGCCAGGAACAGGTAAAACGACTGTTGTCAAAGGAATCATAAAAGCCTATGCAGCCATTCACCAGCTTTCTGTAGATCCTTCTTCCTATGATAATAAGTCAGATTTTCCTTTCGTATTAACAGCACCAACAGGACGAGCGGCGAAAAGGCTGAATGAGTCAACTTCACTTCCCGCAAGAACGATTCATCGCTTGCTTGGTTGGGATGGGCATGAAGGGTTTGAAAAGAATGAGCATGAACCACTTCAAGGAAAACTCTTAATTATCGATGAGTTCTCAATGGTAGATATTTGGTTAGCCAATAGCTTATTTAAGGCCATTCCAGATGATATGCAAGTACTTCTTGTAGGGGACGAAGACCAGCTGCCATCTGTTGGCCCAGGTCAGGTGTTAGCAGATTTATTGGCAAGTGGCTGTATTCCGTTCGTTTCTTTACAAGAGGTGTATCGTCAAAAGGAAGGATCTCAAATTATTCAACTGGCACATCAAATCAAACAGGATCGTTGTACACAAGCATCCTTAAACAATGCACAGGATTTTAGCTTCCTCAATTGTCGAGATCACCATGTTGTAGATGTTGTCACGAGTGTCGTTTCGAAAGCGCTGGAAAAAGGATATGATATTAGAGATATTCAGGTGCTTGCTCCGATGTATCGTTCAGTAGCAGGTATACATGCCTTAAATAAAGCATTGCAACAGCTCATTAATCCAAAGACGAATCAAAGACGAGAGGTTAAAGCGCTGGAGGCGGTTTTTCGTGTAGGGGATAAGATTATCCAGCTTGTGAACCAACCGGAAGATAATGTCTATAATGGGGACATTGGAGAAGTAGTTGCTATTTTTACTGAGGATGAAAACGTAGACGGAGTAGAACAGCTTGTCATTTCATTTGACGGGAAAGAGGTTGTCTATGAACGTAAGGATTACGTAAATATCATGCATGCGTATTGTATTTCCATCCACAAATCACAAGGCAGTGAATTTCCAATCATTATCCTACCAGTCGTATCGTCCTATCATCGCATGCTTCGAAAAAACCTGCTTTATACAGGGATTACGAGAGCAAAGGAATCTATTATTATTTGTGGTGAAAAACAAGCATTTTTAAAAGGGGTACAAACATTGGACGTTCATCGCAGGTTTACTTCATTATCGGACCACCTGCAAGAAGCATTGACATCCACAAGTCTTCCATTAGCAGAAGCTGATGAGGAAGATGCCCTTTCACCATATGATTTTATGGACTAATATGTATACTTTTAAGTAAAGCGGGCAAGCATAACAGCAAAACCTTCTGTTTATAGGGGAGATTTTATGTTGATGCAATGTCCAAATTGTCAGAGCAAGGATTTAGGTAAAATCGGCTCACAGCAATTCTATTGCTGGTCCTGTTATATTGAAATAGCTATTGTAGGAACTGCCTTAACTGTTCATCAGGTGGAAGTAGATGGTTCATTAAGCTCACTTGATGATTTATTTAGTGATGAGGAGCGGCAAGTTCAGTGACATCGCCTAGTATAATTATTTTTCAACATACTAAGGAGATGTCATGATGCGTAAGGATATAAAACCACTTCCATATTTATATTGGATGATTTTTGGTATTATTTTGTTTCTCTTTTTATTTTTGCTCGTAAAACTATTTCCATTTTATCAAGCAGTGCTGTCCTTTCTTTGGAAATTATTTTCCCCTTTTTTAATTGCTTGCTTAATTGCGTATTTATTGTATCCGATTATCAAAAAGCTAGATAAAGTTAACGTACCAAAAACACTCTCCATCTTAAGTATTTATTTGTTGTTTTTTGGTGGAGGAGCGTATTTAGTGTATTTAATCTATCCTGTAACGGTCCAACAATTACGAGATTTAAATGCACATCTGCCTCAGCTTGTGCGTATGTATGAATCAATCATTTATCAAGTATATGAATCGACCTCTTTTTTACCAGAATCCGTTCATGATAAAATCGATCACATTATTCGTGATGCAGAAAAATACATTGAAAATTTGCTAGGTAAGCTAATTGGAGGCGTATCTAAAATATTTGATATGATCATCATGCTTACAGTTATTCCTGTTCTTGTTTTTTATTTTTTGAAGGATTACGATAAGCTAAAAGAGCGTGTGAAAGCTTATATTCCTAAAAAATACCGAAAACAGAGCAGTAGTGTCATTCATGCGATTGATGACAGTCTTGGAAACTATATTCGTGGTCAGCTTCTTGTATGTTTTTTTGTTGCGCTTGCTACGTATATTGCATTTCAATTCTTTGGAATGAAATACGCGCTATTACTAGCGATTATTATGGGGTTAACGAATATTATTCCTTATTTTGGACCGATTATTGGAGCTGCACCTGCTGTGGCGATTGCGCTCACTATATCGGGGAAGATGGTATTGTTCGTAGTAGGCACCGTTTTCGTGATTCAATTAATTGAAAGCAATCTTCTTGCTCCATACATTGTTGGAAAGAGTATTGATATTCATCCAGTTGCCATTATTTTTGCTTTGCTCTTAGGAGGACAATTAAGCGGAGTAATTGGTATGATTTTAGCTGTCCCGTTATTAACTATTTTAAAAGTAGTTGTTAGTCATATGATTATTTTTAGCCAGAACAATTGACATTTAAGATGAGATTCAATATAATAACGCATAATTGCTATATGTAAATATGTTGAAGGTAAAGAGTACATGGAGACTCAGGCTTACAAGAGAGGGATTTTCATTAGGCTGCAAGAAATCCTAGCCATTGAGCCATGGAAAGCTACACCGGAATGCGACTAATCCTCGCCGGTTTTACACCGTTATCATACTTGAGAGATGAACAGTAATTTGTTCATAACTAGGGTGGTACCGCGATTATCCTCGTCCCTGCATAAGAAGCAGCGACGAGTTTTTTGTTTGCAATTTTTTTACTATGAAAAACGGAGGAATAAAGATGAAACAATTAACATCAGCTCAAGTAAGGCAAATGTTCTTAGATTTTTTTGAGGAGAAAGGACATCGTATAGAGCCTAGCGCTTCACTTATACCAAAGGATGATCCAACGCTCCTGTGGATTAACAGTGGTGTAGCAACATTGAAAAAATATTTCGATGGCAGTGTAATCCCTGAAAATCCACGTTTAGTAAATGCACAAAAATCAATTCGTACAAATGATATTGAAAATGTTGGATATACCGCCCGTCATCATACATTCTTTGAGATGCTTGGAAACTTTTCAATCGGTGATTACTTCAAAAAAGAAGCGATTCATTGGGCTTGGGAGTTTCTAACTAGTCCGAAGTGGATTGGCTTTGATCAAGCGCTTTTATCTGTAACCGTGCATCCAGAAGATGATGAAGCATATGATATTTGGTTAAATGAAATCAAATTACCAAAAGAGCGAATTATTCGCTTGGAGGAAAATTTCTGGGATATTGGAGAAGGGCCAAGTGGACCAAATACCGAGATATTCTATGATCGTGGTGAAAAATATGGAAATGATCCTAATGATCCAGAATTATATCCTGGTGGTGAAAATGATCGCTATTTAGAAATTTGGAATCTTGTATTTTCACAATTTAATCATAATCCAGATGACACATATACTCCATTACCAAAGAAAAACATTGATACAGGGATGGGCTTAGAACGGATGGTTTCGGTAATTCAAGATGTTCCAACGAACTTTGAAACAGATTTATTCTTACCAATTATCCGTAAAACGGAAGAACTCGCAACTACTTCTTATGGGAAAAATCCAGAAAGTGATACTGCTTTTAAAGTGATTGCCGATCATATTCGGACGGTTGCTTTTGCTGTCGGAGATGGTGCCCTTCCATCGAATGAAGGAAGAGGCTATGTGCTAAGAAGATTATTACGAAGAGCAGTTCGTTTTGCAAAACAAATTGGCATCGAAAAGCCGTTCATGTATAAGCTCGTTGCGGTAGTTGGAAAAATCATGCATGACTATTATCCAGAGGTGGAAAAGCAACGTGCCTTTATTGAAAATGTAATTAAAGTTGAGGAAGAACGTTTTCATGAGACATTGCACGATGGCTTAGAAATTTTAACACGAATTTTAACAGAAGAAAAAGCAAAAAATAGTACTGTATTTCCTGGTGAAGAAGTATTCCGACTATATGATACGTATGGATTTCCAAAGGAATTGACTGAGGAATATGTAGCAGAGCATGGATTCACCATTGATGAAAAAGGGTTTAAAGCAAATATGGAAGCACAACGTGAACGTGCGCGTAATGCACGTCAGAAGGTGGATTCTATGCATGTTCAAGATAGTGTGCTTTCTGAGTTAGAAGTAGAAAGTAAATTTATTGGGTATGATGCTTTAGAAGGTGCTACCGAAATAGCTGCAATTTTAAAGGATAAAGATTATGTAGATGCTGCGAATGCGGATGATGCAGTATTTATCATTCTAAAAGAAACACCTTTCTATGCAGAAAGTGGCGGACAAATTGCGGATAAAGGTTGGATTTATACAGATACTGCTTCTGCATATGTGGAAGCTGTTAAGAAGTCACCAAAAGGGCAGCATATCCACCATGTAACGATAAAAGAAGGCACGCTTGAAGTTGGTCAGCGTGTAAAAGCGATTGTTGAATCAGATTTCCGTAATGCCGTTGTTAAAAACCATACTGCAACCCATTTACTTCACCAGGCATTAAAGGATGTGCTTGGCTCACATGTTAATCAAGCAGGATCTTTAGTAGAGCCAGATAGGCTACGATTTGATTTTTCTCATTTTGGTCCTGTTACAGCTGACGAGCTCCAAAAAGTAGAAGAGATTGTGAATGAGAGAATTTGGCAATCAATTCCTCTAACGATTGATTACAAGAAAATCGATGAAGCTAAAAAGCTAGGGGCAATGGCTCTATTTGGAGAAAAGTATGGCGATATTGTGCGTGTTGTTCAAATTGGTGATTATAGCTTAGAGCTTTGTGGTGGCTGTCATGTTCGTAATACGTCGGAGATTGGCTTATTTAAAATCGTCTCCGAAGGCGGAATTGGAGCTGGAACGCGAAGAGTAGAAGCTGTTACAAGTAAATTCGCGTATCAATTTTTAAATGAAAAGCGGTCAACGCTTCAACAAGCTGCAAGTCTGTTGAAAACAAAGGAAGAACAAGTTCCAACGCGTATTGAAGCGTTACATGATGAACTACGTGCATTACAAAAAGAAAACGAATCAATGAATGCGAAGCTTGCTAACGCAGAAGCAGCATCTATTATGGAAGAGATCGTTACAATTAAGACGATACCACTTTTAGCTCAAAAGGTAGCTGTAAAAGATATGAACCAGCTACGGACGATGTTAGATGAATTAAAACAAAAGATAAATTCTGGTGTCATATTACTAGCAGCAGAAAATGATGGAAAGGTTCAGCTTGCGGCTGGTGTTACAAAGGATTTAATCACACGTGGACTCCATGCTGGCAATTTGATTAAGGAAGCGGCTCGTCTTTGTGGCGGCGGCGGTGGTGGCCGACCAGATATGGCTCAAGCTGGTGGTAAGGATCCCGAGAAGATCGAGACTGCATTAGCATATGCACAAGATTATGTTGCGCAAGCGATCAAAAATGAGTAAGGCTTTCAGTGACGAAATGAAAATAATATAAAATTGATGCTAAACATGTTAGAATGTGTATAGTAGAGCAAAAATCGGAATGAGGTGTCACTATGAGCTCAATTGACAAAACAATGAAATTTAATTTTTCAGAAGAACCATTTGACAAGGACATTAAGCAAATTCTCTTTACGGTTCATGAAGCATTACAGGAGAAAGGTTATAATCCAATTAACCAAATCGTCGGCTATCTATTATCCGGTGATCCAGCCTACATCCCAAGATATAATGACGCAAGAAATCTCATTCGCAAGGTAGAACGAGATGAAGTAATTGAAGAGCTTGTGAAATATTATTTGGAACAGCAAAGGGAGAAATAGATGAAGCTTGTTGGATTAGACGTAGGATCGAAAACGATTGGTGTTGCTGTTAGTGATGAATTGGGCTGGACAGCGCAAGGCCTCACAACCATTCATTGGAATGAAGAAGATATCCAATCAGCAGATCTTGCACTTCAAAAAATTATAATGGAACATCGAATTGGTAAAGCTGTAATAGGACTACCTAAAAACATGAATGGAACAATTGGAGAGCGTGGAGAAGCCTCACAACGATTTGCAAAGCATGTAGAACAGGTTCATGGTATCCCAACTGAATTATGGGATGAACGACTAACAACAATGGCCGCTGAACGTGTGCTGCTAGCGGCAGATGTAAGCAGAAAAAAACGCAAAAAAGTAATTGACAAGATGGCTGCAATGATGATTTTACAAGGCTTTCTTGATCACCAACAAAAATAGGAGTGACACGATGTCATTAGAAGAAAAAGAACGTATCATAATTCCAGATGAAAACGGCGAGGAACATTTATTTGAGGTACTATTCACCTTTGATGTGGACGAAACAAAACAATCATATATTGCGGTTGCACCTGCTGAGCAAGCAAATGACGAGGAAGTTGAAGTTTATGCTTTCCGTTATGAAGAAAAAGAAGGCGATGACAATGATTTATCACTATTTCCAATTGAGTCTGATGATGAATGGGAAATGGTTGAAGAAATGATTAATACATTGGCCGAAGAAGAAAATCAATAATAAATTGTTGGCTGTTTCAACAGTGACAGGAGATCTCTTGCTTTGTTTTTAGATTTTTAAACAAAGACTGTCGCGTTGAGACAGCCATATCCTTTTTAAAAAAATAAATACATAAATAACGTATTATTATCAGGTATAGCATAACTCTCATTTTTTTAGTATAATATACCGGATGAGAGGGGTAGTCGTATGTCGAAGAAAAAAAAGACAAGCACTTATCGAGAAAACCTAAAAGCAAGAACAGAAGAAGCAAAGACGGTAAGAAAGATTGTAAGTATTATCCTTGTCTCCTTAATCTTAATTTTATTAATAGGTGGAATTTCAGGATATATGTACATAAAGTCAGCATTAAGTCCTGTTGATCCAAACAGTGAAAAAGGAATAAAAGTAGAGATTCCATTAGGGTCAAGTTCCTCTAGTATTGGCTCCATATTAGAAGAGAACGGAGTAATAAAGGATGGACGGATTTTTCGGTTTTATACAAAGTTTAAAAATGAATCAGACTTTCAAGCTGGTGACTATACATTTACAAAAGCAATGACTTTAGATCAAATCATTGAATCGTTAAAAAAAGGTCGAATTATAAAAGATCCCGTTTTTAAAGTAACGATTCCTGAAGGGAAATCAATCGATGAGATCGCTGAAATATATGCGGACAAGCTGTATTTTAAAAAAGAAGCATTTCTTGAAAAAGTAAATGATCCAAAATATATTGCTTATTTAATTGATACATATCCTGCTATTTTATCGGAGGATGTATTAAATCCAGAAATTAGGACACCATTAGAAGGTTATTTGTTTGCAGCAACGTATGATTTTTATGAGGAAGAACCGCCAATTGATACGATAGTAGAGACGATGCTGAATAAAACAAATGCGGTCGTTAATGCACACTTAGATGAGATCGGTGCGAAAGACTTAACCGTACACGAAGCACTTACGATGGCTTCGTTAGTAGAAAAAGAAGCGCAAACAGAAGATCAACGTCGTAAAATCGCGGGGATATTCTATAATCGACTTGATGTAGGAATGCGATTGCAAACAGACCCGACCGTTCTCTATGCATTAGGAAAGCATAAGGACAAAGTGTTATTAAAGGATCTTGAAGTTGATTCTCCATATAATACGTACCGAATAAAAGGGATTCCAATCGGTCCAATCTCGAATTTCTCGGAGAGCTCTTTACAAGCGGTGTTAAATCCAGAAAAAACAAAATTTAAGTACTTCTTACACGATGGGGAAGGTAATATATATTATGCTGAAACCCATGATGAACATTTAAAGTTAAAACAGCAGCATATTAAGTAAAGATCGGAAATGTGGGAGCTCGCTTTCACATTTCCCATTTTTACGTAAAAGTAAATGAAGCAAAGATATTAGTAAGTAAATGGGGTTTGAATATGAATGAAGCATTACACCATTATTTAAGAAGTCTGGTACCCTCTGCCGATGATTGGGTAAAGAAAATGCAGGAGACAGCGCATATTAATAGCGTTCCGATTATGGAGCCAGTCAGCATGGAGTTTCTATTACAACTCATTCGTCTAAAGAAACCAGCACGGATTTTAGAAATTGGTACTGCAATCGGGTATTCAGCATTACGCATGCTTGATGCTTGTCCAACCAGCCATATCGTTACCATTGAACGAGATAAAACACGCTATGATCAAGCTGTCGAATTTATCGCGAAAAGAAATAAAACAGAGCAGATTACAACTGTTTATGGAGATGCTTTAGAGAAAATCCATGACCTAACTGTTTCTCAAGAAGTGTTTGATTGTGTTTTTATTGATGCGGCAAAGGGACAATACCAACGTTTTTTTGAACTTGCGAGTCCGTTGCTTCAAAAGGGTGGTATGATTATCTCCGATAATGTATTGTTTAGAGGTCAAGTGGTGGAGCCAGAAATTGCACAGCCTCGACATCAACCAATGGTGAAAAAGCTTCGCAACTATAATGAGTGGCTCGCCCATCACCCAGACTATGTGACTACAATCGTTCCAATTGGAGATGGTGTAGCTATAAGTGTAAAAATAAGATAGTTTTTTGTTAGGTGCATAAATCGTATATAAAAAAGGAAATGTAATAGGATAGAAAGGGGATATTCCCGTGAAGGAGAAACCAGTTGTAATTGGTGTTGCCGGGGGAACTGGCAGTGGAAAGACGTCTGTTACCCGTTCAATTTGTAAGCGGTTTTCAGATAAAACAATTTTAGTAATCGAGCAAGATTATTATTATAAGGATCAAAGCCATCTTCCATTCGAGGAGCGTTTAAGCACAAATTATGATCATCCATTAGCATTTGATAATGATTTGTTAATTGATCACTTACAAGCACTATTAGCTGGGAAAATGATTGAAAAACCAGTTTATGATTATAAACTACATACACGATCTGATCGTGTGATACCTGTAGAGCCGAAGGAAGTAATCATTTTAGAAGGGATTCTTATTTTAGAAGATCCTCGATTAGTCGATCTAATGGACATTAAAGTATTTGTCGACACTGATGCAGATCTTCGTATTGTGCGTAGGCTATTACGGGATATTAAAGAGCGTGGCCGATCATTAGACTCGGTTATCGATCAATATATAAGTAGTGTACGACCTATGCATTTACAGTTTGTAGAGCCGACAAAGCGCTATGCAGATATCATTATTCCAGAGGGCGGCCAAAACCATGTAGCAGTAGACATTATGGCTACAAAAATCGAAACAATCCTTGCAAACAATAGAAAAAATAATTAAATAAAGTATTGAAAGTTTTGCTAAAATCTGCCATAGTAAGGGGTAGTATAGGTAAATAATGTATTGATCGAGCGCACACAAGTGCTGCTCGTTTTTATACTTACAAAAAAGGGATTCACTTATAACGCGTTTTCGCGTGAAGATAAAAAGGAGTGTTCTTAATGGCTACAGAGAAAAGTTTTTATATGACACTAGAGGGGAAAGAAAAGCTAGAGAAGGAATTACTTTATTTAAAAACGGAAAGAAGACAAGAAGTTGTCGAACGAATCAAGATTGCTCGTGATTTCGGCGACTTATCCGAGAACTCAGAGTATGATGCAGCAAAAGACGATCAAGCTTTTGTTGAATCTCGTATTGCACAAGTTGAGAAAATGATTCGTAATGCAGTTATTATTGAAAATGACAATAATGATCCTGACATTGTTGCATTAGGTAAATCGGTTACTTTTAAGGAGCTTCCAAACGGAGATGAAGAAACATATACGATAGTTGGAAGTGCAGAAGCAGATCCTTTTGAAGGCAAAATTTCAAATGATTCTCCAATGGCACAAAGCTTATTAGGACAAGAAATTGGTGCTGAGGTGTCTGTAATGACACCAGGGGGAGAAATTCAAGTTAAAATTACAAAGGTCGAATAGATAAAAGAGCGGTTAAAGGTACTCATCCCTGAAAGCTAGGGGAAAAGCACCGAACCGCTCTTTCTTAATTTAGTTTATAAACAGGATCAACATCTGTTGCAAAGAAATGGTACTTTTCAACTTCATCAACCATCCATTGCTTTTCTTTTTCATCAAATAAAACTAACATTTTTTGACCACGTCGATAAATTCGCTTTTCATTGTCTCTAAACGTTGCCCATAATTTATCTTTAGGCTCATGATACGAAAACATCGCATGCAATTTAAACATATATGCTTTACGATCCTCATTATATTCAGGAATAATCTCCCATGGAATATTAAATTGTGATTGCAACAATGTTCCCTGATAATTAGGCTTTTCCTTCTTTATAAATTTAATATCCTCTTGCACTTGCTTTTTTAGATTGTCTGTTGCATTTTTATGTAATACGGAGACGTCACGCTTGTTTAGGGCATCTGTGTAACTTAACATTACATCGTTAATAATGCCAATGACTTTTTCTCTTTCATCTTCTGTTATGACTGAATTCCTTGTAATTCGAGTATTAATAAAACCATCGGTAATTATCGCTTTCTCACTTTTAATTATTCCCCACGGTAGTTCTTTTTCTAAATGAACAGGGATATCCTCTCCTAATGGAAACGGGCCAATAGATTGTTTTCCACGTTTAATAATCATATCTGTCTTTTGATCATTTACATACAAGGTTGCTTCGTCTAGAAAAGTAGAATGTAAAGAAATTTCACTCACCTCTAAATTAACCTTATGTTCTAGCGCATTTTTATCTAATTGAAACAATTCGACTTTGTCTTTTTGTTCAGATTTTAGAAAAGAGCGTTCAAGAATGCCTTTGATCGTATATTCACCAGGCATATATGGACCGTATGTGATATAGTGTTCATCTTGATTAGGAGTAGTTTTTAATTTCTCATTATTAATGTAAAGATCAAGTTCGACTTCATTATTCCATTCAGATAGCCTTATAAAGGCAGGAATAACTTCAAATTGATAATCCGTAAAAGCTCCCCACTTTTTTCCTTTTTCTACTACATTTAACGTAGCAAATTGATGATTTGGGTTAATCTCTTTTCCTTTTTCGAGTGCGTTAGCTTGTTCTTCCAGTTGGGCAACTAAAACGTTAAGCCTATCTGGATTTTCCTTTAAAAAGGCAAGAAATTGTGCAGTGTTCTTTTCATCAATTTTTAAAGAATCGATAGAAGGAGTAAGCATCTTTAAAGCTGCTCCCACATTTTCCTCCTGTACCGCTTCTTTAAATGCGTCAATTTGAGCTTGGGGATCAAATGTTTCTTTCCCTATAAAAAAGAAAACAATGAATGCAGTAATCACTACAATAAATAAGGTACTCATCATATAATATCTTTTTCGTTTGTTTTTCTTTTTGGAATGCTGTTCATGTTGGGCGAAAAGATTGCTACCGCATTCAGGGCAATAGTGCTGCTCTTTCTGCTTAATTTCATGGCCACAATGATCGCATTTCATTTTATTCACTCCTTTTTAACAATGGTATGACAAGCGTAACATAACGACAGGAATATGTGATGCAACTTTATGACTGTTTCTATCTGCTAAATGATTTTAAGGTGCTACATCTCATAGCATGTGATAAAAAATGTGAAAAAACTGTAAATAACAGTAATGATACTATTTTAAAGGAAAAATATAGTAGCTTTTATTGTTACATTTATATTGCAAAACTTTTACTTTTACGTTACAAAACGTAAATAAAAATGACATGAATAAAAAGAACTAGTACATTGGGTTTGTTATTATACAATTAATTCCAATTAATTTTATTAATAGTATTTATCGAAAGATAGGAAAATTATGGTTAAAATATACGATTTTCATAAAAAGTTAGCGCAATTGAAGTTAAACTCGAACATTGAATTAAATTTACTGAATTAATGTTCGATATTTAACGGGGGTTAGATTTAGTGAACAAACATAATATCTAGAAAAAAATAATAACCCCGAAGTCATTTGGGTAATTATTCCTGTTTTGCTATTTAACTATTTATTTTTGTGACAAATCTAGTAACATCTATGATAGAAGATTTTTCCTTAAATACAGATTTTTTGATGGTGGTGGAACGAAATTGAAAATAATTCGAATTATCGTAGCGGATAGTAACAATGATTATTTAGAATCATTCGCTTCTTTTGTCAGGACGTCCACGGATCATTCTACGTATATGTTTACATATTTTTCGGATGCGCAATTATTACAAAGCTACATAGATAACGGCGAATCCATTGACATTGTATTAATTAGTCCTGATTTATATACGGCTGAAATGAAGCTTCCAGACGATGTTCTCATTGTATTATTAGAGGATGATGCGCTTTCGATGCGTACAGATTCTGTGTTGACTGTGTATCGTTATCAACGGTTAGGTCAACTTATTACAACCGTTATGGGTTATTATTATGAGCATAATGAAACGGCTGGAAGGCAATTTGTTAGAAGCAAGCATGCCAGTGTTATCTCTGTTTTTTCACCAATGGGTGGGGTTGGAAAAACAACGGTAGCAGTAAATTTATGTAAGCAGCTAGCTTTGAATGGGGAAAGGGTATTTTATCTTAATCTCGAAACGATTCCTTCAGGTAGTTTATTTTTCTCCTCTGAAGAAGACAATCCTTCATTGCAAATATTTTATTATGCAAAGCAGGAGACAGGACAGCTCTTATCGAAAATTGAGGCATTAAAAAAGTATGACCCTTATTCAATGGTAGATTATTTTGATATTGCGATTCAGGCGGCAGAAATGCTGGAGCTAAAGGAAATGGAAATAAAGCGACTTATTAATGGCATTGTTGATACAGGGGTATATGACTATATCATTATCGACTTGGATTCCTCTCTTCATGAAAGAAGTAAGGTCGCGCTTTTAGAAAGTGATCAGGTATTTTGGATTAATACAAATGATCATCAAAGTATGTTAAAAACAAAGGCCATACTTGCTGAAGAGGAACAGCTATTTGGTAAAGAAAATGTGCTTAAAGATAAGCTTTCCATTATCTTAAACAAATATAATGGGACCTCTCTCCTCGATCTAGGGGAAACGGAAATTACAATTGATGGTTATTTGCCATTTGTTGATGATTGGCTATCCATTCAATCTGGTGCTGAAATATTGCGAAATGATCTCTTTAATCAAGAAATGCAGCAAATTGTGTATCATTTGCTATTAAAGATGAAGGAAGGAGTTCAGGTTCGTGAAATTTGACAGTGCAGTAAAAGCGCTTATAAAGCAATTAAGAGAAACGCTTGATTTAATGCATTCAATATCAAATGAAGAGCTAAGAGAATATGTGGAAGCTGCTGTGTTTGATTATGCAAAGGAACACCAATTAAAATCCAATGAAATGAGCTATTTAGTTGAGCGAATTTACAATGCTTTTCGCGGCTATGATGTGCTTCAACCATTAATTGATGATTCGACAATAACAGAAATTATGGTAAATAATCATTTGGAAATCTTTATCGAGCGAAATGGTGTGACGTCACAGGTAGCTGTTGAATTTGAAAGTGAACAGAAATTAGAGGATATTATTCAAGCAATTGTATCACGCGTAAACCGAGTCGTGAATGAATCCTCTCCAATTGTTGATGCACGGCTACAGGATGGGTCACGTGTAAATGTCGTCTTACCTCCCATTTCTTTAAAGGGTCCAGTAATGACAATCCGTAAATTTCCGGATAAGCCTCTAACAATCGACGATTTAATTGAGAAGTCCTCTATTTCAGAGGAGGCTGCAAATTTTATTCAAAAGCTCGTCGTTTCTAAATACAATATTTTTATCGGCGGCGGAACAGGATCAGGTAAAACAACATTCTTGAATGTGTTGTCCAACTTTATTCCGAAGAATGAACGGATTATTACGATCGAAGATTCTGCAGAGCTGCAGCTTAAAAGTGTCCCCAATTTAGTAAGCTTGGAGACAAGAAATGCGAATACAGAAGGGAAAGGGGAAATTAGTATTCGAGACCTTATTCGTTCCTCCCTTCGGATGCGGCCAGATCGTATTATCGTTGGAGAAGTTCGTGGTGCGGAAGCGCTGGATATGCTGCAAGCGATGAATACGGGCCATGATGGGTCTTTATCTACTGGGCATGCCAACTCAACAAAAGATATGCTTAGTCGATTAGAGACGATGGTGTTAAGTGGTGCGGAGTTGCCTGTTACAGTAATTAGGAAACAAATTAGCTCAGCAATTGATATTATGATTCACTTGATGCGTCTACGAGATAATACAAGAAAGGTGGTAGCGATTAGTGAGGTGCTTGGAGTGGAAGATGGAGAGATTTTATTGAATCCGCTATTTGAATTTGTGGAAGAAGGAGAAAGGGAAAACGGGAAAATCATTGGCTCGCTTCGCCCAACAGGAAATCAAATTCAAAATAGGACGAAAGCACAGCTAGCAGGAATTTCTGTAGAACAATAATAAATGAGTTGGTGAAGCTATGACAGATATCGTAATTATGATTATATTAATAGCTTTAATCATTACCTATATTTATGTGGTAATGAAACGAAAGAAAAGGGAAAAAGAAATTCAAGATGGGCTAGATGGTATTTTAGAGGAATCTCAATCAGAGGTCGAGCAGCTGAAAAAACAGCACTTTATCCATCTTATTAAGGAAAAATCAGTGCGCGAAATCGAATCCCATTTAGTAGATTACTCGGTATACCATTTAAGTGTAAGAGAGTATGTTTTTTATGCAATCATTGCCTCTATCTTTTTATCCATTATTGGCTATTTATTTTATGAAAGTATCATCGCCTCCATCTTATTTGCTGCTGCTGGATTGCTCTATCCTAAAGTGCAAAAGAAAAAATTATTGGAGCAACGCAAAGAAAAGCTAAAAATGCAGTTTAAGGAAGCAATTGCTTCGCTTTCTTCTTCATTGGCGGCAGGTCGATCAATCGAAAACAGCTTTAAGGAAGTGGTTGCGGATTTATATTTACTTTATCCGGATCCAAATACATACATCATTCAAGAATTCGAAATTATTAATCGACGGGTAGAAAATGGCGAAACAATTGAAAATGCAATCCGAGACTTTAGTATGCGATCCGATATCGAGGATATTCAGAATTTTTCTAATGTATTTATTACATGTAAACGAACAGGCGGAAACCTTGTTGAAGTAATCCGTCGAACATCTGATATTATTAGCGAAAAAATTGATATCCAGCAAGAGGTTTCTGTAATGATTGCACAAAAGAAGTTCGAATCGAAAATTATGAGTCTAGCACCATTAGGCATGATCTTATTATTGAAATCTAGTGCAGGTGATTATTTAGCACCGATGTACGATTGGAGTAATAGTGGACCAATTATTATGACGATCTGTTTAGCTATCTTAGCTTTTGCTTATTGGTTAGGGCAACGAATAATGGATATAAAGGTGTGATAAAGCAAATGTATCTCTATATGATTCCTGCATTATCCTTAATGATCATTTATTTTGTGATCTCACGTAAGGTTGGTACGCGTTATGACTTTATTGTAGAAAGCTTTAAGGATCAATATCCGTTAATGTTTATGGCGCCTGTGTCCCTATTTCTAATCGATAAATTCAAAATAATGGAACGATTATACGGTCAAATTGTAAAAGTCCAGCAAAAGATGATTAGTCTTTATGGAAATCGAACGGCATTACAGCACACCAAGATATATATTGCCCAGTTAATATCGATCGCTCTTATTTGCTTGTTAGGCACCTTATTGTTTACTGCACTCGCTGAAGGAGATGTCACTATTTTTGTAGTCGGGTTAATCTTTACGTGTTTTATGCCTTTTGCCATGGTAAGTAAGCTATCCAATCAGGAAAAAGAACGTAAGGAAAAAATATTAATTGAATTACCTGAGGTAGTAAATAAATTAATTCTTTTAGTGAATGCTGGCGAAACAGTGCAGCAAGCCTTAGTAAAATGTGTAACAACGGCAAGTGACTTGAAATCACCTTTAATTATGGAACTATCCGAAACAGTTAACAAAATGGTAAGTAACGAACCATTTCATCAGGTTTTAAATGATTTGAGCAAGAAATGTGGGATACAGGAAATTTCCATATTTACGACGACCATATTATTAAACTATCGAAAAGGTGGAAATGATCTTATTTTAGCTTTACGCGAATTATCTCATGAATTATGGGAAAAGCGGAAAACGTTATCGAAAACAAAAGGAGAAGAAGCTTCATCAAAGCTTGTATTTCCACTAGTTCTAATTTTTATCGCAGTAATGATTATCGTGGGTTATCCTGCCCTTACGATTATGTAAGTCAGGTTTAAATAAAACACAACTATTAGGAGGAGAAAGAATGGAGAAGCTAAAAGGTTTTTTTACTGATTTCTGGAAGGATGAAGAAGGACTACAGACTTTAGAAATCATGTTAATTATTGCAGTTATTGTTTTTATTGCCCTAATGTTTAGAGAGAAAATCATTGCATGGGTAAATGCTTTGTTTAAGTTTGGAGACGAAAACATAGAAAATTTTAGTGGATAAGTAAGATAAATAAAAGGAAAGGGAGGTAACTTTAACATGCGTCATTACCATAGCTTTAAAAAAGAAGATGATGGGAGCTTTTCTCTTGAAGCAACGATCATTTTCCCAATCCTGTTAATCCTAATCCTTTTATTTATATTTTTTAGTCTCGTCATTTACGAAAAAGTAATTTTACAATATAAGGCAAATCAAATTGCTAGCCGAATGGCTCAAACGTGGTCGAGTAGTACGATGGATTTGCAAACAGGTGAAATGAACGAATCAGACTATGTTGTTAACAATGGCGATGGACTATATTGGAGAATCACATCGAATAATGGCTTTAATAAGTTTGGACTCCAATTAAGTGATAATGGCGTAGTTGCCCGTAAAAAAGGAAGAGAGAAAGATTACGCAGGTGATATTACCTTTGAAAATGGGCTATTCGTACAAAAAATCGAAGTATCCTTAAAAAAGGATCTCGCCCTTCCAGATGTCATTGCCAAAACACTAGGGGTTAGCAAAGTTGGTGCAACTGCAAGTCATCCTGTTGTTGATCAAACAGAAATGATTCGGAATACAGATTTCATCGTTTACGGCTTCAATAAATTTAAAAAGTATGCATCAGAATATATTCCTTTTTTTAATAAAAAGAAAGGAAATAAATAAGAGTTCATTGGGAGGGAGGATGGTTGTTTCGTATTTTAAAGAATTTATATCATCGGTTTTTGATTGATGAACGAGGTGCTGTTTCGATTTACCTTATTATCGTTACATTACTATTATTTTTATTTAACGCCGTGTTGATTGATTATGCACGGATAATCATCGCGGAAAGACAAACGGAAGAAGCAGCAAAAACCGCATTGCGGTCTACCTTATCATCCTATAATAGTGAATTGCAAAATAGAGGCTTATTTGCATTTTCTGGAGACCAAGCAGAGGCGAATTCTATTTTTAAAGAGGTCTTTCGCAAGAATCTCGAAACAGGGAAAGATAGTTTTAATTTTCTCGGCCTGCAGCCAGTAGAAGACGAATTGTCACTTGATTTAAATATGGAAAGAAGTCTCGCAAATAAAGATATCTTAAAATACCAGATTCTCGAGGAAATGAAGTATAAAGCACCTATCGAGGTTGGAGAAGCATTGATAAGGGATTTCTTAACAGTTGCCGAGCATGTTGAGGAAGCTTCTGATTATGCAAAAATAGCAAAAAAGGTTAATAAGAAAGCAAAGGAACGTGAAGAATTACTTGATGAAGTAGAAACATTACTTACTGATGCGAAAGCATTATTAGAAAAAATGGAAGGTAATATTCAACATAATACAAGCTCTTCTTACCCAGAAGTAACTAATATATCCGATATTCTCCAATGGCACAATAAATATATCGAAGACTTAAAGGCTATTAAAGAATATGAAGACAAACAAAACGACAACAATAATGGGAATGACGACAACAAGAAGGATAAGGAAAAAGAAGAGGAAGAAAAGAAGGAAATCGAGAAGAAACGAAAAAACACCAAGCAATTTAAGGCGAACGCCCTTGCACTGCTAGATGAATTAATTACCACCTCGAAATCAGCAGTACTGAAATTAGAAGAGGCTTTACCATTAATTGAAGAAGCAGAAGAATTAAATGATGAGATTGAATCAACTATAAATAAACACAAGGAAGAAGGAAGCTCTAGCGATTATGAAAATGCGAAACAAGTAAGTAAAGAGCTAGAAAATAGTAATACAGAAGAAAATCTAGAAGGCACCTTAGATGATTATATTTTAGATAAAGCATTGTTTACCGAGCTAAAGGAAGAAGTTACAGAAGCTATTCAATCCTTGAAAAAGGAAAGTGGCGATATCCAAACAAATGCACTTATCCCAAAGCTAGAACGTGATTTCAAAGGAGCAGTTGAGCAAGATTTCGAAGGATCCAACAAAAAGGGAAGCATCGTAAACCATGTAAAGCACGCTAAGCAATATCATAAGGATGCATTAGAAAGCACAACTAATGCATATGATATCTTGAAAAATAATGAAGGACGCAAAAAATATAAAGAGAACGAAGAAGAAATTGAAAAAGAAGAAGAAAAAGCAGATGAAGATATGGAAGAAACAAAAAACAAGATGGATGATATTCAAGAAGCGATTGATAATGCTGCAGGTGCGGCCTCTGACATGGAAAAGTATGCGAGCTTACGAGAGAAAGTAACGAAATATGGAGAAGCCATTGAAGCAAATAATGAAGAATTTGTGATGGAAGATCGAGACGATACTGCGGACCAAGCGTTAGGCTTTGTTGATAAGCTTTTCAAAAATATTGGAGATACGTTAATCAATGCAAGAGATGAAGTGTACATCAATGAATACATTTTAATGCGTTTTAAGAGCCATGATTTTTCAATGAATGGCGTGGAAGCAAATCTATTCGAAAATAATCAGGTTGAATATATTATTTATGGCTTACACGCACATGGTGCAAATTATTACGCCGCATTATCAGAAATTTTCGCTGTACGCTTTGCAATCAATCTTGCAGCGGGTTTTTTACAACCTAAAGCAAAAGGGTTTGGTCCATTCATTTGGGCATATGCATTGGGGTATGCGTTTGGAAGAACCGCAGCAGATATGAACAATATTATAAAAGGTAAACAAGTAAAATTATTCCCTGTTAATCTATCAAAAAAAGGAATAATGCCAAAGATGGATTATAGGGATCACTTACGTCTTTTTCTATTTACGCATTTAGAAGGTGCAAAATTTGAAAGGCTTATGGGTGTACTGGATGATGAGACAAGTACAGATTTAACCGAAAGTTCAACATATGTATCCGCGAACGCTACTGCGACTGTGAAGCTATGGTTTTTGCCAGGTGTTATGAAAATAATTGAAAGCACAAATACGATTGGTGGGAGAGTAGAAGGTAATCGGTTCTTTATCGAAAAAGAAATTAACTTATCTTATTAAAAACATACAGAAGGTGGAATTGACAATGAAAAGGACAGTTAAGTTATGGATGCTCGTATTGGTTGTAATCGTTACGCTTGTAGCATGTAACAACGAAGAAAAAAATACAGATGATGAAAATGAGAATCCAAAACAAGAAGAAAAGCAACAGGAAACAGAAGGTGCAGACGACCAAAATAAAAGTGATGAGAAAGAAGAAACTGAAACAAGCGGAAAAAAGAATATAAAAGTAGAAGATCAATTAGATTTAAAGATTGGTGATACAGGAACATTTGATACAACAATAGGCACGTACGAAATGACAGTAGAAAAAGCTAAGCTAGTTGGACCTAAATTAGATGATGTTGAAACTGAATTAGACAATCTTATCCTCTTAGATATTAGAATAAAAAATATTTCAAATGAGGTAATAACTGTGGATGACATAATGCTTTCCATGGAAGTAACCGATGATTTAGAAGGTTCAGGATTTTTTGATTCATCGAATGCATTTGATAGTGTGGAAGAATTTACAGGTATTATAAAACCAGGAGAAGAGAGAACTGGTCAATTTATAACCGAAGTTTATAACTCAGAAACATATTATTTTCGAGAAGATCCTGGAAATGTAGCTGCGGGAGGAAGTAACCAAGTAATCTGGAATATGCCTGCTGATGAAGTGAAGTAATTGAAAATAACAGCAGAACTATAAAATAGTTCCGCTCAAATCCAACTTTTATAAATGTAAGGTGGAAATATGGATGAAAAAGATGGTGACGCTCATTGTCTTTATGCTTTTCCTAGCTGTAAGTTTAATAGCATGTAACAATGAAGAAAAAAATACAGATGATGAAAATAAGGATAATCAAGAGGAAAAGCAACAGGAAACAGAAGAAAAAGATGATCAAAATAAAAGCTATGAGAAAGAAGAAACTAAGACAAGTGGGAAAAAGAACATTAAAGTAGAAGACCAATTAGATTTAAAGATCGGCGATACAGGCACATTTGATACAACATTAGGAACATATGAAATGACAGTAGAGTCTGCCAAACTAGTTGGACCTGAATTTGAAGGAATTGAATCACGACTAGATAATTTTATATTGGTAGATCTTAAAATTAAAAACACATCAAATGAGACTCTTCAAGTAGAAGATTTAATGATGTCCATGCAAGTTACGGAATATTTAGATGGATCTGGTTTTACTGATTCATCTAAACTCTTCGAGAACCTAAAGACGTTTTCAGGAAGTATTAATCCAGGTGAAGAAATGCATGGTCAGTTTATAGCAGAAATATATGAATCTGAAACATATTATTTTCGAGAGAACCCTGGAACCGTTGCAGGGGGAGGAAGTAACCAAGTAATCTGGAATATGCCTGCTGAAGAGGTGAAGTAGAACGAGAAAAGGGTGGAGCCGCTCTGGTATAACCCGGCGGGAAAAAAGTTAGGTGGGAAATATAAATGAGAAAGATGATTATGCTCATGGTAATTATGGTCTCTGTAATGCTTGCAGCATGTAACGAAGAGCACAATGACGTAGATGAAAATGATGCTAACGGAGATAAACATCAAGAGAAAGAGGAAAAAGAGGAAACTACCAATTCAGATGGAGAGAAGACTAAAGTGGAAGATCAGCTGGACTTAGCTATTGGCGATACAGGTACCTTTGATACTACAATTGGCATATATGAAGTAACAGTCGAATCCGCTGAACTCGTTGGTCCTGAATTAGAAGGAATTGAAACAGAGTTAGATGATTTTTTATTACTGGATATGTCAATTAAAAACATCGGGGAGAAACCACTATCTTTAGAAGATGTAATTGTTTCATTAGATGTAACAAAAGACTTGGATAAATCTGGTTTTCATGATTCTTCGGAGGCTTTTGAAAGTGTATCAACATTTTCAGGCAAAATAGAATCTGGCGAAACAATAGGTGGCCAGTTTATTGCACAGGTTTACAAATCAGATATTTATTATTTTCGAGAGAACCCGGGAACCGTTGCAGCAGGTGGAAGTAATCAAGTGATTTGGAATATTCCTGTGGAAGAACTGAAGTAAACCAATAATAGAATGAAAGATTTTCAGTAAACATACTAGTCCTTTATTACAATTTAGGCGGGATATTAATGAGTAAAATGCTGAGATTGATAGCTTGTATACTTTTTATAGTTGTAATGCTTACAGCATGTAATAACGAAACGGAAGATGAAGCGAATGAAAATCAAGCAACTTCCCAAAAGCAACATGAGAAAGAAGAAAAAGATGAAACCACCAATTCAGATGGAGAAAAGAACACAAAGGTAGAAGATCAATTAGATTTAAAAATCGGCGATACAGGAACATTTGACACAACAATAGGTACATATGAGATGACATTGCATACTGCGGAATTAAAAGGCGCTGAATTAGATGGAGTTACTAGCCAATTAGATGCATTTATTCTTTTAAATATCGCCATCCATAATACTAGTCAAAAGGATCTTAGTATTGAAGATATCATCATGTCTATGGAAGTGACAGATAATTTAGAACAAACTGGTTCACTTGATGGTGCAGGAGCTTTTGAAAGTATAGAAGAATTTACAGGTGTTATAAAACCAGGAGAAGAAAAAACAGGTCAATTCATTGCTGAAGTATTTGAAGCAGATAAGTATTACTTTCGAGAAGATCCAGGGAATGTTGCAGCAGGTGGAAGTAATCAAGTGATTTGGAATATTCCTATTTCAGAGGTTGAATAACGTGTATGTCAAAGAAACAGGTATAACGATAAAGATATACATGAGAGGGGGAGCATTATGAAACATTTATTTCGAAAAGAAGATGGCAGTATTACGTTAGAAGCTGCAATGGTTCTTCCCTTTTTTATGCTATTTATCGTTTTTCTTGCCATGCTAATCCGGCTTGCCGTAGCTGATATGGCGTTATACAAAGCAGCGTCAGAAACGAGTGAAATACTTGTTTCCTATGCTTATCCAGCAGACGTTGTAAAAAGTACAGCAACTGACTTTATTAATAATAAAATCCAATCAATTGAAAGAGAGCATGATGTAAACCTTTCCGAAGCAATGAATTGGGCGAATGAAGGTATGAAGTTTTACGGGATTGATATTAGTACATCAATCGAAAATTACTTCGAAAGCTTGGCACCAAGCAAACTAGATCCAATTATGCAGGAAAAGTTTAAGCAGGCAACAGGAAATTGGAATTTCTTCAATCCCGAAAATGTAAAGGTTACGAAAGTTGAACTTCCGGGACTAGTTGGAGGAAGTGGGAAATTCCTTGAAATAAATGTTCAATATAAATTTGATTTATCTGTTCCATTCGTTGAAAAGACAATTCTCTTAAAGAAGACATCCTATGAACGATTATGGAATGGCTCTTAACCAGTAAAAATTAGTTACTAATGAACGGAGGAATCTAATGCTCCAGGTTCAAGATTATTTATTGTTCGTGTTTTTAATCATTGCATTTCTAATCGATATCAAGCACCATAAAATCCCTAACTGGCTTTCATTAAGCGGTATGCTTGTAGGAATTTTATACCATCTCGTAACAAACGGATTGGATGGATTGATTTTTTCTTTTTTCGGCTTACTTGTCGCTGGTGCTATTTTTATGCTTCTTTATCTATTTAAAGCAATTGGAGCTGGGGATGTTAAATTATTTGCTGCAATAGGGGCAATAGTAGGTGTGCAACTCGTTCTTTATATGATGATGTATTCCATCATTGTAGCAGGTCTTATTGCCATTGTTATCTTACTATTCACGAAAACATTTTTACAAAAAATAACGAGTGCTTTTTTTCATATCATAGGTTCTATTCTATCGAAGGATTTACAAGGGTTAGAAGAATTTAAAACGACGAAAAGCACCAGATTTCCATTTATGTATGCAGTGCTACCTGCAGTTGCAATCACCTATTACTATTCTTTTTGGGCAGTGTGAAGATGAAGAAGAGCTAGCATGAAGGAGGATGAAACATGGGTTCAATTTATAATTTGACATATGAGCTAAAGTATCAAAACGGACACAGCATTGTTTTTACTGAATATGATCAGAAATCGCTCACACCAGTCCATATAAATACGGTGCAGTTAAAAATGATGCAGTCAAACAATATCCCACATTTTTTACCATTATCCATTGAAAATATGAATATGACGACAAAACTCCATTATGATATTACTTCCAAGCAAAGAATTCTTTCCTATTTCCGTAGTTCTGGCGCTTCCATGAACGACTATTATCACGTGTTCTTAACGCTTATCAAAACGCTAGAAAACTGTGGTGCTTACATGCTGAACCAGGATAACTTTATTTTAGATACAGATTTTATTTATATCGGAAGCCAAGCGGAAGATATATCGCTTGTGTACCTCCCGATAAAAGGTGTAACGAAAGAGACTTCTATAAATGACGATATGAAAAAATTATTAACCGATATCGCTGGAGAAGTAGAAGGACTGCAAGGCAACGAATTTAAAAGTATTTTAAGTTATATAAAAAATCCATCCTTTAGTTTAGGTGGGTTAAAGAAGCTATTGCTCGAATTAATTTCATTACGATCTAATGTGAATGGATTCAACGCGGAAACTAGCTTTGGTTATGGGGCACAGTCTGTAACGATGCAAGAGCAAGCCGTTAACCAATCAAGAAATATCCCAAACAACAATCATCAAGTGGAGAGGGAAGTGAAATCAGATACGAAAGTGCAGGAGGAATTCAATACGGCACAAAAAAAGAAAGCTAAACTTCCTCCGCTTTCTTCGCGTTCAAAGGTATATTTATTTGCAGCAACGATGCTTGCCATTGCAATAATTTGGAAGCTGTATGAGATACGTTCTACTTCTACTATGTTCACAGTAAGTAGTGGATTAAGTGCACTTGTATTAATTCTTGTTTACGTATATTGGAAAATATGGCGTCCTGGAGTGAAGCCAATACCAGCTGTGGAAACAGATGAAAATGAGCAAGATAAAGCGATACCACATCAGAAGCGACCGGTACGTCAGGATCATGCTACTCCTGTTCAACGTCCCAAACCGCCTATTAATCAGCCATATGGTGGAGAGCAAATAGAGCAAGATAAGCAATCATTGCGTGTAAATCATGCTGCATTTAAAGCACATCAAACAGTGGCAGCAGGTAATATGGATACGACATTATTAGAAGAAGATGCAGATGATACGGTTTTACTAGAAGAAAATATGCGGATAGCACAAGAAGAACCTGTCCATGACCATATGCCTTTGTTAACTCGAACATCGGAAAATGAGGAACCAAGTCAAATTAAAATCAATGCAACGAATTTTTTAATTGGTCGTAATAAAGATACTGTGAATTATGTAGAGGATGCACTAGGTGTATCAAGAGTCCATGCGGAGATTATTAAGATTGATTCAATGAGCTATGGTTTAAAAGATTTAGGATCTAAAAATGGTTCTACGATTAATGGAAATGCGATGGTACCTTTTAAAGTATATGCACTAAATGAAAATGACGAATTTACGTTAGGAAAAGCAACATACACTTTTAATTGGAGTAAAAATGAATGAATACAAACTGGCAAACAGGAATCGCAACGCATAAAGGTACAAAAAAAGAGAAAAATGAAGATGCTTTTTTCTCTCGTATTTCTACCGATTCGAAAGGGAATGAAGCAGCCGTTTTTGTCGTAGCAGATGGAATGGGTGGGTATGAGATAGGAGAAAAGGCGAGTCAAATCGCCATCCATGTGTTGGAGAAATGGTGGGATAGAAAGGTACCAAAGCTACTAAAAAGGAAACATGCGTTAGAGCGTATTGTAAAAGATGCAGAAAAGGAATTACTACAAATTAATAAGATGATTATAGCTACAAGTGAGCATCTTGGAAAAAAGATGGGAACAACCGTCTCTATACTCGTCTTATATAAAGGAAAATATGGTGTTGTGCATATCGGGGACAGCCGAATCTATCAAATGAAGGGCTGGACGTTTGGTCTGCAACAATATTTTCAACGAATGGAGAATAGCGAGCTTATGGACAAGCACGATCCACTGCATACCGAGCTATTGGAAACAAATCCAGAGCTAAGACAGCTTACGGTTGATCATACGTGGGTGGAAGAACAGATTCACTTAGGTAATTTATCCGAGGATGAAGCATTTCAGCATCCGAAACGAAATGTTCTCCTGCAATGTCTTGGTATTGAATCATCAATAAATCCGTATAGCTTTATTGGCGATTATCAATCAAGTGACTTGTTCTTAGTATGCAGTGATGGATTTCATTCGTTATTTGAGCAGGAAGAAATAAAAAATATGCTAATGAACTTAGAAAAGGAATATGCCAATCTGCAAGCAATGTGTGATTATTTAATAAACTTTTCTAATTTTTCACATGCACAGGACAATATTACATTAATGCTTATTCGCCATCTTTATGTGGACAAGACTTTTGAAAAGAAAAAGCAGTCACTTTTTTCATTTTTGAACTAGTAGTAAGCGTGGCGGGGAGAAAACGATGAATAAACATGGAATTCAAATTAATGAGCAGGATCGATTAAATGACAAATATATTGTTTTAAAACACATTGCTTCTGGTGGGATGTCAGAAGTGTATCTTGTTGAGGAAATAAATAATCCAGCTCAGAAATGGGCGGTAAAGGTTTCCAACATGGAAAACCAACTCGCACGAAAATTAGTGGATGAAACAAAGCTATTAAGTGAGTTACATCACGCGAACCTCCCTGCCATCGTTGACTTTTTCCAAACGGAGGCTTACTTTTTTTTAGTTATGGAATATGTTCCAGGTAACGTATTAACGCATTATATTGAATCGGAAGCCGACCAATTAGAATTAGAGCAAATAATACATATCGGTATCCAGCTTTGTGATGTGCTCCATTATTTACATACACGAGAATCACCTATTATATATCGAGATTTAAAGCCTGGAAATGTCATTGTCAAGGATGATGGATCGATCACATTAATTGATTTCGGTATAGCGAGAAAATTTAATGAACGACGAATTGCGGATACAGTTCGCATCGGAACGGTAGGATTTGCTGCACCAGAACAATTTGAAAAAAAACAAACCGATCATCGCACAGATCTATTTTCTTTAGGAGCACTTTTATATTATTTAATATCGAATGGGAAATACGTCTATGTCGCACAACAACCGATTGGAAATTATCATAAGCGGCTTCCCCATAGTCTTGTAAAATGTGTGGAAAATCTGACCGCGTTAAATCCAGATGATCGATTACAGGATGCGAGAGAAGCGAAAGTACTTCTTTTAAAGGCAAGGGAAGAATGGGATAAAAGAATATCCCAACAGGGCCGATGGCAAAAGCACAGCTATTTATTAGTGCTTATTCTTTCCATTGTGATGATAGGCTACTTTATTATTAGCTTTATTCTATAATGCGAATGATTTTTATTAAACAGGTTGCAGGTCAAGTTGGAAGGGGAGATAAGATGCCTAATAAATATGCGTTACCATATGGAACGATATCAGAAACAAAGGATACGATATTATATGAAATTCCTAAAGCAATGACGAATTTATTGGAGCCGGAGCAATTAGAGGAATTGAAGCGAAGCGATTCCTTGTTTTTCGAGTGTCATCATTATTCTGTAGATGAGAAATTCGTTCGTCTACATTATAAGCGAGTAGAAGGTTATCAGCATTTAAATGACCTAAATGAGCTTTCGGATAAGCTTCGCAACAAAATTGCTGCGAATTTAATCCAATGTGAAAAATTTATTGGCTCACAATATACACTATTGCTGCACCCGAACAATATTTATGTGAATGAAGAAGGGAAAGTGAAATTTGCGCACCGTGGAATCCGCTCTGTTTTACCGCCACAAGCAGCTTCTGAAGAAGGGTTATTAGAAGAAATAAAATACCTTTTATACTTTCTTTACTCAAATAAGAGCTTTGAAGAATTGCAGCACGTCGATTTATATAAACTATCGTTTAAATATCCAGTGATAAAAGATATTCAAGCAGCTTCTATCATTCAAGACCTAGTGCCAATTGTTCGTGATAAGAATAAATTTCACCTAAGCAAACATGCGGATTATCAAAAAATTTCAAAAAGGAAAAAGAAACTATCGGCTTTATCCGCTATTTTGATTGGAATATTATGTGGAATGCTATTACTCTATGTTTTTCAAGTGGTTCCGCAAAGTAAAGCAACAGCCACTTTACAGTTGGACTATGATCAACATCAAGTAGCATTCGAGCAAGAAAAGGAACGCATGCAGCAACAAATAGATGAAGGAAAACTTATTGCTGATGGCTATCGTTTCGCATGGAAAGGAAAAGAGGCGCAAGCGATAGATGTTTTTGAACAAGTTGTTTCACCAAACAAAGCAGTGCAAGAGACGCTTACGGATTTATACTTTCGTTCAAATACGATTGAGCATTTATTAAAAGCTTCTGATATCTCTCCAGAACAACATGAGTTAATTGTTCAAAAGCTAGTGGCATATAATAATAAGCAAGCAAATGATGCTATTTTAATGATGAAGTCGGACAAGGAAGCTGTCCTTATCGAGCAAGCGTGGCTTAAGAATGATTATGACCGTGTACTTGCTTTATTTCCAACCCTTTCCGATAATAACCGAGCAAAGCTTCTTGCCGCGCAAAGTTTCCTGCAAGTAGAAAGGATAAATGAAGCCAAGAAGCTTGCCAAGCAATTAAGGGATAAAGGGCTTCAAATCGCAGTGCTTCAAAAAGAAATCGAACTCGTAAAAGCGAATAAAGAACTGACGAAAGAAGAAAAGGAAAAACAATTAAAAAAGCTAGATGATGAAATAAAAGCGTTAGATAAATAAAGGGAAGCATTGGAAAATTCTTTTTCATTTTGTTGGGATTCTCGTATTTTATTTGATACATCTAATGCATATACGCCGTACACTGATAGACACAGATCGAGCTCCTTTATGTGCGTACATTTTAATTTTGGAGCTACACTCTTCAAACACAATTATAGAAAGCATCTATGATTGTGTTTTTTGATATAAAATTTTAATTTATCCTTAATCGATGAGGCATAACAAATATGATACTATAATAGAGTATAGATAGAGGAGGGTATGATGGTGAATGATTATGAAAAGTATAGTAGAGTAAATAAGTATGAAAAGCGTAGAAAAAATACAAAATCAATTTCAATATTGATGTCTACTGGTGCTATTCTCGTCGTTGTGTTAATCGGAATATGGCTTTTTGGTGGAGGAGAAGACGAAGCAGAAAAAAATTCAGGAGAGAATACGTCTGCTGATATTAAAATAACGGATGAGGAACAAACAAATAAAGATGAATCAGAAAGTGAACAAGCGAATACAGAACAAAGTGAAGAAAATAACGAAACAGATGAAACGAGCGAACAAAATGCCGCTAATCAAGATGTTGAAAAAGAACAAGTGGAACCATCTGATGATAATGTACAAGAAGCGTATGTTGCGGATTGGGAGCCTATCGGAACAGAACAAGAAGGTCCACATACGACAGTTTTTGAAACAGATTCACTCGATTGGAAGGAAATGGAGAAGGCTGCTAGTATCGCTACAGAGATAAATGAAGATGAAATGAATACGATTTGGATTGAAAATGGTGGAGATCAAAAAGCAATTGCCACTATTTCAGATGCAACAAATAGTCAATTTTATCGTGTGTATATTTCATGGGTGGATGGTCAAGGGTGGCAGCCTACTAAAGTGGAAGTATTAAAGGAAAACGATAAAACTTAAGGTCAGAAAGATGAATGGAGCTTCTAGGAGGAAACAAGATGACAATTGGAATTATTGGTGCAATGGATGAAGAAATAGCATTACTTGCGAAAAATATGACAAATAAAGTGGAAGAAAAAATAGCAAATTGTTTATTTTTAACAGGAACGCTGGAGAACAAAGAAGTTGTTCTATTGAAATCAGGAATTGGTAAAGTGAATGCAGCAATGGCTACAACGATTATGCATGAACGTTATGCGCCTTCTCATGTTATTAACACGGGTTCAGCTGGGGGATTTGCAGAACAGCTGGAGGTAGGAGATATCGTCATTTCCTCTCATGTTGTACATCATGATGTGGATGTAACGGCATTCGACTATAAGATTGGACAAGTACCAGGTATGCCAGCTTTTTATCAAGCAGATAGCTCCTTAGTAGAGCAAGCAGTAAAGGCAGTTAGGCAATTAGATGTAAATGCGATGGAAGGATTAATAGGTAGTGCAGATACATTTATGAACGATCCGGAGCGAGTAGCAATCGCACGTGCTAATTTTCCGGAAATGATTGCAGCGGAAATGGAGGCAGCTGCGATTGCACAGGTTTGTCACCAGTACAATAAGAAGTTTGTCGTAATTCGCGCACTATCTGATATTGCTGGAAAAGAATCTGCATTATCCTTTGATGAATTTCTTGGAAAAGCGGCTAAAAATGCAGCGATTCTTATCATGACGTTGTTAAAGAAAATAACTGAATAGGTTTGTTAGATGAAATGCGTTATAAAGAAAAAACATAGGGAGTGTAAACTGAACTGTGTAAGTAGGAGAGCGTACGGCTCTTGCTTCGCAGTTCAGTTTTTTTATTGTAAGATAAAAATATAGCGATTGGGAGGTTATTCTATTGACCAAGTCAAAGCGA
>NZ_JARUVL010000029.1 GCF_030137545.1 Virgibacillus sp. LDC-1 | reverse complement strand
GACAGAAAGGACAGGGATTATTAATAAATAAAAAAAACTGTAAATAGCTTTTATATTGATCATTATCCTTCCCTCCTTATAATATGTTGAACTTTAGAGTTTGACGAGACTGTGTAATTTTTTGTATATGAAAGTGTTTTTATATTGCAACCTTCTCCAACTACCACCGTTTCACCTTCAACAACTTCTGCATCTGTATAAGAGAGTCGTAGATTTTCACCTTTTATATAATTGCAAATTAGTTTTTTCCGTAACAATGGAAATGTTACCTTTCCTTTCTCTACAAAAATTTCATCAGCAATAAGGCGTTCTATAACACTTTTACCTGATAATTTTAGTTGAAATTTCTTTGAATTAATTTCCTTTGCTTGAACAATACCAATTAGATTCATTTTTTCTGACTGAATAATCTGTTCTACAGTGAGATTCCCTGTGCTGATTAGATTTGTTGTTTCCCCGCTATTAATTTTTAAATTCCCTTTATTTATTATTTCTTTAATAGAACAATGTTCTTTTAAAACGCATGAACCTGAGTTTTTAAAGCTGTCTGCTTTAACATCAAAATGAAATGAACTATGTCCATGAGTTGAAATTTTTTTAGTATGTATTTCTTGATGGAAAGAAACAGAGCCACGTATATTATAGGATTCATAATCTGTTGTAAGGTCTTTAATTGTGCCATTTGTAAGGGTTATGCTATTGAGAGTTTTTTTATCTTTCATATTCTACACCACCTATTTTAATTTATATATATTTTAGTTATTAAAATATATATAAATTAAAACATAATCCATGTCTTTTTGGCAAGTGATATTTTATGAAAGTGAAATTTAACGAAGATTAACAGGTGAAATAGGAGACCAAAAGCAGGGTGTTAAAGTACGTAGATAATAAAAAAAAAATTTCACGATGGTGAAATTCTATACAATACTATTCATTAGCTTATTGATGTCCTTTAGCACTTTTGCAATAGTAGTTAATTTTTCTTGTGGAAATTTCATGAATATTTCGTGGACCTTGTCCTCTCCACCATTTGTTAAAACTATTTTCACAATCCTGCGATCCTCACTTTTTCTTTCACGTTTGACTAAGTTTAGCTTTTCCAGCTTATCGCACATGGATGTAACGGCTCCAGGAGTCACACTGAAAAAGTCAGCAATTTCAGTTGCTTTCATTCCACCATTGATTTCTAGCTGGAGAAGAAGAATTAGTTGGTTTTGGGAGAGAGACTCTCCTTCAGAAAGTATGTTTACAAATTTTTTAGATTTCTGTTGTAGTTGAAGCATCTCACTCATTATTAATTTTACATGATTCATTTGTTTGTTTCCTGACATATTATCACAGCCTATTAAGATATTTATTAATTATAATATATAGTAAGTATATTATTAAAAGCTGTTTCAGCCAATAGAATTGATTGCAGGTCAGATCCTTAAAAATGCAGTTTGGCGTACTTTACATATATAACAAGGCTTTACCATATCTATACGGAGAATCGTCCGTACCATGAGGGAGCAGCGGCTTGTATTTTGTTACACTGTCGCACGCGCATTTTCGCCTGTTAAAAGGAACATTAAAACGATATACGACTTTTCCATACAGATCATGGTAAGTAGATGAACAATAGATACCTCTGGCATTCAGCGTTCTCTTTTAAACTCCCGAAAAGCTCGTTGGATTTGAAGTATAGCAAACAAATCTAAAAGTAACATCATTATATGTGAAATTATTCACTATAAAGCTTTAATTAATAGATCCAATCTTATGTTGGTTATATTTGCAAAAATACAATAAAGCGCTTTCTTCCACATTAATGTGGAAGAAAGATGTCATGGCTGTAAAAGAAAGCGTTTACTATAATTAAGTTGTAGAAAGATAAAGGAGAAATTGATCATGAATAAAACTGATTCTAGGCGATTTAATCTTTATAAGTTATTAATGGAAGAATTAGATTACCGGCCGGCTAATTTTTTTAGTACTAGATTATCCGTTTCTACTAAAACAATCTACGATGACGTAGAATACCTAAATCGATTAATGGATAATGTGGCTTATATTGATAAAATTCCTAGAAAAGGTTTGATTCTAAAAGGAACTGAAGCTGCGATTAGGAATGCAGAGAGAAAGATTATGCAACTCATTTCTCCATGTTATTTATCTTTCTCGCCTGAAGAGAGGCAAAGAGAAATCGTCAAGCGGTTGTTTTTAAAGAAAGAATATATGACCTATGAGCAATTGTCAGAAGAATATGTTGTAAGTGTAAGTTCAATAAGAAAAGATATGGACGAAATACAAGCGTTCTTTCGAGGAAAACCTGTTTATTTAGTATCCGATCACTTTGGTACACGAATTGAAGGAGAAGAAAAAGCGATTCAACATGTGTTAAAACAATATATTTTTTCTCTATTAGAACATGGTGCCATGATTGATTCTTCAAACCGCATGGATGTTATTGAAGAATTAGCTGATCAATTGTTCTTACCAGAAATTAAAGCATTTGTTCATGAGGTATATGGAGGTATCTTGGCAAGAGCAGGGAGGCCTTTAAGCGACTATTATAAAGAATCACTCTACATTAGTCTCCTTATATACGTGCAAAGGATATCTATCGGCTGTTACGTAACAAAGAAAAAAGAAATATTTATGAAGAATATGATGTATATGGAATCATACTTAATTGCTGTTGAGATAGCCGAAGCAATCCATCACCAACTAGGTTTGATTCTAGAAAAGAATGATATTGAGTTTTTAAGTGGTTTGTTATTTGCACATGACATAAAGCCTGTTCCTGATATAAGAAAAGTGAGTTCTGAAAACATTGCAACAATAAAGCAACTCATTTGGAAGATGAGCCAAATGTTGCAAATTGATTTATCTACGGATACACACTTGTTCGACGTGCTTACTGCTCATGTGCCCACAATGATATACAGATTGAAGTTAGGAATCACATTAACTAACCCGCTACTAGATAGTATTAAAAGACAATATAGTATTCTATTTAATATTGTCTGGTATTTGATGAATGATGTAGAGGAGACGTATGATATTCAATTAAATGATCATGACATATCATTTTTAACGATTCATTTTCAGGTTGCGATTGAGAAACAGATTCCAACACAAAAGATTTTGATTGTGTGTGAACAAGCTTTAGCAACCTCTGAGTTAATTTTTAACAAAATTAAACATGCTTTACCTGCAACGAGTATCATAGAAACTATTTCATTATCTGAGTTTTATGCAAATGATTTAGATGAAGTTGATCTGATTATTTCTTCTGTACGTATAGAAGATAGCTCGAAATCGGTGATATATGTATCTCCTTTAGTAACGGAAGTAGAGATGAGGCAGATAAAAGAGAAATATGAGGACATTAGTCAAGATAAGTCTGTATTGAAGGCTAAAATGATGCTTAAGGAAAATCAAATATCCAAATTTTTAAATTCAGATTTTATTTTTTTACACAAAGACTTTAAAAATAAAGATCAGGTTTTAGACTTCTTTGCAAATGAAGCATATACACGCGGATTAGTTACAAAAGCTTTTAAACAATCTTTATATGAAAGAGAAGTGATGGGAGAAACAAGTTTATATACTGGTGTCGCTATACCACACGCATCATCACATACATTAAAGGCTTCATTTATTTCTTTGATTACATTGAATCAAAAAATTCAATGGGGAAGCAATAAAGTGAATTTAATCATCTTTGTTGCGGTTACAGAAAAGGATATAACAGAAATTAAGGATGTGTTTGCAGCATTATACGCACTAGTTGAGAAAAAAGAAAATGTATCTCAATTGGTCGAAATGACTGATACCAGTAAATTACTTGAATATATGAATAAAAAAACGTGTGTATAGATTGGAGTTATCGACATGTTATTTGATAAAGAAATTATTTTATTACAAAAAGAGAATGTGAGTGTAAAAGAAGAAGCACTTGAAGAATTAGCACAACATTTTAAAGATAATGGATTAGTCACGGATGAATTCATTCCTGGTGTTTTAAATCGCGAGAAGAAATTTCCTACAGGATTGTATGTGAATGATGTGGGTATAGCAATTCCTCATACTGATAGTGATAAAGTACGATCGTCTCAAATCGGCTTTATGTCATTAAAGCATCCTGTTGACTTCCGAGCAATGGATGGCTCATCAGAGGTCATTCCTGTTCGACTGATTTTTATGTTGGGATTAAAAGAAGCGCATGAGCAACTAGAAATCTTACAAAAACTGATGGGATTAATACAAAAAAAATCGGTTCTAGATGAATTACTTAATTGTTCTAATAAAGCGGACTATTTAAGCGTTATTAAGAGTGAAAAACTAATATAGCGGGAGGTATCGTTTATGTTAAACGCATTACAGTGGTTTGTAGATTTAGGTGCGACAGTAGTCCTGCCTATCCTAATATTTGTATTCGGTGTAACGTTGGGGGCAAAGCCAGGAAAAGCATTTATTTCGGGCTTGAAAGTAGGTATCGGATTTGTCGGACTTAATCTAGTCATCGGGTTACTGGGAAACTCTTTGGGACCTGCTGCTCAAACGATGGTAGAAAGATTTGGTCTAACCCTAACAACAATTGACGTTGGTTGGCCAGCTGCCGCAGCTATTTCATATGGCACGATTTTAGGCAGTCTATCAATTCCTGTTGGAATCGTTATTAATATTGTATTGTTAGTTTTCGGATTGACAAAAACCTTAAACGTGGATATATGGAACTTTTGGCATGCTGCTTTTATAGCTTCTCTCGTATATGTATTAACTGGAAACTTTGCTTTAGGTTTATTTACGACAGCAGTGTATTTTGCGATGATTATCTTATTAGGTGACATTATTGGGCCGATTATTAACAAGTTCTATGGCTTCCCTAATATTACATTCCCACATGGTACATCAGCACCTGGATTTATCTTTGCTGTACCTATGAATTGGATTTTTGATCGTATTCCTGGATTTAATAAATTAGAAGCGGATCCAGAAACGATTCAAAAGAAATTCGGCATTTTTGGAGATACCACTGTTATGGGGCTCCTTATCGGTCTAGTAATTGGTGTCTTGGCTGGTTATGATGTAGGCGGTGTAGGTGAACTAGGAGTGTCAACGGCAGCTGTTATGATCTTAATGCCTAGAATGGTATCGTTACTAATGGAAGGGCTTACACCTATTTCTGAGTCTGCAACAGAGTTTGTTAGAAAAAGATTCCCAGGTAGAGAGCTTTATATAGGTATGGACTCTGCTTTATCTGTCGGACATCCGGCTGTTTTATCGTCATCATTATTACTTGTGCCAATTACTATTGCCTTAGCAATTTTACTTCCGGGTAATAGCACGCTTCCATTCGGTGATTTAGCAACCATTCCGTTTGTCGTTGCTTTGATGGCTGCAGTGTTTGGCGGAAACATTATTCGAACTGTGGTTGGTGGAGCTATTTATATGGCAACGATTCTGTACGTTACATCATGGGTAGCACCATTAGTTACTAAGTCAGCCATCGCAGCTAATTTTGATATGGCTGGTAATACGAGTATCACAGCTATGGCTGAAGGTGGGCTATGGACAACACTAATGTATATCCTTGCGTCTGACTATTTAAGTTGGGTTGGTATCGGGATCATCGGTATTGTGACGATAGCTGGCTTGTATTACGTGAATAAAGTTAAACCAAGACGCTCAAATATGGAAGGAGACGATTAATTATGAAAAAGTTACTGATTATGTGTGGTACGGGTGTTGCAACATCCACAGTGGTTACAGGTAAAATTAAAGAATGGTTGCAACAAAAAGGTCTAGATAAGAACGTGACCCTTTACCAATCAAAAGTAGCAGATGAAATGAATAAAATTGATGATTATCATGCGATTATTACAACAACGGTAGTGCCAGATAAAATTAAAGATAAAGTGATTAACGGTGTGCCATTATTAACTGGTATAGGTGCCGATCAAGTTTATGAAGAATTAGAGCGTCAGTTAAGTTAATAAAGATAGGATCGAAATAAAGCCTCAATCTTTATTTCGATTCTATTTTATAGTCGGAGGGAAATGGAAATGTTAGTGAGTTCAAGAGAATTATTTCAAATCGCTCAAAAAAACAGTTTTGCCATTCCAGCAGCAAATTTTGTTGATGCATTAACAGCTAAAGTTTATACAGAGACAGCAGAATCGTGTGGATTACCACTTATTCTAGCATATGCCCAATCACATGAAGCTTATTTAAGTATTGAAGAGGCTGCATGGATAGGAAAATACTACGCTGAAAAAGTAAATGTACCAGTCGTTCTACATCTGGATCATGGTAGTGACTTTCAGTTTATAAAACGAGGAATTGATTTAGGCTTTAGCTCGGTTATGTTCGATGGCTCTTCATTACCATTTAAGCTGAATGTGCAAAATACTAGAGAAGTGGTTGATTATGCTCATACAAAGGGCGTTGTGGTTGAGGGAGAAATCGGGCACGTCGGATCGAATGAGATTTCGTATGAAGGAGAGAGTAATGACCGTTCATATGACACGACATTAGAAGATGCTATTAATTTTGTGAAAGAAACAAATGTCGACTCTCTAGCCATCTCGATTGGAACCGCCCACGGTAAATATGCAGGCGAACCAAGTATTAATTTTGACAGGCTGCATGAGATTTCAAGTCATGTAACTGTTCCACTAGTTTTACATGGTGGCAGTTCATCAGGTGATCAAAAATTGAACCGTTGTGCAACGGAGGGTATGAGTAAGATTAATATTTTTACTGATTTTATCGTATCAGCACACAAGAAAGCGAAAGAACCGTCTCAAGATTATTTTGAATTGATAAACCAGCTCGAAGAAGGTCTTAAACAAGTGTTAGTGCACTACTATAAGGTGTTTGAAACGCAGCCAGTTCAATTGAAAGGATGATACGAATGAAGCATTCAACAAAAAGTAACCCTTTTTTTATGATTAACCCTAAATCCTATTTAACAGGTAAAGAGATCTTAAAGTTAGCAATTGCGGCAGATAGGTTAGCAGGTCAAGTTGATTTTGATGTATATTTCACTGCGCAATATGTAGATTTAAGACTATTGGCTGATCAAACAGAGAACTTGATTATAACTGCACAACATATGGATGGGATTGACTTAGGGCGTGGGATGGGTTTTGTGACAGCAGACGCACTAAAAGAAGCTGGTGTCACAGCAACAATGATTAACCACGCAGAGCATTCGCTCACTTTAAATGAGGTAGTTCAATCAGTTGAAAAAGCAAAGGAAAAGGGAATAACATCTATTGTTTGTGCGGATTCTGTTAAAGAGGCAAAAGCTGTGGCTATGTTAAATCCTGATATTATTTTATGTGAACCAACAGAATTAATTGGAACCGGACAAACAAGTGATGATCAATATATTCAGAAAACAAATCAAGAAATACGAGCCATTTCAACGGATGTCTTAGTCATGCAAGCGGCCGGAATTTCAACACCTGAAGACGTTTATCGGACCATCGCTGCAGGTGCAGATGGTACAGGTTGCACCAGTGGCATTGTTTTAGCAGATGACCCAATTAACATGATAGAAAATATGTTGAAAGCAGTAAAAGAAGCACACAATAATTAAAGGAAGTAGGTATAATATGTCCACTTATTATGATCAACTCATTCTTACATCAAATGGTACGCGTGTTACCTATCATAATATTACAGAGCAAGTTAAAGAAATCATTGAGAAAAGCAACATAAAGAATGGTATATGTGTTGTGTCTTCCCCACATACAACGTGTTCTGTCGTATTTGAAGAATATGTCCATGATACAGATTTTAATGGAGATGAGTATATCCAAGTTGATTTGAATAGAATTCTAAATAAACTCATTCCACGACAATTAACTGAATCAGACTACCTATACCCAGGTAAAGAGCATGTAGCATTTCTTCATTCATTAAACGATCCAGATTATCCAACAGATGAAGCAACAATACTGAATGCAGACGCCCATATGCGTGCGACACTGTTTGGTGCAAGTGAAACCTTTGTCTTAAAAGATCACGAACTATTAATAGGTTCAGTTGGGTATATTTATTTTATCGATTGGGATCAAAACAGAGTACGTGATAGAAAATGCAACATAATGATTGTAGGAGATTAATAACATAAAAATAATACAATGATACTAAATTAGTTGATTGTTATTAATAGTATTAAAAAATTTAGTAAAAAAGGATTTCAACTATCTTTTATGATGATGGTTGGAACCTTTTTTGTTAGGTTGGTTATGAGAGACTGATAAAAAACACATGTGCGAATTCGAGGTCTATTCATGCTCAAGCCATTGTCAGTTCAGCGTTCCCTCAATTTCCTTTTAATTGTATTTATTTTGAATACTTACCTAATATTAACTATGAAGTAGTTATGGTAACGGGACATGATAATTTAATAAGATATTAGTCTTTTATGGTAAGATTAGACTTAGATTTAGTTTTAGTTGGCGTTTTTTAGAATAAACAGCATGAAACTGCAACAGGGGAGAATACAGATGAAAAAGAAAATGAACTATTTTATCTTACTTTTAACAATCATTATTATGGTTGGTTGTACTAATGTAAAAGATGGATCTATTGTAAATGAAGAAACTACAGATAATCTAACTAAGGATATCGAAGTAGAGGAAACAGTAACGCCATCAAAAGAGGAACTGTTCGAAGGATATGAACTTATTGAAGTTGACGGTGGTGATTTATCTGGTTATCGTGAATCAAAAGTCGTCGTTGACATTGGCTTTGGGGAGCGTGAGTATTGGGCATTCACTAACGAATACGGGCAACTGGTGCGAGTCATTGCTGATGAAATTATTCTGCAAGATGACAGTAACGAACCTGTATTATCGTCTGGTAGATACTATTCTGATGAGGCAAAGGTTCCTGGTGTCGAAAGTGACATTTTAGATGAGGGACATATCATTGCTGATTCTCTTGGAGGGGTGTCGAACGCTTATAATATCACGCCTCAAGAAAGCACACTCAACCGACACGGGGATCAAGCGTACATGGAAAAAAGCATCCGTGATGCAGGTGGAGCAACTAATTTTGAAGCGATTATTACATATCCGAATACGAAAACACAGATACCTTCAAGTTATCAATATACTTATACGTTAATGGGTAACGAGATCGTTGATACATTTGACAATGTGAATCCTGATGAAGTAAACGAATCGCTTGGTTTAACAGATAATAATCCTTCCAGTTCAACGAGTTCAAACACGAGTGGTGATATATCTAGTGTTGATACAAACGGTAATGGACAGGTGACGATTAAAGAAGCAAAAGAAGCAGGTTTTAGTATGCCAATAACGAGTGATCATTGGTTATATCAATATATGGACGATCGTGATGGCGACGGTATGGTAGGTGAGTGAATTCTTAGAAATATCGACTACGGAAAGTAGTAAGTAAGGAATAAAATAAGTTTATAACAGGTCTATTGAGGGCGATAATATTGTCATCCTCGATAGCCCTTTTTATTTTATATGATTAATTAAATCATGGCGGTTCATATAGTTTCCAAAGACTTTTTTCACAGAGACTACCATTATTTACGAGAAAAGTGTTAGTACCACTTTAGTTAAATAGTAACTATGTTAAGATTACTATGAATAATCTAGGAGGTATTATATGCTTGGTGATGTAAAATAATAATTGGTCCCTGAGTTATACAAATGAAAAGAAGTACTACGTAAGTTAAATTAGTTGTAGTTTTTTTGTAGATTATCGCGATGCATATATGAACGTTCATATAAAAAGTGAAATACCTTAACAACCCCATTCAACTAAATAATCCTATCCCGATGTTACAATAAGGGGACTAATTTCGGTTAATCAATTCTGAAAATTCATAAAGTATTTGTTGCAATAAACTCTTAAGCTAATCAAGAAAGTTCCGCTAAAATATCATTTTGTGGTGGGGGAGTTGGTGGCATGAATAAAAGACTTATGATTTTAGATTTAATTTGTTATGGAGCTATACCCTTTTTAATTTGGAATTATGGGAGAGAGCCACTAGGTGACGACTACATAGCTATTCTTTTATCAACTGTTCCCGGATTCGTATACACTGTTTATCGATTTATTAAAGAAAAACAGCTCAACATCCTCGGACTTACTATTATTACTTCACTGTTATTAAGTACCATCATCAATTTATTATCTACATCCGCAATTAATATGCTTTGGAATCAGGTCTACTTAGGTTTCGCAGAGGGAATAGTTTTTCTTCTATCCACAGTGATAAAAAAACCTTTGGCACTATATTTTGCTGTTGATTTGGCATATTTGCAAGGTCATCCACGCAAGTACAGTCGAGCGCTATATAAGGCGAAAGGTTTATTTATTTGGTTCCAATTGCTTAATCTGCTGTTTACTTTACGATACGTAGCTACTAATTCATTAAAGGCATTTTTGGTGCAATCTTATGGTGCAGAAGGCTACGGTAAAGTAATTATCTACATGAATATTTGTAGTTGGATATTTAATGGCTTGCTGTTTTTAGGGTTTATTATCGTTAGCAATAAGATTGCACAATACATAAACCAATCTGAGAATAAAACGCAGGATTTCCCAGTAAGTACGGATGTTTAGCATTTCCAATACAATTGTGGTAATGTTTTTTGTCACCTTTACCAATCGAAATGGGGGACCAATCTATGATACGAAATGCAGTAGGGGCAATTATATTTCAGGGAACTGATTTTCTATTGGTACATAAAGTTAAAATAAGTTCTCTATCAAGTGGGAATGAAGATATCAAAGGTGAATGGAATTTTCCAAAGGGTGGAGTGGAAAGAGAGGATAATAGCCTATAGGATGCTATATTAAGAGAACTTGAAGATTATTTTAAAAAGGTTCGGTTGTTAGTTTTGAAGGGGGAGTGGGATTAAGATATTCCCCATTATAAAATATGATGAAGAGGAACCGAGGGGAGTGTAAACTGAACTGTGTAAGTAGGAGAGCGTACGGCTCTTGCTTCGCAGTTCAGTTTTTTTATTGTAAGATAAAAATATAGCGATTGGGAGGTTATTCTATTGACCAAGTCAAAGCGAGA
>NZ_JARUVL010000028.1 GCF_030137545.1 Virgibacillus sp. LDC-1 | reverse complement strand
TTGACACCAATCAATCTCAATTTCTTAGCTTGTTCAGAAGTCTTTGCTTCTGATTTTATTTCGAAAAACGAGGTCCGTTTTTCTTGACATACTGGTCGTTTTGTTCAGTTTTCAAAGAGCAAAAATAATGTGTCGCTCGAATTGGCGACTTTCTTAATATAACACATTCAAAACCTTGAGTCAACACTTTTTATTCTCTTTTTTTAAAAATGGGCCTGAGTGGACTCGAACCACCGACCTCACGCTTATCAGGCGTGCGCTCTAACCAGCTGAGCTACAGGCCCACCATACTAGAGAATAATTGGAGCGGGTGAAGGGAATCGAACCCTCGACATCAGCTTGGAAGGCTGAGGTTTTACCACTAAACTACACCCGCATTAATAATAATGTTTTGAATCCTATTTAATTATAACGCTCTATTCATGTCCCTGCATCTACTAGCCAAATCAGTGATGTGAATGCTTCGGGACAACTCGTTGCCTATTCGGCAGAAGCTTTGCTCGTGGCTGAGGTTTTACCACTAAACTACACCCGCATTTAAAATGAAATTATTAATTAGGTTTTAACTAACAACTAATCATTTAAAAGCTGCAATGGTCGGGAAGACAGGATTCGAACCTGCGACCCCATGGTCCCAAACCATGTGCTCTACCAAGCTGAGCTACTTCCCGTCAATAAATGGCGCGCCCGAGAGGAGTCGAACCCCTAACCTTTTGATCCGTAGTCAAACGCTCTATCCAATTGAGCTACGGGCGCATCCTGTTCAAACAACTTTCCTACTATATAACATCTACAAACGAAAAGCAATATGCTTTTAAGTGCGGCCGAGAGGACTTGAACCTCCACGGGTTATTCACCCACTAGGCCCTCAACCTAGCGCGTCTGCCATTCCGCCACGACCGCATAGTGTTTGTTCCCAACTTAATAATAGCAAATAACGAATTATAGATGAAGGAATTTAAAATCCTATCCTTTAAAAATGGTGAGCCATACAGGATTCGAACCTGTGACCCTCTGATTAAAAGTCAGATGCTCTACCGACTGAGCTAATGGCTCTTCATATTAAAATTCACATTTAAAATTTATTGTTAACTTCCTCACAAATAAAAAATGGCTGGGCTACCAGGATTCGAACCTGGGAATGACGGGACCAAAACCCGTTGCCTTACCGCTTGGCTATAGCCCAACAAATGGCGGTCTGGACGGGACTCGAACCCGCGACCTCCTGCGTGACAGGCAGGCATTCTAACCAACTGAACTACCAGACCCAACCTTATTTTATTTTATCTGTTAATAGAAGATGACCCGTACGGGATTCGAACCCGTGTTACCGCCGTGAAAGGGCGGTGTCTTAACCGCTTGACCAACGGGCCATTAAAAAATGGCGGAGAAGGAGGGATTTGAACCCTCGCGCCGCTTACGCGACCTACACCCTTAGCAGGGGCGCCTCTTCAGCCACTTGAGTACTTCTCCGTATTTGGCTCCACAGGTAGGATTCGAACCTACGACCGATCGGTTAACAGCCGATTGCTCTACCACTGAGCTACTGTGGAAAAGTATAAAATTCAATAACAGCAACGAGAAATATAATACAATAATTCAAATGCGATGTCAACCATATTTTTTCACTTTATAATTGACTCAGTTAGTTATCTCTCGTGTATTTCTTTAGCTTTATTAATTTAACATGTCTAGCGCATTTCGTCAATGCAATTCTCACTAAAATTTACCCTTTCTCAATACACTTCAAATAAAATGGTATGTTAAGAGGATATCCCTAGAAATTGATGATTCATTCTATCAGCTTGTTTCTTGTATGCTATTAACTCCCTACTATATATAGGACTCCAACTAGAATCGCAACATCGTTTATACGATTATTGATGCACCTTTATTAATTTGCCTCGGCACTTTCCACAACGGTATTTGCTAACATTTACCATTCTTACACGCTTATAAATAAGATGGCAGTTACAACATTGATAGATATGATTAAAACGTTCTTTCTGGGATGGTAATGGTTTGCAATGACGTGGGGAGCCTGTTTTCTTTAACAGTATTTTAAAATCTTGATCACGATGCTGATAACCTTTCCCTTCTATATGAAGATGGTAATGGCAAAGCTCATGTTTAATAATCCCTATGAGTTCTTCTTCCCCCATCTCTTCCACATATTTTGGATTTAGTTCGATAAGTCGCTTTGTTGGTATGTATCTACCACCAGTCGTTCGTAAACGGGGATTAAATCGAACCTTATCTTGAAAGGGTTTCTGAAAGTATGTTATCGATATTCTATGCACTAAATCATGCAGTTCTTTTTCATTTAGCATTTTCATTTGCGAAAACTTCCCTATTCTCTTCTAGCTATTTTTGGATCATATTAGGTTGATTTTATCATATTTCTCTACTTTTAAACATAGTGATTATTATTCAGTTCGGAAATTCTATTTTAAAATTATTATAATTAAATATTGATTTTTATAATGTTTGTATTATAATGAGATACAGATGTTAATTAATTTAACAAGGAGAGGTGTTTATTTTGACAAAAGATAATAAAAAGAGATTAACAACCGCTGCAGGAGCTCCTGTTCCTGATTACGAAAACTCCATGACTGCTGGTCCTAGAGGTCCATTGTTATTGCAAGATGTATGGTTCTTAGAAAAACTGGCTCATTTTGATAGAGAGGTTATTCCTGAACGTCGTATGCATGCAAAAGGCTCTGGTGCTTATGGAACATTCACGGTTACCCATGATATTACCAAGTATACAAGAGCAAAGATTTTCTCCGAAGTCGGGAAAAAGACGGATATGTTTGCGCGCTTTTCAACAGTTGCTGGTGAGCGCGGCGCAGCTGATGCAGAGCGTGATATTCGTGGGTTTGCACTTCGATTCTATACAGAAGAAGGGAATTGGGATGTAGTCGGAAATAACACACCTGTGTTCTTCTTTAGAGATCCATTACTTTTCCCTGACTTAAACCATGCTGTTAAGCGTGATCCGCGTACAAATATGCGAAGCGCAAACAACAACTGGGATTTCTGGACTTCCTTACCTGAAGCACTTCATCAAGTAACAATCGTTATGAGTGATCGTGGGATTCCAAAATCTTATCGTCAGATGCACGGTTTTGGAAGTCATACATTTAGTATGATCAATGCGGATAACGAAAGAGTCTGGGTTAAATTCCATTTCCGTTCTCAACAAGGAATTGATAATTTAACAGATCAAGCTGCTGAAGCGCTTGTTGGAAAAGATCGTGAAAGTCACCAAAAAGACTTATATGAAAACATAGAGAATGGTAATTTCCCAAAATGGAAATTGTACATCCAGGTGATGACAGAGGAAGAAGCAAATAACATGCCATACAATCCTTTTGATCTCACAAAGGTATGGTATAAAAAAGATTTTCCTCTCATTCCAGTAGGAGAGTTTGAATTAAATCGAAATCCAGAAAACTATTTTGCTGAAGTAGAACAAGCTGCATTTACACCTGCAAATGTAGTCCCTGGTATTAGCTTCTCACCAGATAAAATGCTGCAAGGTAGATTATTCTCCTATGGAGACGCTCAACGCTATCGTCTCGGAGTAAATCACCATCAAATTCCTGTCAACCAACCAAAATGTCCATTCCACAGCTTCCATCGTGATGGTGCTATGCGAGTAGACGGAAACCATGGCAGCAGATTGCATTATGGTCCAAACTCTTACGGTGAATGGCAAGACCAACCAGAATATAAAGAGCCTGCACTTCCTATTTATGGTGATGGGGATCGTTGGAATTTCCGTGAAGATGATGATAATTATTTCGAGCAGCCTGGAAAGCTATTTAACTTAATGAGTGCGGAGCAAAAGCAATTGCTATTTGAAAATACTGCACGAAATATGGAGGGTGTAGAAAACCACATTAAGCTGCGCCATATTGATCACTGCTATAAAGCAGATCCAGCATATGGTGAAGGTGTTGCAAAAGCAATGAACATCTCCTTAAGTGAAATAGAAGCAGCAAGTGAACAAGAATAAACGATTCACAAAAACAATAGGGTCAAATGCTATCGTAGCATCTGACCCTATTTTCATTTAACGCTTCACCATAGATAATGCAATCCTACCCTTATTTAAATCAACAGATTCCACCCAAACGGTTACCACATCTCCAACAGAGGCAATGTCCATTGGATGCTTTACAAATTTATCGGACATTTTAGAAATATGCACGAGCCCATCTTGTTTTACTCCGATATCGACAAAGACACCAAAGTCTACGACATTACGAACCGTTCCTTGCATTTCCATTCCTTGCTTTAAATCTTCTAATGACAAAACATTTTGCTTTAAGAGTGGCTGTGGAAAATCATCGCGTGGATCTCTTTCTGGTCTGCTTAGAGCAGCGATAATATCCTGTAAGGTTAGCTCTCCAATATCAAGATTTTCTGCCACTGCTTTTACGTCCATCTGCTGTAAGCTTGCGCGCAGCTTCTCAGTACCTATATCTGCTAAGCTACAATCGAGCATTTCCAATAGCCTCTCTGTATGCGCATAGCTTTCTGGGTGGATTGGTGTCCGATCAAGTGGATGATCCCCATCAATAATACGTAAAAAGCCGATCCCTTGCTCATACGTTTTCGCACCAAGGCGCGGTATCTTCTTTAGTTGCTTGCGATTCGTAAATTTACCATTTTCATAGCGATACGCAACAATATTATTGGCAACCGTTTTGTTCAGTCCAGATACATGCTGTAATAACGATGTGGAAGCTGTATTCACATTCACCCCAACATGGTTTACAGCTGTTTCTACTACAAAGCTAAGCGACTCGTTCAGCGATTTTTGACTTACATCATGCTGATACTGTCCAACACCAATGGACTTCGGATCAATTTTAACAAGCTCTGCTAACGGATCCTGTACTCTGCGCGCAATAGAGGCTGCACTTCTTTCTTCTACTTGTAAGTCCGGGAATTCCTCTCTTGCAAGCTCTGAAGCAGAATAAACACTTGCACCAGCTTCATTGACAATAATGTATGGAATAGTCAGCTTATGCTTCGCAATTACATCGGATATAAACTGCTCTGTTTCTCGAGACGCTGTACCATTTCCGATAGCGATTAAGGCAACATCAAAGGACTGTATTAGCTCCATGACTTTCTTTTCTGCGCCAGCAATATCATTTTTGGGAGCGGTTGGATACATCACTCCGACAGAAAGCACCTTTCCTGTCTCATCAACTACCGCAAGCTTACATCCTGTTCGAAAGGCAGGGTCTACACCAAGTACGGTTTTACCTTTTAATGGTGGCTGTAATAGTAAGTTTTTTAGGTTTTTAGAAAAGATATCAATTGCTTGTTCTTCGGCATGTTCTGTGAGTGTATTACGAATTTCACGCTCAATGGACGGTTGAATTAAACGTCGATAACTATCATCAATTGCCGCTAAAAGTAATTCCTTCAGCTTACCGTCCGTTTGGCTACGCACAATTTTTTTCTGTAAATATGCTTGTATCCGCTCAACTGGGGGCTCGACATTCACTTTAATAATATCTTCCTTTTCCCCTCTATTCAGCGCTAAAATGCGGTGGGAAACAATCGAACGAACTTGCTCACTATATTCATAGTACATTTCATATACTTGTTTTTCATCGTTGTCCGCATTTTTTGCTTCTGATTGAATGATTCCTCGCTTAAACGTTTCCTCACGAATTACTTCTCTATATTCGGGATCATCTGATATCCATTCGGCAATAATATCATTTACCCCTGCTAGCACATCGTCAATTGTGTGTAGCTCATATTCTTCTGAAATATACCTAGCCGCTTCGTCATCTATATGTATTTTTTCTTGCTTCCATATTTTCTCCGCTAGCGGTTCTAATCCTTTTTCCTTGGCAATGGTCGCCTTTGTGCGACGCTTCTGTTTATAAGGGCGATATAAGTCTTCTACACGCTGGAGCTGGGTTGCTCCATTAATTTCTCGTTCTAGCTCTTCGGTCAGCTTTCCCTGCTCTTCGATTAAGCGAATCACTTCCTGCTTTCGCTCAGCTAGGTTAACGGCATAGTGCCACTTTTCCTGAATCGTTTTAATTTGAACTTCATCAAGACCACCAGTTGCTTCCTTCCGATAACGTGCAATAAATGGAACTGTATTTCCTTCATTTAATAGCGCAATCACTTTGTCTATCGTACTCGGTTTAATCTGGGTTTCCTTGCCGACCCAGTGAATTAATTCTTTTTCTAAATCAGACACGTTTCATCCTCCTTCATATACATTCATTATTTTATCAAAGAATGAAGCAGTTTCCTAGCAGACCTCCTAGCTCATTTCAAGATGGCAATCCGATTCTCTATCACCTGTCAGCCATTTCTTTATCAGAAATATACGCTTCTTGATTTTTTCCCAAACAAAAAACCGACTTTTCGTCGGTTTTACGCTTCATATCGCATTGCAATTAAGGTCGTATCATCTTTTCTCGGCAGTCGAACTGCTTTTTCATAGGAATGAATGACATCATGCACATCCATATTTAACAAAAAGGGGTACATCAAATCCGTATCCGATACACCATCGGAGAACATAATGAAATTCATGCTCTCCTCCAATTTTCCCTGCATTACTTTAAACGGACGTGAATATCCAGTCAAGTACCCGGCATTTGGAATATTCCGCTTTTTCTTTTTATCTTCTGTTATCGTCATTATTCCTATATTGCCAATAGAGGAATATGTATAGGTTTTTGCTTTAAAATCTATCTTTAATATCCCTAATACTGCGCCCCGCTTCCCAAGTAGCTGCTTGGTGCATATCGTTAATAGTTCTTCAACGGATGCGTCAATATGATCCCGAATAATATCTACCACTACCTGCGAGGATTCTCTTGCAAATTCTCCGCTTCCTAAACCGTCTGCCAACGCACAAACAAATTCATTTTCTTTCTCAATATAATAATAGCTGTCACCACATGATCGATAGCCGTGTTTCGGTTGTTGGTATACTGCTACATCTACTTTATTTGGGCTTTTCAATCCAATACCTCCGTACGATCACTTTGTATGGCCTCACGAAGTTTTTTTAATGCGCGGCGCTGCAGTCTAGATACATGCATTTGGGATATATCAAGTAATTCTCCAGTTTCTTTTTGGCTTCTATTTTCAAAATACGTATATTGCAGGATAAGCTGCTCTCGTTCTGTTAAAAGTGGTAGCATTTTTTCGAGCAACATTTTTAAATCTGTCTGATGGTAACCATCTTCGTTATTTCCGATCAAGTCAAGAATAGCTACCGTACTACCATCCGAATCCGCCTCTACCTTACGATCGACAGATAACGCTTTATAGCTTTTACTCATTTCCATTGTTTCTAGCACTTCTTCTTCGGTTACCTCTAAATGTGCTGCAATTTCTTTTACGGTTGGAGATGCCTGATTTGCGGTCGTCAATTCATCCACCGTTCGTTTTATCTTCGGACCAAGTTCCTTAATTCTTCGTGGCACATGAACACTCCACGTTTTATCACGAATAAATCGTTTGATTTCGCCAATAATGGTTGGAATAGCAAACGTTTCAAAGGACTTACCAATTGTAACATCAAAACGGCTTACTGCTGCTAATAGACCAATCATTCCCACCTGGACTAAGTCTTCATGAATAATACTATTTTTGGAGTATTTTCTAGCAATGGATTCAACAAGGTCTTTATAGTTAAGGACGATTTGCTCTTTCACCTGTTCATTTGATGGATCTCGCTGGGCTTCTTCAATCCATTGATATACCTCATCTCTTCCTCTATTGTGTGGCTGAGACTTGGTCGCCATCAAGGTCCACCTCTGCTTCGCTCAGGTATTTTGTCATTAAGACGATAACCCCGTAATTGTTGTTAATTTCTACCTTATCCATCAATGCCTTGATAAGAAATAAACCAAATCCACCCTCGCGAAGATTTTCCACCGATTCATTTTGCTCATATGGACCAGTGCCGTCCTTTATATCCTTTAAGTCAAAGCTGCCACCATGGTCAGCAACCATAATTTCTAAACGATTTGAATAAACTCCAAAACCAATTGTAACCTCTCCATTGTCTTCTGCAGTATATGCATGCGATACCGCATTCGTAATTGCCTCGGATATCGCCACCTTTAAATCTTCAATATCCTCGTAGGAGAAGCCCATCCGATTTGCAATACCAGAAATGCTTAGACGTACCACTCCAACATATTCCGCTTTGGCAGGAATTCTCATTTCAATAAAATCAAATGTCTCCATTATCCTTTTCCACCTCGAATCACCGCATTAATATCCATAATTTCATGTAGACCTGTGATCTTAAATAAACGAAATACCCGTTCTTGTAGATTTACAAGCTGCAGCTTACTTCCATGCTCTTTCGATGATTTTAAGACATTAACAAACACACCAAGTCCCGTACTGTCCATATAGCTTACTTGTTCCATATCGACCTGAACGAGGTTATTCTCCTTTTTTGTTAATGGCAACAGCGCATTTTTTAAATTAGGGGCTGTGTACGCATCAATCTCTCCAACCAAATTAACGACGGAACCTTCCGCAATTTCCACTACATCTATCGATAAATTCATTTACATCCTCCTACTATTAAAGTTTATAAACGTACGTTTTTCAAAAAGGTAATCCTACGTTTTTAATACCTGCAAACAATAAGAAATAGCTTAGTAAAAAACTTTTACCCTTTTCCACGCACCCTTAAACTTCCTTGCGCATAATAATGAGCGTAAAATCATCTCTTAATTGAAAATCTTGTAGCTGTTCAAAATACTTATATACTTGTTGAACCATTTCTTGAGCAGGCAAATGCATATGTTGCTCGATAATTTGTAGCACTTCCTCTCGCTCAATAAAGCGGTCATCTTTTCTACACTCTGTTACACCATCTGTAAGGAGAACGATCATATCTCCTTTATCGATTTTCTGTTTGTATTGCGGGTATTCTGAATCGGGTGATACACCAAGAACAAGACCCTTTGTTTCTATTTCATAAAAACGCTTTTCCTTTGCACTAAAATAAAACCCAGGCTCATGTCCTGCCGAGGAAAAATGAAACATACTTTCATGAGGAACATATTGTCCGTAAAACATCGTGATAAACATGCTTGGGTCTACATTACGCTCAACAACACGGTTTAAACTTTTTAATATACTTTTCGGCTCCATTGATTGCTCTGGAAAACTATCCATTGAATACTTAATCATGGACATAGACAATGCAGCAGGAATGCCTTTCCCGATAATATCTGCTAGCGCAACACCAATAGAGCCATCCTTACAACGGATAAAATGATAGTAATCCCCATTCATTTGATGCGCAGGAACACTAATTACACCAATTTCTAGTCCTTCTACTTTTGGTGTGGTTGTAGCTAATAATGTTTTTTGCATATTGGCTGCAACAGATATCTCTGATTGGAGCTCAAGCTGCTTTTCTCGTAATGTTTGATATTCCTGCATTGCAAGTCCATACGAAATCATTGTTTCTACGAGAAAGTTCATCGCCCGTTGAACCTCTTCATATACATTCGGGTACAATTCAGCAAGTGCTTGAATATGTAGATTTACAATCTCTTCCGGCAAGATATTTTGCTTAATAAAGGATTTCGTAATTTGTTCAGCACCATACAACGCTTTTTCATCCTGCGTTTCGATAAATAGCTTTAATAATTCTTTATAATTAACTGCATCCAATTTAATATTGTCCACAGATATACCTCCTGCACTGAAAAAGAGGACGAAAATTGAACCTCCTAATATTCAAACAGTAAATATTAGTTAAGGTATAAGAAAAGGCAGGAAAGATTCCTGCCTTAACACTACCATTTCAGCAAGTGAAATCTCGCTTTTAATTCCTTTATCGTACCCACTTTATCGTTGTTATGTTTGTTCCTTTATCCTTATCTGAGGTGATACTAAACTCATCCATCAATCGCTTTACGCCTGGAAGTCCAGCACCAAGTCCGCCAGAAGTAGAAAAACCATCCTCCATGACAAGACCAATATCCTGTATTCCAGGTCCTGTGTCAATTGCTTTAATACACATGCCTTTTTGATCTAAGTTGTCAATTACTTCAAAACAAATTTTCCCATTCCCAGCATACAAGTATATGTTTCGAGCTAATTCTGATATTGCTGTAGCAATCCTGGCTTGATCAACGGTGCCAAATCCAATTTTCTTGGCAATGTCGCGTCCAACCTGTCTTGCCCCAACAATATCCCACTCTTTTTGAATGGTCACACAGGATTGGAGGCTCATAATTATTCCCCCAATTCCTGATGAAGTTTCATCAAACCTTGTTCTAAGTCTAATGCCGTTGGCACGTTTCGCAAATGAATGCCTAGGTCAATTAAGGTCACCGCTACTGCTGGTTGAATACCTGTTAGAACTACCTTCGCTCCCATTAAATCGGACATGGTCACGACATCTCCTAGCACCTTGGCGATAAAAGAGTCAATGATTTCCACTGACGTTAAATCAATAACAACCCCGATTGCACCTGTTTCATGGATTTTGTTCAAGAGATCTTCTTGAAATTGAATCGCTGTGTTATCATCTATTTCCGTCTGAATCGAAATAAGTAGATAGTTATGTAGCTTGAGTATTGGAATTCGCAAAATCCCTCACTCCCCTCTTATGGAATCTATCAAGCTTTCAATATTCGCTGATTTAGAATCAAGTTCTTCAATTCGTCGATTTGTTAATTCAAGCGCACTCATAAAACCTTTCTTTAATGAGCTTTTCGTTGGGAATTTATCTAGGTTGATCCCTAAGTTAACAATCGTTTGGGCGATTTCTGGTCGAATTCCTACGAGTATACATGTCGCTCCTACTAAACGTACTGCTTCTGCTGCTTGAATAATATGATGTGCCACCATCGTGTCTACAACAGGAACACCTGTTATATCAATTAATACTACTTCTGAGTTATGGCGAATAACACCATCTAATAGATTTTCCATAATGAGCTTTGCACGCTCTGTATCTATCGTACCTATTAAAGGCATGACGGTAATATCATCAAGTACAGGAATTAATGGTGCAGAAAGCTCTTGCAATGCTAACCGTTGCAATGAGACTATATTTTCCCAGCTTCCCGAATATTCATTTACGAGCTGACGAATAATAGGCTCTATCCATAAATCAACACTTGTCATCACATTCGCAAAATAAGCAGAATCTACTTTATCCGTTTGTGTTAACATAAATTCAATCGTCACACGTCGAAAAACCTGTAGTCCGTCCGTGATATAGCTTAACGGCCATCCAAGGTGAATAATCTTCTCCGAGAATTGTTCGAGTGATTCCATGGAGCCATGATTTTTTATACTATCAAAGATGACATTAACAAATTCACGATTCGTACTCTCAAACAGATCACCAGAAATAGTCGCTGTATAATTTTCATTTTTTAATGAATGAATTTCATTTAGCCACATTTGTACAATTTCATCACTATGTTGTAAAGCGATTTGCTTGATATGTTTGTCCATTTACTTCCCTCCAAATAATCTTCATTCATGTTACAAATATTCTTGCATACCGTTTTCATTCATGCAACTATCCGCCCTGATTTTTCATCTTTCATACAAATTGAAAAATTTTGTTTCTCTATCATTTTACCATATAATAATGTACGCCTTATAGTTACAACTAAATAAATATCAAAAAAATTTAACAAACCAATTCAAAAAATCCCCAAAGTTTATACACCTAAGGGGATTCTTTAATGACCATACATTTCCTTCAGACCAAGACTGATTTCAAGTGCATGGTTAATTTTTTTCATCATTTCGTTATCAAGTTTGGTGATTTTATCGGTTAATCGTTGCTTATCCAGTGTCCTTATTTGTTCAAGCAAAATGACAGAATCGCGATCAAAGCCGTATCGCTTCGCATCAATTTCTACGTGAGTAGGTAATTTGGCCTTCTGGATTTGCGCAGTAATTGCAGCAACAATAACAGTAGGACTAAAACGGTTTCCGATATCATTTTGTAGGATCAATACTGGGCGAATGCCCCCCTGCTCTGATCCAACGACAGGGGAAAGGTCAGCGAAATACACCTCGCCTCTTTGTACGATCAATATGCTACACCCCGATCACAGTACGCTCTAAGGTGATTTCAGCCTCCTCTTCAGCTTGAAAAGCCTCTGAAGCAATGGAGAGATTGATTCCTGCCATTTCTTCGTATCCGCGCTGCATGGATTCATAAAAGTTCTTTACGTGTTCCTGTTTCTTCTTATCCAAATAGTTCTTTGTAGCCTGACAGATGAAATCACTTAGATCTCTATTTTCATACTTCATTATGCCATCCACCTCATTTAACAGGTTTTTTGGTAGCCGTACCAAAATCTCTTGTAAGCCCTCTGACAAAACCATGCACCTCCACCAAAGTTGAACGACTATCCGCTAGTTAATCACGACCTCATGGAAATTCAATATAATAATATCATTCTAAAGACTTAATTGCAAAGGGTTCTTTGCAATTTTCACTAAAAAAATCGCTTTTTCGGTTTTAGTCTAACCAATTTGTGGTAAATACATGCTAATGTCTTTCTTTTTCATCGCCTTTTAATTATGAAATAAGCGTGGCACTCTTTCGTTAATCATACAAGGGACTTCATAATTAATGGTGTCTAAATGTGCTGCGATTTCATCTATATCAATCCGACTATCGTCCTGCTCACCTATTAAGGTCACCTTCGTACCTATAGCATATGGCTGATCCAACTTAATCATCATTTGATCCATACAGATTCTTCCTACAATTGGCATCCGTTTGCCGTCGATTAACACATCCGTCCCTTGAAGCTTTCGACTCCAGCCATCACCATAACCAAATGGAATCGTTCCTATCCATTCTTTGTCTTTCGCTGTGTACGTTTTTCCATAGCTTATTGACGCACCAGGTTCTACTTGCTTTACATGGACTAATTTACTATGCAAGGAAAATGCGGCTTTTAACGTAATTTGCTGAGCTGCTTTCATATAAAGGGAAGGATACAGCCCATACATGGATATGCCAAAACGGATGCAATTATGCATCTGACTCGGAAAACGGATGGCTGCTGCACTATTTCCGATATGAACAGCAACTGGCTTTGTCCACAATCGTTGGAAGCTTGCCAATAAGGATTCAAATTGTTTTTGTTGCTCCTCATAATAAGTAAGTTCAGAATCATCCGCTGTTGCAAAATGGGTGAAAACTCCTGTAAGGTTTATGTCCTTACTTTTGGCTAGCTCTGCCGTTATTTCTACTAATTCTTGCTCACTCCGAATACCAATTCTCCCCATTCCCGTGTCCCATTTCATATGAACGTGCAATATTTTTGGCAATGCAATCGTTTGAACAGCTTCTAACCACTCTTTTTGAAAAAAGGTTAATGTAATGTTTTTTTCTGCTGCAATTACCGCCCCTTCTGGGGAAACCCAACCTAACACGAGGATCGGAGCTTCAATATTGGCTTCACGAAGCACAATCGCTTCCTCTAACAATGCTACTGCTAGTCCATAGGCTCCTGCTTCGAGCGCTTTACGGGCAACCTGTACACTGCCATGCCCATACCCATTTGCTTTTACGACTGCAATAATTTTACTTTCGCTTGGAAGCTTTTTCTTTATTTGTTGTATATTAAATGCAATTGCCGATAGATCTACTTCGGCCCATGTTGGACGATAAAATAATTGTGCCAATTGTGACTAGCTCCTCCCACTATCGATCTTACTCAAACGTTCCATCTATACACCTTATTATTTCTCTTCGCTATACGGGTGTCAAATGAATATTATGGGAAGGCCAGCTGAAAGACGCGTTCTAAAAGTAGTGTAAACGAACTGAAAAGCAGACTCTTATCTTGTTAAGAATCTGCTTTTCTTCTTGTTCGTCATTTATTTCACTTCTTTAGCCGCAACCGATTGTGCTACTTCGATCAATTCTTCCTTCGTCAATTCTTCACTTGCTAAATAAAAATTCATTCCATTATGTTGCCACTCAATCGTATTATTGGTCATTGCACCAACCGCATAGCCTAAATTCACGATATCTCCCTTTACTTCTTGTGGAGAGGATAAGGTTGGCATTACATCCATTTTTTCTTGTAATATCGTGAAGTTTTTCTCACCAGCAAAAGACATAATAACGCGTTTTCCGTTTTCTAAGTCGATTTCCTTCTTTTCCTTTAATTCCGCTCCAGCTGTAAATGACGGCAGGACGACCGAAAATGGCTGTTCATCAACACTACTCGATACTGGAAGGTCGGCAACACTATTTGTCATGTTATCTTCAAGGACAAAATCCTTTTCCTTAAAGCTTGGATTCATATCAAAATTGGAAAATTTCACTTCCACCAAGGCATTTTTATCCTTATCCTTTACCTTTACAAGTACAGGGGTATAGCTTTTCTTATCAATATAAATTTCTTGGTATGGCAAATTGTTGTTGCTTTGATAATTTGTTTTTGTTTGAAACACATAATGTGAATCCGTTACTTTAAATGATGCATCCTTGTCCTTTACGATGTCATGGACAAGCGATTGAAATAAATAAGGTTGACTACTATTTTCTGGCCATTCTGTTTGAAATTTAAAGCTCTTGTTCAGTGCAGGAGTTAAAACAAAGACACCGTCCTCATTTTTTAAAATAATTTGGTTTCCTTTTTCATCCTGCTTACTAGAAAGGGCCACACGATAGAATTCTTTTTTCTTATGCCATACATCAATATTGTAGGATTGTTCTTTTTCACCAGTATTCATATTCATTTCCGCTTTTACTTTATACCCGTTCATTTCCCCAAGCTTGTTCTCTAATTTCTTAACAACCGCTTCCTGTGATTTTTCACCACAGGCTGTCAGTAAAAAAACCAAGCCTAGCAGGGCTACCAATATGATACTCGATTTTCTAAACATGGACATATCTCCCTTGTCTCCTTTGCTGTCGACCATGGTAACAATCGTGGTTACCATTTCCTAGAATAGCGCTTCGTAGCTATTCAAGGTGTAGTTCTAGACTAGGACAAAGGGAACTGCACCACATAACTAACAAGAAAATGTACGATAAACGTTGGCAATCCCTTCCACTACATCTGACGCAAGTAGATCGTGTGTGGAATGGTTATTGATCATTTGTAGATCAGCCGACATGCCGTGCACGAAGCATGCATTACACAATGCTTGAAAAATGCCCTGCTGCTGCATCACCATTGCTAAAAGAATCCCTGTTAATACATCTCCACTTCCGCCTTTTGCCAAGCCAGGATTTCCTGTTGTATTGACAGCCTGCCTTCCATCTGGAGCTGTAATGATAGTGTAAGGGCCTTTTAAAACAACAAACATATGATACGCTTTGGCAAGCTCGACGGAATAGCGAAACGGTTGAAGCAATAGTTCCTGTATTGACAGATCCAGGAGTCTAGCCATTTCACCAGGATGCGGCGTGATGATCGTTGGATAGGTACGATACTTTACATCGGATAAAACACCTTTCAGATGAAAGATTCCATCTCCATCTACGATTATAGGACAAGCAGCTTCTCGAATAGCTTGTTCGACAAGTGCTTCTGTTTCTTTTTGTCTACCCATACCAATTCCGATTGCCAATGCGTCATAAGGCTCGAAGGAAAGCACTCGATTGTTTATTAAAGAGCCATTTTGAGAGGGGAGTGTTTTGTACATGGCCTCTACGGTATAACTAGCAATACGGTCAATTGCTTTTTCAGTAGATGCAGCCGTTAACAGCCCTGTTCCTGATCGCAAAGCCGCTCGAACCGATAATGCTAGCGCTCCTGGCATATCATCACTCCCGCCAATAATAAGACCTTTGCCATGATTTCCCTTATGTGCATCTTTTTTTCGTTTTGGCATCGTGGAACAAAACGACTCTTTCGTCACTTCCAAGCGATTGGTAGAACGTGTATAGGCTTGCTGCGGATGTCCAATCGATACAACTTCCCATTGTCCATAATATGGTGCCGTGTGCTGAATATAGGCACTCACTTTTACCGCCCCAACTACAATAGTGTAATCTGCTTGAACAGCTAGAAACTCGGATACCCCTTCATCGGCTGGCAGACCAGATGGAATGTCTACTGAAATAACAACCTGTGCTCGTTCATTTATCATCGAAGCATACATGGAAATTGGATCGCGTAGTGGATCTTTCACCCCAATTCCAACCATTGCATCTACGACAATATTCCATTCCTCAAAAAAATGCTGCCAATTTGTTCGCTTGTCCGCTTGCTCAATTAAACCACCGCAACGTACAAATAAGCGCCGATGAGTTTTCGTTGCTTCCGCCATTTTTTCGTCTGGGACGACTTGCATTACCTTTACATGATAGCCACTATTATGAAGTGTTCGAGCAATTACAAAGCCATCTCCGCCATTGTTTCCTCCGCCTACCAAGACCCCAATCGAATCCGTCTTCTTCACCTTCAATATGATTCGTTCTGCAACAGCTCTTCCTGCATTTTCCATCAATAGATTTCCGTATCCTATCTCATGCATTGTGTAATGATCGATTTCGTACATTTCTTTTGCGGTAACAATATACAACTTGTTCCCTCCTACCCGCACTAAAATATATGAGACAACCTTTCTAATTATGCAAACCAACTAAATCATGAGTGATATTCTATTCTTTCCCTTCAATGATTGCTTGAGCAATAGCATACGCTTCACTATGACTTATCGAGACGAAAATGGAATAGCTTTCATATCCTGTCACAGTCATTATTGGGGCACCTTGTTCATCTGCTAAAACCTCCATATCGTGAAATCCAAGTGATCCAATCCCTGTACCAGCAGCTTTGGCAAAAGCTTCCTTGGCAGCAAAGCGGCCAGCAAGAAATTCTACTTTTCTACGTTGACTTGTTATTTGAAGGTAATACGCTCTTTCTCTTTCTGTTAGTACACGCGATACAAAACGAGACTGTTGTTCCATCGTTTGTTTTATTCGTTTTAATTCAATGATATCTATTCCTGTTCCGATTATCATTCATTATTCCCTCACTAATCAATTGTTTTCATTTCCATCTGTTTCTATATTTTAGTAATCTAAAGATGTCATAAATCAATCTTTTGTTATTACACTAATAATACCGAAAAAAGCAGGTTAATTATAGGGGGACACATATGTTTATTCGAACAGAACGAAGTATAAAGGAGTTTATCCACTTTTACCCGATTGTTTCTACACTTGTGATCATTCACATTGTGTTGTGGCTCATAATCGATTTACTTCAGCTACCAATTGGCATTCAAATCGAGCAATGGGGAATCGGTAATAACTATTTTATCGCTGAAGGAGAATATTGGAGACTCTTCACCCCTATCTTTCTTCATGGTGATGTTATGCATATGCTTTTTAATTCCTTTTCACTCGTATTATTTGGTCCAGCATTAGAGCAAATGCTTGGTAAAGGTAAATTTCTCGTTGCCTACATTGGTAGCGGATTTGCTGGAAACCTCGGCACTTATCTCATGAATCCCGATGCCTTCTTTTTTCACCTTGGTGCATCAGGCGCCATCTTTGGCTTATTTGGAATATATTTATTTATGGTGTTCTTCCGAAAAACATTAATTGATCAAGCAAATGCTATAATTGTTCTGACCATTTTTATAATCGGACTCATCATGACCTTCTTGCGCCCAGGTATTAACCAAGAAGCACATATTTTCGGATTAATTGGGGGCTTTGCATTGGCACCACTTCTTTTAAGTAATGTTCATCCTTTTTCGCCTTGGCGCAATCGGCAGCGCTATTCGGATGATGATACGATTCAATTCGATCCGAATCGCTGGAATAAAAAACGGCTAATCCCACGAAGCATACGCAAAAATTTGCTCTGGATTATTATTGCAGCATTCGTATTGCTTGGCTTACTTAGTCGGATCGGCTTTCTATAAAATTAAAAAAGAGGTTTCTCATCCATTCAATGTACTGAACCCATAAAGTTAGACTAAATTATTAAGCAGATAATTGGCTGGTTTGTTTCCGGTATTCAACTGGACTCATTCCAGTCAATTTTTCTTTAATCCGTTTATTATTGTAGTAATCAAT
>NZ_JARUVL010000027.1 GCF_030137545.1 Virgibacillus sp. LDC-1 | reverse complement strand
TCGCTTTGACTTGGTCAATAGAATAACCTCCCAATCGCTATATTTTTATCTTACAATAAAAAAACTGAACTGCGAAGCAAGAGCCGTACGCTCTCCTACTTACACAGTTCAGTTTACACTCCCTAAATAGTCAATCTTTTTCAATTCACGATTGTAATCTGCCATTATTTTGCCGTAATTATGTTTTCTTAATAAGTATCCAGCATGACTCTTGACAGATGTGTCTAAAGCATTTTGTCTGTGTTCAATTGCAGTTTTAATTATTGTCCTTTTTAATTGTAAAAATTCATCTTCAATACTGTTCTCTGAATAGTATTCATGCTCTTTCTTTAACTTTTGCATAAACATTTCCCCCTTAATTGAATTTTTGATTAAGATTCACATTTATCGATTGAAGAATTAAGTCACCTTGTTCTTCAGCCGTAAGTAAATTCTTACCCGTTATGTGGTTTTTAATTTTCCTATCAGCAATAGATTCGATTTTTGGTTTGACTTGGTTTTTCCGCTCCCTTTGTTTCCTCCTTTTCTCATTCTGTTTATTAGTTGTGCCTTTTCTCTTGCAACTGTCATTCGGATCTTGATTAGCCTCTAAGCAGTAAATATTGTAACCCTTTTTTAACCACGGTAATTGTTGTGGAGTTGGGTTTATAGGTGTTTTGCACCAAGCACAAGTTGGAATATATCCAAGATTGTCCATCATTAAATTTACGTAATCTAAAAAATGACGATATAGTAATCCAATAAAATTCGTAGAATAGTTAATTGTATAGTTCCATACTTTTGTATCTGGGTTACGAACTGGCTGACCATATTGCAAATTAACCTCTTTAAGTCTTTTTTCTAGTAAAGGAGTAGCCGCACCTGCAAATTTGGCAATTAGAAAATTATCATTTGAAAGATCAAAATGGGGACTATCCATTAATGTTTTCATTCTGTTATATCTATCTAAGTCAAAATTAATCATATTAGGTTTCTTATTTTTCTTTTCTTTCTCTTTAATTACTTTAAGAACTTTTTCTAGGATTAAATGATCTTCTTCTTCCTTCTCTTCCCTAGAGAGTGAGATATTAGGGTCATATTCTTCAAAATTTATTTGATTTATATCTATATCTTGTATTACCTCTTCTAAAAATACTTCCTCCATGGCATCGATGAATAAACGATCATGGTGCTTCCAAATAATGTGTGCATCTAATTTACTAACATCACGGTAAACGGAAGCAATATTTTTATTTTATTTTTGTGCAGCGTTAATACCATCTAATATTTCATTAAGTTCTTTTTGGAGTTCAAAGAGACTATAGGCATGTTTTTTAAGTATCCCTGTATCTATATTGGTGTGATAAGTAATTACTTTTCTATCTCTTTCTCTCTTTCCTGTTTCAACATTGTACGAGGTATAAAAATCAACTAAAGGATTTACATTCTCAACATCAAAGTAACCATGATAACCTAAATAGTAAGATTCTGGCTCTAAATATTTAAATATTTGAACTAATATATCAATCCTTTCTACCTCATAGAGGTTTTTAACGAATTGCTCAATGCTAATGTCACCTTTATTTTTAGTGAAGGAGACATTTAGAAATTCTGGTATTAACTTATATTCCGCCAAACCAGTAGTATATTTCATCCGTAGTTCTCCTTTCTTAAGTATTAACTTAATTATAGTACGCGATTATAGTTATTACTATTGTGTATTGTATTCACAAAAACATTGATTTAATAAGGTCTGATTTACTTTTATGATTGTTCTAGGTAGAAGGCACATTTTTGCTCAAAAATTGGGGGTAAACAGCCTCTCAAATCAACTTTAGGAATGTTAGTATACTTAACTATTAGATTATTTATTACTGCCTTTCTACCCATAAAATCAAGGTTTTTACTTCATTATCTTGAAGAGTCGTCATGAATAAACTTTCAAAAGATAATGGAGGAGATACACATGCAACAAACAAATAACTCAAGAAAAACAATGGAAAATGAAATTGTTGAATTCCACCATGAGGATTACCAATTTATTATTACACGCTTTAAAAGAATTAACTGGAAGCAATACAAGGGGTTAGCCCAATATCAGTACTTTTTATTTGTGTTCGATAAAAGACTAGCAAAGGTTATTAATGAGGATTCTATAACTGAGGTTTTCAATACAGAGATTAGGGATGGTGTATTTGAAACCTTTGAAAATCTCACACAAAATATAGATGCTATTTTGTGTGAGTATATTTTGGATGATGATGCAATCTTTGAGTGTCTAAAAGTGGTAGAAAAATTGAATCCTATTTATTTGGAAAAAGACGAAGAGAGAAATCTTCGCCTTTTTTTGATTTTTTAGTAATAAAGTTCTGATTCAAAAGCAGTATTCACCGTTTAAATGTTGAAATAAATACGAGGGAGGTGGGGATATGTTGTTTAAATTAAGTGTAGAAGAATTAGTTGAAATTAATGATTTTTACAATAGCGCAACTAAGGTAACGATTACATATGCAACAGGTAACACGGTATTATTGGAACTTTATGAGGATGGTGTTATAGAGGAATTCATACTTAGTAAAAGGGATTTGATAATGGTACTTAGAAACTTTTATGTGGAGGACATCTGTGACATTGTGCATTCAGGAGTTAATAAATATATTGACATAAAAGTAGATGAATCAATTGAATATTATCCTGTACAAATTACTCTTGAAGATGGGCATAAGTATTATTGTGATTTAGATGAACTTAATTATATTAATCGAATAATTGAGCGTCAGAAAAGAATGTAAACAATTTATATAATCCCACAGATAGATTATTTGAACTAAAGACAGCCCAAAAGTGTATATAGTGTTTCAGTTGGAGGGATTACTTTTACTAGAGATAATTCTACTTAATTTAAAAAAAGGCTTGACAATTCCCGAATTATTGTCGTTATTTTTTTAAAACAAGTCCATATACAGATTCCCTATGTTAAAATAGAAAAATAGATGGGTATTTTATCATGGAGGTTTAAATATGAATATTGAAGCCAATAAAGAACAATTTTTAAAGGAAATATCATCGCTAAAACAAGATTTAAAATCTACATTAATTACAATTAATTTTGAAAAGTATAGAGAAGATTACAAAGGACGATATAGTTTAGAAAGGTTTAGAGAATACTTTGCTGAAAAGACTGCTATACATACAGTTTTTAAGTATTTATTGATCCGACTTATAGAGGAATCGATGGCAAGGGTGAAAGCAAAATTAAATGAAGAGGGTTTAAAGAATTGGCATCAGATGAGCAAAAATTTCAGGCATGATTATAATGTACTATTTGATTTGGCTGAAAGTGATGTTAAACGAGAGAGTGACTTAACTGAAATATTTCAGGAATCAATTTATGACGAAGAACAATTTGTTTCGAAAGCAAAAATTGTATTAACTCGTTACATACCAATACTCGCAAAATATGATTTTCATTCTCTAGATAGTAATACTACGTTATCAATAATTGATTACTTATATAGTACAGAGAGTAGAAATGAACTTCAAAATTTTTATAAGCCTTCTAGAATAACTAACTTCTTGTTACAACAGGTTGGATTGCTTTAAAGGGATGGTGTAGTCATGTTAAATAAACAACGTTTAATTAGTGATTTAAAGATATCACATAAACAAATAGTAGATGTTTATAAAAAGATTTTTAATTATAAATTTGAAAATGAAAGTACATTTCACAAGTTGATTAATCAGGAATATAAAAAAGCAAATGTATCAAGAAAAGGGGAAAAGCAATCTTGGAATGAACAATACATTCACCGTTCTGCATATACTTTGCTTAATAAAATTTTGTTTATTCGTATATGCGAAGATAAAGGTTTTATGTTGAACGAAGAAGATAGAGTAATGGGGGAGGCATTAGATTCTACAGTTGGGCAGAAGTTATCTATGATAGGACTTCAAAAATGGTCAGGATTAATCTCTAACTATACATTATCAGAACTAGTCAGATTTGCATTTAAAGATATGAATCGTTCCTACCGTAATATCCCACTATATAAAGAAGATATATATGATTGGTTAATTCCGAATAAAAGTGAAATTGAATTGAAGTTTTTTGATAGTAAATTATATGAAAAAATGTCCCTTAACGATTTTGAAAGTGTTTTAGAGAAACTAATTGAGACCCTTGATATTACCCGATATGACTTTGGTGGGTCTTCGGAGAATGTCTTAGGTGATGTTTATGAAAAGTTTATGGACCGTGAAACTCGAAAGGAACTGGGGCAATTTTATACACCAGACTTTGTAATTAGATATATATTAAAAAACACGATTAGTAAAGTTAATGTTTTAGAAAAGCCCTTTGTAAAAGTACTTGACCCTTCATGCGGGTCAGGACACTTCTTAATCATGGCCTATGACATATTAAGAGGAAAATTCGAAGAGAAATTACATTTATTAAGAGAAAAATTCAGTGACCATACATATGAGATTATTAATAATAATGAAAGAGTATATGTTAAAGGTCATAAATACTGGACATCTAAATATTTACATTACCATATTTTAAAAAATTGTATATACGGTGCAGATATAGATCCATTTGCGCTCCAAATTACAACAATAAATTTACTGTTAAAGGATCTAGATAACTACATTACAGATGATTTAAATATACTTGAGTGTGATAGTTTAATTAAGTGGGAAGAAGATTACGATCTCGAAGGGATTCAACAGCAGTTAAGTCAAGAACATTCAATTTTCATCAATAATAAATATACCAATATTAAGGGAGAACTAATACAAGAAGAAATTGGAGTTATTGAAGCAGAAGAAATCATAAAAAAATGTACTTTTTGGGATACAAGATTTGACTATATAGTTGGTAACCCCCCTTATGGATCGAAACTAAGCGGTGAATTAAAAGATTATTACAAAAGAAAGTACTCAGAAGTTCATATGAGAACAATTGATATTTATAACTTTTTCGTTAAACGTTTTTTAGATCATACAGACCAAGAATATGGACTTATTATACCGGATTCTATTCTAACTCAATATGAGTTCACAAAAACACGAGAATATATTCTTAATGAAAGTAATTTAAAATATGTTGTTAAGATGGGGGAAGGAGTTTTTGATGATAACTCATATCCTACTGCGATTTTATTAGGGAGTAAAGTGAATACCGAGAAAGAAAGTAATGAAGTAATTTTATTAGATGTTAGTAAAGCGCAAAATAATATTAAAAAGTCAGAAGAACTTTATAATCCGATTTATAAATATCAAATTTCGCAAAATAAAATCAATAAATTGGAAAATAGCCGATTTTTATTTGCCGATAAAAGCATGATTGACTTAATCCTTGCTATAAGAGGAAATAATAGTAAATTAATGGAATATACAGATAATATCTCGAGGGGTATTACTACTGGAAAAGATAAAGCATATTTAATGAATTATCAAAGGGCACAAAATTTTACTACGAATCAAAGTATAATTAAACCCGTTTTGGTTGGGGGAGACTTAGAACTATATAAAACCAATTTTAACGATAAATATATACCTTATATTACGAGGAAAACTGAAAAAAGTTCTGAAAAAGAAAGTGGTGAATTAATAGCATTTTTAGATAGGTTTAATGAACCAAGTAAAATCACTAAAGACACTACCTTAAGTAATTTTAAATTACATAGACCAAGAGAGGAGGAAATGTTTTTACAAAAAAAAGTTTTATGTCGTCAAACGGGTGATAAATTAATTTGTGCAATTGATAACGAAGCCTACTATAACTTGGATAGTGTATTAAATATTGTTTTAAATGAAAAAGGGAAACAGGAAATCTCCGAAGAGTTTGTTGCTGCCTTATTAAATTCAAAGTTATGTAATGTATATTACACTATATTAGTGCAAGAAGGAGATCGCGCTTTTGCTCAAGTTAAACCTATAGTGTTGCAAGATATTCCAATTCCGGAAATAGATAAAAACACATTAAATTTAATTAACAGGCTTGTTACTGAAATAATTAATACTAAGGGTCAGGTTTATGAATTAAATTTATGCAGTAATGAGTACATAAATATTCTTGAAGATTATATGAATCAGCAGGATTTCCTTATTGAAAATGAAATAAAGGTTTTAAAACTACAAAATGAAATTAATGAAATATTTTACAATTTATATAATCTTTCTCAAGAAGAACGTCTACTAATTGACGAAGTTTATAGTTCTATAATTGAAAGAGACTATTTAACAGGAAGTGTAAAAGATATAAGTGTCCATGAATTTATTAATTTTGTTAATAGCAGAAAGAGTATCAAGAAAATATCTTTAGATAATGATATTTCGCTAAATGTCTTACTAAATCATCGAAAAAGATATAGATCCATTCTAAAAGATGATGCTTGGAGACTTTATAATTTGGAATATCTTTATAAACAAACTGATAACGTTATAGTTAGCAAAGTGAAGGAAGTGTTACAACTAAATAAATCATACATGGGTTTATCTGATATTAGGGATAATTTGTTAGATAATAACAATCCACATCTTAGTGAGATTATAAAGTTATATAAGTTAAATAAAATGACGGAGAGCAATGAAACCATACTAAGGAGAATAATAACGGGAAATTCCATTACGATTAATAACTTCCTAAAGAAAAGGCAACAACTCGATATGGGTAATTATATAATTAAATACGATAATACAATTTTTGGATTAACAAATTGGAGTGATGAAGTTCATAAAAAATATTTTGTTGATTTAATAGATTATTTAACCTCGTCTTCTCAGAAAAAACACGATGCAACGACCTTTGAAGTTGTAACAAAAACTAGGAATAAAGCACAATCCGCCTTAAATGCATTAAAAGAATTAAATATTAATGATAAAGAAGATTATATTGAATTACTTACCGAAAAAATAAGGAAGACTTTTGAATAGATGGGAGGTTTACAAGTGGACCAGATATTGCCCATGTCGGAAAGAGTGCCTGTAGATGAAACTATACAGGCACTTGAGTATATAAAGTATGAGAAAGAGAAAGACACTGTAAGACAGTATTTTGAAGATGTCATGCCATTTAGTGAATCAACATCTATTAAATATCGAAGAAGATTATTTGAACGGTATTTATTTTTAGAAGAAGGACATGTTGTTTACACTCCATTTCTCGAAATGTTAAGTGAAATTGATAGTTATCAAACCAAGAAGGAAATTCTTTTTTATATGACTGTTGTAAAAACTGTAACACTCCAAATTGTGTTAAAGGATATGTATACTGGAAGTCTTAACAAAAGTTTCACAAAGACCGAACTAATGGATTATTTAAAGCAACGAATGACAGAACATAAGACTTCCTCTATTGAAAAAACATTATCAGTTTTAACAACTGTACTAAGGGATTTTAATATCATATCTGTTAAAGAAAATCCAATGAAAAAAGACACAATATTTATAGTAAATGAACGATTTCGCCCAACTAATGAGACAATTGCATTCAGTTTATACTATGAGTTTTTTGAAATTCAGGATAATCGAATTCCAAATACAGAAAGATTATATAATGCTGAGACTTTTAATTATTTTTTAATTAATCGCTTCTTAGCAGATAGATATATTAAATGGCTAGTTACAAATAATTATTTAGAGTTCTTTAAAATGGGGTCAAATGAGCAATACCAGTTTACCTGCTCTTCATTACATGACTTTGTTAAAAGGGTGTTGAGAAATGTTGAATCATAAAATACATTCTAAATTATCCTCAATGGCAAAAAGGAAGTTACTATTCGTTATTGGAGAACACCAAAGTGGTAAAACTAATGGCGTTCAAGACTATTTAGTGGAAAGGTTTGGAAATTATTGGAACGATTACTACGTTGATATGGGTTTATATTTACAAAAAGAAATAAGCGCTGAGCAAATAGAGACTTATAGTATGTTTCCAGAGGAATTTGAATATGATTCTGTCAATATAATTTCTCAACTCTTTAAAAACAAGCAAGAGGAATTTCTAGTAATTGATCATTGTGAATGGTTATTTGCAGAGAATCAAACAGCGTGGCTTAAAGTTCTAATGCGAGAAACGGAAGAAAGTAGGACAATCATTGCTATAGTCCCTGAAGAGTATAGGGAATTAGTACCAACACATGCATACAGTTTTATCAATTGGGGAGGAGGATTACAGTGAAGATTAGGGATATCATTGAGGTACCTGATATAGATAAAATCGTAAAATTAAATGAAAATTTATCTAAAAATGCAGACCAACAAAAGAGAGAAGAACTACTTAAAGGTTATGTAATCACTAGTAATGTTGAAGAGAATTTAGAAAGATTCTTTTATAGTATTGTAACAGCGCCAGATAAGGGCAAAGGATTCCAAATTACTGGTTTGCCGGGTTCCGGTAAATCACACTTTTTATCTGTAATAGGATTATTAATGCAAAGTGAAAAAGCATTTGAATTACTCCAGTTAAGAAGCGAAACAATTGAAAAAGGTAAATTATTTGTTGAGGGAAAAAGGATATTTACTGTACCACTTGTTGCAGAAGAAGGGGGAGCGAATGTTTCCTTAGAAGATATGTTTTTTAAAGCAGCAGAGGATATTACAGGTTACCCATTTACCGACGAAAGTGATTATATTCGTCAGTTTGAGGAAGCAATTATTGATAATGACAAATTTAATCAGAAATTTGCAGACTTCATTAGCGAGAGATCAGAGAAAAAATATAGAAGTTGGTTCGATATTAAGGAAAAGTTAAACAGTAAACGTTCCTTAACAAGAGCAGCCAAAGAATTTATCAATATAGAAGAAATATCCTTTTTTAATCCTAATCGTGGACGAAAAGAGCGGATTGAGTACTTATTTACTTATTTAGAGGAAGAAAACTTTGATGGGCTCCTAGTGTTAATTGATGAGTTGTCAGAGTATCTGAATGACAGAGGGAATGCTGCTAGAAATGATGCTTTATTTTTAAAACAACTATTAGAGTATGATGATAGTAAGATTCCTGCTTGGATTATTGGCTCGTTTCTTAATGCATTGAATGATATTACAGTACCGGATGTATACCAGTTAATGAGGGACCGTTTTCCTTCAGAGAATATGCTGCGTTTAACTGTTACTGATGTAGAAGATATAATTGACCAACGGCTAATAGTAAAAAATAACAGGGATAGAATTAAAGAAATTGCAACAATTATTGAAGATAAGTACAATGCTTTTAAGAAAACTGACCTTAATCAATTTCTTAAAACATATCCATTGCATCCCGAAACCTTAAATTTGTTATCAAAATCTCTTCGCTTTTTATCTCGACAAAGGTCACTTGTCGATTTTATCTTAACTGAGGTTAAAGGTAATAAAGAGGGAGAAGGTATTCTAGATAAAGATGAAACGCATCTTGTAACTCCTGATCGTATATACACTCACTTCCAAGATCGTATAAAGGAAGACCCAAGTAAAAGGGATATTTTTGAAATAATCTACGCTTTTTATATGGGCCTTGAAGGGGACGGGAAAGGAAGGGTAAGTGAACTTTTTGAAGGTGATGAGAAGGAACATGCAATTAAGTTAATAAACTTAATGACTCTATTGAAGGTCCTGGATTTAGAAGAAGAGTATAATGTTAGAGATTTGACATATATGATTCAATATCCAAAACTTGAAGGTGACTTGGCAGAGATAAAAGTAAATAAAATACTTTATGAAATGTTTGACAAAGGGCGTTACATCGAGTTCTTAGACAAAGAAATTGCTGGGGATAATATTTACTATATTAGTAAGGACACTAGTGTAGTAACTAAGATTAAGAATGATACTAAACAGATTTTAAATACTCTTGAAGACAAAAACAGTTCTATTATTGTGGACGAAGTAATGAAGGCTCTTGTGACAGAGCCGCTACCAATTTCCCAATATGATGAACCATCAAGTTATACAGCAGCCAAATGGAATAATACAGATCGACAAGGGATAATTCATTTTGGTCGTATAGATAATATTGGGAAGAAGGAAGTTTTAAACCGTGCTTTAAGGGATATTAAAGATTCTGAAACTGATTACTATCTGCTAATTGGAACATTTTTAGAAATTGAGCACCAAAGACAATCTTTTAAACAAGCAGTGGATTCGATATTAGAAGGGAAAGTTACTAATTTAAGCCTGTTTGGCAATGACAAGGATACAACAAAAGAATTAGATAAACGTTTATTAAACAATATAATTTGCTGGTTACCATCTAATAAATTGGAGAGGCCAGAAGGAAAAAAAGAACTTGAAGAAATTAAGCGTTATTACTCCTATTTAAGGGTATTACAAAAATATGAGGAAGACTATGAATACTCCGCTACAAATGAATTAGATGAAGCAATTAAGAAGGTAAAGGAATTTATATATACTGATGAAGAAAGAGTACAAAGCATTCTGCAAAACTTATATATGAATGGTTCAATTTCAACCTATCAAGGCGAACTAGATGATGTTAAATTATCATCTGAATCTTTTACAAAAATAGTTCAAACGATCATTATGACTGCATTAAAAAATTCATTTAGCGACCATACATTTATTAGACCGGATGAATATGTTCCGCTATCCGAACAGATGCTTAACAGATTTATTAGTAATTATATATTTGGAGTTAAAGATTTTAATGAAGCACCTGTTATTGAGCAAAGAATTATTAGTTATATAGTTCAAAAGTTTGGTGAGGTTGAACAAATTGAAGGAAAAACCAAATTTAGACTAAACAGTAATGATAATAAATTAATAAAGTTAGTAATCGATACTATATCGAATTCCAATACAGGTGAAGTAACTTATAACGAATTGTATAAAACCGTAAGGAAGTCATCCTTCGGCCCTGATAAGAATACGGTTGAAATATTATTTTCACTATTAATGAAAAAAGGTTATTTACTTCCTGTAAAAAGTGATGAACGAGTACAATTATCACAAATAAAGCCTCCATTAAAAAGTAGTATTCACAAGTTTCAATTAGGGCAGTTTATTGAAACTAAATATATAGAACCGTTAATGAAACTATCGTTAGTTTTATTTAATCGACGTTTTGAAAAGGAAGACCTAGCACACCAAGAAGAGTTGTGGGAAGACCTAGTTGAATATAAACAAAAAACGCTAGAAAATATTGATTTACTACTACGTAAAATTGAACAATTTCAAAGTGATATCCATCTTGAAAGAAGTAGTTTTAATAAAACATACACAACTGTGGAATCTATTAAGAGATTTGTTGAGAACGTAGAGGAGTCAAATGGTTCTAAAGATGGTTTAGAATACTTTGTAGTGCAAAATATGCAGTTGTTTGAGGGTAGTAAGTTAAAAGAACTTGATAATGCTTATCAAAAGATTGTTGATTGGTTTTATGAGGAAAATGGACATAGTAACCAATCAGATGTGGCAATGGTATTTAGCCAAATGAAGGATGACAATTTAGTCATTCCATCGGATGATAAGTATCAAGCACTTAAGAAACAAATAGACGTGGTTGAGAGTTGTTTGGGAGTAGGAGATGCATTAGTATTTGACAATGCAAAAGAAACCTTACTGAGGGAGTTTAGGACACTCAAAAAGCAATATGAAAAACTTTATGTAATTGAGCATCATGAACAGAATAATCAAGAAGTATTTAGATCAATAGAAGATATAAGTCACGGTGATGATTACTTATTCCTAGAAAAAATTAATCATATTGAAAACATTAGTGTAGATTATGATTTCATTAATATAAAGGCAGACCTAGCAAAAGAATGGAATAAGGCTTGTCGCGAATCTCCTTCTAGATTTTTAGAAAATAATTGGACCTGTAGTTGTGGTTTTAATTTGGGTGATAAAATAATAGTCACAAGTCCTGAGCATTATAAAGATGCGATTAATAATGCGATAAATGAATACCTTAATTCTTTAACAGAATCGTTTAATAGGGAAAAAATCAAGAAACGAGTCAATTACCTAAAGGAAATAAAGAAGCAGTCAAGTTCTGTTCTATTGGCTGAAAAAATGCTTGGATTGGTATTGGATCAAAATGTTACAAATAAGTACCGTGTATTATTAGAAGAACACCCTGAATTAATAGCCTTTATTAACGATGCGCTAAGTGCTGATGCTAAAGTTGTTGAACGTGATATCAACAAACTTATAGAGGCCTTCGCAAACAAGGCATATCCAAAACACGAGTTACTATCGAAATTTAAGAAAATGATAGATGCTCAAGGAAATATTGGTGATAACCAATATATAAAGTTTGTAGACATTGAGGATTGATAAAATGACAAACGAAATATATATACATTATTTAGCGAAATATATTGAGTTGAAAAAGGACACTGCTCCAATGCACCCTATTATAATTCTGAGGGATTATAATGGCTTATTTACAAACATTGAGGATATAGAAATTGCACTTCTATATCCTCACACTGTCTATAAGATAGAAGATCATCATGCGTTCAGAAAAAGGTTTGAACATGTAAAACAAGGTATAGGTAATGAAAAATATTATATTTTTATTGTTAATAACCCCAGTATTATAAACAAGATTCGTGATTTTACTATCCGTTCATGTGGTGAGGCTATTCACGAGGTTAATTTAAGAGATTTTCTAAATCAGATTGAACAAGGTTTAAATTGGCATGAACGAATTAATGACTTTAGTGCAAAAGAAATTGAAAAAGTCTTTGAACGGTTACTTATGTACAGGAAGGCAATACCAAAAAAGAACATTAATCGAGAAGAAACTGACCTAATCTTACTTTCAGCAATTTATGATATGGATGCAACTAAATTATCAGACTTGGCAGATTGCTATATTTACTATCGAAATATTTTAGATGTATACAGTACAAACAAGCCACTAGATATTGAAATTAACTTACAGGAATTAATAACCAAGGTTTTTAGATATCATCATGCAGAATTTGTTGGGGATATAATAGGAAAAGGCCTATTTGAACTATTTGATAAAACAATATGGATTTCTCTAGTGCTGAAGCAATTTAATCAGTTAACAGATGATAACCTTCAAAATATTATGGGAAATGATTATAAGGAATTAAAGGATTTAGATTACTTTGAGTTAGTTACGCTTGCAGAAAGAATAGAACGAAAAGATAAGAAATTGTATCTTCAAAAACGAGATCAAGCAGAAAAATTAATTCGAAAAAGTAATATATCATTATATCAAAAGGCCGAAGACTATGTTTTATTTGTTCGAGAAAATCAAGATTCCCCGTCATCGATTATTACGGGCATTAGGAATGTTTTAAAAGACTTCAATTTAGAAGGGGCAAAAAGGTTATACAGATATTCATTTGAAGACTTGAAGGAAGTATTTAGTATTGTTGAAGGAGTTCCTTATCAGATTAATTCGGTACAGAATGCACAAAGGTTTCTTAAATCCTTAATTAGTTGGTTTGATAATATATATGATTTAGAAGGAAATTCAATTAACCTAATCAACTCTATCAGTGATTATAATCAATGGCTTCAACTTATTACTGAAAAATTATATGACTTAGAATACGAACTTAGCGAAATTAGGTATAGTTTAGATAGCGAATCATTTATAGAATCAAAAAGGTATGAGGCGTTAGAAGTAAGAATGAACAATATCCTAAATGTGTTTAGAAAATCATTTGCAAAGTTTGTAGAGGACCATTACAAGCATTGGGTAGAACATGGTTCAGAACAGCCTATATTAAATCATAGCATCTCCAATTTGATTCCAGTTAAAACGGGTAAAGTTGTATATGTTATTTTTGATGGTATGAGATACGATGCATGGAAGAAAGTTGTCGAACCATACTTTAAATCTTTATTTAGAGAAAGAGAAGTATCTTATGGTCACAGTTTGGCAATGTTACCTTCAATAACTTCTCTTTCGCGTGAAGCAATTTATAAAGATATACGCTCTACCTATAGTAGTGAAATCAATTATATAACAAAGTCAGAAAGTGAAGCAAGGAAACAAGAAGTAAAAGATTCATTATTAATGGACAAGCGCATTAACATACTTATTTTTAATATGTTTGATAGGGAAGGTCATACTTCTACTCAAGGCTTATCTGTATTCTATAAAAGACAAAAAGAAGTATTTGAAGCAAGTATCAGGGAGTTAATCAATACATTGCCACATGATGCCCATATAGTTATTGCTTCGGATCATGGTTTTTCAAAGATCAATCATCATATAAAAATTGATGATGCTAGTCAAGTTAAGTCGAGGTATGTTATTTCCCGAAATAATGTCCCTGACAGTATTCAAATCGGAGACTATAGATTATCCTACACTGATAAAGGATATTATCACGGTGGAGGAGAAAGAGATCTATATAGCCATGGAGGAGCAAGTTTTGAAGAAATAGTTTTACCTTTTATACACATTAAGCCTAAAAGGTCTGTGCAGAATACTATTGGTTCTACAGGAAAGAATAATAGTTTTAAGTTAAACGTAAGAGACAATGAGGTTAATTTAAGCCTCTCATTAAACAAAAAGGAAAAGGTAATATTAGAAACGCTAGGTCGCACGAATCAATTAACAACAAGAGATATTGAGAGCATGCTTATTAATAAATTTGGTGAAGCAGGCATGGTAGACGGTATGATGAAGCGTTTAAATAGAAAATTGGTTAAGAGTGGAGAATTGAAGTTAGATATCAGTTCTGCTGGTGAAATTATTGTTTATAAATTGATTCGATAAATTTAGGCAGGTGAAAGTGTAATGAGTGAATCTGTTGCGAGTAATATAATTAAAGCATTAAGAAATGGTACTGTACCAGCAGAAGGTACTGAAAAGATTGCAGTTGGTATTGAACAGGAGTTAGAACAAATAGAAAGCCAATTAAATGACATTCAAAATGGGAAAACAGATTTTAAATTTGTTATTGGTGATTATGGTTCCGGTAAAACATTTTTTAGTACTTCGGTAAGAGAATTAGCATTTGAAAAAAACTTTGTTGTTTCATCAGTTGTAATTTCTCAAGAGGCACCACTTCATAAATTTGAAGTTCTTTATAAAAAAATTATGGATGGTATGCGAGTAAAGGATATTAAGAATGTTCCAGCCTTTACGTTCATCTTGGAAGAATGGCTGTTGAGTGTCGAAGATAAGGTTATAGAAATAACTGGATTAGATCCTGATGAAGACCGTGATTCATTTAAAGAGGAAATGACAAAGCAGATTGACCTTGAATTACAAGTCATCGGAGCAATTGCAGCATCTTTCTCTAGTGCTGTTAGATCCTTCTATAACGCTAAATACGAAGGTAACACAGCGCTTTCTCAAGCAGCAGTTGCATGGTTGAAAGGTGACAAGGTGCCAAGGCAATATAAGACTGAATTAAAAGTTACTGGTGAAGTAACGAGAGAAAATGCTTTTGAGTTTTTTAGGGCACTGTTACATATGGTCCAAGCAACAGGGTACAGTGGTCTATTAATTTTATTCGATGAAGTTGAAACTGTGCAGAAATTAATGACTAAACAGATGAGAGATAATGCTTATGAGAACTTACGCTTGTTTATTGATGAAGCAGATAGTAATGGATTCCCTAACTGTTACTTTTTATATACAGGAACTACAGAATTAATGGAAAGTGAACGAGGGATTAAAAGTCTTGAGCCGCTTCACCAAAGGCTTAAAGTGGAGAAGGATGAGCAATTCCGAAATTTACGGCAACCTGTCATCTTTCTAGACTCTTTTAATAAAGAAAAGTTAAATTCAGTTGCTAGAAAAGTTAGAGATATACATGCAGATGTTTTTAATTGGGATGCTTCGACGAAAGTTAGTAATGCATTTTTAGAAAATCTAGTTAACGAAATGACAACAGGATTTGGTGGAGAAATCGCCATTAAGCCAAGAGGATTCCTAAGGACCTTAGTTGATATCCTAGATAAGTCAGAGATGTATGACTCCTATATTCCAGAAGAGCAATTTGAATTTGATGCTGATATTCGTAGGTTGGTTGAAGAAACGGAAAGTGAATCAGCACATATTATTAATTTTTAGGTGGTATCTAATGAGTAATTTTCACTTATTGTGTGAACCGCTACAAAATGGTATTATATCAAAATTAGGTTGGAGAGGTTTAACGCCGATTCAGGAAATGACAATTCCTGAAGTAATAGATGGTAAGAATTTAATCTTATTGGCACCAACAGCCGGTGGTAAAACGGAAGCAGCATTCTTTCCAGTACTCCATAATATACACACCGAAGGGCTAGATGGCCTTTCGGTTATTTATGTATCCCCAATTAAGGCTTTACTTAATAACCAAGAAGATCGATTAAATAAACTTTCATCATTTGTATATAGGGGAGTATTTAAGTGGCATGGGGATGTTGCTAGAGGAGAAAAAGGGAAGTATTTCAAAGAACCTTCAAGTGTCTTAATGATTACCCCAGAGTCATTGGAAGTAATCTTGATGAATAAAAGAGTTAATAAATATGAACTCTTTGGAAATGTACGTGCCACTGTTATAGATGAAATCCACTCATTCGCTGAGGGTGAAAGAGGCGTCCATTTAATGGCTGTTTTAGAAAGGATACAAGATTATTCAAGACACGATATCCAACGTATTGGGTTATCTGCAACAGTAGGAAATCCTGAACAAATCAGTGAGTGGTTACAGGGAAGTAGTAGTCGAAAAAGAAGGGTTATTGATCCACCTAAAGAGAATAAACCTAAAAAAATTGAAGTTAAATATGTTCTAGAAGATCAACTTGCTGCAGAAGTTTATAAAAGAGCATACGGCAATAAATCATTATTATTTTCCAATAGTAGGACAGGTGCTGAAAAGGTAAAGAATTCATTAGAGGGGAAAGGGATTGAATCCTATGTCCATCATTCTTCTATCAATAAATACTTCAGAGAAGTCGCAGAGGAAAAGTTTAAATTGGGTAAGAATAACATTATTATCGCTACTAGTACCTTAGAATTAGGAATTGATATTGGTGATTTGGATATAGTGTTACAACTTGAATCTCCTTATTCTGTTTCCTCATTTTTGCAAAGAATGGGCCGTACGGGTAGACGACAAGGAAGTATTGGACATTTTGTATTCTTTCCAACTCAGAATGAAAAATTAGTTATCGCCATCGCTATACTTAATTTGGCAATGAGAGGTTGGGTAGAAAGTGTCAAGGTTACAAAGAAATCCTTCGATTTACTATTCCATCAAATATTAATGATGGCTTTGCAATTCTTGGGTGTAAATAAAGAACAAGTTTTTTCTATTCTAGGTAGGGCATATCCTTTTTCTGCAATTTCTGAAGAGGAATATAATGAACTGATAAATTATATGAGTGAAGAGGAATTCATTCAGATAGAAAGAAATAAAATCTACGCGCATTCTGAGACAGAGAAAAAATTTGGACGAAGTAACTTTATGGAACTCTATACCACTTTTGAAACGAATAAAGAATTTACTGTTCGATTTAGAAATAGAACAATAGGGACACTAGAGAGATGGTATGTTAATGCCTTGGGGGATGAGTTTCAATTTACTTTAGCAGGTGCTTCATGGAAAACGATTAAAATTGATTATGATAGGTCAATTATATATGTAGATGAGGCAAAGAATTCAGTCCCTCCTAATTGGATGTCGGATAGCAGTTTCATTTCATATGAACTATCGCAAGAAGTATTAAATATTATAACATCCGAAGATAACTATAGTTTTTTGAACTCTACAGAGTTAGCAGTATTATCTATATATCGTGAAGAATTAACAATGACTGGCCTTAAAAAAGATACATTAATTGTTGATGAAAGAAAAGATGGCTTTATTATTACTACCTATGCAGGAAATAGGGTTAATTATACAATTGCAAACTCTGTTCGCTCACAAATGAATTGCTTTGATATAAGTAGTCTTACTTGGAAAGGATTTAAATTAAAGTGTGAAGATCGAGAATTATTACCCACTCTTTCGGAGGTTATAGATGCTATAAATAAAATTACAGAAGAAGGCTTTTACGGTTATGAGAATCAAGTAAGGCTTATGGATTTGGTACCTGATATATCATTTTCTAAGTACCAGAAATACCTTCCATCGAAGTTGAGGAAAGCACAATCTTCTGAGTATGTTTATGATATAGAGACAACCTTGAGTTATTTAAGGGTGGTAAAGGTATTAGGGTATAAGGATTTAATATAATAGTACTATATAAAAAATTGATACCTCAATTGTGGTATCAATTTTTTCATGATAAATGCTAAGAGTAATTTCTATTTTTATTTATAATTAGACTCTCCAAAATTTCATCCATTCTAGCCCATTCTAGATTGGGAAATAGGTTAGCAGTTGCTTGTATCATTATTTGACCGTATTCAGAAGGGCTTTTTACAGTTGTTTTTATTGATTTGTTACGTTCGTCATTGATTAATTCTATATTTAAATTTAGTCTGTACTTGTTTGGCGGGTTACGTGGTCCTTCTTCGTCAAGGTATAAAGGAGAACGAGTAACCTCTATTATTTTTAGATCTTCTAAAGATTTAATATGAGTAGTTGCTGTCCTTGGAGTGACTTTTGCCGCTTTAGCAAGTTGCTCGTAAGTCATAAAAAACTCCCCATTATTATCTGCATATCGTTTACTATGAATAAATAGGGCATCTAGAGTTTTGCGAAGGAACTTATTGTAGTAGTAAAGGGTTAAAATCTCATTTCTAGAAATCTCTATCGGGATTGTCAAATAAAGTGTGTAAGTTCTAATTTACTCAAGATACTTTAACACTCTATCTTTTAGTTCATCTTGAAGAAGAAGTTGGTTCATAACCATTGCCCAGTTCTGGATATGCCCACTTTCCCATTTCGTCTCTAATTCTTTAATTCGTAAAAATAATACTTTTAATAAGGCGTTCTCGTTTGGGA
>NZ_JARUVL010000026.1 GCF_030137545.1 Virgibacillus sp. LDC-1 | reverse complement strand
AATAACCTCCTTCTCCTGCTAAATAAGCTTGTACCACCGCTAGCTTAAAAGCCAAGTCATACTTTGCCATACTAAAACACCCCTAGAGTTAGATTTTTTGGTCTAACTCTAGGGGTTCACATCACAAACAGGATAGGAAGCCCCTTTTCTTTTTTTCATGTTATCGCTCTTTTTTTTGATAAGAATACCAATCAAACAATCGATCGACTACACGTTCTTCTAAATCCTTCAGCTTAAAATGTTTTCCTGCGCCTAACATTCCAACAATAGATAGCTTTAACGTTGCAAGCCCTTGATTTCTTTGCAATGGATGCTGCATCATTTCAAATGCTTGGATTCGTCGGTGAAACAAATGAACCGTACGTTTATTCCACACCCGATAACAAATGGTCATCCTATCCCCTTTGATTAAAAAGCCTCCATCCTGATAACGCAACCAACCAAAGACTCCACTTATGATGAAAAGTACGGCAGAAACCCAATTTAACTGCGGAAAAAAATACATAATACTCGCAGCAACTAAAAGAACCGGAAGCATGGATCGAAGCACATAAAATTTACGGGCTTTTCCTGGTATTGGCACAAGGCGCCTTTCTTCAGGCACGTAGGCAGGTAGAAACGTTTCCAAAAAAGAGGCTACCTCATCCTTTTTCAAAATCGGAAATAAAACAGCGGAATATTCATTCCCATTTTCCAACGACCCTCCAGCTATTTCTGCATAAACTGTTGCAAATCCAAAAGGCTGTCGAATCATGCTTTCTTCTATTCCAACCGCTTGAATTCGCTGTAATGGGATAGTAAGCTGCTTTTTCTCTAAAAGACCTCTTGTGATAAACAGCTCCTCACCTTGCTTGGCAATCGTAAAATTGCCATACTTTATCATTGTTCCTGCTATCCCCAGCACCCATAAAAGGAAAAGGACAACAACTGCTAATCCGATAATTATCGTTATGCCAAGACCGATAAGCCAAGCATATGATGCTTCAAAAAAATGATCAGGAATAAATTGCTCTAGTTCCGAAAAAACAAATGCGAATAGTGCAGCAAGTACCCCGATACTTCCTGATGTAGAACCAGCAATAAAAAGTCGCTTTGCTGTTATTTTTTTCACCGGATTCGCCGATTTATCACTGCTAATTTGCTCTGTATCTTCAGGCTGCTCCCCCATACGCTTAAGCATTGTCCGAAGCGCTTCTCCATCCTCTCGTCTTACTGCTTTCAAAGAGGCTTCTGAATCAATGCCACTCCCTGCTGTTTCGACTTGTACCTTGACAAGGTTTAGCATTCGGTGAATCACCCCAGCTGTTAAATCAATGGATTGAATACGATGCTTTGAAATATACCGTTTCTTTCGAATGAATATGCCATATTCAATTCGTAACTCGTCTCCTTCCATTCGATAGGTATATCGATACCAGGAAAGAAAGCTAAAAACAAGTGCGAGTACAACAACTGCAATGACAGCTGCTATGAAATATCCAAATGATGTGCCCTTAAATGCTAGAAAACCTGCAACAATGGCAAAGGTTAACTCCTTCATGAAACGTAAAAAATTAAAGATAACTGCTGCTGGATGCATACGACGTGGTTTATACATCATCATCATCTACTCTCGCTAGGTTAGAGATACGATCACGAAGGGCTGCAGCATCTTCCTCTGTTAATGCTGGGATTTCATGTGTTGTTGCAGCAGTTGAAATCGTTACACTTGCTAATTGGTACTTTTTTAAGATTGGACCTTGCTTCGTATCCACGTGCTGTACGCGAATCATTGGAACGAGTGTCCGCGTTTGGATTAAAATACCGTGTTGTATGTATACTTCTTGTTCAAACACTTCGTATCGCCATCTTCGCCAGCGGAGCTCAGGTATTTGAAAAATCACGAAATAGGACATAATTACGCCAACGATCACCGCTACAACAAGTGGCCAGCGCGGAAAATCAAACCAAAAGACACTAATTCCTCCCGCAATGATGAAGAGCCAGAAAAAACCAACATAAATAGTTTCCATTATCTTCCACACTTTTACCGCATCACGCGCTATTGAATTTCTTGGTGGTAGCCGCATCATAAATCCCCCGATTCTTCTTTCTAGTACTATGTTGTACGATTAGCCTAACATAAAGATTCAATATTAGTTAGATCAACGCACAAAAAAAGAGAAGCTCTCTCATAAGAGCTCCTCTTTCCACCATATTAGTCACGATTTCTGCGACGCTGGAAATTACCTTTTCGGTTTCGACCACCTTGGGATCTATTTCCATCACGCTTACCATAAGGACGTTTATTATTATTGGATCTTCTTTTATTGTTGTTTGAATTCATTGCCTTCTTCACACTTACTGGTGCGATAGAAGAAATACTTACAGGAATATCCTTTCTTTCCTTTGTAAGCATCTTAAGCGCTGCAGAGATGACAGTGATCGAATCATGATCCTGTAACAATTCATTGGCAGTTTCGTGATAGGATTTCAAATCACTTTTATCAATCGTTTTTAAAATCTTTTCCACAGTTGTTTGCTGTTGCCCACGTAATGCTTCTTGGTTTGTTGGTGGCATGATCCGCTTCATTTTACTCTTCGTCACTTGCTCAATCAAACGTAGATGAGCAATTTCTCTTGGGGTTACAAATGAGATCGCTGCACCTGTTCTGCCCGCTCTTCCTGTTCGTCCAATACGGTGAACATAGCTTTCCGGATCTTGTGGTATATCAAAGTTATACACGTGTGTTACACCAGAAATATCCAGCCCGCGCGCAGCAACATCTGTTGCTACTAACACATCTAAACGGCCTTGTTTAAATTTATTTAAGACGGACATCCGCTTTCCTTGTGTAAGGTCTCCATGAATTCCTTCGGCACGAAAGCCTCTTGACTGTAATCCTTCAGATATTTCATCTACCCGTTTTTTTGTTCTACTAAAAATAATCGCTAAATCCGGATCGTTAATATCTAAATGATTGGTAAGTGTATCAAATTTGTATCGTTCCGGCACTTCAATAAAGGATTGATCAATATTTTCTACTGTCATTTCCTTTGCTTTCACTTTAATTTCCTTTGGATTCTTCATTAGATTCGTTGCGATATCACGAATTTCCTTCGGCATTGTAGCAGAAAACAGTAATGTTTGACGTTCTTCTGGAATGCTCTTTAAAATTTCGCGAATATCATCAATGAAGCCCATGTTTAGCATTTCGTCAGCCTCATCCAAAACCGTTGTAGTAACTTGATCCGTACGAATTGTTTTACGACGCAAATGGTCAAGTAAACGTCCTGGTGTAGCTACAACAATTTGCGGTTTATCCTTTAAAGAACGGATTTGTCTATCCATATGCTGACCACCGTAGACTGGTAATGCGCGAATTCCTTTAAACCGCGCTAAGCGATTAATTTCTTCTGCGACTTGAATCGCTAATTCTCTTGTAGGTGCAACTACTAGCCCTTGGATTTTTCTTTCTTTTGGATCTATTTTTTCAATCATCGGAATTCCAAAAGCTGTTGTTTTTCCCGTACCTGTTTGTGCTTGGCCGATAACATCATTTCCTTGCAATGCGAGTGGTATCGTTTCCGCCTGAATTGGGGTGGCTTCTTCAAAGCCCATTTTTTCTAATGCCCGTAAGACAGGCTGCGATACACCTAGTTCGTTAAATGTTGTCACGTTGTTACTCTACTCCTTCGTTGATTATAATTTTATTTATTTTTAGCTCGCTCCATAAATCAACTGGTAAGATCAATCGTTCATCAAAAAACTTACCTAACATGAAAAAAGGCTTTACCATTATGGAAAGAGCCCCTGAATCCCATACATATAAGAACAGTTAATTAATAATAACATATTCTACTACAGGATATCTACTAGTTGCTATTCATTTCTATTTATGGCATGGTAAATTATATTCATCTATGAGATGTTTCTTTACGCAAAGAGACGAATTGAAGCAAGTGCTTACTTGTTTTTTAAACGTTTTTTCAAGGAGCGTGTGTCTTTTGAGGTTTCCTCCTTTTAATCCATATATCGCGGTTGTTATCGGCGTTCTCTCTGTTTCGACTTCAGCCGTACTTGTAAAATTAGCAGATCAAGCACCAGCGGCAATCATTGCTAATTACCGTCTGCTCATTGCCGTCGTGCTAATGGCACCAATTGTATATTCCAAGTATCGAAGTGAATTTCGATTGATAACAAAACGTGATTGGTTTTTATCAACGCTATCTGGAATTTTTCTTGCGTTTCATTTTATTCTCTGGTTTGAATCGTTAAATTATACCTCTGTGGCAAGTTCTGTTGTATTAGTAACCTTACAGCCCATTTTTGCATTTTTAGGAACCTTTTTCTTTTTTAAGGAACGCTTCACGGCAGGCGCAATTATTAGTATGGTAATTGTCTTGTTCGGAAGCTTCATCATCAGCTGGGGCGACTTCCAAATTAGTGGGATTGCATTATTTGGCGATATGCTTGCTTTACTTGGGGCTATTACCATTACCGGTTATTTTTTATTAGGACAGCATGTACGAAAAAGATTATCCTTAATAACCTATACGTTTGTTGTGTATGGAATAAGCTCCATTACTTTATTCATATATAATGTTGCCTTAGACAATTCATTTACTGGGTACCCGATTGACCATTGGTGGATTTTCATAGCCTTGGCAATTTTCCCGACATTTCTTGGCCATACGTTGTTTAACTGGGCATTAAAGTGGTTAAGCACATCAACAATCACGATGGGAATTGTCTTCGAGCCAATTGGTGCATCCGTTCTTGCCTATTTGATCCTTGGAGAAAAAATAACTTGGTCGCAATGGCTCGGCGGTACTATTGTTATTTTCGGCTTATTTTTATTCATTATGAGTACTTCTCGAAAATCAAAGGTAACGATTGCCCGGAAAAACAGTTAAAATGTTACCCTTTTCACGAAACCGTTAAAATTTTATATGCTAATTGAGATAGAAACTGATATACTATCAATAATTAACTAAGAAAAAAGCAGGTGGAGTTATGGAAATCCAATTAATGTCAGATGGTGGAGCAGATATTGCCGAACGCATGAGCGATCATATCGATATTAAAATTGTTCCCCTATATTTGCATTTTAGTGACGAAAAACAATATAAAACAGGGGTAACCATTGATTTACCTACTCTTTACAAACGTATCAAAGAGACAAACGAGCTACCGCGATCATCCGCTCCTAGCCCGAATGACTTTTATGAAGCCTATAAAGAAGTCGATCCAAGTAAAGCAATTATTATGATAAGCCTAACAAAAGGATTAAGTAGTACATATGAACATGCAGTTGCAGGGATGAACATGCTACTTGAGGAAGAACCCGATCGTAAAATTGCCGTGATAAACTCGAAAACTGCTTCCTGTGGCCAGGCATTACTGCTTCATGAAGCACATCAAAAAATAGAAGAACAGCTTTCATTTGAAGAAATCGTCGAGCATCTTCATGTACGTGTCGAGCAAGCAACAACCTTGTTCGTCCTAAAAACATTAGAAAATCTCGTTCTTGGTGGACGTCTTGACAAAGTAAAAGGCGCAATCGCAAAAACATTAAACATCAAGCTTTTAATGAAAGCAAGTGAAGATGAAGGTACAATTGAGGTTACTGAGAAAATACGTGGCGATAAAAAATCAATTCGTCGCTTTATTGAGCAAATAGGCGAATATACCAAAACCTTTGAAGACAAAATTATAACAATGACACACTGTAACGAAGAGGAAAGAGCGAAAAAAGTACTAGATGAAATCTTAAAAAAGTACCCTTTTAAAGACGCTTTTCTATCTGAAACAGGACCGCTCATTTCTACATATGGCGGTGAAGGTGCATTAGTTATTTCATTTTTTAAAGACAAAAATTAAAAATAAGGATGCATACACTTCTATTAGTGTGAGGCATCCTTATTTTTTTCCTCCTCAGGCTTACGAACTAAAAATTCATATACCATATTGTTTAACGTATCCTTATCATTTCCGAGACAGATTAGGTGGCGAGATCGTTCAAAGAATACAACCTCTTTCCGTTCAGAAGGAATTTCTTTGTCTAAGTAATAAGCTGTCTTATACGGCACCATGCCATCTAGCTGGCCCTGAGCAATAAGCACAGGAGCTTTCACATCTTTTAAATGCTTCCTCGTTAATCGAACGAGCTTCAGAAACTCAATATTCGCCTTAAATGGAACTTCTCCAAGTTTTTTTCGATAATGTAAGTAAAACTTATTTTGCTTTAGATTACGGTGCCAACCATCTCTTACTACTCCTCCAATATCGACTAGCATTTGTTTGAAGGAAATAAATTTCCCTGCTGTCGCTAACAGTACTAATTTATCCACCTTATACTTTGAAGCTAAATAAGCTGCAATCATGCCTCCCATGGAAAACCCAATCACGTAAATTTCATCGTATTTCTCTTGAAGTTGGGTGATGGTTTTCTCTGCTGTGGCAATCCATTTTTTATAAGAAACATTATTTAAAGAAAGCTTCTTTCCGTGTCCTGGCAAAGTTGGAACCTCTACATGCCAATTTGTTTTTTCTTGCAAATAACGAGACAAGGGCTCGAGCTCATGTGGTCCACCTGTATATCCATGGATAATTAAACAGCCAATCATGCTTGTGCTACCTCCTCCATTCCTACATTCCCTTTTTAAACCTTTCTAATCCTAAACGATATTTACTATTCGAGCCTCACTTTACTTTGCTGTACGAATAGAAACCATTTGTATTTCCTGTTATCTGAAGCCTTTTATGAAAGAGCCAAATTGCTGTACCATTGGACTAACCTGCTGATACGTATTCGCAAGCTTTCCTACTGTTGTAAGCATTTTGTCAAGATCTACTTGCCCTTTCTCATCTTGAAAATAACTAAATATTCCATTCGATTGAGGTTGTTGGATAGTCGCTGTTCCATCACCGGCTTGTGTTTGAGATTGATACCAATTAACCGGCTGTGGTGGCTTTGCATATTGAAGAAAAGGAGATGAAAAAGAAGGTGAATAGGAACCCGATTGATAAGATGGATAATATGGATAGTATGGCTCTTGTGAAGGAAAATTATTAGAGTAAACAAATTGGTTCGGAGTGCCATAAGGCATATTACGCATATTTCGCATAACCGATACACACCCTTTTCAGCATACTTTATTGCTATAAATTATGCGAATAGGCAAAAACGTGTGTATGGCAGCAAACAATGTACCTGTTTAAAGGCATCCCAATTCAATTTGTAATCTTTCTTTCTGAAATCCTAATATGGCTTTTTGATTCCCTTCTATAAAAGTTGCAGGGGTTCCATAAATACCGTTTTCTTGCATTTCTTTTCTATAATGATTGTTTTCTGTTACATTTTTAGTTGTATACGCCACACCCCAATCATCTAATTGGTCGGTAAGTGCGTCACATTGGCTACAATGATTACTTATATAAACAACGATTTCTCGTTCTGCCATGACAAACTACCTCCTTGGCATTTTTGTATTTCGCGCATTCTCTAAACTAAATACCCATAAGTTTTTCAGTTTAAACTCAATTATTGAAAAAAGATTACAAAGTTATTACAGATTGGTTTCGTTATACATAAAAATAAGAACAGCACAGGCTTGTATCAAACCTGCACTGTCCTGCATAAGAGCAGGGACATCCCTAATCCCCACTCCATCTTATCGATTTTCCCAGTCACATTCTATGACACTTATCACACTTTTTATATATCCTGTGGAAATCGCACCATTTGTAGCTGTTTTGGTAATACGGTGATTTGAGCAGGGGTTTCTGAATAGATTTCACCGTCCATATCAACCTTTTTTCCTGTATTCGTCTTAATATGAATGGAGGACGCTTGAAGATGTTCAACGTGCCTCACATCTTCTAATACACGATCAGAACGATTCATCATAAGTAGCTCACGAAATGCTGCTAAATTAGAGCTTTTTAAAATTAGCAGATCTAACTTTCCATCACTTGGTGAGATAGCTGTTAACGGAAGCTCTCTTGTTCCAATATATTTCCCGTTAAAAACCATTACTAAAACCGCTTCTCCACTGAGCTGTTCGCCATCTACTTCTATCGTATATTCAAATTGTGCGGTTTGACTCAGTGTCCGTAACGTACTTAAAAAATAGCTCAAGACACCTAAATGATCCTTTTCTGCCTCATTAATATTCATCGATGTTTCTGCAACAAGTCCAATTCCCCAAAAATTTAAAAAGTATTGCTCTCCCGCTTTACCTATATCAACTGATGTAATCTCTGCCTGTTCAAGGTTTCCCACCGCTTCTTCAAGTCGTTGTGGAACGTTAAGCGTCCTACTAAAATCATTACATGTTCCTCCAGGAAGCACCATGATTACTGGCCTTACTTGTAACGGTACCATTACATTGACTACTTCATGTAATGTGCCATCTCCCCCGAATACAATAAGTACATCCACTTGCTTTGCTTCTTGTAAACAGACTAATCGAAGCTCATCTATCGTCGTTGTTTTTCTTGTATTGAATACGTCAAAAGCTTGCACTAAGCTTGGAAGCACAGCTGCTAATTGCTCGTCCAAACGCGCATTACCAGCCTTGCTATGAAAAAGAAATAATGCTTCTTTCCATTTCATGCATCCACCTCCTTCTCTTTTTAATACCCTAGTTTATTGAAGTTAAGCCTAGATATTCTCTCCATCTAAAAGACAAACAGTATAACACAATACACATTTATGTTATACTAATAAAAGACTTTTTTAAGAAATTGTAAAATAATCGTATTTTTTTAGGAAATAGTCTAGCATTTTTAACTTAAATGTTATTTAATAAAAGAGACAAACATTTCATTTTAAAAACAAATAGGAGGGTCAAAATGAAAAAAATTTTTGGTCTAATACTTGTGTTGGCATTAGCTATTGGATTAGCTGCCTGTGGGTCTGATGATTCCAATGGCGACAAAAATGCTGATGGAAAAGATAAAGAATCGAATACACCAGAAACGCTTGTTATGGGATTTGTTCCTTCACAGGACTCTGACACAATTGCTGATACAGTCGAGCCTTTAGCAAACCGTTTATCAGAGGAACTCGGTGTTGAAGTTCAAGGGAAAGTAATGACGAACTATAATGCATTAGTAGAAGCAATGGGATCGAATCAAGTGCATATCGGTTTCATTCCTGCATTTGGTTACGTACTTGCGAATGAACAATATGATGTAGAAGTTATTCTTAAATCCATCCGTCACGGATCTGGTACATATAAAGCACAATATCTTGTACGTTCTGATTCAGGAATTGAGAGCTTAGAAGATTTAGAGGGTAAAATCTGGGCATTCGGTGATAAAGGATCTACATCTGGATACCTTTTCCCTGCAAGTCAATTAATGGAGAAATTCGGCTATAAATCATCTGCTGAATTAGAAAGTGACTTCTTCTCTAATATTACTGCTGCTGGTGGTCATGACAATGCAGCACTTGCAGTTATGAATGGCGAAGCAGATGTTGCTACTACCTTCGATGATGTGCGTGACACACTTGAAGGAGATTATCCAAAAATCAAAGAAGAGTTGAAAGTTATCGATTATACGGATGAAATTCCGAATGATACGATCTCCGTTACAAAAGAACTTGATGATGAGCTTGTTCAAAAAATCAAGGACGTATTCCTATCCTTCAATGATGATGATGAAATGATCAAAATCATGAATGAAGTTTATAACTGGGATGCAATCGATGAAGCAACTGATTCTGAGTATGACGTTGTAAAAGAAACATATCAGAAGTTCAAGGATGATATTAGTCTATAATCTTTAACCAATAAAAAACGGAAAGGGAAGGTTTCTAATCTTCCCTTTTCTTATGTAAAAAAGGGCTTTCATAGTTTTCATCGATAGCTTATACTAAAATGGTAAGGCTTGATTGAATATTAAGAAACATTTTATCATCAAACTATTTTTTAGATACTATATAGCCTGCAATGGAGGAATAATATGATTGAATTTAAAAATGTCGGATTAGTTTATCCGAATGGAACAGAAGGTTTAAAAAACGTAAATGTCACGATTAAAGATGGGGAGTTTGTTGTTATTGTTGGCTTATCTGGAGCAGGAAAATCGACATTTATTCGAAGTATTAATCGTTTAGTAACCCCAACTTCTGGTGAACTTCTTGTAGATAATGAAGATATTCTTACATATCGAGGTGCAAACCTACGAAAGCTTCGAACAAAGATCGGCATGATTTTTCAAAATTACAATCTTGTTAAACGCTCAAATGTGCTTAAAAACGTGCTTGCTGGGAGACTCGGACATACAGGAACATTGCGTTCTATTTTTAGCATGTATAAAAAAGAAGATGTCGCACTTGCTTACGAGAGTTTACAACGTGTTAACATAGCAGAAAAAATACATAATCGTGCAGATGAGCTTAGTGGTGGTCAGCAACAACGGGTTAGTATTGCGAGGGTGTTAACCCAAAAACCATCTTATATTTTAGCGGACGAACCAGTGGCATCGCTTGATCCACCGACCTCTCACCAAGTAATGACTTATTTAAAAAAGATAAACAAGGAAGATAACATTACAACGATTGTTAATCTCCACTTTATTGATATGGCCATGGAATACGCGGATCGTATTATCGGCATGCGAGCAGGAGAAGTTGTTTTTGACGGTCCTGCTTCTGAAGTAACCGAAAAAACATTTGAAGAAATTTATGGTCGGACAATACGTGAGGATGACTTGCGTGGGGGGGCAGATGAATCGTGACAACGAATAGCAATGCTGGAAAGCACGCACAAACGCCCGCTATTTACCCTGCCAAAACAAAAGCACAGATTACGATTATTTTCTTTGCTGTCATCGGATTTTACTTATACAGTATGATTCGGACACAAGCGGAAATGGTCGGAGGTTTTGGAAATGCACTTTCGGATATGTGGCGTGTCATGGAAAAATTCTTTCCGCCAAACTTTCAAGTAGTCGGAGCGATTTGGCCAGCGATGGCGACGACCATCCAAATGGCAATTATCGCGACAACAGTCGCTGCTATTTTAACTGTTCCTCTTGCACTACTATCTGCGCAAAATGTTACAACATTTAAGCCATTGTATTATGTTACACGAACGTTTTTAAATATTTTACGTACCATTCCAGACCTTGTTCTTGCGGTTATCTTTGTTGGACTATTTGGTATTGGCGTATTCCCAGGTATTTTAGCACTTATCATTTTTTCATTGGGTATTTTAGCAAAGCTGATCAGTGAAACAATTGAAGCAGTGGATATGAATCCATTAGAAGCAATGCGGGCATCCGGTGCAAATACACTACAAATGATTTTTTACGGATTAGTTCCACAGGTGCTACCACAGTTCACATCCTTTGTACTATACGTCTTTGAAATTAACATTCGTGCCTCTGTTGTATTAGGTCTTGTAGGTGCTGGTGGAATTGGACTTGTACTTGATCAACAGCTTGGCTTTTATAATTATCCAAATGCAATGACGATTATTATTGTTATTTTTGTTGTTGTGATTGCAATTGAATATGTAAGTAATAAAATCAGGGAGGCACTTATTTAATGGCTACATATAATCTACCTCCGAAACCGGTTAAATCTGTATGGAAAAAATTAAAAGCTGGGCTTATTATACTTGCAGTTATCGCACTTTATGTGTGGACCTTTAGAGGAATTGAAATTGACTGGGGAAGAGCCATGGAACGAGTTATCCGTAATTTTGGCATCGTTATTCCAAAGCTTTTCAGTCCGGATTGGTCTGCTGTTGGTGAAGTTAGTATGAAAATATTAGAAACAATCTTTATTGCCTTTGCAGGTTCCTTTATGGCTGCGATTCTGGCAATTCCACTTGGATTTCTTGCAGCACAAAACATGTCAGGAAACCGATTTATTGCAGGAATTGGGAAATGGATTTTATCTGGTGTCCGTGCCTTCCCGGATTTAATATTAGCTATTTTATTCGTAGTAGCAGTTGGACCAAACGCATTTGCTGGGGTATTAGCAATTGCTATCGGATCGACTGGGATGCTAGGAAAGCTCTACTCGGAAGTAATTGAATCGATTGACATGAATGTGATCGAAGCAATGGAAGCAAGTGGAGCAAATAAAATACAAATTCTTTTCTATGGCTATATGCCACAAATTATTCCTGAATTTTTGTCCTATGCGATCTACCGCTTTGAAATCGATATTCGGGCATCCTCTATTCTAGGAATCGTTGGTGCAGGTGGAATTGGGACAATGATTATTTTTGCAGCAAACAATCGAAATTGGAATGAGATGGGATTAATCTTACTTGCTATTATTATTGTAGTAACGGTTATTGATTTCTTATCTGCACGGATTCGTCGTAAAATTGTCTAATATAAAGCGGAATTAAAGCAGAGCCTCTGTTTTAATTTCGTTTTCTTTACATATGGAAGGATGGGCCTACATTGACAACATTACATATTTTGTACACGAGTGATATTCACGGAAACGCGATGCCAATCATTTATGGAACGAACGAGGAAGCAGATCTTGGACTTGTAAAGTACGCCACCGTTGCCAAACATAAAAAAGCACACTATGAAAATGTACTTTTGTTGGACAATGGGGATTTAATACAAGGAACACCTTTAATGACACATTATGTGAAAGCACAGGCGGATAAAGAAAATCCGATGATTGGAATAATGAATCAAATCGGCATCGATGCAGCAGTAATTGGAAATCACGAATTTAATTTTGGCAGACAAATCTTAGAGGATGCAGTTCAACAATCAAGCTTCCCATGGTTAGCTGCTAACATTCTTGATCAAAAAACAGGACAACCTTATTTTGGAACGCCATATAAGATAAAGCGATTTCCTAATGATTTAACGGTCGCCATTATTGGGGTTACAACACACTATATACCGAATTGGGAAAAGCCGGTGCATATCGCCGGAATCCAGTTTGCTGATGCAAAGGCAACACTACAAAAATGGGTAGATCATATCCATCTCGTGGAAAAACCTGATCTTGTTATTGCATCCTATCACGGTGGAATCGAAAGAGATCTTATTTCAGGAGAGCCTACAGAACAGTTGACCGGAGAAAATCAAGGCTATGCCATGGCAGCAGAAATACAAGGAATCGATGTACTCTTAACAGGACATCAGCACCGCGTCTTTACAGGAATGATTAACGACTGCCTTGTTATCCAGCCTGGAAACAATGGGAAAATGTATGGCGAAATAACTATTACATTCGATCAATCAGAAAAAGGCTGGAAGATTCTGAAAAAAGAGGCTGAAGTAGTCTCTCTCAAGGGCGTAGAATCAGACCGTGAAAGCCTGCATTATATGGAACAAATTGAAGTTTCTACACAGCAATGGTTAGATCAACCTATTGGTCAAATTGACGGCAATATGGAAATTGATGATCCTTTTCAAGCAAGAGTCGCTAAGCATCCATTCATTGAATTTATTCAACATGTGCAGATGGACGCTGCTGGTGTTGACATCTCTGTGACCTCGCTGCTAAACAACGATGCAAAAGGCTTTCCATCCGTTGTTACGATGCGTGATATTGTATCAAATTATATATATCCAAATACGTTCGCAGTTCTTGAATTAACGGGAGAAGATATCTGTGCTGCTTTAGAAAAAAGCGCGTCCTACTTTATTCTCGACCAACAAGGTAATATTGGTGTAAATCCTTCCTATGAGAGCCCCAAGCCACAGCATTATAACTATGATATGTGGGAGGGAATTGAATATACCATCAATGTAGCAAAGCCAATTGGCAAGCGCATTGAGCAGGTTACTTACCATGGAGAGCCCTTAAATAAAGAAAAAACCTATCAAGTCGTGCTAAACAATTACCGTGCGAGTGGTGGTGGTGATTTCGATATGTTTAAGGAAAAGCCGATTATAAAAGAAATTCAGCAGGATGCCGTTGAGCTTATTCAAGCCTACTTTGAAAAGCATCCAATCGTTCCAGCTACCATCACACCAAATTTTAAAGTCACTTCTTAGAAACAAAAGCGTAAAGCGCCGCTTAAAAACAGAGAGATTGGAGCGACGTAACTGAGATAAAGGAATCACGGTGAGATGACGAACCGATGATAACTTATCGGAGGGAACGACGCGAAATCTCCTCGTTTTTGGCGCTTGAAGCTGGACGTTCAAAAGCGTAAAGCGCCGCTTAAAAACAGAGGGATTGGAGCGGCGTGACTGAGATAAAGGAATCACGGTGAGATGACGAACCGATGATAACTTATCGGAGGGAACGACGCGAAATCTTCTCGTTTTTGGCGCTTGAAGCTGGACGTTCAAAAGCGTAAAGCGCCGCTTAATAACAGAGAGATTGGAGCGACGTAACTGAGATAAAGGAATCACGGTGAGGTGACGATCCGATGATAACTTATCGGAGGGCACGACGCGAAATCTTCTCGTTTTTGGCGCTTGAAGCTGGACGTTCAAAAGCGTAAAGCGCCGCTTAATAACAGAGAGATTGGAGCGACGTAACTGAGATAAAGGAATCACGGTGAGGTGACGATCCGATGATAACTTATCGGAGGGCACGACGCGAAATCTTCTCGTTTTTGGCGCTTGAAGCTGGACGTTCAAAAGCGTAAAGCGCCGCTTAATAACAGAGAGATTGGAGCGACGTAACTGAGATAAACAATAAACAGGGTATCATTCATTTTAACAAAAACGAACGATACCCTCGTTGTTTAACTTCTATAAATATCAGATAAGCTTAAGCAAATAAACACTCGGAGATTTTAAAACAATCGTTTGTTTTTAATTTTCTTGTTGAGAATCTGTTTCATAATCCATATCTATCACGATAGTTTCTCCTGTTAGTGCATCAATCTCGAATTCCGCTTCACTGCCATCTGCTGCTTCAATCTCTATTTCATAAAAATATTGATTATCGTCTTCATCTAGCTTCGCACTCGTTACCTTACCAGCAAATTGCTTTAATGCAATCTCAATTGCTTCTTGGGTCGTAATGCGAGGAGTTACCCCGTTCTCTGTTTCTTTTTGTTCTGATTGATCATCCTCATCTTGTTTATCATTTGCTGGATTTTCTTGTGAATCTTGTTCCTTTTCCTTCACGGTAACTGGAGACTTGGTAGGGCTTTGTACATTCAGCTTCGTTTCTTCTAGCTTTAATACTTCTCCTGTATTTCCATCGAGCGTTAAATCATACTTTTTGCCTTCCCCTTCAATTTCAACTTCATAAACGACTTTATTTAAATCCTTTTCCAGTTCCACATCGGTAATTGTTCCAGGATATTGATCTTTAACCATTGCCTCAATTTGTTCCATAGATAATTTTGGTTCAGCTGCTGATGCATCGGACTGATACATTCCTATTCCTAAAGCTAGTACTGCAGCAAGCACACCAATGGTAATACCCATTTTCTTCTTCATTGTTTTTATCCTCCTTTCTTTTCTTACCCTCAGTTTAACCAGTTAACATGAAAGTAGCTTAAGAAAAAGATTAAAAATTGATGAGAACGCTCATTACATCTCTTTAGGTAGTCTTAATTTAAATGTCGAACCCTCTCCTACTTTACTTGCTACAGAGAGCATTCCTTGGTGTGTCTCCACGATCGTTTTCGCAATAGGCAAGCCTAATCCGGTCCCACCAGTAATTCTACTCCGAGCCTTGTCGACACGATAAAACCGATCAAAAATTCGTTGCTGCTCATGCTCAGGAATTCCTTGACCAGAATCCGTAACAGTTAGCACGACAAATGCTGCCTCTTCCGTTAAGGAAAGCACGACCTCATCCTCACTATATTTCAACGCATTATCAACTAAAATATATACAACTTGTTGTAGCTGTGATTTATTTCCATAAACGATTGCTTTTGTAGTTTGGACCCGAAAATCTATTTTTCGTTTATATGCGCCACCAAAGGTTCTTACTGCTTCTTGACAAAGCTGCGCCATATTAACCTGCTCTTTATCTATTGTTCCCTCACTTCTAGCTAATACAAGCATTTGCTCCACCAGCTTTTGCATTCGGTCTGCCTCAGAATCAATTGCTTCTATCGCTTCATTAAAAAGTTCTGGCCGTTCCATTCCTCTTCGCTTTAAAAGCTGGGCATAGCTCTTTACAATCGAAATCGGTGTTTTCAATTCATGTGATGCGTCCGATACGAATGTTTCTTGTTTGCGAAAGTTTTCTTCTAGTTTATCGATCATTTCATTAAAGGTTTGCTCCATTTCATGTAATTCATCGCCTGAACGATTTTTCTGCTTGATTTTTCGCCACTTCTTATTCTCTTTATTCTCTTTCATCGCTTGAATTAATTCTTTAATCGGCTTCAACAGAAACCTGCTTAAAATTCGCGCGGCTAAAATGGTAGGAATAAGAATTAATAAAGACGCTACAGTTAATACATAGAAGAGCACGGTCATATTTTCTTTTAATGCGATTAAATGCTGGGATACCTGCAACGTAACAACTTCACCATTACGCCAAATTATCGGTTTCGTAATAACAGCAATATCGATTTCTTTTCCAGTTACAATCGTCTGCATTTCCTTATTCGAAAATTGTTTCTTCAGTTTTGTATATGCGACATCCTTCGTACTCTGATTTATGATTGAACCATCTTTGGCAATCACCTGAATCATTCCATGACTTGGTAAATAGGCTTTTATTAAATCCTTCGTCGGAACATGCTGGTTCTCATTCAACGCCGTTGTTAAATCATTCGTATTTCCTTCAAGCCACTCTAATTCCGTATTGGCAGAAATTTGATAAAAGAGCGCATAAATAGCTGTATTAATTAACAGAATTAATAAAAGCATAAACACACTCGTATATACTTGTAGCTTCGTTTGCAGTTTCATGAATCCAAATCCTTTATTATATAGCCGACACCACGAATAGTTTGGATGGTCGGCGTTTGCTTATCTTTATCAATTTTTTTCCTTACATAACGAATATATACATCGACCACATTCGTATCACCAAAGTAATCAAATCCCCACACTTGTTCTATGAGTTGTTCTCTTGTCATCACGATATTTTTGTTTTGAAGTAAACATACAAGTAAATCAAACTCACGTGGGGTTAGTTCAAGTGTTTGATCACTTCTTTTCACTTCTCGTCGATTCAAGTCAACTCGTAAATCATCAACTTCAAGCTTATTTTCCACCTGTTCTTTTCTTTTTCTTCGTTGACGTAAATGTGCACGAATTCTAGCCAATAGCTCTTCAATTTGAAAGGGCTTCGTTATATAATCATTTGCCCCATGATCTAGTCCACTAACCTTGTCAAACACTTGATCTCTTGCTGTTAGTAAAATAATTGGTGTTGACTCATCATTTAAACGCACACGACGCAACACCTCCAAACCATTCAACTTTGGAAGCATAATATCCAATAAAACAAGATCCCATTCTTGCTCTTCGATTTTTCGTAACGCTTCTTTCCCATCCGCAGCTACGGTTGTCAGATAATCTTCATACTCCAATTCTAATTGAAGCACCCTACTAAGCTTTTGCTCGTCTTCGACAATTAATATTTTGGGTTTAGACACAGGATTTCACTCATTTCTTAATAACTATTTGTTTATACCGTCCTCTTTCGTTTAATATAACAAAGATTCATTAGAAATAGCTGAGAATTTTCATTTTCAATCAAATATTTTGCAATAAGCATACTGTAGTGACAATATTATTAAAAGAGATACATAGAATAAACAGCCAACGAAAAGTAAATACTGCGGGAGTGATGAAATGTTAGCATTGGACCACATTGTTTTTGCAGGTACAAATGCACAAGAGGCAAGCGCTAATTACGGAAGACGATTTTCCTTTAAAGCTGTGAAAGGCGGAGAACACGAAAGCTGGGGAACATATAATTTCCTTGCTTATTTTTCTAATGACAGCTATTTGGAATGGCTTGGAATAAGCAATTATGAGAAAGCCAAGCATTCCGATAATCCGTTAATCAAGCATTTAGTTTACGTTATCGATCAACAACAGCCAGGTCCTTTTCAATTCGCATTACGAACAGACCAATTAGACAGCTATATCGAACATTTTCATAAGCATAATATCCCTTTTCATGGTCCATTTCATGGGAAACGCCGCCGTTCAGATGGTACTGTATTATCATGGCGTATGCTATTTCCAGAATATAATTATAAGGAGCAGGTACTTCCCTTCTTAATTGAATGGGAGAGCTCCAATGACGTATCGAGCCTTTTCAACCCACAAGCAATTACAAGAATCAAGTATGGCGGAATGGATAAAGATACCTTTGGACATATTTATCAATTAAAACCAAGAAAACTAATCAAAAACCAACTTAGCTTACAAAACTCAAAAATCACTTTTACAGATAACGAAATGCTGTCATTTGAATTAGAATAGAGAAAATAGGGTCTTCTTGCAAGTTAAACATATAACTGCCCAAGCCTTTGATTAACATCAAGCTTGGGCAGATATCTTAGTATAATGAACCAGACTAAACGAAATTATATTTTCTTTCCCATTATCTTACCTTTGCAAAAACACATGTATCGCGCAGCTCCTCACTATCTACTGCAAGGGAATCCTTTTTCAATATCCCTTCCAGCGTAAAACCAAGTCGTTCAGCTATTGCCCTGCTTTTTATATTCTTAGAATCACAGCGAACTTCCACTCGCTGTGCCGCTAATTGCTCGAACGCAAACGCTGTGAGACCAGCTACTGCCTCTGTCATATATCCTTTTCCTATTTGTCTACTATCAAGCCAATAGCCAATTTCAAACTTAGGTATGGACCAGTCAATACGATGCAAGCCGGTACTTCCAACAAACGCTCCGGAATTCTGAGCAAATATATGAAGACGCAAATCATCACGCTTTAAAAATGCCAGATGCGCTTCTCTAATATTTGCTTCTGTTTCTTCTAACGTTTGATCTTTTTGAGCAAATGGCAACCACTTTTTTAACGCTTCCTTGCTCACACTAATCGCCTCATGTACGATCTCGCCATCCCCTGGTAGCGGAAGTCGAATATAAAGTCTTTCTGTATGAAACTCCTGTGGGAACTCTTTTAATATCGGTTGCTGCATTTCGCCTCTCCCTCTCTCTAGACCAGCTTAAATTCTTTTTATTATACTAGATTTCTTTCATAATACAAGAATAAATTCATCCATAAAAAATAATCCCCATTGCATGGAGATTATTTTTAAATTATCCAAGCTGCTGATGTAAGAATTCAGCAACCGATTCTGGTGTTTTCGTATAGGCACTATGCTGGTGGGCAATCTTTTCACCATTTTGAAAAATCAAGATGCTCGGAATACCCATTACCTCATATTTTTGCGCAATTCCTTCTATCTCGTCGGTATTTACTTCATACCAACGATAATTTTGGAATTCCTCTAAAAGATCGCCAATAAACATGTCCATTCGTTTACAATCTGGACACCAATTCGCAAAAAACTTAATAATTACTGGTTCCTCACTTTGAATAACCTTATCAAATTGCTCGATCGTTTGAATGTACTCCATTTATATCCCCTTCCTACTCATTTTATTCGTTGTTTATTACTTTTTTCATTATGATGCTTTGTACTCTACTCTTCCAAGAATATAAGCGACCAATAGCCCCCCTGCAAAGGTTGCAATACTAACAAACAGCCGTCCCATGCTTTCAGGCCAACCCGGAAAAACAATTACTAATGAACCGATAACAAAACCAATTACACAAGCAAACGTTGCCGTATGATAATGATCGAGAAAATATTTAATCACTTTGCTCATCAAAACAATCCCGATTAGAACACCGATGCCTGTTACAGCAATTATATCTAAATATAAATTGCTTAATGCATTAATAATCGTATGATACATTCCAATCACAAGAAGAATCATCGACCCACTTATGCCAGGTAAAATCATTGCGGCACTGGCAAGTATTCCTGAAAAGAAAACAACGATATAAGTAGATAATCCCCTTTCCATTTCTGAGCCTTCACTTAAATCAAAAAAAGCAATCGATGCGATTAATAAAGCACCAATAAGAAGAATAATTACATGTTTCACCTTAAAAGTTGTTCGCGCCTCTGCTTGATGAAACAAATAAGGTAAGACCCCTAGTATTAAACCAAGAAAGAAAAACTTTAATGGTCCAGGATAATGCTCCAATAAATAATCAATTGCCTTACTCAACGTTAAGATAGCAATTCCTACTCCTAATCCGAGCGGAATTAAAAAGCCAAGATGTTTTTTCCACGCTTTCCCAAAAAACCCGTTAATTGCTTCAATCAGTCGATCATATATACCAAGCACCAATGCAATTGTACCACCACTTACACCGGGAATCACATCGCTTGCTCCCATCAGCAAGCCGCGATAAATATTTTTCCATTCCATGCTTTTATACTCCTTCATGTAACTCTCGATTTTACAACATACCGATATCATATCAAAAAATGCTTGTATTTTATAGAGAAAATTATATAATAAGATTAACTACTTTGTATTGCAAGGTAGTTAGTTTACAATTTGGTAACTTGTTATACAAGGTAGGTGAAAGCTGTTGTCTTTACGAAGTCAATTACTGAAAGGAATATTAGAAGGGTGCATTCTATCGATTATTAAACAAAAGCCAACCTATGGATATGAACTTTCTATGCGATTGCAACAATTTGGATTACCTGATGTGAGCGAAGGGTCTATCTATCCTATTTTGCTTCGACTACAAAAAGAAAAACTAATCGAAGGAAATTTACAAAAGTCAGAAGCTGGCCCAAAGCGAAAGTATTACCATCTTACCGAAGCAGGACATTCAGCATTAGAAGCATTTATTTTTCACTGGGAAGCGATTAAAGTACCTGTAGAAGCAATAATAGAAAAGGGGAGGAATGAACAATGAATGCAAAGGATCTAATTATACTAAATAACGAGAAGCGCGAGCAGTTAACTGCCAGCAATCTTGAATATTACGAGGAAATGCTTGTATACATTCGGTTAAGTTCAAATAAATCGGAACAGCAAACAGAGGAAATTCTAATTGAACTATTGGACCATTTACTAGAAGCCCAACAAAATAAACGGACTGCGGAAGAGGTTTTTGGAAGGGATCCAAAAGCTTTCTGTGACGAAATTATTGGAGAAATACCCCAGGAGCAAACAAAGAAATCCGTACTCTTTTTCATTTACATTGCCGTGAAATTTTTAGCAATTGGCAGTCTAACGTACGGTCTTTTAAGCTATGGCATGTATCACTTATTTGATCTTGGTACAAACATATTTGCATTTTCTCTCGGCTCAGCTATCGTTATCGTTGCCATTGAGTTACTGCTTATGTATGGATTTATTAGGCTTATATTTGCATGGTTAAAGTATACGTCGTTTCGAAAAAAACAGCTGAAAAAATGGGTGGAATTTATCCAAATATGGATCATTTGCACACTATTTATTGGGGCGTTTATACTTTTACCCACCATTATACCAAGCTTCGGAAAGAATATTTCTGTTCCTGTTTTATCATTAGCAATACTCGGAGCAGTCTTGTATATCATTTCATTTATGTGGAACAAAAAACAACGCCTTACCGCTTAAGACAGCAGGTTAACGGAGACCAGACCTTTAAAAGAATATTACCTAATCTATATCCAACTTAGTAGCAAGCCAGATATGAATGGGTTATCTGAAGAATTTTATGTAAATGATTTATGGCGATGAAAGAGGGTACTTGCAAACCCTCTTTGTACTGAACCCATAAAGTTAGACTAAATTATTAAGCAGATAATTGGCTGGTTTGTTTCCGGTATTCAACTGGACTCATTCCAGTCAATTTTTCTTTAATCCGTTTATTATTGTAGTAATCAAT
>NZ_JARUVL010000025.1 GCF_030137545.1 Virgibacillus sp. LDC-1 | reverse complement strand
CGCTTTGACTTGGTCAATAGAATAACCTCCCAATCGCTATATTTTTATCTTACAATAAAAAAACTGAACTGCGAAGCAAGAGCCGTACGCTCTCCTACTTACACAGTTCAGTTTACACTCCCAAAGCAAGTTGACATTTGAAAGGATAAAGAGATATTTTGCTCTTTATCCTATCTTGCCTACCTACTTCTAGTTTAAAGTTGTTTCTAGTTTGTTACCTTTTTTAAAATCGTCATCCCAAGTGATAATGATTTCATAAGGTGGTGCTGTATTACCAGCAATAGACAATAGGATATTTACTGTCTGTCCTGCATTTATTTTTGACGGAATTCTATCTATTAATGGGTTAATTTTACGTTTTTCGCCTTTATTAAAACGGTCATAATTGTAGAATTCAACCTTGAGTTCTCTAGCTTCAGCTTGTCCGATATTGTGTAATAAAAGCCTATCTTGCATTTGTTTTGACCCCATTTGTTTGGTTCGTTCAACTTGGAATGTTGCCTTTTTCTTTGCTTCAAGACGTTCCTTTTCTATTCTTTTTGTAATAGTTGTTCTTTGTTGATTTAAAACCAACGCCCAAATCCCTGTTATTGAACCGAGAATCGCCAATCCTAATGAAATCCATTGTGTCCAAACGGGCAATATTTTCACCTACATTCTATTAAATAGACAAAAGTAGTTAGCTTCCTTTGTCTTCCATTATATCAAAAGGTTTGAAGGAATGTATCGGAATGATTAACCTAGGACGAATCGTTTTCCGCAGTGTACAATTTAATTTTCGAAAAGTAGTTTACACAACCCTGTTGTGTAAACAAGGAAATCCTATAAAATCGGCATTTTTATTTTTGGATTTTGCCTCTAGGCTGTTGAATCTTACTCAAATAGAGATTTACAATGAATATGTAAGATTCATACAGGAGGTGAACTAAAGTGAAAGTTGTTCATCCGATTCGAGATTTAAAACAACTTGAAGCGGTGAAAGGATACCTTCGAGGGAAAAATAAAAGAGACTATTTGCTTTTTATGGTCGGTATTTCATCAGCTCTAAGAATTTCTGACATTTTGATGTTAAAGGTGAATCAAGTGTGGGACGGTAGGAAGCCAACAGAGTTTATCGAAGTGAATGAAAAGAAGACTGGTAAATATAAGCGGTTCCCGATTACGCCAAATTTAGCGAAAAGTATTAAAGAATTTAATAGAGAGTTTCCTGATAAGAAACAGGAGGACTTCCTTTTTACCAGTAGAAAGGGAACCAATCAACCTATCACCAGGCAATATGCTGCATCAATGTTGAATGAAGCCTGTGATATGGTAGGGATAACAGAGAAATTCTCAACGCACGGAATGAGAAAAACTTGGGGCTATTGGGCTTTTAAGAAAGGCATATCACTTGATTACATATGTATAGCCCTTAATCATAGGTCCGTTGCGGAAACTAAAAGGTATCTTGGAATATTACAAGAAGATCTTGATGAATTGTACTTACAAGTTAATTTATAAAATAGAGGCATTTGTTGCTGACTTTGTTATACGGAGAAAAAAAACAATCCGTTTTGACAAAAGTCAACGCAACAAATGCTTTTTTATATTTAAGGGGGCTTACTAAACGATGGACAAAATTAATGCTGTCATTCAATACATTGATGAGCATTATCATGATGAGATTTGCAATAAACATGTAGAAGAATTGGCGGGTTGTTCTTATGTTGATTTTGTTTCTGAATTCCAAAAAGTAACAGGGTCACAGTTCTTACGTTATTTAATCCGTAGGCAATTAACACTGATAAAAGAAGAATTATGTCGTATTAATGATTCACAGGATAAAAATTACTCTCCATTTAATGGTTGGGATGAATATTCTAATCTTTTTAAATGTGAATTCAAAACAACTGTTGATTCAGCAATTGATAATGAACACATTATTCTTCAAGAAAGAGGGAGTAGGGGGATACCGAATGATTAGAGAATGGAATGAAACAACTATTAAAAGGTTCCTAATGGAAAAACGAGGTCAAGGAACAGGAAAAGACTATAAACCATGGCTGCAAGTTCAAGACATAGCATCGAAAGGAAGATCTACTCGTATTTTTGGTCATACCACTCAAAGGGTCTACCATCTATTAAGCGATATGCAGTTATATTACTTCTACTTATTGGAATTTGACGACCATGTTACTGACATAAGGGAGCAGTACCCTTTACTAGATTTCCATGACATGAATATCCAAGTGGATGAGGAGCTTACAAAGAAACTATTTGATACGAAGACACAAGTACCACATATCTTTACGGTTTCTTTTTTTGTAACAAGGAAGGGGGAAAATGGAGAACCTTATTATCAAGCAAGAATAATTAAGCAATCACAGGAGTTAGAGAAAAATGCAACCTTGCAAAGATTGGAACTACAAAGAAGGTATTTTGAAAAGAAAGGGATTGATTTTGGAATTGTGACAGAAAAAGAAATCAATAAACAATTGGCACGAAATATTGGCTGGGCATTGAACTCCTATGACATTCAAGATTATCCATTGCTTACTTTGAATTTGCCCCACTTAAAAAGAGATATAGTTCAGTATTTGTCTAATAAATCGGATACGTTTCAAGGCATTTTTTCCCGATTGGAAAGAGAATATAGCTTGGATGAAGGATTGGGTCTAATCTTATTTAAACATTTGATAGCCCATAAAGAAGTAAGCATGGATTTAAGCAGGAAAATCTATTTGACTAATAAAATTGAAAATTATCATATTGAATTTACTGGTGAAAATGGTGGTGATGTAAGGTATGCAGTTGGTAATTAATGATTTATTACAAAGCACTGAAAATCCTGAATTTATTCAAAGGGTAGTTTGGGTCGATAATGAGCATCAACTTTGTTTTCTAGTTAATGTCCGTGAACCATCATTTCCTTACAGTGAGGAAATACACAGTATAGAATCCTCTTTGATCAAAGGTGAGATTACAAAGGTTGCAACTGAACCGTGGGCGTTCAGCGTGAAAGAAGAAGATTTATCTGGGATAGAAATTGAAAAACGTGATAAAGCATGGATAGTAATAAATCAAATCTATTTAATTCCTGACATTTTTATTCCAAAGAGGAGATCAGAGCTAATAAAAATGGCCAGTAAGGATTTTTTCCTTAGCACAAAGACCATTCGACAATATTTAAAACGATATTGGTCGAGAGGGATGGTAAAGAATGCTCTCTTACCCGACTTTAATAAGTGTGGGAAACAGCAAGGAAAGGAACGTAAATATATCAAAAAGGCAGGAAGACCCTTCGCTTACTCTTCCTCTATTCAAAGGGCAGCAATAACCGATGAATGGAAGAAAATCATTAGAATTAGCCTAGAAAAATACTACTTTATTCGTTCTAAACCCTCATTAAAATATGCTTATCAGCAAATGGTAAAGGAGTATTTCTCCAAAGAGGATGAAAAGTCAGGCTATAAAGTATTAGATTTAGATAAGCCAATTATTTCATATGACCAATTCTATTATTGGTATCGCAAGTGGTACAAACCGGAAGATGCCATTCATAAAAGAGAGGGCAGAAGGGAATTTTTACAAAACTATCGTGCTATAACCGGTTCAGCCACAGAAGATTCTATGGGGATAGGTACATATGCCATTGATGCAACCATTGGTGATGTTTATTTAGTTTCAAGTTTTGATAGGAATATAGTGATTGGCCGTCCTGTCATTTATTTAACTGTGGATATTTTTTCCAGGTGTATTGTTTCTGTATATGCAGGAATTCAAAATATGTCAAAAGAATCGTTGAGGTTGGCTCTTGCAAATGCCTTTGAAGATAAAAAGGAATTTTGCAAGCGGACCCTCGATATGGATATTGATGAAAATGATTGGCCTATTCATTATCTTCCGCATACTATTTTGGCGGATCGGGGTAGTGAGTTGATTTCCAATGAATTAACACAAATCACGGCGGATTTAAACATTAAGATCCAAAATTTAGGTCCGTACAGACCTGAGCTAAAGGCCGTATGCGAAAAATACTTTGACATTCTTCAGGACCACATCTCTCCATTCCTCCCTGGGGCGGTCCAAAAAGATTTTATGAAGCGTGGAGGAAAGGATTACAGGAAGAAAGCAGTGTTAAACCTAAACGAGTACGTCCAAATTTTAGTCAGAACGGTTCTATATTATAACAATCATAATTATTTATCGGACTACCCGTTAACGCAAAGTATGATAGCAGAAAAGGTCCCACCAATACCGATAGAAATATTTAAGTGGGGTTTGCGTAAAGGAACAGGATTACTGAGAACTATGCCTTTAGATGCGATCAGAAGTAGTGTTTTACCTAAAGCTAGTGCAAAAATCACCCCGAAAGGAATCAACTTTGGAGGTCTCTATTATACTTGTGCGAAAGCATTGAAAGAACGGTGGTTTTCTAAGGCTCGAATAAAAGGCAGTTGGAGTATGGGGGTGCATTATGATCCTCAAGACGTATCTAATATTTATATTCGTATAGATAGGTTGAACTATGAAGTTTGTTCATTAATCGAACAATACGAAATGTATCGTGGTGTAAAGATGGAAGAAGTTGTGAGTTTAAAAACTGAAAGAAAGCAACAAGAGGCAGAATATGAGGAAAGCAGTTTAAATGGAGCAATTCAATTAGCTCAGGACATAGAGGAGATTGTTAAAATGGCGAAAAAAGAGGCTAACAATCAAATCTTAAATGGTGAGGTTCCTAAAGATATAAAGAATATTAGAGAAAATCGAGAAAAAGAGAGAGAAATATTTAAAAGGGAAAAACAAACCGTGGTGGATCAAAATAACATTGGAAAGCAATCGAACGAAGTAAATCATGATACTGAACCGGTAAAAGTGTTGGATATTTTCCGAAAGAAACAAAAGGAAGTGCTTTATGATGGAGATAATTGAATTACATAATGGAACTGAGGCACAAATTGCAGAATATAGGGAACAAGAGATATTGGAATATCAAGGCAATCCTCTTATAGAGGCGTTGCCGCCAATCTATTCTCAGGAGGAAGTCATTGACCGTCTAAGCATGTATCCTCCATATAATAAGGAAGAAAGATATTTGAATGACCATCAGAGAGTTCATCTAATTTCTAGGTTGCTGCATTATTTTCAAGCTATCCCGATCCATCTAAGAATTGAGTCATCAATATCTAGGTTAATTAGAACTGGTTATACCTATCGCAATCCAGTAAGTTCTACTTATGCACAAACTTTTGTGGATAACTGGAATAATATACAAAATAAGTCTTTTGATAAGTCTATTATCCAGACAGGACAAACATTGAGTATTTTGGGGGTCTCAGGTGTAGGAAAAACACGTACATTACAGCGAGTCTTGCAAACCATTCCACAGGTCATTTCTCATGTTTCATATAAAGGGCAAGCCTTAAATCACTATCAAGTAACCTATTTAAAAATTGAAACCCCTTTTGATGGTTCCGTAAAAACCATTATTTACGATTTTATGTATCAAGTAGATCTACTTCTAGGCTCCAACTATTTTAATAGATACGTAAACAGTCATTTGTCAACAAGTCAGCTAATGCCCATTATGGCTCAGATTGCTAAAAGTATAAACCTTGGCATGCTATTCCTGGACGAGTTACAACATTTAAAGGGTATAAAAAGCTCTAGCTCAGCACAGATATTAAACTTTTTTACAGCGTTAATCAATACGATAAATATCCCTCTCATTATGGTTGGAACCCCAAAGGCAATGGATGTCTTACAATCACAGTTTAGACAAGCAAGAAGAAGCACTAATATGGGGAACATCATGTGGGATAGATTTGAAAAAGATGCTATTTGGGATTTATTTGTTCAGGGTATGTGGAAATATCAGTGGACAAAAGAGGAATCACCGATTACAGAACAAATTTCTTCAACCCTATATAATGAGTCTCAAGGAATTGCAGACATCGCAATTAAGCTCTATATGATGGTGCAGCTACGTGCTATTAGTAGTGGTAATGAAAAGATTACCACTGCGTTAATTAAACAAGTGGCTCAAGAAGAATTAAAAATGGTTCAGCCTATGCTAAATACATTAAAGAGCAAGGACTATAGCAAGCTAGTAAAATATGACGACATAATGCTACCAAATATTGAGGACTTTATTGAACAAGAACGGATTATTGTTGATCAAAATCAGGTACTGAACTCACTCCAAGAAGGAGCCGAACGGAAAAATGAGCAAGTACAATTAATTGATGATACTGTTTTCCGTTTAGGGATGCTAGGTTTTAATAATGATGTTGCTGTTAAGGCAGCACAAAAAGTTGTTTCTGAGAACAATCAAATAAGGGATGTATCACAAGTCGTAAAAGATGTTTTTCTTCTATTAAACAATAATGAAAAAAGTACGGATAAAGTAATAAGTAACGACCTAAGAACCATTATAAAAAAAGGGAAAGAACAACAAATAATTGCGTATCAAGCACTACTAGATGCTGGAGTAATTAAGCAGGATTACCCTGAGCGTGATGTTTCATGATTATACAATTCCCAACCCCATATCCTGATGAACTTTTATATAGTATTATTGCTCGGTATCACATCCGATCAGGAAATGTTTTTTGGAAACACACATTGGAAGATTTATTCGGTAAGAGGACGATAAGTGCTTCGGTATTTTTGCCATCTGGAATTGCCTCTCTAGTTCAGCATTTGCCTAAAAACACGACATTGAACGAACAGATGCTTATAGAGAAACATACAATGTATCCTTTTTATACAGTGTTCTTGCCAACAGAAAAGGCTCAATCAATTTATGAGTCTATGACAAGTGATGACGGAAAGAAGATTTATATGCAATCGGGTATTATGGCAAGTTCGATACCACAAAACAGGTATTTAAAATATTGTTCAGCCTGTGCTGAAGAAGATATAGCTACGTATCGAGAATTGTACTGGCATCGCCTTCATCAGTTACCTGGAAATCTCATTTGTGCTAAGCATGAGTTGTGGTTAGAGGATAGCGATGTATTGATAACTCATTCTAATAAACATGCTTTTATCTTACCAACCACCAGCAACTGTGATTTGAAAAGAAAGAGAAAAATAACTGAGAACAACCTAATACATCTCAAGGATATTGTTTTACGAGCAGAGCATTTATTGAATAGGAAATATCAAAATCAATGCTTTTCCCATTTCACAAAGTTTTATCGCTATCATTTAATGGAAAAAGGTTACGCTAGTTATAGAGGACAGGTTTATCAGAAAAAGTTGTATGATGATTTTCATACATATTTTTCACAGCAAGTTTTGGAAAATCTGCATGTGAAAATACGGCAATCCGATTCTTGGATAGCCAATATATCCCGTAAACATCGAAAGTCATTTCATCCTTATTATCACATTCTAATGCTAACCTTTCTTGGATTAGATACTAACTCAATATTTAAGGGCAATTCTTTTGAAAGTTATCCTTTCGGAAAGCCTAAATGGCCTTGCCTTAATGTCGTTTGTCCCAAGTATCATAAGAAGGTTATTGATGAAGTAACTGTAAGAATATGTGAGAAAACAAAGAAACCTATTGGGAGATTTACTTGTCCTGTATGTGGATTTTCTTATACAAGAAAAGGACAGGACCCAGAAAAAACAGGACAGTACCGCTATACACGGATTATGGATTTTGGTCCTATATGGAACAAGGTATTAAAAACTTTGTTAGAAGAAAAACTCAGTTATCGGGAGATTGCTCGAAGATTAAATGTTGATCCCGGAACTGTGATTAAATATAAATCAGAAAAAGAGGGGATAGAGAAATCAACAAAAGAAGTTTTGAAGCAGGATGAGAGTGGAACTATCGAAAGATATCGACAAGTTTGGATGCAGCTGCAAGGCGAGAATCCACGGCTATCTAAGACTCAACTAAGAAATATTAATCCAGCAACTTATGCCTATCTATATAGAAATGATAATGAGTGGCTTCAAAATAATTCACCTAATTTGAAAAAGAGAAGAAACGATAATAAGAGAGTGGATTGGCAGAAAAGAGACCAAGAGATATTAGCTAGTGTACAAAAGTCTATGGATGAAATTAGATATTACAACGATAAGCCTAAAAGGGTTACAGTTAAGAGGATTGGTGATGTAATTGGAGAAAGAGCGTTATTGGAGCAACATTTAGATAAGATGCCAAAAACCAAAGCATTGGTAGATGATGTTTGTGAGTCAGAAAAGGATTTTCGTGTACGAAGAATAGGTTATGTAATTGGTTTAATGAATAATGACGAAGATGAAATAAAGGTATGGAAGGTGCTTAGGAATGCCGGGATTAATAAAAAGTTCTACGAAGAGGTAAGTGAGTACATACGACAAATTACTAATTTCAGTATTTAATAGTATCCCGGTGCAAGTGATTACATAGTGTTTTGAAAAGTGTCTACTATTCTATAGTAAAAAAGAGGGGTTTTCAGTATAATAAATTTAGGAAATTATTACTAATTTTAATTTAAGGGGTATAGATATGGGGAAAGCGACAGCAGTATATATGGATTATGATAATTTATACCGTTCTATTAATGAATCATATTCCCAGTTTAAAACAAGTGAAGTAGTAAAAAAAATACTAGAACATTTAGCATTAGGAGAGGAAAATTCAGTCCAACTTATTAAAGCGTTTTGTGACTTTAAGACAGCAAATAATGAAATAAGTGATCTACAGGAGAATTTAGTAGAGTTACGGCATATTAATTCCATTGGAGATGGAAAAACCAATGCGTCTGATTTAGCTTTGGCGATTGATGTAATTAAATCGCTATATAATACTCGTAAGTTCGAACACTATGTAATTGTTTCCTCGGATTCTGATATGCTTCCTCTAATTTTAGAGCTTAGTTATCAAGATAAAGAAATAACTCTTTTATACTTAGAATCTAAAGTAAAAAAAAGATACGTAGAAAGCCTAAAAACTAGGATTAATGTAAAGAAGATTGAGGATATTTTAGGTGTGGAAACATACAGACCTTTTGATATAGAAGATATAGAATCAAGTGATGAGGAAAAGTTAAAATACTTAAATTGTATTAATAAAGGAATGAATAGACTATTTGTTAAATACGGTTCTAAACCTCTGACAGTAATTTATCAAAAAAATATTTTAGAATTTTTGAATGATGAGTCAAGTTTTAATTTGCAACCATCTGATTCCTCTGCAATACTGGATTATTTTAAAAATGAAAAATTAATTATTATTAAAGAGGTAGAAGTTAATATAGAGGATAAGGAAACAACAAGAAAAGCTAATTTTATAAACCCCGAAAAGCTGAATGAGCTAGGATTAACCTTGGACGAGGAAATAAATGTTAAATATGAAACAAGAGAAGAATCCTTAGTATAAGTGTCAAATTAATTAATTTATGTTAGATGTTTTAGCTAAACAAACACTGGTATCTCCTTCTCAAAGAATCAAAAAATCTTTAGAGTTAAAAAAAATTTAAAGAAAGTGTTGTATTTTTCTCTAAAAATGAATATAATGATGATGAAGATTCAAAAAGAACGATTAAAAAGAACGATTTATAAATGAACGAATTAAAGAACGAATTAAAAGAACGCTTTGAGGAGATCCTTCTAAAAATTGAAGGATCTTTTCTCATTTGGTGAACCTTCAAAATAAATGAATTTATGCCCTATAGGATTGGAAAATAGGTAAATAAGAAGGTAAAAAAGTGATTCCATAACAATCATAAATAATCAAATCAGTTAGTTATGCCTCAACAGAGTGTAAATGGAATGGAAAAGGAAATTACATAGGTAGACAACGAAAAGAATCCAATCGTGATTTCATCCTTTTTGCACAATATCCTTTCAATCTTTTGAATAATAGTTGACAAAGTCAATTGTTGTATATATCATTTACTGTGAGGTGAATGAAAAAATGAGTTTTAAAGAAGCAATTGAGATCAGAGAAATTCTTCAACAATTGGTTCGTGATTTTGGTTTATTACAGCGTGAAGGTTCAGAATGTTGCGGAATAACAGTCCTGCAAAGTCACATTATATATGAACTGGATAAAAATCCCCGTATTTCCTTAATTGATCTGGCTGAGAAATTATCCATGGATACCGGAATGCTAAGTAGGCAAATCAATAAAGTGGTGGAATTAGGGTATGTTTCTCGAACCCCAGATCCAAACGATAGACGTTATGTTGTTTTATTACTTACTGAAGAAGGGCAAGTAAAAGCAAACGAAATCTCCGGTCAAATGAATCAATACATTGGGCAGATTTTAGGATTCATTCCAGATGATAAAAAGGATCAGGTTATAGATAGTTTACAGGTCTTACTGAGTGCCATGAGGATGAATGATGGATCTGGTTCTGGTTGTTGTACCACTAAATAAATAGTGGTTTCCTTTTGGGTGATATTTGACTTTATCAAGTGTTGATTTTAGCAATTAAAGGAGGGGTGATTAATGATCATTAGGGAGGTCGAAGTAAAAGACTTGATGAAAGTTCTTCAGATTTATAATCAAGGAATAGAGGATCGGATTGCCACACTTGAAACTAGAACGAAAGATCAAGATTATATCCATTCCTGGTTTCTTCATCGTCAGGGGAGATACGTTGGGTTGGTCGCAGAGGATGAAGAAAGAAACATTGTCGGATGGGCAGCCATAAGTCCTTATAATCCTAGAGATGCCTATAGGGGAGTAGGGGAAATCTCGGTCTATATCCATCGTGATTTTAGAGGGAAAGGGATTGGGCAAAGGTTGCTAAAACAACTTGAAATAGAAGCATCGAATCATGACTTTTATAAATTAGTTTTATTTACTTTCCCATTTAACTCTATAGGTCAAGGCTTATATAACAAATTGAAGTATCGCCAAGTTGGGATATTTAAGAATCAAGGAATTCTTGATGGTGAATTTGTAGATGTAATGGCGATGGAAAAAATACTAGGTGCAAATTGTTAATCTAAGCATCTGGATTTTACATACAGCAAATATCTCAGTTACAAAGTCGAAGTAGTCTTCTTTAAAAAACATAATGAGAGGAAAGATGAAAATGGAATGGATAGAAATCAAACCGACCTGTTGTCAAGCTGAAGAGGAATTGAAAGAAACTAATAAAGATGAAAACAAACATTTACCCGTTGCAATTATTGGGGCGGGCCCTGTAGGTCTTGCAGCAGCAGCCCATTTAGCAAGATATGATCAACCATTTATTCTTTTAGAATCTGGAGCTCAAGTAGGGGCGAATATCCTAACATGGGGTCATGTTCGAGTATTTTCACCTTGGAGATATAACATTGATGAGACGGCATCTAAACTTCTTAAAGAACAAGGTTGGACTGAGCCAGACCTAAATGAATTACCTACTGGGAAAGAATTAGTTGATCAATATTTAAAGCCGTTGGCAAATACTCCTGAAATTAAAAAATCTTTGTTTGCTAATACAAAGGTTTTTTCAATTAGCCGAAAAAATATGGATAAAATGAAAACTGCTAATCGAGAAAAACAACCATTTGTCATTTATGCAGAGCAAAATGGCGAATTTAAAAAGTTTGAGGCGAGAGCAGTTATTGATGCAACAGGCACCTGGGGTAATCCTAATCCTGCAAATTCAAATGGCATTTGGTTAAAAGAAGAGGAAGCCATAAAAAATCAAATTTTCTATGGCATCCCAGATATTCTAGGAGCAGGTAAAAGCCGTTATCTAAATAAACGTGTTGCTGTTATTGGAAGTGGCCATTCTGCAATCAATTCATTATTAGAGTTAGCAAAATTAAGAGAAGAATATCCCGCAACAGAAATTGTATGGGTTTTGAGAAAAGTGCGAGTTGAAGAGGCTTATGGAGGAGAGGAACTGGATGCACTCGAGGCGAGAGGTGATTTAGGAAGTCGCATACACAAATTAGTGGATTCGTGCGTAGTTCAAGTTATTACTCCTTTTAGGATTCAAAACATTAAAGGGGAAAATGGGAAAATAGAGCTAGTAGGGGAGACTAAAGATGACTTAAAAACCTATTCAGATATAGATGAAATGATTGTCAATACAGGGAATCGTCCAGACTTTTCAATCCTTCGGGAAGTGAGGACCAGCATTGATACAGCAACGGAATGTGTCAAAGCTCTCGCTCCATTGATTGATCCTAATATTCATAGTTGTGGAACGGTACGTCCTCATGGGGAAAAAGAATTACGGCAACCTGAAAAAGATTTTTATATCGTTGGAGCAAAAAGCTATGGTCGAGCACCAACATTTTTAATGGCGACAGGATATGAGCAGGTTCGCTCCGTTGTAGCATACATATCAGGGGACTACGAAGCCTCAGAGAAGGTTGAGTTGGAATTACCTGAAACGGGTGTATGTAGTACGAATCTAAATGTTACAAAAGCATCCTGTAGTTCAAATTCATGCTGCTAAAATTGTGAAATTAGAAAGGGGGAGTCGAATATACTCTCCTTTTTTTGGAGGTAATGATGATGGTCATTAATAAAGGTGGTAATTTAAGTAAAGAATACTTTATTGCATATCTTAAATTAATTATGAATAGTAGACAATGCACCTTAGAAAAGGCAAAGGAAATCACGTTTGAGCGTCTATTTCAGAAAGATAAGGAAACACTTGGGAGCATTTCTTTTGAACGTTTTACAAATGCGTATGAGGATTTAAAAGAGGAAGGAAAGTGAGTTTAAAACCTTTTTACCATAGACAAATAGTTAGAGGGGAAAGTGCTGTGAAAAACCATTGAAGAAAAAACTTGAAACACATATATAAGTGGATTATTATATAAGTAAATACTTATTTAAAGTGAAAAAGTGAGGTGTAAAATTGAAAACGACTATTGAAATAGAACAAGTTGCTGTAATACTTAAACTATTAGGAGATAAAACTAGGCTAACCATGATGAAAATTCTTGATGGTGGAGCATGTTGTGTATGTGAATTTGTTGAGATATTTCAAATGACACAACCAGCTATAAGCCAACATCTAAGAAGGTTGAAAGATATGGGATTGGTTCAAGAGGAGAAAAAGGGACAGTGGGTTTTTTATTCAATTAATGAGAACAATATCTACTATCCATTTGTTACTCAGATTCTTAACCAATTACCTAGCCAAAAGGATAAGTTAGAGGATTTAGAAAAACAAGGGAAACGGATTTCTTGTTGTTAATATTGGGGGTTTTACATTTTGTCAGGAACACTTATTTTAGCTCTTATTATCTTTATTGCAACATTGATTTTAGTTATTTGGCAACCTAAAGGGTTAAATATTGGCTGGTCAGCTTGCGGAGGGGCTGTAATAGCTTTATTAGCAGGAGTAGTGGGATTTAGTGATGTTCTTGAAGTAATTGACATTACATGGAATGCAACGTTATCTTTCGTTGCAATTATCCTCATTTCATTAATATTAGATGAGATTGGATTATTTGAATGGGCAGCATTACACATGGCACGGGTAGCAAAAGGTCATGGAATAAAGATGTTTGTATACATCAGTATTCTAGGTGCTATTGTAGCGGCCTTATTTGCAAATGATGGTGCGGCATTAATTCTAACACCCATTGTACTTGCTATGGTACGAAATTTAAAGTTTAAAGAACAAATGATATTTCCCTTCATTATGGCAAGTGGATTTATTGCTGATACAACTTCACTTCCGTTTATTGTAAGTAACCTAGTAAATATAGTCTCTGCAGACTTTTTTGGTATCGGATTTGTGGAATATGCCTCACGAATGATAATTCCAAACTTATTTTCACTGATTGCGACGATTTTTGTATTGTTAATTTACTTTAGAAAAAGTATCCCTAGAAATTACGATTTATCAAAATTAAAGGAACCAAAAGAGGCTATTAAAGACTTAAAAATGTTTCGCTTATCATGGTATGTTCTTAGTTTATTAGTAATTGGATACTTTACTAGCGATTTCATCAACGTACCTGTTTCTATAATTGCAGGAACCATTGCTATTTTCTTTTTCATAATGGCAAGACGTAGTGCTTCTGTTAATACTAAGGAAGTTATTAAAAGTGCACCTTGGAATATTGTATTTTTCTCTATTGGAATGTATGTGGTGGTATATGGATTAGGAAATGCGGGACTTACATCTGCACTGGCAAGTGTCATTCAAACAGTAGCTGATCAAGGTTTATTTGTTGGAACTGTTGCAATGGGATTTTTAGCTGCTTTCCTCTCATCCATCATGAATAATATGCCAACCGTTATGATTGATGCTTTAGCCATTGCTGAAACAGATACATCTGGTGTGTTAAGGGAAGCACTTATTTATGCTAATGTAGTTGGCTCCGATTTAGGTCCAAAAATCACACCAATTGGTTCTTTAGCAACATTAGTATGGCTTCATGTATTGTCACAAAAAGGTGTTAAAATTTCATGGGGAACTTATTTTAAAACGGGTATTATTTTAACAATTCCAATTCTATTTATTACATTATTAGGTCTTTACCTAACACTTACTCTATTTTAAAAAGGAGAATTATTATGTCTAAAAAAACAATCTATTTTTTATGTACTGGAAATTCTTGCAGAAGCCAAATGGCTGAAGGCTGGGGGAAGAAGTATTTAGGTGATGAGTGGGAAGTTAAGAGTGCAGGTATCGAGGCACATGGCTTAAATCCCAATGCAGTGAAAGCAATGAATGAAGTAGAAATTGATATTTCAAATCAAACATCTGACATTATTGACCCAGAGATCCTAAACAATGCTGAATTTGTCGTTACTTTATGTGGAGATGCTGCTGATAAGTGTCCAATGACACCACCACATGTAAAACGTGATCATTGGGGATTTGATGACCCTGCAAAAGCTCAAGGAAGTGAAGAGGAAAAATGGGCTGTATTCCAACGAGTTCGTGACCAAATAGGTGAAAGAATCAAGCGTTTTGCTGAAACTGGAGAATAAAACAGCCTTATACCAAGAGATCCATCTCTTGGTTTTCTTTAAAGACTAATATAAGTATATGCTTATTTAATATTAATCGGAGGGTTTTAGATGAAAAAAGTCGAGATATTTGATCCAGCAATGTGTTGTTCAACAGGAGTATGTGGTCCATCAGTTGATCCAGAACTAACCAGAGTAGCATCTGCGGTATATTCTTTGGAGAAAAAAGGATTTGATGTGAAACGGTATCAATTAACAAATGACCCTGATAAATTTGGTAAAACACAGTCAGTGAATAGTGTTTTACATGAAAAGGGACCGGATGCGTTACCTGTAGTTTTAGTAGATGAACAAGTTGTTAAAGTTGGAACCTATCCAACAAATGAAGAACTTGCAGAATGGCTAGGGGTAAAAGCTGAAGAGCTTACTGAAAAACCGAAAGTCCGACTTTCATTAAACATAAAAAAACAGTGAAAAGAAAGAAGTGAAAAACATGTTTCAATCTTTCAAACCTCAAAATGTTATGCAGACACAGTTTTTATTTTTAACTGGAAAAGGCGGAGTTGGAAAAACATCAACTGCATGTGCAACAGCCGTAGCTTTAGCGGAAAGTGGAAAAAAAGTTTTACTAATTAGTACAGACCCAGCATCTAATTTACAGGATGTTTTTGATTTTGAATTAACAAACTCGCCTAAAGCAGTTCCAACGGTAGAAAATTTATTTGCCAGTAATTTAGATCCCGAGGCATCAGCAAGTGCATATCGTGAAAAAGTAGTCGGTCCATACCGTGGAATATTACCAGATTCCGTTGTAGCTACAATGGAAGAGCAACTATCAGGAGCATGTACAGTCGAGATTGCCGCATTTGATGAATTTACAACTTTACTTACAAACACAGAAATTATAAACCAATATGACCATATCATTTTTGATACAGCACCAACGGGCCATACGTTACGTCTATTACAACTACCAACAGACTGGAACGGATTCTTAGAGGAAAGTACGCATGGTGCTTCTTGTTTAGGTCCTTTATCAGGACTTGCTGATAAGAAAAATTTATATTCGGAAACTGTTGATGTTCTTTCGGATTCAAAAAAAACAACACTTATATTAGTAACAAGACCTGATATATCATCTCTAATAGAAGCAGACCGGGCATCAATAGAACTCAAAGAGATTGGAATAAAAAATCAAATACTTATTGTTAACGGTCTGCTTCTGAACTATATGAAAGACGATGAAGTTTCATCAGCTTTTTATCAAAGGCAAAGGAATGCTTTAAAGCAGATACCAGCTAATCTAAAACAGACAGTAAGCTATTCATTACCGTTTGTTTCATATTCTCTAACTGGGGTTGAAAATTTACGTTATTTATTTAAAGAATACGTTATTCCAGTATCAGAGGAAAACAGTGAGAACGAGATAGTAAGACTACCAAATCTAAACGATGTCATTAGTGATTTCTCATCAACTAATACAAGAATAATTTTTACTATGGGTAAAGGGGGCGTTGGAAAAACAACGGTCGCTTCAGCCATTGCAGTTGGTTTGGTGGAACAGGGCCATCGAGTTCATTTGACGACAACTGATCCTGCAGCTCACTTGCAGTATCAATTTCAAAGCGACCAATTAAATCAAAATCTAACTATTAGCAGCATTAATCCTAAAGATGAAGTAGAAAAATATAAAACCGAAGTGTTGGCGACTGCTGGTAAGGATTTAGATGAGGAAGGTCTGGCTTATTTACAGGAAGATTTAAACTCACCTTGTACAGAGGAAATTGCAGTCTTTCGTGCATTTGCCGAAGTAGTTGCCAAATCTGAAAATGAGATTGTCGTCATTGACACAGCTCCTACAGGTCATACATTACTCTTATTAGATGCAGCACAGTCATATAGCAAGGAAATTGCTAGGTCTACTGGCGAAGTGCCAGAAAGTGTAACAAAACTACTTCCAAAGATTAGAGATTCCAAGGAAACATCTGTCGTAATCGTTACCTTAGCTGAAGCTACACCTGTATTTGAAGCCTCCCGATTACAAGATGATTTAAGAAGAGCAAATATTAGCCCAAAATGGTGGGTTATTAATCAAAGTCTATTTGCCACTGATACCAAAGACCCTGTGTTAAGAGGGAAAGCAATTTCTGAAAAAGAGTGGATTCGTGAGGTCAATAATCATTTAGCCGATAGTTGTGCGATTATACCTTGGTTGCATGAAGAAAAGATTGGGTATGAGAAACTAAAAGACTATATAAATTAATGATGTAGAAAAATGATGGAGGTACTACAATGACAACAAAGAATTATCATGAATTAATCAAGGATAGAATTTACATCGGTGGTGCAGACGATGTAAATGATTTATTAGGGAATGAGAAAATAGATGTTGTATTTGATTTAAGAGCTGAGGCTCCGATAGAAGATGTAGTTTATAACCGTATTCATAGCCCTATTGTTGATGATGCAGCAGACCAAGAAGAATCTATTAAGAAATCTATTGATCATGTAATAAAAGCATATAACGAGGGTAAGAATATTTACTTCCATTGCCAAGGAGGAAGTAATCGCACTGGTACTGTTGCAATCGGAACATTATTAGCCTTAGAAAAAGCAAGTACAATTGCTGAAGCAGAAGAAATTGCTAAGGCAGCAAGACCAAAAATTAATGTGAAGCCAGAAATGAAAGAGGCTTTAAAAAGAATTTATCCAAATGGATAGGGGAGAAACCTTAATGAAAATTACAGATGCTGCGAAACACTTATTAGAAAATGTATTAACGGAAAATGGTGCAGAAGGTATACGCCTTTATTCAGTTGCTGGATGCTGCGGACCACAATTTGCGTTATCTTTAGATGCACCACTTGAAACTGATATAATTGAAACTATTAATGGTATTAAAGTAGCAATTGATTCACAGGTTGCTACAACTGAGGAGCTAACTTTAGACAAAGAAGAAAATCAGAACGGTGAAGGTTTAGTATTATTAGGTGCAAGTGGTTGTTGTTAGGAAAAGGTAAAAAGGAGTAGTTAGCTCATTCATGAGTTGATTACTCCTTTTTATTTTAGATTTTGCTAAGTATCCTTAGAGACACTTGCTGAGGAGATTCGGAATCAATTTGACACCGGTCCAATATAGTGAGGAAGCTCAATAAGGTAAGGTTTGTAGCTGTGCAACTGCATAAATAACGAAAAATATAACAGAGGTTATCCGGATATTTTGTGATAACCTTTTATTTTGTATTAAAAAAATTGTTATTAGAATCGGATACCATAATTCAATTTTACATTCATTCAAATAACCACTTGAATGTTAGCGAGTAAAAGGAGTATACTATATTCAAATAAACACTTGAATGAGAATGGAGTGAAAAAATGAATAAAAAAGATACCTGTGAGATTTATTGTTATGATGAAGAAAAGGTAAATCGAATACAAGGGGATTTACAATCAATTGACATTGTTAGTGTATCCCAAATGCTAAAAGCTATTGCAGATGAAAATAGAGCAAAAATTACCTACGCTTTGTGCCAAGATGAAGAACTATGTGTGTGCGATATAGCAAATATTGTAGGTGTTACTGTAGCGAATGCTTCTCATCATTTACGTACCCTCCACAAGCAAGGGATTGTTAAGTTCAGAAAAGAGGGAAAACTAGCATTTTATTCATTAGATGATGACCACATCAAACAGATAATGATGATTGCGTTAGCACATAAAAACGAGGTGAAAACCAATGTCTGATCAAACAGCAAAACTAAATGAACAAGAATTGAAAGCCTATCGTGTTCAAGGATTTACTTGTGCCAACTGTGCTGCCATTTTTGAAGATAATGTAAAAGATCTTCCTGGTGTTCAGAATGCGAAAGTAAACTTTGGAGCATCTAAAGTTTATGTTCAAGGGAATACAACGATTGAGGAATTGGAAAAAGCAGGGGCGTTTGAAAATTTAAAGATTCGGGATGAAAAAGAACAAAAAGTAGAGCGTGAACCATTCTGGAAACAGAAAGAAAACATTAAGGTATATATATCTGCCATTTTGCTTGTAGTCAGTTGGTTCTTAGGTGAGCAATATGGTGAGGAGCATATACTACCTTCGATTGGTTATGCAGCGTCTATTTTAATTGGGGGGTATTCGCTATTCATTAAAGGACTTAAAAATCTAAGCAGATTACTCTTTGATATGAATACGCTAATGACCATTGCGATTATAGGAGCTGCCCTTATTGGTGAGTGGGGTGAAGGAGCAACCGTTGTCATCTTATTTGCGATCAGTGAAGCGTTAGAGCGTTATTCAATGGATAAAGCTCGTCAATCAATTGAATCATTAATGGATATTGCTCCAAAAGAAGCATTGATTCGCCGTGGAAATGAAGAAATGATGATTCATGTTGATGAAATTCAAGTTGGAGACATCATGATTGTAAAGCCTGGCCAAAAATTAGCAATGGATGGAATCGTTATAAAAGGAACGTCCACGTTAAATCAGGCTGCTATTACTGGTGAAAGTGTTCCGGTAACGAAAACGATAGATGAAGAAGTTTTTGCGGGAACCTTAAATGAAGAAGGGTTACTTGAAGTTAAAGTGACAAAACGAGTAGAAGATACCACTCTTTCAAAAATCATTCACTTGGTAGAAGAAGCTCAAGCAGAACGGGCACCTTCTCAAGCGTTCGTCGATAAATTTGCGAAATACTATACACCAGTTATTGTGATCTTGGCTCTTTTAATTGCGGTTATTCCACCGTTATTTGGGGGAGATTGGAGCGAATGGGTTTATCAAGGTTTAGCTGTATTAGTAGTTGGTTGTCCATGTGCCTTGGTTGTTTCTACTCCAGTTGCGGTTGTAACTGCAATAGGAAATGCAGCAAAAAATGGAGTGTTAATTAAAGGTGGCATCCATTTAGAAGAAGCAGGGCATTTGAAGGCTATTGCTTTTGATAAAACAGGTACATTAACTAAAGGGATTCCTGCTGTAACAGACATTATGATATATGGTGGAAATGAAAATGAACAGTTAACCATTACAGCAGCGATTGAAAAAGGATCCCAACATCCATTAGCTTCAGCTATTATGCGGAAAGCAGAAGAAAAGGGATTAGACTTTAATGATGTAATAGTTGAAGACTTCCAATCTATTACAGGTAAAGGTGTAAAAGCCAAGGTAAATAACGAAATGTATTATGTTGGAAGTCCAGCACTTTTTGAAGAATTACACGGAAGCATTGAAAGTGATAGAAAACAAAAGATTACTGAAATGCAAACCCAAGGAAAAACCGTGATGGTACTAGGAACGGAGAAAGCGATTCTTTCGTTAATCGCCGTAGCCGATGAAATTAGGGAAACATCAAAAGAAGTCATTGGTAAATTGAATAATATTGGAATTGAAACGGTAATGTTGACAGGGGATAACAAAAGAACTGCATCAGCAATTGGGAAACAAGTTGGAGTTACTGATATAAAAGCTGATTTGCTACCAGAGGATAAGTTGAATTTTATTAAAGAACTTCGAGGAAAACATCAAAGTGTAGCAATGGTTGGGGATGGTGTGAATGATGCACCAGCACTTGCAGCTTCCACTGTTGGTGTAGCGATGGGTGGTGCTGGAACAGATACAGCATTAGAAACGGCTGATATTGCCTTAATGTCTGATGATTTAAGCAAATTGCCATATACAATAAAGTTAAGTCGTAAGGCTTTAGTAATCATCAAGCAAAATATTACCTTCTCTTTAGCGATTAAATTAGTGGCATTATTGTTAGTTATGCCTGGTTGGTTAACGCTATGGATAGCGATATTTGCAGATATGGGTGCAACATTACTTGTGACATTAAACAGTTTGCGATTGCTAAAAGTTAAAGAATAGAATCATATGTAAAAGGGATAGCAAGACGTTAACGGGCAGAATACTTGAAGAAAAGAATTTTAATATTATACTTGACCGTGTACCTTAGTACACGGTTTATTATGTTTATAGGGGTGAATAATTTGAGTTACCGAATTAGTGTGTTTGCCGAAAAATCCGGTGTAAATAAAGAGACAATTAGGTATTACGAAAAAAAATCATTATTAAAAGATCCTTCCCGAACGAATGAAGGTTATCGGATATATTCAGATGATGATGTTAAGCGTGTAAAATTTATTAAAAGACTGCAAAATCTTGGCTTTTCATTGAGTGAAATATATATATTACTTGGAGTTGTCGATAATGATGAAGTTCGCTGCAAAAATATATTTGAATTTGTATCAAAAAAAGAATTAGAAATTCAAGAACAAATTGCAGATTTAAAGCGTATTGAGTCAATGTTAAAGGACTTAAAAAGTCGATGTCCAGATCAAAAGGCAATACATCAATGTCCTATTGTTGAATCTTTGATTTTTGATTGATTTTTAAATAGAGGAGGAAGAAAAGGTGAAAAAATATCGGATTAAAATCAACGGAATGACCTGTACAGGCTGTGAACAACATATTTATGCTGCTTTAACCAACATAGGTGCTTTAAATATCGAAACCAGTTTTAGACGTGGTGAATCGGTATTTGAAATACCAGATGATGTTAATGCTGAAAATGTAAGACAAGCAATTAAACAAGCAAAATATCAACCAGAAGACATAGAAGATATTTCAACACAGAAGCTAAAAGATATAGAGTTAGATATTAAAAGTGATTACGATTTACTTATCATTGGTTCAGGCGGGGCAGCTTTTTCTGCTGCCATTAAATCAATTGAATATGGGGCAAAAGTGGGGATGATTGAACGTGGAACTGTTGGTGGAACTTGCGTGAATGTTGGTTGTGTTCCATCAAAAACACTTCTTAGAGCAGGAGAAATCAATCATATAGCAAAAGCAAATCCATTTATAGGGTTACAAACATCTGTTGGAGAAGTCGATTTAGCCTCTTTGGTGAAGCAAAAGGATGAATTAGTTAGCGAACTTCGAAATCAAAAATATATAGACTTAATTGATGAATATGGTATTGATTTAATAAAGGGTGAAGCAAAATTTATTGATGAAAATACAGTTGAAGTAAATGGGGAGAAACATTCTGCTAAACGCTTTTTAATTGCAACAGGTGCTTCACCATCAATACCAACAATTTCAGGACTTGAAGAAGTAGATTATATTACAAGTACAACACTACTTGAATTAAAAAAGATGCCTAAGCGATTAACAGTAATGGGTTCAGGCTATATCGGGTTGGAACTTGGGCAACTGTTTCATAATTTAGGTTCAGAAGTAACTCTTATCCAAAGAAGTGATTGTCTTTTAAAAGAATATGATCCAGAGATTTCAGAAGCTGTAGAAAAGGTTTTGACAGAACAAGGTATAAACCTTTTGAAAGGGGCAACTTATGAGCGTGTAGAGCAAGTTGGAGCGGTAAAAAAGGTTTATGTAACGGTAGATGGCAAGAAAAAAGTTGTGGAATCAGAACAACTACTTGTTGCAACAGGAAGAAAACCAAATACGGATTCTTTAAATTTAAGTGCAGCAGGGGTTGAAGTCGGAAAACGAAATGAAATACTGATAAATGATTATGCCAGAACAAGTAATCAGAAGATTTATGCAGCAGGAGATGTAACATTAGGGCCGCAATTTGTATATGTAGCAGCCTATGAAGGTGGGGTTGTTGCTGATAATGCGATTGGTGGGTTAAATAAAAAATTAGATTTATCAGTTTTTCCTGCTGTCACATTTATAAATCCATCCATTGCAACAGTTGGTTTAACAGAGAAAAAGGCAAAAGAACAAGGCTATGAAGTAAAAACATCTGTACTATCTTTAGATTCCGTTCCAAGAGCATTAGTAAACCGTGAAACGACAGGTGTATTTAAGGTTGTTGCTGATGCTAAAACATTAAAAATTCTTGGAGTTCATATTGTATCTGAAAATGCAGGTGATGTGATTTATGCAGCGACATTAGCAGTTAAGTTTGGTTTAACCGTGGAGGATTTAAAAGATAGCCTTGCACCATATTTAACAATGGCAGAAGGACTAAGACTAACTGCTCTTACATTTGATAAAGATGTTTCGAAGCTATCTTGTTGTGCAGGGTAAATGTAAATAAATTAATATCATCGGAGGTATGTATGGATTATTGTGAAAATATGAGACAAATGATTGGGAATTCTTCACTAATTATTGTTCGGCCAAGTGTAGCTATTGTTAATCATTACGGAGAAATATTATTAAGTAGATATTCAGGAGCAACTTGGGGGATTCCGGGTGGAATTTTGCAGTTAAATGAGTCAGTTGAGGATTGTATTACACGAAAAGTCTTTCAAGAAATAGGCTTAAAGATAAAAGAGTTAAAATTATTTGGTGTCTATTCAGGAAAGGAATTAATAAATCGTGTCGAGGAAAGTGGAGACGAGTATCAAACGGTTGCAATTGGTTATTTATGTACCAAGTACGAAGGAGAAATAACACCTGAAAGCAACCAAGGAATAGAGGCACAATTTTTTGGATTAGATCATTTACCTGACGAGATTGACCCTTTTATTAAAGACAAGTTAGTTGGGGTAAAAGGTCAACTTGAAAAATAAAACTCTCTTATTAAGCCAAGGGGCGAATGCTTTACTTTATAATAGCATTGCCTTTTTTTGTTTACGTGGGCTTGTCAAATAAAGTGTGTAAGTTCTAATTTACTCAAGATACTTTAACACTCTATCTTTTAGTTCATCTTGAAGAAGAAGTTGGTTCATAACCATTGCCCAGTTCTGGATATGGCCACTT
>NZ_JARUVL010000024.1 GCF_030137545.1 Virgibacillus sp. LDC-1 | reverse complement strand
TCGCTTTGACTTGGTCAATAGAATAACCTCCCAATCGCTATATTTTTATCTTACAATAAAAAAACTGAACTGCGAAGCAAGAGCCGTACGCTCTCCTACTTACACAGTTCAGTTTACACTCCCGATGAATAAATCGTCCATTTTCTCCTCTTTTTAGGCACAAAACCAATTCCATTTAGGCACAAATTAGGCATAAGCCTCTTTTTGCTCGTTTATTGATACCACTCAAAGTCAGTCATATCAATCGTTACATCATTATTATCCAATCGAACCTTCCATTTCGAACTTGATAAGTCTGTTCATTTCTACTGCGTATTCCATTGGTAATTCTTTTGTAAATGGCTCGATAAAGCCCATTACGATCATTTCTGTTGCTTCTTCTTCTGTAAGGCCACGGCTCATTAAATAGAAGAGCTGTTCCTCTGAAACCTTCGAAACCTTTGCTTCGTGCTCTAGTGAAATGTTATTGTTGTATACCTCATTGTATGGAATCGTATCTGAAATAGATTCATTATCCATTAACAATGTGTCACACTCAATATTCGCACGTGCATTTTCTGCTTTTCTGCCAAAGTGAACGAGTCCACGGTAGTTTACTTTACCACCTTGTTTGGCAATCGACTTCGATACGATTGTTGAAGAAGTGTTTGGAGCTAGGTGATGCATTTTTGCTCCTGCATCCTGCACTTGACCACGACCAGCAATGGCGATGGAAAGCGTATGTCCGCGAGCACCTTCTCCGCGTAATAATACGGCAGGATACTTCATTGTTAGCTTCGAGCCGATATTTCCATCAATCCATTCCATTGTTGCATTGGCATCACAGGTTGCACGCTTCGTAACAAGGTTATACACATTGTTTGCCCAGTTTTGAATGGTTGTATAGCGGCAATATGCATCCTTTTTAACAAAGATTTCAACAACTGCACTATGCAAGGAATTTGTCGTATATACTGGTGCCGTACAGCCTTCTACATAATGAACAGATGCACCTTCATCAACAATGATTAATGTCCGTTCAAATTGTCCCATATTTTCCGAGTTAATCCGGAAATATGCTTGTAGTGGTGTAGTTGTTTTGACACCTGGTGGAACATAGATAAAGGAACCACCTGACCAAACAGCAGAGTTTAAAGCTGAGAACTTATTATCTGTTGCTGGAATTACTTTACCAAAGTATTCCTTAAATAATTCTTCATGCTCCTTTAATGCTGTATCTGTATCTTTAAAAATAATCCCTAGTTCTTCTAGGTCTTCCTTTAGACTGTGATAAACAACCTCTGATTCATATTGTGCAGAAACACCTGCAAGATATTTTTGTTCCGCCTCTGGAATACCGAGCTTATCAAAGGTACGCTTGATTTCCTCTGGTACTTCATCCCAGGTTCTTCCTTGTTTTTCAGAAGGCTTTACATAATAAACGATTTCATCGAAATTTAATTCGGAAAGATCTCCACCCCATTGTGGCATTGGACGTGAATAAAAATGCTCTAATGCTTTTAAGCGATAATCCAACATCCACTGTGGCTCTTCCTTCATACTGGAAATTTCTTCAACTATTTTTCGTGTAAGACCTTTTTCGGTACGAAAAATAGATACGTCTTTATCACGAAAACCATATTTATATTCTTCCATCTCCGGCATATTTTTTGCCATTGAATACAACCTCCTTTAATTATTTTCGGCTATCCTACCTTGATAAAAAGCTTTATTCGTTTTCTTCCTGTTCATGCACACCTTTTTCCATCGCTTTCCAAGCAAGTGTTGCACATTTAATACGAGCAGGAAATTTTGATACGCCATGTAGGGCGGCAATATCATCTTCGAATTCGACTTCTTCTCCTAGCATCATATTGGAAAAATCCTTTGACATAGCTAAGGCATCTTCTACCTTTTTCCCTTTGATTGCTTGCGTCATCATCGATGCAGACGACATGCTGATTGAACAACCTTCTCCGTCGAACTTCGCATCTGATACAATGCCATCCTCTACCTTAAGCTGAAGCTGTATCCGATCACCACATGTAGGATTGTTCATATCTACCGTTAGAACGTCCCCTTCAATCTTGCCCCGATTTCGTGGGTTTTTATAATGATCCATAATTACTTGTCTGTATAGTGAATCGAGGTTATTAAAAGACATCACCAAAATACTCCTTTGTTTTCAAGAGTCCTTCAACTAATTTATCCACATCTTCTTCTGTATTATATAAATAGAAGCTAGCTCTAGCTGTTGCTGTTACATCTAACCATTTCATTAGCGGCTGTGCACAATGGTGGCCTGCTCGAACAGCAATGCCTTCTGCATCAAGCACGGTTGCAACATCATGTGGATGTACATCATCTAAGTTAAAGGTTACAAGTGCTGCTCTTTCCTTTGGTCCATAAATGCTTATCCCATCAATCGTACTTAATTTATCCATTGCATAATGCGCAAGCTTTTCTTCGTGCGCAGTTATTGCATCCATGCCAATTTCGTTTAAGAAATCAATCGCAGCACCAAGTCCAATTGCACCAGCAATGATTGGTGTACCTCCTTCAAACTTCCAAGGAAGCTCTTTCCAAGTGGAATCATATAAGTTAACGAAGTCGATCATTTCGCCACCAAATTCCACAGGCTCCATCTGTTCTAAAAGTGCACGTTTTCCATATAATACCCCAATCCCTGTTGGAGCACCCATTTTATGACCAGAAAACGCATAAAAATCACAATCTAATTCTTGAACATCCACCTTCATATGTGGTGCGCCTTGAGCGCCATCAAGTAGAATTACGGCACCATTTTCATGGGCAATTGTCGCAATCTCTTTAACTGGATTAATCGTACCAAGCACATTTGAAACATGGGCAACAGCAACAAGCTTTGTTTGCTTTGTAATCGTTTCACGAACAGCATCCAATGAAAGTGTACCGTCTTCTTCTAACGGAATATACTTTAATGTCGCTCCTGTTGCTTTTGCAGCTTGCTGCCAAGGAATGATATTGCTATGATGCTCCATTGGCGTAATAACAATTTCGTCGCCTTCCTTTAAAATCTGGCGCGCATAGCCGTAAGCAACGGTATTAATCGCTGTTGTTGTACCACGTGTAAAAATAACTTCCGCTGATGACTTCGCATGAATAAATCTGCGGACCTTTTCGCGAGCTCCTTCATATTTATCCGTTGCTCTTGATCCTAGTGTATGCACACCGCGATGAACATTAGCATTGTCTTCACGGTAATAAGCGTCGACAGCTTCAATTACCGAAAGTGGCTTTTGTGCTGTTGCGGAAGAATCTAAATAAACTAATGGGTGGCCATTGATCTCCTGGTTTAAGATCGGAAATTGCTGGCGAATGGATTTTACATCCATTAGTAAACTTTCCTTTCAATCACTTGCGTCAACTGTTCCTTCACAGACGCAATTGGAAGCTGGCTTACAACTGGAGCAAGGAAACCATGGATTACTAATCGTTCTGCTTCTGTTTTTGTAATTCCGCGGCTCATTAAGTAATAAAGCTGTAACGGATCTACACGTCCAACAGATGCAGCATGGCCTGCCATAACATCATCTTCTTCAATTAATAAAATTGGGTTGGCATCTCCACGTGCTTTCTCACTTAGCATAAGCACACGTGACGTTTGCTCTGCGTTTGATCCAGAAGCACCATTTTCAATTTTCCCGATTCCGTTGAATATATTAGTAGCACTGTCCTTCATAACACCATGCTGTAAAATATATCCTTCTGCATTTTTACCCCAGTGAACTGTTTTAGCAGTAATGTTTTGCGTTTGATTCCCGCGACCAACTGTCACTGTTTTTGCGTGACATAACGAATTATCACCAATTAAATTCGTAATGTTTTCAGAAACTGTATTGCCATCATTCATTTGTCCTAATGCCCAATCAATCGTTGCATCACGATAAGCAATCCCACGACGATTAATATAAGTTGTCGTTCCAGCAGCAAAGTTGTCTACTGCACCAAATGAAATCTTCGCATTGTTATGGGCAATAACTTCCGTAATAATATTGGCAACAGATTCTTCTTCCTCATTATGAGAAATATAGTTTTCTACATAAGTTAAAGAACTATTTTCATCAGCTACAACTAATACGTGATTAAAGAAAGCATTATCAGGTGCTTCATTCCAGAATACAACTTGTAATGGCACTTCTATTTGCACGTTTTTCGGAACATAGACGAATATCCCGCCATTCATCAATGCAGCATGTAATGCAGTTAAACGATGCTCATCAACAGAAACTGCATCTTTCATATAGTAACGTTTCACTAATTCCTCATGCTCCTGCATCGCTGTAAAGATATCCGTGAATATAACACCCTTATCCTTTAAATCCTTGTTCATCGAACTAAAAGCAAGCGATTGATTGCGTTGAATCAACAGATTTTCTGGTAGGTTATCTTTATCAAAAAAATCTTGTATTTCAACTGGTAAATTTGTCATCGAAATGGAATTGCCTTCTTTGTAGTCATGGGCAAAGCGTGTGAAATTCCATTTGCCTATTTTTGTTTTGTCAGGCTTGGGCATTTCAAGCGTCTCTGCTTGCTCCAATGCTTGAACACGCAATGACTTCATCCATTCCGGCTCTTTCCTGCCTTCGGAAAACTGGACAATATATTCTTTCTCATATGGCAGCTTTGTTTCAACAGTCATGTTACCCCTCCTAACGATTATGCATTTTGCTCGATTGTTTCGTCTTCAATACCTAGTTCTTCTTTTAGCCACTCATATCCTTCTGCTTCTAGACGGTGTGCTAGTTCTGGACCACCGGATTTCACTACACGACCTTGCATCATAACGTGCACATAATCAGGTGTAATGTAATTCAATAATCGTTGGTAGTGGGTAATAATTAAGCAGCCAAAGTTTTCACTGCGCATTTTATTAATTCCGTTGGATACGATTTTCAATGCATCAATATCTAATCCAGAATCAATCTCATCTAAAATTGCGATTTCTGGCTTCAATAGCATGAGCTGAAGAATTTCGTTTCGTTTTTTCTCCCCACCAGAGAAACCTTCATTTAAATAGCGCTGTGCCATGTTTTTGTCAATATCAAGGAAATCAAGTGTGTTATCCATTTCCTTAATAAATTTCATTAATGGAATTTCGTCGCCTTCTTCACGACGTGCATTGATGGAAGATCGTAGGAAGTCTGAGGTTGTTACACCGCTAATTTCGCTTGGATATTGCATCGCAAGAAATAGTCCTGCACGTGCTCTTTCATCCACTTCCATTTCTAATACATCTTCACCATCAAGTAAGATGGATCCTTCTGTTACTTCATATTTCGGATGTCCCATAATTGCGGACGCTAGGGTAGATTTACCAGTTCCGTTCGGTCCCATTACCGCATGGAATTCGCCACCCTTTATTGTAAGGTCTACACCTTTTAATATCTCCTTGCCTTCAATTGAAACATGAAGATTCTTAATTTCTAGTGTTGATCCAGCCATATCTATACCTCCATATATTATAATTCTTTATTTTCTTGAGAAAATTTTACATCCATTCTCAATTTATTCTCATTACAATCTTAAATCATTTCGAATCTATATTCAACTCTTTTAAATGTCTTCCTTTTTAATTCCATTATAATGGGAATACCCTTTCCAGCCTTATTTCCAAAGAACTTAATGAAGCATTGCTTGAAGGCACCTATATACATAAAAACTGGTGCCTTCTTTATTGAAAGCACCAGTTGTTCATTTCCCTATCTATGAAGCTGACTGTCTATCTCAGCAATTATTTGTTTACATTGTTGGTAATCCTTGTGACGCCGTTTTTCCACTGCGAGTCGATTGTCAAGCTTGCGACTGTACTCCTCATATCCCATCTTATGCGACTGCTGCATTGCTCTTTCCATTTCGGAAGTGTAATTCATCTTTATTTCACTAGTAATAGTGAATCATCCTTTCGTTTTGTTTACGATATAAAGCGTAACACAAGGACTTTACCCTCCACAAAGCGCAAATAAACGAATAATAACGAAAGGATTTGGATTTACCTGACTGATGAATAATTAGCACGTTTTCTTCCTTATTATTAGGAATTTACTCGCAAATGCTAACATATACAACCGAATCATCAAAGTGCGGCGTTAATCAATGCGTGAGTAGCCGTTTCAGACACAATAAAAGTGACTCAATACTGATTATTTTTCGCCGCCAACTGGAACGACAGCGCCTTTATATTTTTCAAGAATGAAATCTTGAATTTCTTTTGAATGTAACACTTCTACTAATTGCTTTAAATTCGCATTCTCTTTATCTTCCGTTTTTACAGCAAGCACATTCACATATGGTGAATCTTCATCCTCAATAAACAGCGCATCCTCCAACGGATTTAAGCCTGCACCGATAGCATAGTTTGTATTAATCGCCGATAGTACATTTTTTTCGGAATGATAAAATTCTGGCAGTAATGCTGCCTCATAATCTGGAGAGAATTTTAATTTCTTTGGATTTTCTACAATATCATCTATCGTTGCAGCTGCTTTTTCTACGCCGTCTTTAAGCTTAATTAAGCCCGCTTTTTCGAATAGTGCTAATACACGACCATGGTCGGAAACCGAATTACTTAATAACACCTCTGTCTCCTCAGGAATAGCATCAATACTTTGAATATCCTTGGAATAAACACCCATTGGTTCAATGTGAATACCAGCAATATAATCAAGATCATAGCCGGTATCCTTTACCGTTTGCTTTAAATATGGTATATGCTGAAAATAGTTGGCATCTAATTTGCCACTTGCAAGATCATCGTTTGGAAGAATATAATCCTGATATGGATCAATGTTTAATGTGATCCCTTTTTCCTCAAGCAGTGGTTTTGCTTGTTCTAATATTTCTGCATGTGGTTCACTTGAAGCACCTACTGTAATTTCCTTGCTTTCCTTGTCCCCTGCTGCACTCTTGTCGCCACTCGTACCACAAGCTGCCAATAAACCAAGAACAACAATAAATAATAATGCCGCTAATTTTTTCATCCTTCATTTCTCCTATCTTTTATCTATTTTATTTGCTATATAATCTCCAATAAATTGGAAAATAAACACAATCACGACAATAACGATCGTACAAACGAGAACAACATCAAAATCACGTCGTTGAAATCCAAAATAATACGCATAATTTCCTAATCCACCTGCGCCGATAACCCCTGCCATCGCCGTGTAGCCAATAAGTGCAATGGCCGTAACGGTTATTCCAGAGATTAATGCTGGCATTGATTCTGGTAGGAGCACTCGAAAAATAATCGTTCTTGTTTTAGCTCCCATTGCTTTCGAAGCTTCAACTACTCCTTTATCTACCTCCTTCAAGGCGATCTCCACTAATCTGCCATAAAAAGGAGCTGCACCAATAATAAGTGCAGGTAACGCTGCATTCGGTCCACGGATTGTTCCCATTAAAAAGTTAGTAAATGGAAATAAAAGCAATATTAATATAATGAAAGGAATAGCGCGAAAGATATTTACAAAGGAAGCAACAATTAAGTTAATAAATTTATTTTCCCATATCCCGCCTCGCATCGTGAGATAAAGCAGAAGTCCAAGTAAGATTCCGAAAATAAAGGTCCCCACTAAAGCAAGGATGGTCATATAAAATGTTTCATAGGTTGCCTGCCACAGTTCTTCTAGCTTCAAGGCAGGAAACAAATTAGTGAGCATCGCGAATCACCTCCACTTCGACGGAAGTATTTTTCTGGATAAAGGTAACTGCTTCTTCCATATCAGAAGAATCCCCTTTTAATTGAACAAATAATGTTCCATATGCTCCGCGCTGTGTTTGTGTTATTTTTCCTTGTAAAATATTAATATCAATTGGATATGCTTTTGCCACCTGACTAATCAGCGCCTGATTTGTTGTTTCACCGATAAAATGAAGGCGAATTATTCTTCCTTCATTGTATGTGTTTATTAAATGGTGAATGGACTCACTTTCATCTGCTACTCCCATTACTTGCTCTACGAATTTTTTCGTGACCGTTTGCTGTGGATGCAAAAATACGTCTAACACATCACCTTGCTCTACGATGCGCCCGTTTTCCATGACAGCTACACGGTTACAGATTTTACGAATAACATGCATTTCATGAGTAATTAAAATAATCGTTAATCCAAGCTTTTCATTGATATCAACTAATAAATCAAGAATCGCGTTCGTTGTTTCTGGATCTAGTGCAGATGTAGCTTCATCACAAAGTAATAGCTTCGGCTTGTTTGCTAATGCTCTCGCGATTCCGACCCGTTGCTTTTGACCGCCACTTAATTGGGAAGGATATGCGTTTTCTTTACCTGATAAGCCAACAAGATCGATTAGCTCTTGCACTCGCTTCTCGCGTTCTGCAGTAGGAAAACCCGCAATTTCCAATGGAAATGCGATATTGTCCTTTACTGTTCGCGACCAAAGTAAATTAAAATGCTGAAAGATCATGCCGATATCCTGTCTAGCTATACGTAAATCCTTTTTATTTAATTGCGTTATTTCTTGATTATTGATTTGAATCGATCCTTCGGTTGGTTCTTCAAGTCGATTTAAAAGACGGATAAACGTACTTTTTCCTGCGCCACTGTATCCAATAACACCAAAAATTTCTCCTTCTTGAATGTCTAGGCTTAGCTGATCAACGGCGGTTATTTGCTTATTATCGAATGTAAATATTTTTTGTAATCCCTTAATCGAGATCATATAATCCCTCCTCTTCTACGCCTTTACGTTCTATTATGCCCAACTAACGAAAAAACGCCCTTCTGTAAGAGAACAGAAAGACGTTTCGCTATATCATCTTTACGTTCTCTCATCTTCCAAAGCCGAAGCCTTGCAGGAATTAGCACCGTTCCAGACAGATGTCTGAAGGTTGCCGCGGTTTCAATGGGCCTGTCCCTCCACCGCTCTTGATAAGAGATAATCGCTATTTAATTTTTAATGGATAATTCACATATTAGCATCATTGGTTCCGTACGTCAACCAATTATTTTTCTTCTTTCGTAAATAATGTCGGTTCATACGTTAACAAATACGAATATAGATTGGATATCGATTGAAATGCATACACTTTTTCCTTTACTTCATTCTTATCTTTAATCAGTAAACAAGGAACACTTTCAATCTGATAATCATGCATAAATTCGGGATATAACGAGGCGTTCATTTCATAGAAGATTGCTGTCTGATGGACACTTTCAATTTTTTCTAGCATCGCTCTCGCTACACTACAAGTGCCACAAAATGGTGTATATATATAAAGTAGATAATGGTCTTTTTTTAATGTTTCTTCTGTTACCTGTTTCAAATAATCACCCTAGTAATTAATCTATCTAAAAAAACGTCAAACAGTGGAAGTTCGTACATTCCCCTCTTTATTTAGAAGTATTGTATCGTATGTGAAATGACAAAGTACTACCTAAAGAAGAAAGCTTGAATCAATCGCAATATGCTTTGTAGCCAATGCAGCTGCTAAAATCGCTCTAGGTGTATCCGCTACTTCGCGATATTCACTACTCGTGAATATATCAATGGCATGAGGCAATTCTTGCTTTAATTGCTTACGAAGCTTCCAGCCTGACTCATCCTCATCAACTAAAATATACACTTCTTTATTATCTAAATCATAGCTATCCATAAGGTCATCAAATTTCTCAACACCAAGCGTTCCATTTGTACAAATGATCTTTACCGCTTCTGTAATAAGCTTTTCAATCTGCCTTTTATCTGTCAAGCCTTCCACAATAATTACCTTTTCCGAATGATGCATTGTTCGCACCTCTTTGTTACATAATATTGTCCCCCAAAAAGGCGAATAAGGCTGACTGTAGTCCTTAGAACCTTAGTCAGCCTTATATAATGACTAGAAATTAGTCTTCTTCCGTTACCGCTTGATATTGCTCTGCGGATAAGAGGTCATCGAACTCTCCCTCATTAGAAGGCTCAATTACGATCATCCATGCTTTTTCATATGGTGATTCGTTCACAAGCTCGGGGCTGTCCTCTAATTCTTCATTCACTTCCACTACTTTACCACTTAGTGGCGCATAAAGCTCAGAAACGGTTTTTACAGATTCCACACTTCCGAATGGTTCATCTGCTTCAATCTCATCTCCTACTTCAGGAAGTTCGACAAATACAATGTCCCCTAGTTCGTCTTGCGCAAAATAAGTAATACCAATACGTACTTTTCCGTCTTCTTTTTTAACCCATTCATGTTCTTCTGAATATAATAAATCCTTTGGTAAACTCATTAAAATCCCTCCGTTAATTCATTGCAATTTTACTATACTAGGTTATGATATTTATTGCTAGCAATTCATCTTCAAGAAAAAGACATCCGTTTTTCTTGAAATTTACTTCAGCACTTTCTCCCTCTATGTCATCGCTTAGGGGAGGTTGTTGCCCATTACATGGAATAAAACTATTTTAACCACGTTGCCTCATACGTCTCTTCCTTAAAACCAACGGTAACTTTTTTACCATCAGTCACAATAGGACGCTTAATTAGCATACCATCAGTTGCAAGGATAGAAGCCATTTCTTCGTCACTTGCCCCAGCAATTTTTTCTTTTATGTTTAGCTCACGATATTTTTTTCCACTCGTATTGAAAAACTTTCGTGCTGGAAGCTCACTGTTTGATATGAGCTGTAGAAGTTCATCCTTACTTGGTGGATGCTCTACAATATGTATTGCTTCATAATCAATCTGATGCGTATCAAACCATTTTTTCGCCTTTTTACACGTACTACAATTCGGATACCAATAAAACGTTAAAACCATCGTTATCCCTCCTTTCTTATATGTAGGTTTCTCATATTATAGCAAATAATAAAAGCAGTGACGAAAAATATACTTAGCTGCCGTTTAATACAGAAAGAGCAGAGCTACGTAACCCAAATAAAACCCATCCATAATTATCATTTCCTAGTCAGTTAAAAAGCTATTGCTAACCAATTGATTAGCAATAGCTTCTTTCTCATCTTATACAATATATTTTTCTTCGGAAATAATCGCTTTCGCAATTTCACGTTTTTTCGCAATCACATTGATTGGGGTATGACGTGTTAGCTTGCGTAAAGAAGAAAGCATCATTCGTAAATTATCTCCCGCTTCCACAGCAATTAGAATTTCTTTTGCAGCTGCCTCAATTCGATTAAATGCTTCCTGCACATAAACCTCTGTATAAAGCAGCTTTTGATTATTCTTCTCCAAACCAGACGCGCTTATCGCTTTTTCCGTCCGTAAGACAGCTGACTCCATGTTGTACACTTCCGCTGCCATATCCGCAAGATTTGCAAGGATTTCCTGCTCCTGCTCAAGCTTTTGCATATACTTTTGTGCGGCAAGTCCTGCCCCTAACAGCACAATCTTTTTCGCATGACGTAATAAATATTTTTCTTGCTCTAATGGCTCTGTTCCAACTTCCTCTGGCATCATCATCATAAGCTCTTCTTGTAAGCCCTGTGCTTTTTGAAGCAATGGAAGCTCACCTTTCATTGCCTTTTTCAATAATGTTCCTGGTACAAGAAGACGATTAATCTCGTTTGTTCCTTCAAAAATACGGTTAATGCGGGAATCACGATACATACGCTCCACTTCATATTCCTGCATAAATCCATAGCCCCCATGAAGCTGCACTGCTTCATCTGCTACAAAGTCGAGGCATTCTGTTGCCATATATTTATTCATTGAGCACTCGATTTGATATTCTGCAATCGCCTTCGCAATTTCTCTTCCATCCTTCAATTGTTCATCGGTTAAAGCGCCCATCCGTTGTTCAAATAGACCTACGGTACGATAAACCGCACTTTCATTGGCATAAATGCTAGCAGCCATTGTTGCAAGCTTTTCTTGCGTTAGTCGAAAGCTAGAAATTGCTGTTCCGAATTGTTTTCTTTCATTCACATATTTAACAGCTAACTCTAATCCTCGTTTCGCGCCGCCAACTCCGCCAATTGCAAGCTTATAGCGTCCTACATTTAAAATGTTAAAGGCAATTTTGTGGCCTTTCCCTTTTTCACCGAGTAAATTCTCTACTGGTACTTCTGCATCTTCTAATACTAACGTTCTTGTAGACGAGCTCTTGATCCCCATTTTCTTTTCTTCTGGCCCAGTCGAAACACCAGGGAAATCACGCTCAACAATAAATGCTGAAAAATGCTCACCATCAATTTTTGCATAAACAATAAACACATCAGCAAACGCAGAGTTTGTAATCCACTGCTTTTCTCCATTTAAAAGATAATGTGTACCTGCATCATTAAGCTTTGCCGTTGCTTTTGCTCCTAATGCATCTGATCCGGAGCCTGGCTCTGTTAAAGCATAAGCTGCAATTAATTCACCAGTGGCAAGCTTCGGCAAATATTTTTTCTTTTGTGCTTCATCGCCGAAAAAGACAATCGGTAATGAACCAATTCCAACATGAGCTCCATGGGTAATTGAAAATCCACCAGCACGTGCGAACTTTTCAGTTATAAGGGATGAACTAATTTTATCTAATCCCAGACCATCATATTCTTCTGGCACATCTGCACCTAACAAGCCTAACTCTCCAGCTTTTTTGAGCAGGTCTACGGAATGCTCAAATTCATGATTTTCAAGCTTATCGACAAGTGGGAGCACTTCTCCGACAACGAAATCCTCTGTTGTTTTAGCAATCATCTTATGTTCATCTGTAAAATCCTCTGGTGTAATAACATCATCACCTGATAAATCCTCTACTAAAAACGCGCCACCTTTAAAAAGCTTTTCCTTTGTTTCACTCATTATAATCTTCCTCTCCTCATGAAATAAGTTGAAATAGCATGCAATTAAAGTAGCTCAAACACCCCTGCTGCACCCATTCCGCCACCAATACACATTGTGACAACTCCAAATTGAACATTTCGACGCTTCATCTCGTGCATTAATGATAATGTAAGCTTTGTTCCTGTCATTCCAAGCGGATGCCCAAGTGCAATCGCGCCCCCATTTACATTCACTATTTCTGGTTTTAGATCTAATGCTTGGATCACTCGAACTGACTGCGATGCAAATGCTTCATTTAATTCAAATAAACCGATGTCCTCTATTTGCAATCCAGCAAGCTTCACTGCCTTCGGTATCGCCTTTACAGGACCGACTCCCATAATTTCAGGTTCAACACCAGCAACAGCAAAGGAACGAAACTTAACAAATGGCTGATATCCTTCTGCTTTCGCTTTTTCATGGTCCATTACTAAAACAGATGCTGCCCCATCACTCATTTGTGAGGAGTTCCCTGCTGTAACAGAACCTTGCAAATGAAAAGCAGGTCGTAGCTTACCTAGCACTTCTATCGTCGTATCTGGACGTACACCTTCGTCCATTTCGAATAGCTTTTTTCTCGTTTCGATTTTATTATTTTTTCCAACAACCTGTTCTGTGACCTCAACCGGAACAATCTCTTCGTTAAATTTCCCTTCTTGGATCGCTAATGCTGCTCGTTTATGACTTTCAACTGCAAAGGCATCCTGTGCCTCCCTTGAAATTTGAAACCGATTCGCTACTTCTTCTGCTGTATAGCCCATCCCCATGTAATATCCTGGTGCATCCTCAACAAGCGTCGGGTTCGGCTTTATGACATGCCCACCCATTGGGATAAGACTCATAGATTCTGCCCCGCCAGCAATAATTGTATCGCTATGGCCAATCATAATGCGTTCAGCAGCATTAGCAATACTTTGTAATCCGGAAGAACAATAACGATTAATCGTTATTCCAGGAATGTCATGGCTTAACCCTGCAAGCCCTGCAATATTCCGTGCCATATTCATTCCTTGCTCAGCTTCTGGCATCGCACAGCCAATAATGACGTCATCAATATTTCCGTTATAATCACCTGCACGCTTTAATGTTTCTTTTATCGTTAATGCTGCTAGATCATCTGGTCTCGTATTGGCTAATGCCCCTTTATTCGCCTTCCCAACAGGGGTTCTTGCACCTGTAACGATTACTGCATCCTTCACCTTTATTCCCCCTTTACTTAATTACGTAATGGTTTTCCCTTTAATAGCATGTGTTGCATACGTTGCTGTGTTTTTGGTTCTCCTATTAAACTAAGAAATGCTTCTCGTTCTAAGTCAAGCATTACTTGTTCGTCAATTAAAGTACCTGCTTTAATACGGCCTCCTGATAATACATAAGCAAGTTTCTCGGCTATTTTGACATCATGATCAGAAGCAAACCCACCAAATTGTAACGTTTTCGCACCAAGCAGCATGGCTGCATAACCAGCATCTCCAACAACAGGGATTTTTTCACGCATTGGCGCCTTGTAACTACTATTGGCTAATGCCAATACTTTTTGCTTTGCATCAAAAAGTAAGTGGTCAGGGTTTACACTAATTCCGTCCTCCTGACTTAGAAAGCCATTTTCACGCGCTTCCGCAGCAGATGTAGACACCTTAGCCATTGCTACCTTTTCAAAGACATTGTTCGCTACTTTTGAAAGATCAAAATCTACATCCTTTGGCATGTTCCGGAGCATTTTTAAGTAAAGCTCTTTTGTTCCGCCACCACCTGGGATTAATCCAACTCCAAATTCAACGAGCCCAATATAGGTTTCGGCAGATGCTTGAATTCGTGCGGCAGGTAACGAAACTTCTGCACCACCACCTAGCGTCATATTAAATGGTGCTGCAACAACTGGCTTATTGGCATACTTAATATTTGTCGCCATGTTCTGGAATTGCTTTACTACCATGTCTAATTCAAAAAAGTTATCATCCTGCGCTTCCATAAGCATCATTGCTAAGTTAGCGCCAACACAGAAGTTCTTCCCTTGGTTACCAATGACGAGCCCTTCATAATTTCGTTCTACTTCTTCAAGGGCAAAGTTAACCATTTGTATAATGTCCATTCCGATCGCATTACTTTGCGAATGGAATTCAAGCAATGCAACACCATCTCCAACATCAATTAAACTTGCTCCCGTATTCTTTTTAATGACCCCATGTGTGTCTTTTATTTGTTTTAAATGAATTTCTTTTTTATTTTTTTCTTGCTCAACATAGCTGCCGTTATCGAAATAATGGACATTGCCATTTTCTGCTTTATAAAATGCTTCATTGCCTTGGGCGAGAAACTTCTCTATCCATTCTGGGATAACAGCTCCTTCTTTTTGCATCCGCTCTACTGACTCACGCACACCAATTGCATCCCATGATTCAAATGGACCCATTTCCCAGCCAAAGCCCCATTTCATTGCTTGATCGATTGCTACAATATCATCTGCAATCGTTCCAACAAGCTCAGCAGAATAAAGTAATACGGGCTTTAAAATGGACCAAACAAGGTCACCTGCACGATCTCCTTCTGCATTTATAAGCGCTTTCATTTTTCGACGGGTTCCTTTTTGCTGCTTTGCCATTTCTGTCGCAGCTGTATGGAGCTTTTCTCTCGCTTCATATTCCATTGTTTCTGGATTAAGCTCAAGGATCACACTACCTTCTGCTTTTTTTTGTTTTAAGAAAAAGCCTTTTCCAGTTTTTGCTCCAAGCCAGCCTTTGTCTTGCATCTCCTTCATAAATGTCGGAATCTCAAAAACCGTTTTTTCTTCTCCGTCTACTTGCTCATGTACATTATTAGCAACATGGATAAATGTATCTAAGCCGACTACATCTAACGTTCGAAATGTTGCACTTTTCGGTCTTCCTATTAAAGGTCCAGTTACAGAATCTACTTCCCCAATGCGATAGTTTCCTTTCATCATTTCACGAACTGTAACAAGTAACCCATAAGTCCCGATTCGATTCGCAATAAAGTTCGGGGTATCCTTTGCTTCAACGACACCTTTTCCTAGCTGATCTTCGCCAAAACGCTTCATAAATTCGAGCACTTCTGGTGCTGTGTCTTTTGTTGGAATTACCTCTAATAATTTTAAATACCGTGGTGGATTAAAAAAGTGTGTACCTAAAAAGTGCTTACGAAAATCCTCTGAACAATCTGCTGCCATCGCCTCTACCGAAATCCCAGACGTGTTAGAGCTGACAATGGTTCCTTCACTACGATACTTATCTACATTTGCGAATACCTTTTTCTTTACTTCCAGGTTTTCCACAACAACTTCAATAATCCAATCTACTTCCGCTAGTTTCTCGAAATCATCTTCCATATTGCCTACTTCAATTAAATCTAAGGTTTTTTTAGATGTTATTGGTGACGGTTTTTGCTTTACTAATGCTTGCTTGCTTTGTTCAGCAATTCGATTGCGTACCACTTTATCTTCGAATGTTAACCCCTTTGCTTGTTCCTTCTCCGTTAACGCACGAGGTACAATATCAAGCATCAAAGTTGGTATGCCAATATTTGCTAAATGAGCTGCAATTCCAGACCCCATTACACCAGAGCCTAATACAGCGGCACGCTTGATTGATTGCTTCATGATTTCTCCCCCTATCTCATTTTGAATGAATACTCATTCATTTTTAAGCTAAAAATAAAAGATAGCTTCTCCTATCCACTATATTCTATAATAAATTATTTTCTGATATTTCGCAATAACAATTCATAAAAAAAGATGCTTTTAATCTATTTTCAAATTGGAACATCATGAGATATGTGCAAGCGTGAAAGAACAGATGCATAAATACAACGCAGCATCACACACTATAAAAAAATGGAGGTGTTAGAAAATGCAACCATACGGATCGACACAGCAACCACCACAAATAATTAGTACAAAAGATCTCTCGTACATCAGTGATATGCTTTCATGGAATTTAGACGCTTTTAAAAAAGCAAATTTTTATGCCACGCAATGTCAAAACCCAGAAGTGAAGGAAGCTATTGAACAAGCAGGCAAATTGCACCAACAGCATTATGAAAGACTCTTAGTGCATTTAAATCAGCAGCAAATCAATTAACATAACCTAAACAAGTAGGAGGAAGCCTATGCAACAAATGGATCCACAACAACAAAAAATCCAAAATCCAGAAACGCCAATTGCGAAAACCTCACAAATGAATGAACGTGACATGATTAATGATATGCTTGCCACAGAAAAATATATGACAAGCTCCTATAATATCGCTTTGTACGAAGCAAGTAATCAAGCTTACTATCAACTTTTGCAGCAAATATTGACCGAAACCCAAGATTGTCAGCGAAACCTTTTTAATCAAATGTTTCAGCAGGGCTGGTATAGTTTAGAAAAAGCAGATCAACAAAAGGTGATGCAAACACATCAGCAATTTTCAGGGTATACGACGCAATTTCCATATCAATAAATAAAGATACGTCGCTACAGCATCTACCTCAACAACAAAAGTCGGTACCTGACATTGTACAATTGTGCAGGAACCGACTTTTTATCTCATCTTACGCTTTTGTAAAATGAATCTTCAAAAGTGGATTTCTTTTTCCACTTACACGCGTTGGCCTTGCCTCATCAGCTATAGATAATGTTACCACCGCGAACATAGAATACATTAAACAATTACATCATAGCCTTGATCTTCAATCGCTTCTTTCATTTTTTCGATCGTAATATGTGCGTCATCATAAACGACATCCACTTTACCTGTATCTAAATGCACTTCCACTCCAGTTACACCTTCTAATTGTTCAAGTGCGTTGTGCACCGCCTTTTCACAATGTCCACAAGTCATTCCTTTTACAATTAATGTTGTTTGCATCATTCATTCTCCTTTTTATTTACTTTATTTTTACTCGCTTTAAACGAAGCGAGTTAGACACAACACTTACAGAACTAAAAGCCATTGCTGCCCCGGCAATCCAAGGAGCGAGTAATCCTACCGCTGCAATCGGTATTCCCGCAGTATTGTAGGCAAATGCCCAAAATAAGTTTTGGCGGATATTACGAATCGTCGCATGACTTAGCTTGATTGCTTTCGGAATTAATAATAATTCCCCGCCAAGGATTGTTACATCAGCTGCTTCTATGGCAACCTCTGTTCCAGTACCGATGGCAATTCCAATATCAGCAGTTGCCAATGCTGGCGCATCATTAATACCGTCTCCTACCATCGCAACCTTTTTCCCAGCTTGCTGTACTTCCTTTACTTTTGCAGCTTTTTCTTCTGGTAATACTTGCGCAATAACATGATCAATGCCAACCTGCTTTGCAATTGCATTTGCAGTTCGTTCATTGTCCCCTGTTAACATGATAACGTCCAAGCCTTGTTGTTTCAAATCATTAATCGCAGTTTTAGCAGATTCCTTTATTGTATCCGCAACAGCAATCATACCACAATATTTTTTATCAACAGCAATGAGCATTACTGTTTTCCCATCCAATTCTAACTGCTGGAGCTCCGTTTCACCAGCATCAACAAGGATACCTTGATCTTGCATAAGCTTTCTTGTGCCAACAAGTACATCTTTTTCATTTACTGTTGCATGAATCCCATGTCCAGGAATTGCACGAAACATATCAGCTTCCATTAAAGAAACTTCTTGTTGCTTCCCATAATTAACGATTGCCTCTGATAACGGATGCTCCGAAGCTTTCTCCGCGCTTACAATGAGCTGTAATGTAGAAGCATCCCCAATATAATCGGTTACTTCTGGTTTTCCTTTTGTAATAGTCCCTGTTTTATCAAAAATAATCGCATCAAGCTGATGTGTTCTTTCGAGATGCTCTCCACCCTTGAATAAGATGCCACTCTCGGCTGCCTTTCCAGTACCTACCATGATTGAAGTAGGTGTTGCAAGGCCGAGTGCACATGGACAGGCAATAACTAGAACAGCAATAGCAGCTGTTAATGCATGCTCAAAATCTCCTGGTGCAGCAACTGTTATCCAAATAATAAACGTTAAAATAGCAATCCCAACAACGATAGGTACAAAATATCCTGAGATAATGTCTGCTAAACGTTGAATCGGTGCCTTGGATCCTTGAGCATCCTCTACCGCTTTTACAATGGAAGCAAGCGCTGTATCCTTTCCAACCTTTGTTGCTTCCATTTCAATCAGACCATTTTTGTTGATCGTCGCACCAATAACAACAGCCCCTGTTTCCTTATCAACTGGGATAGACTCCCCAGTAATCATCGATTCATCGACTGCTGTTTGTCCTTTAAGAACGATACCATCAACAGGAATCTTTTCCCCTGGCTTCACGATGATACGCTCTCCGACAACAACCTCTTCTACCGGTAGAAGCATTTCTTCATCATTACGAATGACACGCGCTTTTTTAGCTTGTAAATTAAGAAGTTTTGATATTGCTTGCGTCGTTCTTCCTTTTGCATTTGCTTCTAAATATTTTCCAAATAAAATCAAGGTAATTAAAATGGCACTTGTTTCAAAATACAAATGCGGCATATACGTCGGGTTTCCTAATGTCTTTATTGCTTCATACAAGCTATAAAAGAAAGCTGCACTTGTACCTAAAGCAACTAATACGTCCATGTTGGCACTTTTATTTCGAAGATTAAGATAAGCTCCTCGATAAAATTGCCAACCAATAATAAATTGCACGGGGGCAGCTAACGCAAATTGAAACCATGGATTCATAAATAAAGCTGGTAGTGCAAGTCCAAAAAGATGATCCAGCATCGTTACGAGTAAAGGAATGGAAAGCAATGCAGAAATGATCAGCTTTCTTTTCATTTGTTTTAATTCCTGTTCTTTGCGTGATTTCCTATCGCTGCTAGCTACTTTTCTCTTCGCATCATAACCAAGCTTTTGAATTTTTCCGATCAATGCATCTTCGTCAATCAAACTTGGATTATAATCAATCGAGGCGGTTTCTCCCGCTAAGTTTACCGTAGCCAGCTTAACACCCTGTTGTTTGTTTAAGACTTTTTCAATTCGAGCAGAGCAGGCTGCACAAGTCATTCCATATACATCAAATTCAATCTTATCTGTTTCAACACCATAACCGAGCTTTTCAATTTTTTCCGTTATTGACTGTATATCTGTTCCCGCTGGATCATAGTCAATAGTCGCTTTTTCGGTCGTTAAATTAACCTTGGCATCTACTCCATCCATTTTATTGAGCACCTTTTCAATACGCGATGAGCAGGCTGCACAGGTCATCCCGGTTACACCAATTGTTACATGTTTTTCTTTTGGCAAAACGAATCCCTCCTTCTACTTTGAGAATTGCTTTACAACTTCCATCAGCTCATCAATCGCTGCTTCTCCTTCTCCTGATTTAATCGCGCTAGAAACACAGTGCTTTGTATGGCGTTCAAGCAACGAATAGCCTACCTTGTTTAAGGCAGCGTTAATGGCACTTATTTGTACTAAAATATCTACACAATAACGATCTTCTTCAATCATTTTCTGGACCCCACGAACTTGCCCTTCTACACGCTTTAATCGATTTACAATCGCTTGCTTTTCTTTATCTGTACGGGGGGTAACCGGTTTTTTTTCGATATGCTCCATTTAAACAGCATCCCTTTCGTGTTCTTTTTTATACTATACCCCCCTATTGTATTTTAGTCAATAGTTTTGCTTCAAAAATAATATGATTCTTCATAATCGGAATCATTCCTATTTACAAATCGGAATCATTACGCTATTATAGAAAACGAGTTTTATTGCATTACATTCATTAAATAAGTTAAACCTATGAAAAAGAAAGGAACTCTCAAAATATGAAATTCAGCTATGGTCTATTCAGTATTTTATTCATTTTACTCGTTATTACTGGTTGCTCAGCTAATGATAAGTCAGCGAATCAAGACGATGAGCTAACCATTTATACATCCATTTATCCTATCCAATATATTGTCGAGCGGTTAGGCGAAGAAACAGTCAACGTGCAGTCGGTATACCCACCAGGGGTAGATGCCCATACATATGAGCCTACTTCAAAAGATATTGCAGCTATCGCAAAAGGAGATGCATTTATCTATCTTGGCGCAGGGTTGGAAGGCTTTGCAGAAACTGCAGCAGATGCACTGGCACAGGAAAATGTAACGTCTATCGAGCTTGGCGCGCATGAAGAATTGTTCCATACGACGATGGATAAAGAGGAAGAACATACGGAAGAAGATCACGGACACGATCACGGAGACCATGATCCACACATATGGCTTGATCCGATTCGCATGAAAGAAATGTCTGCCATTGTTGCAGATGCCTTAATTACTTTAAATCCACAGGAAGAAGAAATGTATGCAACTAATTTGCAGGCATTAAACAAGGATTTAGAAGTATTAGATGAGCAATATTCCAAGGTATTAACAAATAAACAGCAAAAGAAATTACTCGTCGCTCACAAAGCCTTTGGATATTGGGAAGAACGGTATGGTATTGAACAAATCGCAATTAGTGGTATATCCTCTAGCGAGGAGCCTTCACAAAAAGATTTAGTCCGTATCGTCGAACAAGCAGAAAAATATCAGCTTGATTATATAATCTTTGAGCAAAATACGTCGAACCGCGTATCCGAAATTATTCAAACACAAATTGGTGCAAAAGCATTAACAATTCATAACCTCGCCGTATTAACAGAGTTAGATATTGAACAAAATGCGGATTATTTTTCTTTAATGGAAAAAAACTTAAAAACATTGGATGAAGCATTACAATAGAGAGGATTTTTAATATGGGAGCACCATTAATCACCTTAAAAGACGTTTCCTTTTCTTATGATGACAAGGAAATTTTAAGCAAGGTCAATTTTCAAATTAACAAAGGATCTTTTTTAGGTTTAATTGGACCAAATGGTGGCGGGAAGACAACATTAACGAAATTAATTCTTGGCCTGATCAAACCAGATCATGGCGAGATTTTCTTATTCGGAATGCCCATCTCTAACTTCAAGGATTGGAATCGCATTGGTTTTGTTTCGCAAAAAGCGAATTCCTTCAATAAAGGTTTTCCAGCAACTGTCTTTGAAGTTGTTGCTATGGGATTAACTGCAAAAATTGGTTATTTAAAATTTTTCAAGCGGTCGCATAAGCAGCAAGTACTTCACGCGATTGAACAAGTTGGAATGCAGGATTATGCCTATGAAAATATCGGGAATTTATCTGGTGGTCAGCAGCAGCGTGTCTTTATCGCACGTTCACTTGTTAGCGAGCCTGAGCTGTTGATCCTCGATGAACCAACGGTAGGCGTTGATTATGAAAATGTACAGCGTTTTTATGAGCTACTTCACGAGTTAAATAAAGCACACGGGATTACATTATTGCTCGTCACACATGACACTGGCACTATGACTGAATATGCGACAGATATTGCCTGCTTAAATAAGACATTGCATTTTCATGGAAATCCGAATGAATATGCTGCTTTAAAGGAAACAGACCTGTCTAGAATCTATGGTCATCAAGTAAGCATTGTCACACACGACCATGAGTAATTGGGGGAACAATTATGCTAGCTGATTTTATTCAATATGATTTTTTAAGAAATACATTCTTCACCGGATTATTAATCGGAATTATTGCACCACTGCTTGGTACATTTATTGTTGTTCGCAGGCTATCATTAATTGCCGATGCACTATCCCATGTTACCTTGGCGGGAATTGCGTTCGGGTTGTTTTTAGAAAAGAAATTTGCCATCACATTTATTACGCCATTGTATAGTGGAATGGCGTTCTCTGTTATTGGCTCTGTTTTTATCGAAAAGCTTCGCGCTGTTTACAAGGCATATCAGGAGATTGCTATCCCCATTATTCTGTCTGGTGGCGTTGGCTTAAGTGTCATTTTTATATCGTTAGCAAATGGATTTAATACGGATTTATTCAATTATCTATTCGGTTCTGTTTCTGCGGTGAGTCAAAAAGACTTCTTATCTATTTTAGGTATTTCGATCGTTATCATTCTTATTATTTGGCTGTTTTATAAAGAGCTTGTTACACTTTCATTTGATGAAGAGCATGCAACCGTTTCTGGAATACATGCAAAGCACATTCATTTATTGTTTATTGTGTTAACCGCACTTGTCATAGCTGCTTCCATCCGTATTGTTGGTGTGCTTCTTGTATCTGCATTAATGACGCTTCCTGTTGCTGCAAGCATGCGTCTAGCAAAAGGATTTAAACAAATGCTCGTATTATCCATCATTTTCGGTGAGGCAGCTGTTATAATAGGATTAATTTCTGGGTACTACTTTAGTATTCCTCCAGGGGGAACGATTGTCGTCGTTTCGATCATAATTTTACTTGCTTCTATCTTTCTTAAACGAGTTTCTTTTACTTTAAAAAGGGCGGGGTAAAGAAATGAATATACATGATGCAATGACTTTATTAAAGGAAAAAGGATATAAAACGACTGGGAAACGAAAAGAAATATTAGACTATTTCTCACACGCTGATGGATATCGAACAGCAAAGGACCTCATTCAATTTATGGAAAAATCATACGAAGGCATTAGCTTTGATACGATTTATCGTAATCTACATCTTTTTTGTGATATGGGTATTTTAGAGGCAACGGAATTAAAGGGAGAAAAGCATTTTCGAATCGCGTGCTCTCATCATCATCACCATCATTTTATTTGTAGTGATTGTGGGAAAACGAAAGAAATTAATCTTTGTCCAATGGATGAATTAGAGGGAGCGCTTCCTAATTACATCATCGAGGATCATAAATTTGAAATATATGGAGTCTGTCCAAATTGTCGCAACACATAAAACCGACTTTATTACTAGCTGTTGGGGCTGGAGGAATGATTGGTGCTGCTGGCCGCTATGGTATATCGACCATATTTCAGCCAATTGATGGATTTCCTTTTCCAACGCTCCTTGCTAATTTAGTAGGATGTTTTTTATTAAGCTATTTACTCTATTTCCCTCCATTTAAGCGCTCGGTGTCTTCAATCTGGAGCACTGTCATTACGGTCGGAATATTAGGGGCATTTACAACCTTTTCTACCTTTGCGGTTGAAACGGTCCTGTTAGCCAAAGAAAATATGCTGCTTGCTGTAAGCTATGTATTTATCAGTATTATTGGTGGACTACTCTTATGTTTTGCCGGTTTTTCACTCGCTCAAAGGTGGGGAAGTAAATGAGCTTCATACTCGTAATGATTGGTGGATTTTTTGGCAGTATTTTTCGCTATTACATCTCACTCAAAACAACGAAAAAATGGCTTGGAACATGGATTGCAAATATTAGTGGCTCTTTATTATTAGCTATTCTATTCAAGCTCCATGTAAGTGCACAAATTCCCGAATGGACATGGCCATTACTAGGCATTGGTTTTTGCGGTTCATATACAACCTTTTCTACCTTTGGAAATGAGACATTGCAGTTTTTGCTTGCGAAAAAATATTTCACTGCAAGCGGTTATGTCATGTTATCGTTAGCGTCTTCTTTACTTGTTGTTTATATAACTGTTCATTAAACGTTAGTTGAGTAGATAAACTTCATATAATAGAATAACTGCCTCCTGTCAAACAGAGACAGTATAAAAATATCTGGCACCAATCTTTTCCTTATACTTTGTGTTATTCTTTTCCTCTAAACTATGATGTGTTCCTACAAAGTTGTATTAATAGCTCTTTTCTAATTCTACCATTTTGATAGTGCAGAATTTTTAAAGCTCTTCCTTATAATAAACAGTTTTAGTCATCCTGTAGCTGCCAGTAAATGTCCAAATCAGTTCAATTACAATCAGTGGGGATGAAAGAGCTTCCCCCACTGATTCTAGTTTCATCTTATTATTTTAACTGTCTATTACAAGGGAGCCATATCAAAAATACAAAATTTTATTTTTGTGTTATTAATATGAACCTTTTCTAACAGCGGCATTAATGAATTCGTAAAATCGGTTTTATTGCTTCACCTGATTTTGAAGCTTCAAAGGCTTCATTTATTTGGTCAAAATCATAGAACTTTACTAATTTATCAAAAGGAAATTGACCAACTTTATAATAGTCAATTAATAATGGTATAAAGACATTTGGTACTGCATCCCCTTCAATTACACCTACCATTGTTTTCCCTTCGGCCATTAAATCGTTATGAACATCAATACTCATTTCTGGTGTAACTCCAACGATTGCGGCAATCCCCAACGGACGTAATGCTTGTAAGCATTGGCGAACAACAGCTGGAACACCTGTAGTATCAACTGCATATTTACTTCCACCATTCGTTATAGCTTTAATTTCATTTACTACATCAGCTTTTGTTCCATTTAAAATATGTGTGGCTCCTAATTCTTTTGCCAGACTTAATCGTGATTCATGTACATCAATAGCAATAATTGTTTTGCATCCCACAATTTTTGCAGCCATAATCGCACTTAAACCAACTGCACCTGCACCATAAATGGCAATTGTCGAACCAAATTCTGGCTTAATTTTATTTAAAACAGTCCCTGCACCTGTTTGAATGCCACAGCCTAAGGGACCTAATAATGCTAAATCCACATCTTTATCAACCTTAATAACATTACGTTCATGGGCAACCGCAAATGTACCAAATGAAGATTGTCCAAAAAAGGTTGAAAGTGATTGACCATCTTTTGATAGCCGATGTGTGTAATCGTCATTAACACCGCCAAAATTCAAATCATTGAAAGTTTCACAAACTGTTGGATGACCTGTTAAACAGTTTTCGCAATGACCACAATGCGCAAAAGAGATTACAACATGATCTCCTTTTTCTAAATGTTTGACCCCTTTACCAACTTCTTCTACAACCCCTGATCCTTCATGCCCAAGCACTGCAGGCAGTGGGGCAATTGCCGCATCTCGAGCAACAGCGTCTGTATGACAAACTCCTGTAGCAATAATTTTAACTAACACTTCATTTGCTTTTGGTGCTGCTAATTCTACTTCTTCAATAACAAAGTCTAGTCCTTGTCCATGGGTAACTGCTGCCTTAATTTTCATGTAAAAACACTCCTTTTAATCATTTTCAATAGTAAGGGAAAGGTTACACAGCATAAATATCGTAAACTTTAAATAATCTCGATACAATATATTTAAATGAATATATATATTCATTATGATTCATAAGGGGGATAATTATGCAATTACTACAACTACATTACTTTCTCACTGTTGCAAAGACTCAGCATATGTCTCAAGCAGCACTAGTATTAAATATTTCTCAATCATCCTTAAGTAAAACTATTGCTAGACTAGAAGATGAATTAGGAGTTTCTTTATTCGATAGAAAAGGAAAAAAAATCTTTTTAAATAGTTACGGAATTTTTTTTGCAAAAGAAGCTGAGCGTGCTTTAAGAATTTTAGAGGAGGCACATGAATCATTACAAGAAATGGCAGGAATAGAAGAAGATCGAGTATCTATTAGTGTAATGAGTTCTACTATTTTACCGTCTGTTTTTAAAAGTTTCTATGAACGTAGACCTAATGTCCGAATCTATCAATCCATACTACCTGATGCTGTAGCCAAGGAACGACTAATAAGTGGAGAAATTGAGTTAAGTGTTTCTAACACTCCAATCACTGCTCCAGATATTGAATGGCTACCCATCTTAAAAGAACGTTTAGATTTAATTGTTCCTAAAAATCATCGGCTAGCACAATTTGACGAAATAGATTTATTAGAAGCAAAAAATGAACGATTTATAGGTTATAAATCAGGGGTAGAATCGATGAGTATATATGAACAATGTTGCTTAAACGTTGGATTTAAACCAAACATTGTATTTGAGGGAACTGAAATGTCAATTGTTTTACAGCTTGTAAATGAAGGGCAAGGTATTTCATTTTATCCACAATATTCATTCTTAGGAAATCAATTGACCAATACAAAAATTATTCGGTTGAAAAATAACGATTGTTTTCAAATGGTCGGCTTTGCTTGGATCAAAAGAAGAAAGTATTCATATGTAGCTAAACAATTTCGGCACCATATGATTCAATCATTTACTGATATTAACAATAAAAACCAGCGAACAATCACATCGTAAAATCGGTGTACTCATCAACAAGTTGTGTTAAATAAAATTGCTGTCACTGTAACATCTTCCTTAAATAAGGTCCCAATATTACTTATGTTAATAAAAAATGCTCATCCTTTTGAATAACCATTAAAAATGTCAGCTTATTTATGTAGACTAATGCTCATTTAACTCATCTTCCGGTTTAAAGTGATTCTTTATTCAATAGGAAATCCCAATAATGTTTAGGATGTGATGTGATGTGATTTGATCTAGAATAGCGTTTGCTAATTTTAAAATCTTTAAAGTTCTGATCCACGTTTTTAGAACTCTCAATAGTTGTAAAAATTGGGGTTTGTCAAATAAAGTGTGTAAGTTCTAATTTACTCAAGATACTTTAACACTCTATCTTTTAATTCATCTTGAAGAAGAAGTTGGTTCATAACCATTGCCCAGTTCTGGATATGCCCACTT
>NZ_JARUVL010000023.1:9475-29047 GCF_030137545.1 Virgibacillus sp. LDC-1 | reverse complement strand
AATAACCTCCTTCTCCTGCTAAATAAGCTTGTACCACCGCTAGCTTAAAAGCCAAGTCATACTTTGCCATACTAAAACACCCCTAGTGTTAGATTTTTTGGTCTAACTCTAGGGGTTCACATCACTTTCCACCCTATTTTTCGATTCTCCTTTTACTCTTCCTTAAATTCAAGCTCTGGCATCCATTGTGAAAGATGCTTTTTAATTTCAGCATAATGCTTTTTTGCCCCTGCAAGCTCGTCATTATGCAATTGATACATCGGCACCACCTCAAAGTTAGCGTCATTCTCAAATTTAACAAAGGTCGGAATAAATGTTGGCTGGCTAAGCTCAATTTCATCGTTCGTACCGTTCACTTTTTTTGTGATGGTTAATTGAACAATCCCTCCAATACGGCGATAGAATTCGTCTTGACCTGATAAAAAGTTTCCTAACGAATAAGCGACAAATGTACGGTTACCATCTTTTCCTTTCACCCACTCCATGGGTTGTAGGACATGTGGATGGTGGCCAATTACAACATGGACACCTTGGTCCGCTGCGTATTGAACAATTTGCTTTTGTGCGTCACTTGGCATTCTTTCATACTCATTTCCAAAATGCAGACTAAGGACAATTACATCGGCTTTTTTCTTCGCTTCTGTAATTTCACTTGCAATCATGTCCTGATGAATTAAATTAACTAAATAATCCTTTCCGTTTGGCACAGGGATACCATTTGTTCCATACGTATAAGATAAAAAAGCTAGCGATATTCCTTCTTCTGTTTCATATACACGAATGGTGTCCCGGTCTTGTTTATTACGATATGCGCCAGTATACATCATATCAATAGCTTCCCAATGCTTGATTGCATTTTGAATTGCTTTTTCGCCACGGTCAAGCGTATGATTATTGGCAATGGAAACAACATCCACTCCTGCATCCTTTAACGCATCGCCTACTTCATAAGGGCTATTAAATGAAGGATAGGTTGACAGCCCAATCGCTTCGCCACCAATCATCGTTTCTTGATTTGCTATACTAACAGTCGTTTCCGCTAAAAAAGGCTTTACATTCGCAAGCATTGATTTAAAATCATAGCCTTTTTGCTGCTTTGCATCGACATAAACCGCTTCATGGATTAGCATGTCACCGATTGCAGCTAACGTGATTTCTTGAGCCGGCACTTGCTTTTCCTCTCTCGTATTCACCGGTTTTTCTTGGTTATTGCTTACTGTTTTATTCTCTTTCGCTGTGTCATTGTTCCATGAGCAGCCTACTAGCAACGATCCAATCAACAAGCATATTATAATAAGCGTTCCCCAGTTCCGCATACTTTTCCCCACTTTTTTCTTCATCATATCATACCAAAGCATGACACACCGTTAATTATTCTAATAGTCAAATCGAATGTACGATATCCCTTCGATTTCTTCTCCTCCTAACATTAATAAGCAATACGCTCAATAATCGTTGCGTTTGCCATCCCCATTCCTTCGCAAATCGTTAAAAGTCCATACTGACCATTTATACGTTCCAGCTCATAAATCAATGAAAGAAGTAGCTTTGTTCCTGTTGCTCCTAATGGATGCCCTAATGCGATAGCTCCTCCGTTTACATTAAGCTTTTCTGGATCTGCACCAGTTTCTTGTAACCATGCAAGGGGAACAGAAGCAAAAGCTTCATTCACCTCATATCGATCCATTTGTTCGATCGATAATCCGGCTTTTTTTAACACTTTTTTTGTCGCTTCGATAGGACCTGTAAGCATCAACGTTGGATCAGAACCGACAACGGCGCGTGCCACAATGCGCACCTTTGGTTTAAGCTGTAGCTCTGTTGCTTTATTCTGTGACATTAATAATACGGTACTCGCTCCATCACTCATCTGACTTGAATTGCCTGCTGTAATCTTACCACCGGCTTGAAATGCCGGCGATAAAGCGGCAAGTGCAGCTAATGTTGTATCCTTCCTCGGCCCCTCATCCTGATCAACAACGATTGTTTCTCCCTCGCCGTTCTCCGTAGAAATTGGCAGCACTTCTTGTTGAAAGCGTCCTTCCTCAAGTGCCTGAAGTGCACGATAATGGCTATTTAATGCATAGTTATCTAATTGAGCACGCGTAAAACCCCAATGCTGCGCTATTTTTTCTGCTGCGATCCCTTGATGTACAATATCATATTTTTCAACAAGCTTTGAACTTGGTTTTGTGTGCTTCATATTCGAAAGCATCGGTACTCTTGTCATGCTTTCAACACCACCTGCTACGACAACCTCCATATCTCCAGAAGCAATCGCTTGTGCACCAAAATGAACTGCCTGTTGGCTTGAACCACATTGTCTATCGATTGTTACCCCCGGAACATAAGTAGGAAAACCAGCAATTAATGCTGCTGTTCTAGCAATGTTCCCTGCTTGTTCCTCTGCTTGCGTCACACAGCCTAAAATGACATCATCCACGATTGATTTTTCTACTTTTGTTCGACTCATTAATTCATCTATCACAATAGCCGCAAGGTCATCTGCCCGATAATTAGCGAAGACACCCTTTCTTCTACCGACAGCAGTTCGGCATCCATCTACAATAACTACCTCTCGCATCCCGCCACTCCTTCATGTATATTCTGTATTTTCAGTATACAACTCTCACCTTCATCTATCCAGCTCATTTCCACATTTTCCAATTCAATGAAACCTTCCTGCTAGTCCCTTCGTATAAGTAGCTAGCAAACTAAATCGGGGGGATTATTTTGGTAGCAGCAATGGAACTAATTGATTTAAAGAAAACAATCGGAAACAAAGAGATCATCAAAGGACTATCTTTCTCCATTCAGAAAGGAGAAGTATTTGGTTTTATCGGACCAAATGGTGCAGGAAAAACGACTACTATTCGAATGATGGTTGGATTAATGAGCATTACCGATGGGGATGTTCGTATCCTTGGAAATAGTATTAAAACCGATTTTAGTAAGGCTGTTCGTGAAGTAGGAGCAATTGTTGAAAATCCAGAAATGTATCCCTTCATGACAGGCTGGCAAAATTTAATGCACTACGCTCGGATGACACCCGGCATAACGAAAGAACGCGTCAAAGAGGTTATCCATCTTGTTGGATTAGAAAAACCAATCAAAGAAAAGGTTGGTAGATATTCATTAGGGATGCGCCAACGACTTGGCATTGCACAAGCCCTATTACATAAGCCTTCTGTATTAATCTTAGATGAGCCCACCAATGGATTGGATCCAGCAGGTATTCGTGAAATTCGTGAGTATATTCGTAAAATAGCACTAGAAGAACACGTAGCTGTTATAATATCCAGTCACCTTCTATCTGAAATTGAACAAATGTGTGACCGGATTGGAATTATTAAAAATGGAGAATTGATTGCCATTCAAGCTGTTCGTGAAAATGTAGAAGCTAGCAATCAAGAGGTAGCATTGGAGCAAGTACAAATAGAAGCTACGCCGGTCGATAAGGCAATAAATCTACTTCGAACAAATCATGAGATAGAGGCCGTACGTAACGATAACATGATATCCTTCCGCAGTAGCAAAGAAGCGATTCCAAAGCTTATTGAAACACTAGTAAAGCATCAGATTGCAATCTATCAGGTTGGTGTATCGAAAGTGACTCTGGAGGATAAATTCTTTAATTTGATTGGAGAGAATACGATTGAGTAGATTTTTTAAACTAGTATTTAATGAACAATTTAAAATATATATACGGAAATCAACCTGGATTATGTACATTATTTTAGCGGGATTAATTATTGGAAATGCAGCCTTAACAAACTCGTTTGACGAACCAAATAAGTATACCGATGATAACTGGCGCGAAGTGCTTGAAGAAGAAAACAAACTTTTGCAGCAGGATAATGATACGTACACGCAAGAGATGAAGGAAAACGATCAGGAAGTTACGGAAGATGATAGTTACCTCCAATTTAACATGACGGAGATTGAAAAAAATAACTACTATTTAGAAAACGATATCCAACCACATAGCTATGGTGCTTGGCAGTTTGTATTAGACAACGCGATGCTCCTGTCTGTTGTTAGCTTGTTAACAATCATCATTGCTGCTGGAATCGTGGCAAATGAATTTAGATGGGGAACAATTAAGCTTTTACTCATTCGCCCTATTTCTCGTTCAGTCGTTTTACTATCAAAATATGTATCTGTGCTGTTATTCGCTTTGTTTACATTGATTTTTGTATACGTTGTCTCCTTACTAGTCGGAGGTGTTTTCTTTGGCTTTGAGGGCATTAACCCGTCCATCGTCATAGAAAAAAATAGTGCCTTCACAGACGTTTCGATGGTTTCAGAAGTTTTCTCAGCATACGGATATAGCATCGTAAATCTTGTAATGATGACAACATTCGCATTCATGATTTCCGTTGTTTTCCGAAATAGTGCACTTGCAATCGGGGTAGCCATTTTCCTCATGATGTCTGGTAATACCATTGTTGCCTTTTTCTCAGATCGTGATTGGGCAAAGTATATTTTGTTCGCCAATACGGATTTAAAGCAATATGCTAGCGGAACACCATGGATAGAAGGAATGACACTCTCCTTCTCCATTACAGTATTACTTGTATATTACATTATTTTCATGGCGATTTCATGGATTGTATTTAAGAAAAGAGATGTAGCAGGACACTAGTAAACTCACCCTCGTAGAAAAGGGGAAGCAGCCTATTTTAACATTCGCTTTTTTATGTTATAAATAAAGCAATCCCCTTTTCAAATTCGATTAATTTCGCCTCAGAGGTGTCAGTCATGATGAAACGCTATTTAACATCGATTTTTCTATTACTAACTGCAATTATCCTATTTGTCGGTCTTCGCCTTGATTTCCGATGGGGTGGCATTGCCACTTGGGGCTTAGCAGTGATTAGTCTAATTTTCGCAGCGTATTTTACAAAATATATTCCAAATGAAAAAGAACCTAAAAAAATGAAACAGCAGTGAATAAAGATTTGATTATTCACTGCTGTTTTCTATTTCTCGTTATTTTCCTGTATGAGCGAACTCTATGATTCGTGCACTAATTTGATCGCGAACCCTTTGAAAAACGCGCCATCTCTCCTCTTCGGTACCTTTAGCTTTAGCAGGATCTTCAAATCCCCAATGCTGCTTGTTAACAGTTTGTGGTACAGTCGGACAGTTGTCTTTGGCATCCCCACACAAGGTAACAATTAACGTAGCGCGTTCCAAGATGGCTGTGTCAATAATGTTTGAGGTTTGCTTTGAAATATCAATCCCTACCTCGTCCATCACTTTCACTGCCCAATTATTTAAGCCATGTGCTTCAATTCCAGCACTACTAACATCCCATTTACCTCCAAGATACTTCTTGCCAAAGCCTTCAGCAATCTGACTCCGACACGAATTTCCCGTGCATAAAAAATAAAGAATTGGTTTATGAGTCATCATGAAAAACTCCTTTCTAAAATATAAATGTCAAATACAGCCCTACTAAGGTAATAAACAATGTTGGTATCGTTAAGACTATCCCTACTTTAAAATAATAGCCCCATGAAATGTGAACCCCTTTTGTCTTCAATACATATAACCAAAGTAAGGTTGCTAATGATCCAATCGGTGTAATCTTTGGACCAAGATCGCTTCCAATCACATTCGCATAAATTAAACTTTCTTTTATTACTCCTGTTGCACTTGAATCGGCAATTGCTAATGCATCAATCATTACCGTTGGCATATTATTCATCACAGAAGAAAGAATTGCCGCTATGAATCCCATGGAGATCGTTGCTATAAACAAGCCTTGATCTACAGCAAGATCAATCAAATCTGCTAGAAAATTAGTTAACCCAACATTCCTGAGTCCATAAATAATGACGTACATTCCAATAGAGAAGAAAACAATCGCCCATGGTGCCTCTTTGACTATTTTCACGGGAGAAATCACCGCACTTTTCCTTCCAATAACAAGAAATACAAGCGCAACTGCTCCTGCAATAAATGAAACCGGAATATGAAGAAACTCACTTGTGAAATAGCCAACTAATAATACTCCCAAAACAAACCAGGCGATACGAAACATCTTTCTATCCTTAATTGCTGTTTGCGGTTCAGGAAGTTCTGTTATATCAAACGTGCGCGGGATATCTTTTCTAAAGAACAACCATAATACGACGATACTTGATATTAACGAAAAAAGATTTGGAATGAACATCCTTCGCGCATATTCTATAAATCCGATCCCAAAAAAATCGGCTGATACGATATTTACCAGATTACTAACGATAAATGGTAAAGAGGTTGTATCCGCAATAAATCCACTTGCCATAATAAACGGCAGGATAAACACATCTTTAAATCGAAGCGCTCGGACCATTGCTAAAACAATGGGTGTTAAAATAAGTGCTGCTCCATCATTTGCAAACAATGCTGCAACGAGAGAACCTAAGAAAGAAATGTAAATAAACATTTTTAAGCCGCTTCCATTTGCCAACCGCGCCATATGCAATGCTGCCCATTCGAAGAAGCCAATTTTATCTAATACTAATGAAATAATGATAATTGCCACAAAAGCTAACGTTGCGTTCCAAACAATATGCGTAACATCAATCACATCCTGTAAAGAAACAACGCCAAGTAATAGTGCTAATAAAGCGCCACCAATTGCAGTATAACCAATTCCTAGATTTTTCGGTTGCCAAATAACCAATACGATGGTTACTAAAAAAATTAAACTTGCTCCTATCGTTGTCATTTCCATGCTGAATCCTCCATTAAAATATGCTAGCAGCTTGGAGCCTTATCCATTTTTTCACTAATTTCTAATGGAATAAAGACCTCTGTTAAAATTTTTTGCAATAATAAAAATTGTTCATAATCCGGATTTAAGCTGTAATATTTCCACTGCCCACGCCGCTCTTCCTTGACAATCTTTGCATCACGTAGCTTGCGCAAATGCTGACTAATCGCCGGCTGGGACATTTCTAAGCCACCAACTAGCTCACACACACACCTTGTTTTTGACTGCAATAGCGAAACAATCGCAAGCCTTGTAGGATCGCCTAATAATTTCATCAAGACCGCAGTTTCTGTTACATTCCCATGATTAGTTACCACTTTACCACCTCTATATATAATAATATGCTTATATAAGCATATATTTTTTATTCGCATATTTCAAGTAGAAGCAAGAAAAAAGTAGAACAGAAAGAAAGCAGTATTAATAATTTCTTAGCTAACATAAAAAAATACCATCCTGCTATAACCATGTAACAGGATGGTATTTTTACTGATTACCTCTGCGGGCAAAATCAACAAATCGAAACTTATCTGGGCGATGACGTGACTCCGTATATTGAAACAAGCTGGCATCATTCAAATACACGAAGCTTCGTATGACTACTACATTGGAGAAGCCGTCCATATCAAGCAATGCTCGATCCTCTTTCGTCGGTGTCTCCACAATAATTTCTTTTTTAGCAAAACTAATAACTAGCCCAAGTTCTTTTTCCAGATAATCATAAATCGAATCCTCACAAATCGACTTTGTTAGCGCTGGGACATAACGAGCATCAAGATAGTCCTTATCTAAAATCACCTTCTCACTAGCAAGGTTTCTCACCCTCACTACTTTCCATACGTGTGCTTTTGGAGTAACATTCAGCTTTCTTTGAACATCTTCGTCAGCTGTAATTAAGGATAATTCATGTACATCCGTTGTTGCCTGCAAATCCATCTGCTGCGACAATTCCTTAAAGCTTGCGATTCCCGACACTGGAAAATCAAACATACTTGATTGAATAATGACAGAGCCTTTACCTCGTATTTTTTGAATGTAACCGTTTTGCACAAGTAAATTTAAGGCTTTTCTTATCGTTTCTCTCGACGTACGATACATTTCAGAAAGCTCATTTTCAGACGGAAGCATATTGTCTTCTTGCCATTCATTTGCCTGAATTCGCCGAACTAAATCCTCATAAATTTCATTATATTTCCGCTGCATTCTAGACTTCCCCACTATTTTTATAATAAACAATTGACTCATACGGTCGAAGCTTCAATCTACCAAGGGTTTTCGGAGAATCCGCGTAATTTGATAATAGCACCTCTGCTTCCCCATCACCTATCGTTATTTGCACTGGTTTATCATAAAAGTTACTAATAACGAGCAGTGATTGATCCTTCCAATTACGAGCGTAAGCCCACACGCTTGGATGATCTTTAAGCAACTGTTGATAGTCTCCATCCGTAATAATATCATATTTTTTCCGTAAGTCGATTAATTTGCGATAATGCTGGAAGATAGAGTCATTTTCTGCAAGCTGACGTTGTGCATTAATTGCTTCATAGTTACGAGCTACGGGAATCCACGGCTCGTTTTGAGAGAAGCCGGCATTTTTATTCTCGTTCCATTGCATTGGCGTTCTTGCGTTATCACGTGATTTCCGCTCTAAAATCCGCATGATTTTTTCTTCAGCAACCCCTTGTTTCTTCAAGCTTTTATAAGCATTGAGTGATTCTACATCACGATAATCCTCAATCGTGTCAAAGTATGGGTTCGTCATCCCAATTTCTTCACCTTGATAAATATATGGTGTCCCCTTCATCATGTGCAATGTTGTCGCAAGCATTTTTGCTGATTTCTCGTGAAACAGCTCATCATTACCGAAACGGGACACAACCCGTGGTTGATCATGGTTACACCAAAACAGCGCATTCCAGCCATTGCCTTCGTGCATCCCAACCTGCCATCGAGATAGTATATCCTTTAATGCTTTAAAATCAAACGGCGCATCTGTCCATTTATCTCCATTTGGATAATCTACTTTAAGATGATGGAACTGGAAGGTCATGGATAGCTCATTTCTAGCTGGATTCGTATAAAGGATACAGTTTTCTAGTGACGTCGAGCTCATTTCACCAACCGTCATCATTCCATTTGGTGCAAACACCTCTTTATTCATCTCTTGTAAAAATGCATGTATTCTCGGACCATCTGTATAATATTTCCGTCCGTCACCAGTCCAATCATCAGGAAAGTCCTGTTGCTTGGAAATTAAATTTATGACATCTAGCCGAAAGCCATCGATCCCTTTTTCAGCCCAAAAATACATCATATCGTATAGTTCTTTTCGTAAGTCTTTATTTTCCCAATTTAAATCTGCTTGAGTTGTATCAAATAAGTGTAAATAATATTGGTCTGTTCGCGCATCATATTGCCAGGCTGAGCCCCCAAACTTCGATTGCCAATTGTTCGGTTCACTGCCATTCTTTCCGTCTTTCCAAATATAAAAGTCCCGATAAGGATTATCCTTTGATGCCGCTGCTTGCTTAAACCATTCATGTGAAGTAGACGTATGATTAATAACTAGATCCATAATAAGCTTCATTCCGCGGCTATGCGCTTCTGCTAACAATTGCTCAAAATCAGCCATTGTTCCATAGGCGGGATCAATCGCATAATAGTCACTAATATCATAGCCATTGTCTTTTTGTGGGGACTGGTAGATTGGCGTTAACCAGATCACATCTGCTCCAAGTTTTTTTATATAATCCAGCTTGGCGATGATTCCTTGTATATCTCCTACTCCATTACCCGTCGTATCGTTAAAGCTTTTCGGATATATTTGATAGACTACTGCCTTCTTCCACCACGGCTCCATCTTGATAGCACCTCGCTTTCTTATTGGTTCTTTGCTAATCTTTTTTGCGTAATGCATATACATACGTAATTACAAACGGGATAACAATAACGACAGCCATACCAATTCCAAATGCTGCCCATCCCTCCGGAATAATAGACAGAATGCCTGGTATTCCTCCTACACCAATCGAGGTTGCTTTCACATGCTGCATTGTTATAAACGCACCTGCAATAGCGGACCCAATAATTGCTGCGATAAATGGATATTTAAAGCGCAGGTTCACACCAAACATTGCGGGTTCTGTAATACCGAGCCAAGCCGATATAAAAGAGGTGAACGACAAACCTTTTAGCTTATCGTTTTTCGTCGCAAACATCATGGCTAATGCAGCAGATCCTTGTGCAATATTGGAAAGCGCCAAAATCGGCCATAAAAATGTCGAACCTATATTACCAATCAATTGTAAATCAACAGCTAGAAATGTATGATGCATCCCTGTTATTACTAATGGCGCATAGATTGCTCCATATAAAAGACCACCAATAATCGCAAATTGATCAAACACATAGACAAGTCCTTCCGTAATCCAATTGCCAATTGTAAACGTAACAGGTCCTATGATGATAAAGGTTAAAAATCCGGTAAGCAATAAGGCAATAGGTGCTACTAATAACAACTGTAATGAATCGATAATCTTTCTTTTTAAAAACAGCTCTGTTTTCGCCAAAATCCATGAAGCAATAAGAACTGGCAGCACTTGACCTTGATAGCCGATTTTATTAATTTCTAGGCCAAACAAATTCCAGGTTGGTATTTCTCCAGCCTCTAGCGCTGATCCATACGCCCAGGCATTGAGTAAATCGGGATGAACGAGCATAAGCCCTAAAACAATTCCGAGCAATGGATTCCCACCGAAACGTTTCACTGCCGACCAGCCAATTAAACCAGGTAAAAATACAAAAGCAGTATTTGCAATAATATTAATCATATCTGCAAGTCCGGCCCAATTTTGATGAACTTCAATAAACGATTTTCCATCGTAAAAAATACCCGGATTAGAAAGGATGTTGTTTATCCCCATTAACAAACCCGCAGTAACAATTGCAGGCAAAATCGGAATGAAAATGTCTGCTAGCATCTTTATTCCTCGCTGCAATACATTTTGTTTTTGCGCAGATAATGCTTTTACCTCATCCTTCGATGCCTCATTTAAACTACTGTTCTTAAGCATCGAAGCATAAACCTTATCAACTGTTCCTTGACCAATCACAACTTGGAATTGCCCATTTGCAGAAAATGAGCCTTTTACAATGTCCATGTTTTCTAAGGCTTTTCTATCTACTTTTTCCTCATCAGCTAATGCAAAGCGAAGTCGTGTTACACAATGTGTGACCGCATGAATGTTGTTTTCACCACCTACAGCTGCAATAATGTCCAATCCCTCTTTGCTGTATGCTGTATCCTTTTCTTCCTTTTGCTCTACTTTTTTATTCGCATTGTCAACCGTGAATAATACGGTTGTTCCAGCGGTTACTGTCGTTTCACAGGTTATGATTGTTTCTCCAGCTTCCTTCCCATTCGTTAAAATTATTGGCGTAATATCACTAGCGGCATTTTCCTTAATAAAAGCTAAGTCAAATGATAATAGTAAATCGCCCTTTTTTACTTTATCTCCTTGGCTCACATGCTTCGTAAAGCCTTCCCCATTTAATGCAACGGTTTCCAGACCGATATGAACTAACAGCTCTACACCTTGTGCATTACGCAAGCCAATGGCATGCATGGTAGGAAATAACTGAACGACTTCTCCATCAAATGGAGCGACAACCTCGCCACTTTTTGGAATAATGGCGATGCCATCCCCCATCATCTTCTCCGCAAAGGTTGGATCTGGTACCTTCTCTAGTCCGATTATTTCACCATCTAATGGAGCATAGATAACACTTTGTTCCATACTTTTGCTATTCTTCATTGGAATCCCTCCCATTTTATGTGTGGAATCTTGTATATACATGTTTTATTTTTATTATAACTTGTATATACATAAGTGTAAAGGTTTTCATTTTCCAGTAGTATTTGTGACTATTGCTTTATCATGCAACAGTGCAATTAGAACAGCGAACACGCCCCTTCATTTTTAAAGACAAAAAAAGCATGCTTACTTTTAGGCATGCTTTCCATTATAAATCAATATAATCGTCAAGAGCAAAACGGTGCTACCTCCCTGTTACATTCTCAAAACAGGGAAGTTGTTAATTTCAATTCATTTTTTCGGCTTTCTATCATGATTCCGGATTCCACTCAAAAAATAAGAGTCGATCATCCATATCTGATGGCACACCTCGTCCATCCGTATTATTTGTAATGACATATATTCCCGCTTCTGTTATATCCACATCTCGTATTCTTCCGACTTCAGAAATAACGAGATTCACCCTTTCTGTTTCCGGATCATATTTGCGTACACCTTCTCCACGTAGAGAAGCGAAATAAAAGGAATCATAAAAAAAGTCCATTCCAGATGGAGCCCACGTCTCTTCACCAGAATGAGTCACTGGTGAAATCATGCCATCCTTCTCTTCACTTCCTTGGATAATAGGCCAGCCGTAGTTAGCACCTGCTTTAATTTGATTTATTTCATCATGGGCATTCGCTCCATGTTCTGAAGCAAATAACCTACCATTTGAATCCCACGCTAGTCCCTGCGGATTCCGATGCCCATAGGAATAAACATAACTGTTTGAAAAAGGATTATCATCTGGAATCGTGCCATCCACATTCATGCGAAGTATTTTTCCAGCAAGGCTGTCTAAATCTTGAGAAAGTGCAGGATTCGTCGCATCTCCCGTTGTTACATAGAGCTTTTCGTCTGGACCTATTTTCAGGCGTCCTCCCTGGTGAAACTGCCCACCAGGGATATGGTCCAATAATATTTCGCTTTCTGCCCATTCCTTTTCAGTTTCTTCAATCGTTATTACCCGTTGAAAATACGTACCATCTCGCTGATACGAATAATACGCAAAGGCGACATTCTCAAAATCCTTGGGAAAGACAATTCCTAATAAACCTGCTTCCGGTTGATTCGATAAGTTCTTATTCAGTCTGACTGGCTTTCGCTGAACTTTATCCTCCCGAATCGCTACAATATTTCCTGTTCGTTCACTAACAAAGATTCGTTCCCCGACAAAAGCGATTTCCCACGGTTCTTGTAGGTTTTCGGCAATCACCTTGGGAGTACTTACATCTTCTTTTGTGCGTGCAACAAGTTCCTCCTTTTCATCAGTGGGATCCATATCCTCTTCGTTTGCACAGGCAGATAATAGCAGAACAATAACCATCATGAACAGAAGCTGTATACGCTGGAACATTACAATATTCCCCTTTCGAATGGCGATTATGAGATAAGTAGCATAGGTGATGTTAGTAAATAATATAAAAAAATATCCCTTTATAACGGAAAGATAAACAATCGATGTTTTTCTCGCTGTTATAAAGGGATATGAAAAAAGTATTATCCTAATTTATTTCGTTTTGCTGCTTTTTCACGCTCACTCTTATTTAATATCTTCTTACGTAAGCGAATGGATTCTGGTGTAACTTCACAGTACTCATCATCATCCAAATATTCAATTGCTTCCTCTAAAGACATGGATCTTGTTTTACGAATTGTTGCCGTTTGATCTTTTGTCGCAGAACGAACATTCGTTAAATGTTTTTCTTTTGTAATATTAACCGTTAGATCGTTTTCACGATTGTGCTCTCCGACAATCATTCCGGCATATACTTCCGTACCTGGTTCTACGAAAATCACGCCACGATCTTCAAGCTGCATAATCCCATAGGTGGATGCTTTTCCATTTTCCAATGCAACAAGCACACCTTCACGACGTCCACCTACTTGTCCTTTAATAAGTGGTTCATAGGCTTCAAATGTATGGTTTAAAATACCATAGCCATGTGTTTGTGTCATGAATTCTGTTGAATATCCTAGCAATCCTCGAGACGGAACTTTAAACTCAATACGTACTTGGCCATTTCCATGGTTCACCATATCTAGCATTTCACCTTTACGTGATCCTAATGATTCCATGACAGGGCCCGTATATTCTTCCGGAATATCAATCTGTACACGTTCAACCGGTTCACACTTCACACCATCAATCTCTTTAATAATAACCTGTGGCTTAGAAAGCTGTAATTCATAGCCTTCTCGTCGCATATTTTCAACAAGAATTGATAAATGAAGCTCTCCACGACCAGAAACAACCCACGCATCTGGTGAATCCGTTTGTTCAACACGCAGACTAACGTCTGTTTCAAGCTGTTTCATTAGACGTTCTTCAATCTTTCTAGATGTGATGAATTTACCTTCTTTTCCAGCAAATGGACTATTATTGACAACAAAGGTCATTTGTAATGTTGGTTCATCGATTCGTAAGAAAGGCAATGCCTCCGGATGCTCCTGTGGGCAAATTGTTTCCCCAACATTAATATCATCCATTCCTGAAACGGCAACAATATCCCCAGCATGCGCTTCCTCAATCTCAATTCGTTTTAACCCTAAGAAACCAAACAGTTTTGAAATGCGGAATGATTTAGATGACCCGTCTTTTCTCATCAGCACTACCTGTTGGCCAACTCGGATTTTCCCTCTAAACACACGGCCAACTCCAATTCTACCAACATAGTCATTATAGTCCAGCAAAGTTACTTGAAATTGCAGTGGCTCTTCTCTGGAATCAACTGGTGCTGGTAGATGATTTAAAATCGTTGTAAAGATTGGATCCATTGTTTCTAATTGTTCATCAGGCTCCAAGCCAGACGTACCATTTAATGCAGAAGCATAAACGACAGGAAACTCTAATTGTTCATCATCTGCGCCAAGATCGATAAACAAATCGAGTACTTCATCGATAACTTCAGTTGGTCTTGCATTTGGACGGTCAATTTTATTTAAAACAACGATTGGAGTTAACTTCTGCTCAAGTGCCTTTTTTAATACAAAACGCGTTTGCGGCATTGTTCCTTCATAAGCATCTACTACTAAAATAACCCCATCCACCATTTTCATAATTCGTTCTACTTCTCCACCAAAATCGGCATGTCCTGGTGTATCCAGAATGTTAATGGTTGCATCGTTATATTTAATTGCGGTATTTTTAGCTAGAATCGTAATTCCACGCTCTCTTTCAATATCGCCGGAATCCATAGCACGCTCGTCCACCTGTTCATTCTCACGAAACGTTCCCGAATATTTCAGCAACTGATCAACAAGTGTTGTTTTCCCGTGGTCAACGTGTGCGATAATAGCAATATTACGTAAATCTTCTCTATGTTTCATAAAGGTGATGCACCTCTTTCCATACGAATGAATCAAACTAGAATAGTATATCACAATTCACTTTGTAGATAAAGTGAAACTTCGGACTTTTCATGAATAAATATTGGTATTTCTACTAATTAGTAATTGATGCGGGAAAAGAAACATGGAATTTCGCTCCACCTAGCTCTGAAGCAGTAAGCGTGATTCTTCCACCAGACTGTTCAATAATGGCACGGGCGATTGGTAAGCCTAAACCTGTTTCCCCATCTTTACCTTTTACAAAACGATGGAAAATATGAGGAACTAAATCCTTTGGCACCCCTTCTCCATCATCTTCTACAACAATAGACATCGTTTGTTTATCCCGAAAAGCTGTTATTCGAACAACCTGTTCTGCATGTCTAATTCCGTTCACAACGAGATTCGATAGTGCACGGAGAAGTTTTTCTTCATCTGCATGTAATTGAAAGTCATCCTTTATCTCTAGCTGGAGATAGATATGATTTTCATTAACAAGAGGTAATACCCGATCCTGCACAAGCTCCATCAGATTACGAACAGTCACTTCTTCTGGTTGGTATTCTGTCTGCTCACTTTCTAGCTTTGCTAGTAAAATCATTTCATTAATAATTTTCTTTAGCCTACCTACTTCTGTTATCATCACTTCTAAGCCCTTTTCCTGCTCTGCTTCATCGAAGACTCGTTCTTTAATTCCCTCTGCATAACCTTGTATCGTCATAAGCGGTGTCTTTAATTCATGACTGGCATTTTGAAAGAACGTTTGCTGGGTATTAATATACCGCTGAAGCTCGTCTGCCATTTCATATACACCCTTTGCTACATCGTTTATTTCCCCAGTTGCCTTAATTGGTTGGACTTCATTAAATTTTCGCTGCTCAATTTTTTTCAGTTGTGCTTTCAAGTGGGATAGTGGTGTGACAAGCTTTCTTGTGAATAAAAAGCTTAACAGTACAGCAAGCATCGCACCAATTAAAAACACAATAAGTAAACGAACAATAAAATTATGCTGAACTGCCTGAAGATCTTTCATCGGCGTTAATAAAATTAGCTCTAAGCCTACCGTTTCTGGATAAATGACTATTCTCGATGTTACGTACTTATCCTTCCCTAGCTCCCATAGATTTTTATCGGTATCCGAAAAATTATTATTCACAAAAAAACCCCGCGCAACGTCTGTTGGCAATGTCGAGTATAAAATATAATCCTGCTTACGATTATATAAAAACAGCTGTAGATCCTGTTCTTGTAAAAATGCATTAAATTGCTGACTGTTGGCTTCAGTCCCAAATTGCTCATTCAATACATTGACTAAGATCTCACCTTTTTGCTCTAATTGTCGTTGCTCATCTTGAATCAAGAGGCCAAGAATTAGGGAATAAATAACATACCCTGTTACCGTCATAATTACGAGAAGTAATGTTGTAAATGCAAGGTTTAACTGATCTTGAAGTTTCATGGATTACCCCTCTTTACGTCGCAAACGATACCCGTAGCCCCACACCGTTTCTAATGGCATCTCTGCAAATTTCTTTCTTATCCGCTTTACTAAATCATCAACCGCTCGATCACTTCCATAATAATCGTCGCCCCACACCTTTATTAATAGCTCTTCACGAGAAAAGGCACGATTCACATTTTCCGCAAACAAAAGAAGCATATCAAACTCTTTTGTCGTTACTTCTTGCTCTTCTTCCTTCCAAAATACACGCCGATCATTTTTATCAATCATTAATTCATCGATTTTCAGTCGATCCTTTTCTCGATTGAGAGCAGGGGAATCCAATCGTTTAAAAAGACGTTTCACTCGTGCAACTAATTCGCGCGGACTAAACGGCTTCGTTAAATAATCATCTCCTCCAAGCTCGATGCCAAGAATTTTATCTATCTCTTCATCCTTGGCAGAAATAATAATAATCGGGACTTCGCTTTGATTACGTATCGTTTTACAAAACTCATATCCATCCATTCCAGGAAGCATTATATCTAATATCCACATATCTGGTGGATTGGCATTCCATAAGGCAAGTCCTTCTTCTGCTGTTTCTAATAATGTCACTGTAAAACCCTCTTTTTTTAAGAAAGCTGAAACGATATTTCGAATATTAGAATCATCTTCAACAACAGCAATATGATGGTTCACATGCCATCCCTCCCTATAATCGTCCATTTTACTCTATTTTTGCACAATCGTATGGGATTTAAAAGATTTACACATTTATGCCACATATATCCCAAATCATTCCCAATGACAATGGGTAAATTATACATATGACAAATTCTTTAGAATAAAGGGTGATAAACAAATGGATCAAAATGAACAACAACCAACTGAGCAAAATGCGATAACAGAAGAACATACGGAGCATCCTCCTGTAAACGAGGATGAAAACAAAAAGGAACCAGCGCCTGCTTCAGAGACTTACACACCAACAAACAAAATACGAGGAGGAAAATCTGGTTTAATCGGTGGAATTGTAGGCGGGATTAGCTCTGCTATTATTGTTGCCATGTTATTTTCTTTCCAAATCATTCCGATTGGAGCGGACGGTAATAAAGATAGTGGAAACGGTGCAACATCTTCTGATTCTCCTGAGATCGTTAAAACAATGGCATCAGATGGCGCTGAAACAGCGGCAAATATTGAAGAAGCCTCTCATGCAGTTGTTGGGGTTATCAATCTACAACAGCAAGATATTTGGACGCCTAGTGAAGAGGCAGGATCAGGCTCTGGAATTATTTATAAAAAGAAAGATGGGAAAGCTTATATTGTAACGAACCATCACGTCGTAGAAGGCGCACAGGAAGTAGAAATTGTCCTTCATAATGACGAACGGATTAAGGCAAAAGTACTTGGCTCTGATAAACTGTCTGATTTAGCCGTTTTACAAACGGATGGAGAAAAGATTGATACCGTCGCGAGTCTAGGTTCCACAAAGGATGTTAAAGTGGGAGACACTGTGCTTGCCATCGGAAATCCACTTGGGTTGGAATTCGCTAATTCACTTACGAAAGGAATTGTCAGCGGAATGAATCGCTCAGTGAGCATTGATACGAATGGAGATCGACAGCCTGATTGGATTACAGAGGTTATTCAAACAGATGCAGCCATTAATCCCGGAAACAGTGGTGGTGCATTAGTTGATGGCAATGGAAACGTCATTGGTATTAACTCAATGAAAATCGCACGTCAGGAAGTGGAAGGTATCGGCTTTGCTATCCCGGTTGATGCAGCACTACCAATCATGGAGCAGCTTGAATCAGACGGTAAAGTTATCCGACCGTTTATTGGAATTGGTACCGCGCCATTAAATCAGGTTCCACCTCAATACCGTCAAAATGTCCAAGTACCAGAAAATGTGGAAGGTGGAATGGTAATTGCAAATGTAGAGCCTGGTTCACCAGCAGATGAAGCTGGCTTACAACAATTTGATGTCATTACGAAAATAAACGGTGAAAACGTTACAACCATTTTAGAGCTGCGCAAGTATTTATACGCTGAGACTACAGTTGGTGATCTAATTAACATAGAAATATATCGTGGAGGCAAAAAAGAAATCATCAAATTAAAACTAACAGATCGGAATAGTAACGTATAAAAGAAGAGGAAATTCCCTCTTCTTTTTTTGATGCTTGTTCCATATACTTTATAGTAGTCTTTTCACAAAGTTTGAAAAAAATTGCAGTAAAACAAGGAATTTTAGCTTTTTTGTCGAATGTATGTATGATAGTTATCAAAAATTACATAAGGAGGAAAACATAACATGTTTTGTCCAAATTGCGGTCAAGAGACCGAACAAGGAAAATTTTGTACGAAGTGTGGTGCAAAATTAGCGAATGAAGAATTTGCTGCAGCTGCTGATCCTACGATAGGTGGCACTGTACCGACTGAAACACCCTTACAGGAAAATTCCGTTAACGAGGAAGCGTCTAATCCAAATCAATCGGTTGAGAATGTTAAAGCTGCCGGATCAGCATTTGGTCAATTTTTCGTCAAATTAGTAAAGCGACCAAGCACGGCACAAAGCGTTGATGGGAATGCCATGATTTCAGGAATCATTGCCATAGTTCTTTATTCTTTGGTTATTTCTTTAGGATTCTTTCTCCTAATTCGTTCCGCTTTTGGTTCTTATGGTCCTTCATTTGCAGAAAGCTTTTTACTTCCTTTCTTGGAATTTGCTATCTTATTTGGAGCTGTCGCACTACTTACCTTCGCAGGTAGTAAGCTTTGCGCACAAGCCGTAACAGTCAAAGACGTAATTGCAAAATATGGTGCCTATCTTGTACCATTCATGCTTCTTTTCATCATTGGATTTTTATTAGCACTAGTAAACCTAACCTCCTTCGGGATATTGGCAATTATGGTTAGTATATTAGGTCCGATTATTGCGGTTCCGACGATGATTCTTTTTGAAAAGAATGCAGTTGGAATTGATCGGATATTCATCTTAATTGGTGTTTATCTTGTCTCCATTCTCGTGTTTTCTTTGTTACTCCGCTCTTTCTTAGGATCAATCATGGATGCACTTTTAGGAGGCTTTATGGGTGGCTTTGGCTTTTAAACCTTCGCCTTGCCATTGTTAATGAAAACGACTCTTCCGTGGTCAACGAAAGAGTCGT
>NZ_JARUVL010000023.1:0-9416 GCF_030137545.1 Virgibacillus sp. LDC-1 | reverse complement strand
AAAACGACTCTTCCGTGGTCAACGAAAGAGTCGTTTTTGTTTATCCGAAAAACAGGTCAAGAATATTGCTTCCTGATGAACTCTGCTTATTATAAAACTCTGAATATCCACATTGCTTACAATAGACTACAATAAAGTGATTATGCTGTACATCAAACATTTTAGATAATCCTGTTCCTGTCATGGCAACTTCCTTTTGCTCGGCATCTGTACTCCCACATTTTATACAACCTTTTTCATGATCCATTTTATCCCCCGCTTCATTTCATTTTCACTCTTTATTCATCATATCATTTTCCGCCAGATATCCCATAAAAAAATAAGGTTGTTAAATCCTCTGTAATCGGAAGAAGCGAAGCGGAAAGCTCTTCTCGTTGTAGAGCTTCTTTAAATAATTGCATATAAACAAGAATTGCCTCATTAGATATTTGCCTGTTTACATACCCCTGTGCTTTTCCGTCATCAAATAATTGCATCATTTGTGGCAAAACTTTTTCCTTATATAACTTTTCCCAATAGCTTTCATTTCCCGCATAATGCTTCATGAAATCCTCAAAAAATCGTGCACTCATTTGATTTGCGGTTTCTTTTTTTTCAAAAATGATTTGCTTTACTTTTTCAGGAAAAGTAAGATCACTTTTAAAAAGTGCATCATATTCAAGCCACATATTATTAATATAGTACTTCATTACTTCATCAATAAGTTCATCTTTATTTCCAAAATAGTTATATATTGTCACCTGCGAAACATTAGCCTTCTTTGCAACTGTTGAAACAGGAACGCTTTGAAAGCCTGATTCCTTAAATAAAGCTAATGCCGCTTCTAATATTGCTTGTTTTTTTCGATGCTTTCTTCGTTCAAAGCCATTCATTTCATGTCACTTCCCATTTATTGTTTCTTCTTTTATTTAGTTTAATAAAATTTATGTATTAAAACAATAAATATATTTCATAAATATATTGATATACAATTCGTTTTTCTATATTATGAACTATATAAGGTTAAATATTTCATAATTAAATTATTGGCTTCCATGGCTTTTAAAATAGAGGAGGAATTTAGATGAGCATTTTAAAAACAGAGCAGCTTGTAAAACGATTTGGTAATTTCAATGCGCTTGACGGGATTGACTTAACGGTTAATGCAGGAGAAATCTATGGTTTTATTGGTCCAAACGGAGCAGGAAAATCAACAACCATTCGCATCCTACTCGGTATACTCAAGGCGACGGAAGGAAGTGCATCCATTTTTGGATTGGACGTTTGGAAGGATGCTGTTGCGATTCATAAACGTATTTCCTATGTTCCTGGTGATGTGAATTTGTGGCCAAATTTAACCGGCGGCGAGGTAATAGATCTTTTTATGAAGCTTCGGGGTAATTCGAATATGACAAAGCGAAATCAATTATTAGAACAGTTCTCCCTTGATCCGAGCAAAAAATGTAGAGCTTATTCAAAAGGAAATAGGCAAAAGGTTGCCCTTGTTGCTGCATTCGCATCTGATGCTGACTTATTTATTTTAGATGAGCCAACCTCTGGGCTCGATCCATTAATGGAACGTGTTTTTCAAGAATGTGTGCTAGCTGCAAAAAATGAAGGGAAAAGTGTATTGCTTTCTAGTCATATTCTTTCGGAGGTAGAACGTTTATGTGACCGCGTTGGAATCATCCGCCAAGGAAAAATGATTGAAACTGGTACATTACATGATCTACGTCATTTAACAAGAACACATTTGTTCATTGAAACAAAGCAACCAATTCCTTCATTCGAACATGTAGGTGGTGTCCACATCGTAGAAACCAATGGGAATCGTCTCTCCATCGAAGTAGATACAAATCAATTAGATGAGGTAATCAAACTTGTAAGCTCATTTGGGGTCATTAAATTGAAAAGTTCACCTCCAACGTTAGAAGATTTATTTATGCGACATTACGAGCAATCTAGCCCGGGAGGAGAGTTATCCTAATGTCAAATCAAATGTTCAAGAAATTAGGGACGTTAATTCATTTTATTTGGCGTCGTGATCGAATTCGACTCTTCATTTGGATTGCTGCTATTACGGCTACTACTCTGGGTACGGCTAGTTCATTTTCTGGGCTATATGTGAATGAAAACGAACGACAGCTATTAGCAGAAACAATGATCAATCCTGCAATGATTGCTATGGTCGGTCCTAGCACAGGCTTAGACAATTATACTTTCGGAGCAATGCTTGCACATCAAATGCTTCTATTTACGGCGATTACCGTAGCAATTATGAATATTTTATTTATCACACGACATACTCGTGCCGATGAGGAAGAAGGCAATATTGAAATGATTCGCTCCTTGCCAACAGGACGTCTCTCTAATTTAACTGCTGTCTTAACCGTAGCACTGATCTCGAATGCTCTAATCATGGTTATCATTGGAGCTGGATTACCTTTACTTCAGATTGATAGTATCGATTGGAATGGCTCAATCCTGTATGGGGCAGTATTAGGAGCAACTGGATTCTTTTTTGCAGCGATCACGACATTATTCGCACAGCTTTCAGATAATGCAAAAGGCACCATCGGATTTTCCTTTACGCTTTTAATTGTTTCGTACCTAATCCGAGCGATTGGCGATGTAAGCAATGACACCCTCTCAGCCTTCTCACCATTGGGTATTATACTTGATACACACGTATTCGTTCTGAATGATTGGTGGCCATTAGCTATCCTTGGCATGCTTACGGTTTTAATCGCTCTTTGCGCCGTTTATTTACACGCTATTCGCGATTTAGGAGCAGGTTTTTTTCCAACGAAGCCAGGAAGAGTGCATGCATCGAGATGGCTGCAAAGTCCCTCTGGTTTAGCAATTAGGCTACAACGTACCGGAATTATCGCCTGGGCAATTGGCATGTATGTGCTTGGCGCTTCTTATGGATCTGTCTTAGGAGATCTTGATACTTTTTTCGTAGACAATGAAGTAATGCAGGACTTTCTAGCCCCCATACCAGGTGTTTCCCTAACCGATCAGTTCATCTCCTTGCTGCTCACGATCATGGCAATGATAGGAACCATCCCTGTTCTTTTAAGCTTATTAAAGCTAAAAGGAGAAGAATCAAAGCATCGTTTAGAAAGTATGCTAGCACTACCGATTTCTCGCTATCAGCTGCTTGGAAGTTATTTCATGATTGCCATGCTCCTAAGTATCTTCATGAATCTTTTGGCAGTGCTTGGCCTCTGGTCTGTCGGTAATACTGTATTGGATAATGGACTTTCGCTAATGACACTAATCAAGTCAGCCATCGTTTATCTACCAGCAATCTGGGTTATGGTTGGCGTTGCCATAGTGTTGCTTGGTACCACCCCTAAGCAAACAGGGTTTATATGGTTATACCTCACATATTCTTTTATTGTCGTATATATGGGGGATTTATTTCAGTTTCCAACTTGGATGAAGAAAGCTTCCCCATTTGGATATGTTCCGCAAATGCCTGTTGAAGATATGCGTGTAACACCGGTCTTATCTTTATTTGTTATCGCGATTATCATGATGATCGCGGGATTTCTTTTTTATCGAAAACGAGATCTTCAAGGGTGAAAAAAGAGGCTGTCTCGCGCACGAGATAGCCTCTTCCTTAATCAATTTCATCATCTAATTTTTCTTCGTACTTATTATGATTTGGGGTGACACCAGTAAATTTCCCTTCCCGGTCTGCTGCTAAAAATCCTTCAAGCTCTTCTACACTTCCTATTTGCTCATAACCATCACTGTTTGGAAACATTTCATCATAATTATCGCGATCCCCATAAAAATCGGATGGTGTTTCACTTGTTCCATACCGGCTCACTTCTTGCCAAGCATCCTCTGCATCATATTCAACCTGATTTTCATCTGTCACTTCGTCTGGATTGATGTTCGGACTAAATACTTTTTCTTCAATTGGACGATTATGCTCAAATGTATCATTTGCTGCATGGTTAATGCACCGATCTGTAGTTGGGATGGCTTCTAGCCTTTCAAAAGGAATATCCTCTCCACACGCTGTGCATATTCCATACGATCCTTCATCCATCGCATGAAGTGCTGCATTTATTTCTTCCAGTTCCTTCTCTGCATGCTCATTAAGGGCAATATCCTTTTCCCGTTCAAACAGCTCAGAGCCATGATCACCTGGGTGATTATCATAATTCGATAATTCACTCATTGATTCTTTGTTCAGCTCCATTTTCGTACCAAAATGATCTTGAATAGAAGCGATTAATTCCGATTGCCGCGCTTTCAAACCTGCTTTCAACTGCTCCTGTTCCGCCATCGTAATCATCCAACTTCACTCCTCCCATAAAAAAGGTGCTACTTATACTATGTGTAGTTGCTTAAAGATGATGCTTTATTTTTTCTCGTAGCGCATGTCAATATGTGGTATCCCATCATCTAAATAGACTGCGGAAATTTTTCTAAACCCGAGCGAGCTATAAAATGCCTCTAAGTGAGATTGTGCTTGAATTTTTATTGTTTTTTCTCCCATGTTATTAGTAGTATAGTTAACTGCATTTTGCATTAATTTCTTGCCAATTCCCTTGCCGCGATAGCTTTTATTGACGATTACTCTTCCTATGGAGGCTTCTTTATACTTATATCCGGCTGGTAAAATCCGCACATATGCGACTAACTGTTCGCCATCCGTTAAATAATAATGGATCGATTGCTGATCATAGTTATCTAATTCTGGATAAGGACACGCTTGCTCAACAACAAAAATATCAACCCGTGCTTTTAAAATATGGTATAGTTCATTGTTTGTTAAATCCGCAAACGATTTTATATGCCATTTCATGAAATCACTCCTAAAAATTACTTTCTCATTAAGTTTTTATGGTACATTTAAAGAACAACTAACGTAAATAGACAGTTTTGCCTACAAAAATTAATGAATAAGTAATAGTATACCGGAAGAAATGGAAGTGAGATACGTAAATGGACTTAACAAACAAACCATTGGTTTTATTGGTACAGGTGTCATGGGTAAAAGTATGGCGACTAATTTGCAAAAGGCGGGCTATCCGTTACATATATACACCCGCACAAAGGAAAAAGCAACAGATCTCATTAACGATGGAGCCATTTGGATGCCTACTGTAGCAGAGCTAGCGAAAGCATCTACTATTATTATTACGATGGTTGGCTACCCAGAAGATGTGGAAGAGGTTTACTTTGGTGAAACAGGAATCTTAGAAAATGCAAAACCAGAATCAATTGTTATTGATATGACGACTTCTAAACCAGCTTTAGCGCAATCCATCTTTACCAAAGCACAAAATAACGCCATTCATGCGTTGGATGCACCTGTATCAGGTGGAGATATTGGAGCTAAAAACGGAACCCTTGCTATCATGGTCGGTGGAGAAGAAAAAGCCTTTCAGGCGCTGCTGCCCATCTTCCAAATCATGGGAGAAAACATCATTTATCAGGGACCTGCTGGGGCTGGACAGCATACAAAGCTTTGCAATCAAATTACAATTGCTTCAAACATGATTGGTGTTTGTGAAGCAATTGTTTACGCAAAAAAGGCTGGCTTAGATCCTTCTCGGGTGCTTGAAAGTATTACAACCGGAGCAGCGGGAAGCTGGTCCTTAGCAAATCTTGGTCCTCGAATGATTCAAGAGAATTATGCACCTGGATTTTATGTAAAACACTTTATTAAAGATATGCGCATTGCACTTGAATCAGCGAAGGAAATGGGACTAGCTACTCCAGGGCTTCTTCTTTCCTTGGAACTTTATCAGCAGCTAGCCGAAACTGGCGAAGGAGACAGTGGCACGCAAGCCTTAATTAAATTTTTCGAAGCATAAAGGAGAGCTTTGCTTTACTGCTAGCTCATGCGAATAACGTAAGCAATGAAAAAGAGAGCATTTAATTAGAATGCTCTCCTTTTCGTTGCTCCATCTTTTTTTGTACGGCAAAGGCTAAATCTTCATTTCCGAATAGCTGCAATGCTTGGAGTAACGTTTCATCTGCAATTTCCATTGCCTCATTTTGTGGAACGGTTAATTCAAGAGCTTCTTGTAATGCATCATTTGCTTTCTGCTCAGGATAGGCCTCAGTATAAAGTTCCCACGCATCGATTCCATGGTTCATACACCATTGTGCATAAATGAGAATCATCATTTTTTCGTCTCGCTGATAATTTTCAATCACCTGTTTACTTTTTTCATTAGGAGTCACATTCATTCACCACCTTTTTTCAAACAAAAAACCCACATAAACGATAATGCTTGTTTGAGCTCAAGTGGTAGCCCTTCAAGATGATTATCATTTACACCTTTTTTATATACTCCAAAGCCATCATTATATGTAAAGCCTAGTTCCTGAGCCAACTGTAAAAATTCCCAAGGCATCATTGAATTGGCAATTGTTTTCTCGCCATATAATCTGGAATAGCCATTTGCTCGTGGTCCCGCAGTAGGCCCTAAAATCCCCGCAAAAAACAGTCCGTCCGTCTCTAAGTGGTTCTTAATCTGTTTTATTGCATCTGCTGGTATTTCTGTCCATTCTAAAACATTTATCGCCATAATCGCTTGGAATTTCGTTGGAGATTGGGAGAGAGATTCAACCGCACCTTGCTTAAATAAAAGGCCATTTTCATTCCAACGTTCCTGTGCAAAAGCAATCATATTACTTGAGATATCCATCCCAGTTACTTTGTATCCTGCTTGGTGTAGCTTATGTGTACCATACCCATCGCCACAGCCAATATCTAGCACATGATCTCCTGCATTAAGATGTTGGTTAATAAAAGGGATAATTTTTTTCCTGCTTCCATTATCCCACATATTCTTACTTCGTTCACTCCAGAATAATGCACGTTCATCCCATTGTTTTTGGGATGCTTGAAGCCAGTCAAAACCTGTCACGAAAGATCCCCCTTTTATCCGCTTGATCATTTATTCGTAATCGATGAGAGTATATCACGTCCTGTTCAAGAATAGAACAATTATGACGTTTCATTAAATCATAAAAAAAGGCTTATCTCATTTGAGATAAGCCTTTTAATTTATGAATTATAGCTTTGTAACGTTAGCTGCTTGTGGTCCACGGTTACCTTCAACGATTTCGAACTCAACTTCTTGACCTTCTTCAAGAGTTTTGAAGCCGTCAGATTGGATAGCTGAGAAGTGTACGAATACATCGTCGCCGTCTTCGCGCTCGATAAAACCAAAGCCTTTTTCTGCGTTAAACCATTTTACTTTACCAGTCATGTTATATGACCTCCTTATACAAATATCGTGCAAAGTAATTGAATCTGAATACTTTTACACCACTTGTTAAAGAGATCGTAAAGTATTGCTTAAATTTCAATTTCCTTTTGCATCTTTAACTTTACCTTTTTATGAAGAAAAATGCAAGTAAATATCCACTTATTTAATAATTTTTTTCAGAAATCCTTCTATAGTCCTATTTTTTTCCAATTTATCAATGACTAAAACTCAAAATATCATACAACAGTATATCTAAGTCAATTATGACTAACATAAGCAGTATGAATATTGTATAATAAGATGTATTCGAGTCAAAGTAATTTTTCTATGAAGTAATTTTTTTGAAAATGAGGAATATATAATGGCTAAAGTAATGCGAAATTTACTATCAATAAGTAACATCAACCTAACAATACTTGCAGGAGAAGATGGACTAGATCGGCCTGTAGAAACAATCGACTATTGGAATCCAAAATCTTCATTTACCGATAAACATGCAATCCTTTTATTACAGACGAGTGATAATAACCAACAGCCTATTGATTTGACGAAAGAAATTGTGCAATTAAATATGCTGGAATGTGCTGGATTAGTTATCCAATCAAATGAACGTATTTCACAAGATACATTGGAACGAGCAGATTTAATCGATTTCCCAATCATTTCATTACCAGACGCTGTTTCTATGCACGCAATTAAACAATATTTAATATCCGAGCTATGGGGAAGTAAGCTTGCTTTCACAGGAGATACGATTGCATTTCAAACTAGGTTAATGTCTTTTTTACGAAAAGAAACATGTATAAAGCTCATCATCGATGATTTGGCTGCGTTAATGAACAGCCCGATTTACTTATACAATCCATTTGGTAACTCTTCCTTTAGTGCACAATTTTCAAGTTCCGGCCTACTACCTGCTGTTTACGAAATCGAAAAAACCTTTCATGATGTCCAAGCAAATAATGCGCGTGCCAATCAGAGCTTCATTCGGAAACAACTAGATTGGAATAATCAGCCCGTAACATTGGAGCTTTGCCTTATCCATACAACACAACCACTTCCATACATGCTAGCAGTTGTGGATAGTAATGAGCAGGAATTCCAAATTTCAAGTTTTATACGCAGTATCCTTCATCAACTTCTTGTTGAAAAAGAAGCGGTTGAGCAACATGAACGGCTTAGCAAAAACAACTTTTTTACAGCTGTAGTGGATGGAAGCATTCGTACAAGAGAAGAAATTGTCTCTCGAGGCGACATATACGGTTTACTTGATGATCGCAAATATGCATGCATTGTATGCCAGGTGGATGCTGATAAAAAACAATCACCACACATCATTGAAAGTAACTTAAACCATTTAGCATATTATTTTTATGATTTATTTGGAAATGCATTGCATGCACATCATATCGAACATTTTATTTTTAGAAAAAATGCGTATTTTGTTACCGTATTACAATTTCCATTAAAGTTCAACCCGAAGCTTAAAGAAACCATTTTACAGTTAATTAATCAATTCCAAAGGAAGGTTGAACAGGAGTTGCAGCTTTCCATCTCCTTTGGCATTAGTAACTTTATTAATGATATAGCACATTTGTCAATTACATTTCGCGAGGCAGTCGATGCACTTCTTGCTGGATTATCACTAAATCAAAAACAATATGTTGGCTTTTATAAGCCAAAGGAACTAAAAGAATTATTAAAAATGATTCCTTCAGATAGCTTTCTTGATTTTTATGAGGAGACATTGCGCTCGCTTGCCTTCCCAAAATCAAAGGAAGAAACAGATCTTGTAAATACATTACATGTGTATCTTGATCAAAATTGTGAAATTACCGAAACCTCTAAACTGCTAGGGGTCCACCGTAATACCGTGAAATACCGTATTGCAAAATGTGAAGAGATATTACAATATAACATCCAAGAACCAGACTATTCATTAAGGCTTCGAACGGCCCTATTAATGAAGCACCTTTTCACAGATAAGCCACGGAACCATTAAACGCGAAAATGATTAGATACTCCATATTAATCCAAAAAAGGAGCTCCTCGACAAACTCGGTGTACTGAACCCATAAAGTTAGACTAAATTATTAAGCAGATAATTGGCTGGTTTGTTTCCGGTATTCAACTGGACTCATTCCAGTCAATTTTTCTTTAATCCGTTTATTATTGTAGTAATCAATA
>NZ_JARUVL010000022.1 GCF_030137545.1 Virgibacillus sp. LDC-1 | reverse complement strand
AAAAGTGGAAAATGAAATTCAGAAAATATCAGATGAAAATAAAAATAATTATGGGTATCGAAGAATCACAATAGAATTACGCAAACGAGGTTTTATCGTCAATCATAAGAAAGTATTGCGTATTATGAATGAGCTTGGCCTTATATGCAAGAAATTCACACGTAAGTCTAGAAAGTATAATTCTTATAAAGGTTCAGTAGGTAAGATTGCAACTAATCGTATAAATCGTAGATTCAATACACCTCTTCCACGTCAAAAGATAACGACTGATACAACTGAATTAANAGTCTAGAAAGTATAATTCTTATAAAGGTTCAGTAGGTAAGATTGCAACTAATCGTATAAATCGTAGATTCAATACACCTCTTCCACGTCAAAAGATAACGACTGATACAACTGAATTAAAGTATTATACAAAGGATCAAAACGGGAAAGTTGTGATTAAAAAAGCATATCTTGACCCTTATTTAGATATGTTCAATGGTGAGATTCTAACGTATCAATTGTCAAAAAGGCCGAACGCGAAGGCAAAATTAGATGGATTAGAAGAAGTGGTCACAATTGCGAAGCAATGGCCTTATCGTACAACGGTTCATACTGATCAGGGCTGGGCGTATCAAATGAAAGCATTTAGTAAAAAGTTAAAAGACAATCGTATTTTTCAAAGCATGTCACGTCGTGGAAATTGTCTAGATAATTCACCTATGGAAAATTTCTTTGGGATAATGAAACAAGAAATGTATTATGGTATTGTATATGAATCATTTGAAGCATTAGAATATGCGATAAAGCAATATATTGATTACTACAATAATAAACGGATTAAAGAAAAATTGACTGGAATGAGTCCAGTTGAATACCGGAAACAAACCAGCCAATTATCTGCTTAATAATTTAGTCTAACTTTATGGGTTCAGTACAATGATTAATCATCCTTTTCCTTTTTCTTAATCGTCCACTTACATAATGGTTCGCCATCTGTAATACAAGTATGTGCAATTACCTCACTATCTGCAAAAATTTCCTCATACATCTTCTTTTCATTGTTACATACTTGCTGATAGCTTGAAGCAATATTGGCAATAGGACAGTGATAATTACGAATTTCTACAAGTCCATCCTCTATTTGTTCAACCTCAATCATGTACCCTTTCTTTTCTTGTAGCTTTGCCATTTCAGTTGCTTTGTCCTGTATATTATCCGCAGTCAATTCTGCTTGGAGATCCGTTTTTTCACGCGCTGCTCGTTTATTTAAAAGCGCAAGTACCGCATCTTTTCCTTGCATTTCCTCTAAATCCTGTAGAAGTTCGACTGGGAGCTGCTCATATTGATTTGGAAAAGTATCATGACCTAATTTAGATAAACTATACGTGTGATAAGGTCGACCAATTTTCTGCTTAATCGTATTCTTCTTAACTAGCCCTTGCTTTTCCAATTCCCGCACATGCTTACGTACGGCAATATCCGAAATTGGAAAAAACGCCGTTATTTCATCGATAGTCATTTCATTACATTTCTTTAGTGTCAGCAGTATCCTTTCCTTTGTAGAAACATGTTTATTCAACATGATCACCTGCATCATTCATTAGTGAATGCATTCGCAACACCTAACTCATTTTGTAAGTAAGTTCGGACATGGACACCAAACTGCTCAAGCATCGGTAAATGCTTATGTACCGTTTCGTACAATTGATCATGCTCTACCGCTATATACGCATTCACTAGCATTTTACGCAAGTGAATAATTTCCTTGTATTGATCTAATTCTCCTTTAGGTAAAACTTGTTCATCACCCAGGATGTCAATTATATCTGTATAACTACCTGGATCACGCATAATAAAACCGTCAATCATCATATTTCCAACATCTAAAATTGCTTCAATGATAACTTGACTTGCTCGTTCTAATGCCAGTTTTTCTCCAAAGGAATTGGGAGACATTTGTTTTACTTCTTCTAAAACACTATCCAAATACTGTAATATTTTCTCTATTTTAGTTCGATCGACAAAATACATCGTAACCCCTCCGTATGCAATCATTCACTCTTATCATATCATATGGGACTTTTTGAATGAACCTTATTTCCATTTCGAAAATATAACCAGCTAATTTTTGGAAGGAAAAATAATCGGCGATTTGCAAAAGCTATCAAAAGAAAGGGCGGTGCATCGTATGAAGGAAAAAGATAAAGAACAATACACGGACGTCTCTAGTGTTGAAAAACAACGGGAGAACTTAGTTCCAGAGGAATTTCCTGAAGGGCCATTTGGTTCTGCTATTCGTAGAGATGATCCAATCTTTAGTAAATCATCTTCATGGAAAAAAGGACAACGACGACAAAGCGCGTTTGTCTATGCAGATAAGGAGCAACACGATGATTTACCAAGACAAGCACCTGGTGCTCATCCCATCCATGATGAAGCTTGGGAAGAATAAGAACGGGAAAAGGGGCTCCTTTCATGCTAAAGCTGGAGACCCTTCTTCCTTTATTTCGTTATTTTATGAAGCACGAAATAGGCGCAACCGAAGTTACAGTATTCATATAAATAATCGTCTAATGCACTTATTTTCGTATCGTAGGTAGCCTTTGGATGACTATCTTCAAAGAATCCCTTTAATCGAAGCTGTTCATAGCCCCAATCTCCTACAATATAATCATATTTTTTTAAGATATCTGAATACCGTTCTTTTATTGCCTCTTCCTGAAATCCTTCTTTTATATTTTCTATGAGCTCATATTCTTTTCCAAATAATTCAATCAACTAACTTCACCCCACTTAAGCTGCCTTTAGTTTATCATATTTTCTATTTGTTCCACTACCTATATTGAATATTTACTTGTATGTTTTTGAAGCTTTATTCCAAACTAATTATAATATAGCTTACTTTAGGAGGTAAATGGGATGCGAACAAAACTTATATCCCTCTTCATCGTTCTTATTTTCTTAGTCGGATGTACAAATGGCAATGGCGCGTTGAATGAACGAGAAAAGCTTTCAAAAGAGCTTGATCCCGCCAGAAATCAAGAAAGCCCGGCTGATACCGAATTTGATAAAAGAATTGGATATGTAAATTACAAACGAGATCAACTAGAGCAAGATAGAGAAAACAACCCCACATTAACAATCGACCGTAATAAAATGGCTGACATGATTGCCCGAGTCATATTAAGGAATGAAGGATTCATTGAAATTGCAACACTTGTTACCGATAAAGAAGTCTTAATTGCTTATGAAAAAAATGAAGCTTTATCATCCAATGATGCTACTGATATGGCGAAGCGAACAGCACTGTCTATGATGCCAAGATATTTTAAAGTGTATGTTTCAGAGGACGCTTCACTAATTCCTTTTATTCAAAGCATGCATCATGACATGACTTCAGAAAGGGATTATCAACATACGTTAAAGCGCATCATCAATGAAATGAAACAATCTCCACAGGGATATGAACAAGATGCGAAGAACAAATAAAATAGAATACAAAGAAAAGGAGGTGACGAAATATGGTTAGCAAAAAGCTATTATACAGCTTTATCCCACTTATATTCATTTTTCTCACGAATCCTGTTCATGCAGCAGAAAAGCAATCTGACATTTATGAACAGCGAATGGCAGTATACAAAAAAACCGAAGCTCTAACACAGGTTCCCTGGTACTACTTAGCTGCCATTGATCAGTATGAGCGACAGATTCAAAAGGATAAGGATGATCATATTGTATCCATTTCTATTCCAGAAGAGATTTGGTATGGCCTTGGAAATAGTACATTAAGTAAGGATACCATTATAATAGACCTTTTTAATGGACAGGGTAAGGATGGAAATGGAGATGGAAAGGCTGATGCTGAGGATCCTGAAGATATTCTTTATACGATAGCAACAATCATTTTACAGTATGGTATCACAGATGATGAAATTCGTATTGCCCTATGGAATTATTATAAACGGGACTTAACCGTACAGACGATCAAAAATACAGCAAAGGTGTTGAAGAAATTCCAACACGTTAATTTAACAGATCGTGATTTCCCAGTTTCGATTCGTCACAATTACAGCTATCGAAGCACGTGGGGAGATAGACGTGGATTCGGAGGGCTACGAATTCATGAAGGAACGGATATTTTTGCTGGCTATGGAACCCCTGTAAAGTCAACAACATATGGAGTCATTGAAATGAAGGGATGGAATTTATATGGTGGTTGGCGAATTGGAATTCGCGATATTTTTAACATTTATCATTACTATGGGCATTTAAACGGCTATGCGGATAATATAAAGGTTGGACAAGTTGTAAAGCCTGGGGATGAACTTGGAAGTGTTGGTTCTAGTGGTTATGGCCCTCCAGGAACTTCCGGAAAGTTTCCTCCTCATCTACACTATGGTATGTATAAAGACAATGGTCATAGTGAATGGTCTTTTGATCCTTACCCATACCTTCGTAAATGGGAGCGAATGGCGAAAGCAAAATAACAACTAAACCAAATGTCATTCGCTTGAACATGCTTTAGATTAGAAAATAAGGCTAGAACAAATGATAGCTTCTAAATCAAAACCCGAATAACTGCATCGCAGTTTGAAAGTAGGTGCGCTTTCACCACAGGTACAGGCGCGATCTTTATTCGGATTCTGTCGATTAGAAATCTTTTGTCCTAGCCTATTCTATATCATTTAATTTGCTTCTTTCCCCTTTTTAACAGCATGCATAATACTTGCGGCTAAACCGCCCCATAGAATAACAATTCCTAAAATCATAACGGTAATTGCTCCACCACTCATTTATTTAGCCTCCTTCTTTTGTTCCATTTCAGAAGATGCAGAAGTAGCTTTCCATTTCGTCATGGCCATAATAACCCCGATGACAAGGGCACCAATGGCTACTGCCCAGCCTCCCCACATAATAAAGGCATCTTGATAGCCCTCATAGTTTCCAGTATCTGTATCAAACTCTTTCATAATATTTTGCTTTAATAAACCGAACATCATATATCCAAGAACAATCGGTGTAATAAAGCCAACACTTATTGTCCACCAAGAACCAAGACGAATATCCGAAATTTCATTTGCATGTGTTTGAAATTCCTTGAGCTTACGGAAAACCCATGCAATAAGAACAACTTCAACTAAGCCAAGCAACGCTACACCAAATTGATTAATAAAGTAATCGGCGGCATCTAGGAAGAATAGTCCTCCTTGTGTTGCAAAAAGCAAGGAAATAATTGCTGCCAGTCCGCCACCAAAAAGAACTGCTTTCGTTCTAGAAATCTTAAATTTGTCCACAAGTCCAGCAACATATGTTTCAGTGATCGACATGAGTGACGTCAATCCTGCAAGCACGAGTGATGCAAAAAACAGAAATCCAAAAAGCTCATTAAAGGCAGGGAACTGATTTATAATTTGTGGAAATACAATAAATGCAAGTCCCACTCCTCCATCAACTACTTTATCTACTGGTACACCAGATTGCGCAGCCATAAATCCTAAGATCCCGAATACCCCAATTCCAGCTAAAAGCTCAAAGCTTGAATTACCAAAGCCAGTAATAAACGCATTATTAGTAATATCCGACTTTTTTGGTAAATAGCTCGAGTACGTAATCATAATGGCAAATGCAATTGATAAACTAAAGAAGATCTGACCATACGCCGCTACCCAAACACCAGGTTCTAGTATTTTTGAGAAATCAGGCTTAAAGAAAGCTTCTAATCCATCAACTGCACCCGGTAGTGTGACCGCACGAATAACAATGATAAGAAAGATTATAAGTAAAGCAGGAATAAAAATGCGGTTAGCAATTTCAATACCTTTTTTAACCCCTTTAAATAAAATCCCTAATACAAGAATCCAAACAATGATTAATGGTATAAGAACACCCGGTACAAAGCTTCCCACTTGACCTGGATCAACTGTCCGATTTAAGTAATCTCCAATTAAAAAGGATGCTGTATCCTCGCCCCAATTTAAGTTAAATGAAAATACAGAATATGACATCGCCCATGCAATAATTACTGCATAATAGGTAGAAATTACAAATGATACAAGTACTGCCCACCAGCCAACAAATTCTGACTTCTTGTGAATCCGTTTAAATGTTAGCGGTGCAGATCCCCGATATTTATGCCCCATCGTAAATTCCATGATTAGTATCGGAATCCCTGCTGTAAGTAATGCAAAAAGATAGGGAATCAAAAACGCTCCCCCGCCATTTTCATACGCTGTTGCTGGAAAACGCCAAATATTTCCTAGCCCAACTGCTGAACCAACAGCTGCTAGAATAAACCCTGCTCGTGTTCCCCACTGTGAACGAGTTTCCATACATGTACCTCCCCTTTTTGTCTCATCTCATTACTCGCTAGTCCTACACGAATAATAAGTTAAGTTTTAATATTTTATGTTTTCAGATATTATTTTAGATTATAACGGTACTTTTATACTATGTCAAAACTTTTATAATATAATATATTTTACTATTATTTTGTATAGTTAAAATAATTTATTTGATTACTAAAAAAGCTTCCACCAAGTTGGTGAAAGCTTTTAGTAACAATATCTAGGATTGCGTATTTGTTTTCGTTAAGAAATTGTGAAGCAATGCAACGGCAATAATGGTCGCAAGTGCAACAATGATTCCTAAGAACATTTGGCTCGTCCAGCCAATAACAACGTATCCAATAGCTGACGCAAATGCAGCAAGTAATGCATATGGCAATTGGGTCAAAACATGATCAATATGGTTGGCACCTGCACCAGTAGAAGACAATATCGTCGTATCAGAAATTGGTGTACAATGATCGCCAAACACAGACCCTGCTAAAACTGCCGATAAAGCCGGGAGCAATAAGGTTACATCTGTGAGCACAGCTACTTCTGCCGCGATCGGAAGCATAATTCCAAACGTTCCCCAAGAGGTTCCTGTTGCAAGTGACATAAAACCTGCAATTAAGAAGAACAATAATGGAAGTAACGTTGGACTCATATTCGCCCCACTCACGAGTTGTGCTAAATATTCTCCTGTTTTTAATGTCCCGATAATCGAACCAATCATCCATGCAAGCAGCAAAATATAGATTGCAGGAAGCATCGTTTTGATTCCTTCTACTACAATTTTTGCTGTGTTTGCCTTTGGACTTGGCTGTAGCATATGAAACATATATGCAATAGCTACAGAAGCAACGCCACCAATAAATAAAGATAGATTTACATTTGTATTTGCAAAAATCGTTAAGATCGTAACATTGCCTTCAGCTGCACTTGCCTGTGCTCCAGTTATTACCATCGTAACAATTGTAAAAACGATAAGTACTAAAATTGGAATAAATAAATGATATACTTTTCCACTCTTGTGTGCTGAAAAGGTTTTTGTTAAATCGCCTGGAACATCTGGTTTATCTGGACTTAATAATTCCCCTGTTTCCACAGCACGCTTTTCATGCTTCCGCATTAGTCCGATGTCCATCTTAAAATAAGCTACGATGAACACGAGTAATAACGCTGATAATGCATAAAGATTATATGGAATCATTTTCACAAACGCTTCAAGTGGTGGATAATCGGAAATTCCATTTGCAGCAAATATCCCACCAAGAATACCAATAATGTAAGCACCCCAACTAGAAATAGGTGAAATTACAGTTACAGGAGCAGATGTCGAATCAATAAAGTAGGCAAGCTTTGCCCTTGAGATTCGATGGCGATCAGTAAGTGGACGAGCAATTTGTCCAACAGCTAGACTATTAAAATAATCGTCAATGAAAATGATAACTCCTAAGGCAGCCGTTGTCACTTGGGCTCCCGTCCTTGTTTTAACGCGACGAATCATCCATTCGCCAAAGGCTTCGCTTCCTCCTGAAGCTTGCAAAAATGCAGTAACAATTCCAAGAAGTAATAAAAAGCTAAGCAAGAGTATATTTCCTATATTCCACGTTCCATCCGAAATAAAAATGGTATAAAACACGGTCCAAATTTCTTGAATCGCTTGTACCGGGTGAAAGCTATGAATAAATAAAGCACCGATAAGAATTCCGATTCCAAGTGATAGTAATACTTTACGAGTTAATAATACGAGTAAAAGCATTATTAGGGCAGGTATAATCGAATAAAAAGTTCCTTCCAATGTTGTCTCCTCCGTTTCTACATGGTCATTCATTGTAAAATAAGCTTTTCTAAGAGCACATGGAGGTAAAAAACACAAAAAGACAATGATAGAAAATAACCTACCATTGCCTTTTGTATGCAATATACGTTATCCTCCATTTCGATCAGTAGTTCTCCATGCACTAATTCCAAGCATGACAGTATGCTCCTTTTTCAAGAACATCCCAGCAATAATAAGTTTGACCCTTATTATACTTCGGCAAACAATCCTTTTATCAATGGTCATCGTTGTCATCCTCGCATTGATTACTCATATTGGCTGCGCCTCTACCTCACCGATCTGAGGTTGATTATGAAATTTTATAAACCACTTTATACTATACTAGATTCAATCATCTTTTTGCAAGTCTTTTTTCGGAACGGAAATGGAAGGACCATCCGTACCACCACCATAAAACTCTGGAACCTCGCCCATGACAAGGTGCTTATCGATTAATATTTTCGTTTCTACTTTTGTTACGTCGGTTGTAAAAGGAATTACGATCTGTACATCTGCTTCTACAAGTACATAAAGCGTAATAAAAATGTTATTAATGCCAAATTCCTCTCGTACATCCACAATATCTGTTTGCACACTTCCTACAAGCTCTAGATTAACTGGAACCTTAGGACCCAAGTTGGCGAAAAGAGCATTTCCTGTCGCTTGCCCTATCGGAATTTCAATAACAGTTGGATCTCTTTCCACTAATTCGTCAACTGTATCACCATAAACACTTGGCTCATCTAACGGATCCTCGTAATTTGGTGGCTCGCCACGGTTCATCGTGCGAAAAAATTCTTCTACACGATCCGTTGCCGCTCGATTTATTTTATTTACAATTGAAGCATCCCAACCAACAACAGATACATTTCCATTGTTATCTGTTGTCATATCTGCAATATCTTCAAAGGTGTAATTCTCAGCAAACTTAACCGCTGCATTAATTGCTCGTGTTGCAAATTCCTTCGTTTTCCGATCAGCGATTTCCATGATCGTTGGCTGGATTCCCTTGTCTATCCAAATAAGGCTAAAAACAGTCATACAAATAAATATAATAAATGACACCATTAATATATTTCCTACTGGAGGCGGTGTTCTTCTTTTTTGAAATCGGACTCTGCGGATCATAACAAAACCCCCTTGAAATCAATCTATGCTTGTTTCAAGGAGGTTAGAATCGCGAAATATCCCCTTCAAGGTAGATAAAACAACTTTCTATTACCGCGATCCTTTTGCTACAAACAAGCTTCTCTCATTAAAGTATCATTGTAACCTCAATATAATCAAATCCTCGATATGGCAACGCAATTAATCCGGAAGCTTTAATAATGCCTCTTTTCCAATCATACCAGCCTCCCAGCCGTAAACGTCCGAAGCTTTTGTTACCTTTTCTAATGGAGCTGACAACAAGTCATCAATTGTTCTCACTCCTGATGCACGACCTGCTATTACTTTACGATCAGCAAGCTTTTCATCCAATACATCAACATCTAACGCAGCACACATTATATATCCAATGTCATTCGAAACAATGAGCAAATTGGTTTTTGGTAATTCTACACGCGTTGCAATAAAGGTTCTTCCATCCAACTGAATTGGTTTTACATCCATCATCCGCAATTTCCTCCTTATTCACTGCTTTACAGTATATATATGCAAAAAGAAGGCGCTAGTGAGCGACCTTCTCCTTAAGCATTCGTATATTTTTTCTGTAACGTATATGATAGGATATCTCGTAAAAATTCTGGTAACATGTATTCCTTTGTTTCTGATTTCGCAATTTCAGGTAACAACCTACCAAATGTAAACGTATCTGCAGTCGCGACTCGATAAATGCGGTCGCCATCAATTTCTGCCCCATTAAATAATACCGTTTTCACATATTCATGCCCGTTCGCATGCCTCTCGGTCACAACGTCAATTCCAGAAAAGATCATCCTACCAATTACTTCGCCGCGAAATCCAAATCCTTTTAGCTTAAGCTCCATGAAATCCTTCGTCAGTGAAGCTCTTGTTACTTCCAACAGCTCACTACCGCTCAATGTAACAACACATGGATTAATCGGATGTGGACAAATCCGATGCACATCCTTATACGTCACAGCACCGGCTGGGAGCTGATCGAGCAACACTCCGGCATTCAGCATCGCGCAATCCGCATTTGTCCAAGCCTTGAGCATATCTGTAAGATCCTGCATAATTTGCGTATGTGAAAACCACCTTACCTCCAGCGGATGATCGATATGGACAATTGTTTTTTCCAGTATTGTATTCGCCTCTTCTTCTAATACTGCTAATTTTTGCTCTGTAGCCAAATCCTTTGGTTGATTCAGTATATCGATAGCATAGGCTTCCTTGTTTACAAGACATCGCTTAGCATGGTCCCACGTTAAAATAACCTCGCCGACAAAAGCACAATGCTTTCCCGCTGCAGTAATTAATATGTTATTTACATACTCGCCGTTCCGAAGCAAATGATGTGTATGTCCACCAATAATTAAATCAATCTCTGGAAACCGCCGAGCAATTTCTTCATCCTCTGACAGCCCTAAATGCGAAAGCAAAATAATAACGTCTGTTTCTTGCTTTAAGCTTTGCACATACGTTTTCAGTGCCTCATATGGAGCAGAAACATGCCAATCTAATAGCTCATAATAATCATTAAATGGAGCAGTTAATCCGATTATCCCTACTTTCACGCCTTGATTAGAGGTGAACGTAACATGGGGCTTTAGCCACTGAGGAGCAGTTGCCTTTTGACTATGTAAATTTCCACAAACAACTTGAAATGAAGCATCGTCATAAAGCTGTTCCAAGTCTTCATGTGAAACCGTGATTCCTTCATTATTTCCAATGGTGACAGCATCATAGCCAGCTTCATTCAATAATGAAACATTCGCCTTTCCCATAAAAGCCTCTGCAATTGGATGTACACGATCAACGTGGTCCCCAACATCAAATAACCAGCTTGTTTCATTGGCAGCTATTCGATCTGCTTTTTCTTGCTTAAAAAAGCTTGTAACACGCGACCAATGATCAAACTTACTATGTAAATCATTCGTATAATAAATGAATAATTTTTCTAGCATATGGCTTGCTCCTTATCCTAAACCTTCTGTAATTAATCGTACCCCAATCAATATAAGCATAATCCGTAAAATCCATTCTAGTGTTTTTCCTTGTAGCTTTTGATTCACATAAGCTCCAAGCTTCCCACCAAGATATGCAGCTGGAATAAAGAAAAATACATATTCCCAATTAATATGTCCAAGTGCAATGTGTGTACTAGCGCCAATAATGCTAATGAAGAAAATCATAAACATCGATGTCGCTGTTGCAATATGGGCAGGAAATCCAAATAATAGGATCATCGCTGGAACCATGATGGAGCCACCACCGATACCGAACATGCCAGATAGCATTCCAACAAAGAAAGAAAGAACAAAAGCAAAGACTAGGTTTACAGTGTAATGGTATGTTTGTCCATCCACTTGAAAAGTACGAATCCGCTTGCCGTTTGCCTTACTTTTTTCTGATGGCTGCTTTCGTTTAAGAAAAAACAAAAGCGAAATGAGGATTGTTAATATCCCAAAATATAAAGAAAAGTAATCCGCATCAATAAACTGATTTAGCCAAGAACCGAGAATCCCACCCGGAATACTTCCCGATATAAATAATAAGCCTGTCTTATAATCAACTCTTCCTGCTCTGTAATAGGCGATGGTTGATGAAAGTGCGGTAAAAATCATAACAATTAACGACAATCCAACAATTGCTTGCGGGGTTGCCCATGCAAAAGCAGCACTGTATTGATGTAAAAATAATAAGATTGGGATGAGGATGACGCCGCCTCCCAATCCAATTAAGCTTCCAAAAAACGCCGTAACAATTCCGATGAGAATACAAATGAGGTATACCAAAAATAAAACGCCTTCCTTCTAGCATAATGATGCATTGTTTATTCTTCTATAGTAGCATTTTAGGAAAGCATTTGCCTAGAATTCAATCCACACTCCCAATAAAGGAAGTGACGAGATCCACTATGTCCTTTAATCGTCCCATTTACAATTTCAATCCACACTCCCAATAAAGGGAGTGACGCTACCAGGTGTGGTAGCCGTTTGTATTTTATGGATTTCAATCCACACTCCCAATAAAGGGAGTGACAATATAAAATGCAGACAGTCTACGTATTCTTCTAATTTCAATCCACACTCCCAATAAAGGGAGTGACTCATAACTAAAAATGCGTATTCTTCAACGCAGGATTTCAATCCACACTCCCAATAAAGGGAGTGACGCTGACGAAAAGGTAACCATATGTAACTGGAAAGAATTTCAATCCACACTCCCAATAAAGGGAGTGACTCGGATGATGATTTGCCATTTTGAGGAGGGGATTATTTCAATCCACACTCCCAATAAAGGGAGTGACTTCTAGCTTTGCTAGTCGTTCCGTTTCGGTTATCATTTCAATCCACACTCCCAATAAAGGGAGTGACAAGCTTGAAAAAATTTGGTTTATTGTCATCTGCATTTCAATCCACACTCCCAATAAAGGGAGTGACAAACTCACTTAAACGAATTGCCTTTAACTCGTTAATTTCAATCCACACTCCCAATAAAGGGAGTGACAAGCTTGAAAAAATTTGGTTTATTGTCATCTGCATTTCAATCCACACTCCCAATAAAGGGAGTGACTGTTGCGTAATAGAGTGCAAAAGCTCAATTGGTCATTTCAATCCACACTCCCAATAAAGGGAGTGACTGAAGCTCGTATATATGATGCTTATGTACATCATATTTCAATCCACACTCCCAATAAAGGGAGTGACTTTGTTCAAACAGCTCACTTTTATCAGTTAGTGTATTTCAATCCACACTCCCAATAAAGGGAGTGACACAGACAAAGGGTCAGGAGCACTAAAAGATTACACATTTCAATCCACACTCCCAATAAAGGGAGTGACCTTTTATTGGATTAATGGAATTGAGTCCTTGTGGATTTCAATCCACACTCCCAATAAAGGGAGTGACTGCACAGTCTCAAGAAGAAATGCTAGCTATACAATTTCAATCCACACTCCCAATAAAGGGAGTGACTTAAAGAGAATATCCTCTATCCATCTAGGTTTAATTTCAATCCACACTCCCAATAAAGGGAGTGACGTTTTATTACGCATTTCCGGCAACATCGGCTCTTGCATTTCAATCCACACTCCCAATAAAGGGAGTGACATGTAACCTTGAGGCGACAATGTGGTCTCATTTCATTTCAATCCACACTCCCAATAAAGGGAGTGACAATAGTCGATGAAACTGACGAGGACGGTAACCGAATTTCAATCCACACTCCCAATAAAGGGAGTGACTTATCTATTGGATCAGTTTGAGGAGGCAGAAAAAATTTCAATCCACACTCCCAATAAAGGGAGTGACCTTTAATCGGATTTAACTTTCCGCGCTTTACAAGTATTTCAATCCACACTCCCAATAAAGGGAGTGACTTCGACTTTGCTTTATCTAACTTAACTGATACTTATTTCAATCCACACTCCCAATAAAGGGAGTGACGGGTCCTTGTTATATTCAGCACCTATAACCACAGATTTCAATCCACACTCCCAATAAAGGGAGTGACTTCGACTTTGCTTTATCTAACTTAACTGATACTTATTTCAATCCACACTCCCAATAAAGGGAGTGACGGGTCCTTGTTATATTCAGCACCTATAACCACAGATTTCAATCCACACTCCCAATAAAGGGAGTGACTCGTCAGCCTTACTCATGCCATCTTTTAATGAGTTATTTCAATCCACACTCCCAATAAAGGGAGTGACTCGTCAGCCTTACTCATGCCATCTTTTAATGAGTTATTTCAATCCACACTCCCAATAAAGGGAGTGACAAGCAATTGTGAGCCTGGTAAAGTATTTAAAAAAATTTCAATCCACACTCCCAATAAAGGGAGTGACGTGTTGCTGTGAGTGCAGAGGATAATCCGCAGATATTTCAATCCACACTCCCAATAAAGGGAGTGACCCTATGTTCCACCTAAACAAGAAGTTAAGTCAGATATTTCAATCCACACTCCCAATAAAGGGAGTGACTTTTACCGTTACAATCATGCTCGCGCCATCAGGAGATTTCAATCCACACTCCCAATAAAGGGAGTGACAATTTAGGAGGAGATTTATATGAAAATCAATTGATTTCAATCCACACTCCCAATAAAGGGAGTGACACGTGATTTTTCCGTTAGTAAAAACGGATTTGGAATTTCAATCCACACTCCCAATAAAGGGAGTGACATCATCTAAAACTAATAACCATTTTTACATATGGATTTCAATCCACACTCCCAATAAAGGGAGTGACGCCCTGATATCGTCATTTTCTTTTAATGTTCGAGTATTTCAATCCACACTCCAATAAAGGGAGTGACCAAAACAAGTTTCTTGATGGGTACAAGGATTATCATTTCAATCCACACTCCCAATAAAGGGAGTGACATGGTCTTAGTTATTGGTTGACAATGCGATTATTATTTCAATCCACACTCCCAATAAAGGGAGTGACTTTAACTATCTTGACATGAAACCTAGTCCAGAAATTTCAATCCACACTCCCAATAAAGGGAGTGACTATTTGATCGCTTGTTGTGTTGTTTGCACTTTCAATTTCAATCCACACTCCCAATAAAGGGAGTGACTTGTTTTCTTCATTTGTTTTTCCATTTTAACCATATTTCAATCCACACTCCCAATAAAGGGAGTGACAGCTGTATTAGTTGATCGTAAAGAAAAAGATGATATTTCAATCCACACTCCCAATAAAGGGAGTGACGTTTAAGAAAAATGATTATGGCGTTGTTATCTCATTTCAATCCACACTCCCAATAAAGGGAGTGACAGAGGGGATATTGATTTTGACCTAAAACCATTCTATTTCAATCCACACTCCCAATAAAGGGAGTGACGATCACTCATTTGTGATACAGTATGAACAGCTAGTATTTCAATCCACACTCCCAATAAAGGGAGTGACATTTTACCACAGTAGCAATTTATGACAACGAAGAAATTTCAATCCACACTCCCAATAAAGGGAGTGACGCAATTTACGCAAAATACTCTTTCAGGATTTCCATTTCAATCCACACTCCCAATAAAGGGAGTGACTTTGGATTTCGTGTTCGAGTTCTTTTATTAATTTATTTCAATCCACACTCCCAATAAAGGGAGTGACCATGATTCGATATTGCGTAAACTTAATTCAGTTATTTCAATCCACACTCCCAATAAAGGGAGTGACTAGTTATATTATTTGGTGCTGTTGTATCTGGTGATTTCAATCCACACTCCCAATAAAGGGAGTGACCTGCAAACAACATTGATACAAGATCGCCATTAGGTGATTTCAATCCACACTCCCAATAAAGGGAGTGACATAAGGATATTGACGATATGAAGGCGCAATTAGCATTTCAATCCACACTCCCAATAAAGGGAGTGACTTTAGCTAAGCCATTGTCTCTATTAATGACAGTTCTAATTTCAATCCACACTCCCAATAAAGGGAGTGACTATATTGATTTTATTAAAGAAAGGTGGTTAAACATATTTCAATCCACACTCCCAATAAAGGGAGTGACCATCACTTCGCTTTAATGTATCTTTCAACGTTGGAATTTCAATCCACACTCCCAATAAAGGGAGTGACTTGCTTTAGGTGTGCGAAAGATTATTCTAGGCAAAATTTCAATCCACACTCCCAATAAAGGGAGTGACGCCAAATGATGTACAAATGCAAGGTATGTCTAGAAAAATTTCAATCCACACTCCCAATAAAGGGAGTGACACGGATAAAACGGCACAAGATATATTAACGGAGATTTCAATCCACACTCCCAATAAAGGGAGTGACTTGAAATTGGTTGCATGTATTATCCTCCTAAATCCATTTCAATCCACACTCCCAATAAAGGGAGTGACGTTGAAAACGATAACTACTTCGTCATGATCAATATTTCAATCCACACTCCCAATAAAGGGAGTGACGGGGAATCGTTTCTGGTGCTTTTAATGGTGTGAATTTCAATCCACACTCCCAATAAAGGGAGTGACGGCAATGGATGAGTTACTAGCGTTTGATTTGACATTTCAATCCACACTCCCAATAAAGGGAGTGACTTTTAAAAATTTAAAGCCACCCCTTATTACAAATATTTCAATCCACACTCCCAATAAAGGGAGTGACAGTAAGGACAGCGATATACGGTAAGGATGTCAGAATTTCAATCCACACTCCCAATAAAGGGAGTGACGCAGACGTAACCACCTTATCGTTAAAGTTCCATTCATTTCAATCCACACTCCCAATAAAGGGAGTGACGGAAATATGGTCTGGTTTGGTTTCTTTCTGGCAAATTTCAATCCACACTCCCAATAAAGGGAGTGACCAATCTCCATAGGTGAATTGGCGACTATTTCAGATTTCAATCCACACTCCCAATAAAGGGAGTGACCCTAACGTTGGTGACTTCCCTTCATCGTCAACCGTATTTCAATCCACACTCCCAATAAAGGGAGTGACGATGTGCGCGACTTGTTAAGGAGGTTTGAGTGTATTTCAATCCACACTCCCAATAAAGGGAGTGACACGGATAAGAAAGGAGAGTGACGCACACATGCCATTTCAATCCACACTCCCAATAAAGGGAGTGACTTGAATCGCTATGGCAAAGATGCAACTTATTTCCTTATTTCAATCCACACTCCCAATAAAGGGAGTGACTGATATCCGTGTAATTTCCACATCTCCCCTTTTTATTTCAATCCACACTCCCAATAAAGGGAGTGACTGCGAGATATAGTAAAAAAAATATCATCTCACCTATATATTGTGTTATGCTACATTTTTATTATCTAGATTAACTTGATTTTATAAAAATCCTATAACAAATAATAATAATTTTGCGCGAACCCCCCTGGGATTTTATGAGCGCTTAAGGTTCGCGCATTAAAAAATAAGAGGTTTATCCACTTCTAAAGAAGGCTTGGCACCAATATGTTTCACTTTACTATCATGATTGTTTCCTAAACGATAAAATCGAAGACTGTCCTTGTCTGGATCAATAAGTTTCAAAAGATCCAGCTCTAATTGCCGCATTTGTGCACTATCAACAATACACTCAAAGACAGAGTTTTGAACACGTACACCATACTGCTCACACTTTTTTGCAACTTTACGTAAACGTTTCGCTCCACTTGTACTTGAAGTTTGCACATCGTAAGTTACAAGTACTAACATCCTTCACACCTACCTTATTAAGAGTGGCGGATATCCATCAAGGTCGCCACGAATATATCTTGCAAGTAATAAAGCCTGCACATGAGGTATAAGCCCCCATTGAATCTTCTCCTTTAAATATGGATGTGTGATTTTCTCCTGTTTCGCTTCTTGCCAAAGCTGTAAGAAAGTACGACGTGCATCATCTTTTAATAGCACCGCATTATTTTCTTTCACAATAAAGTCATTGGCTTGAATTTGTTTTCGATTTATAAGCTTTAGTACAAAACGCTCTGCGACAATTGGACGCAGTTCTTCCATAACATCTAGAGCGAGTGACATTCTGCCAGGGCGGTCGCGATGTAAAAATCCAACATATGCATCCAAACCAACCCCTTCTAACGCAGCAGCTACTTCTGATGCTAATAACGAATATGCAAATGACAAAAGTGCGTTCACACGGTCTTTTGGAGGTCTTCGATTACGTGTTTGGAACAAGAAATCATTCGTTTGTTGTAAAATACAATTGTTAAACACACTAAAATACGCACTAGCCGCATTACCTTCTATCCCTCTAAGTTCATCTAAACTTTCACAATCTAAAGCAGATTGACGAGAGTTTTTTAACTGAGTAATCGTATTCTCTAACACATCTACATTCACACGTAGGGCGTGGTCACGAATCGTTCTCTTAAGCAATTGTTCACAATTATAAATCTTTCCTATCACCATATGTTTTGCAATCGTTGCGCATTGATCTTCACAATCCGATATACGGTATTGTATTTTTCGTAATGAGACATTACCATTAGTCATGCCTATTACGCGCCCACGTAGCCTTCCACTACTAGTAAAGAAAGTCACACTAATATTTTGTTCCATACATGTTGCCATTAATGCAGGACTTGCACCTTGATGTCCAAAAGTACAAATTCCTTCTATATTATGCAATGGAACGCGAGCGACCGACTCTCCTTCTTGCAAAATATTTAAATTCTGGCCTTTTAGCGCCAAATACGTATCGGGTTGCGAGATATAAACAACATTTAATAACTGTTTCATTGTTCTAACAACCTATTCATATAAGTCGATACTGTCTCGCGATCCAGCAACTCTGGCAAACATTTATGTTGTAAGGAACAACTTTTACAATGTTTACCTGTCTTTACACGAGGTGTATATCGCCTTGTATAATAATGATGCATTTCTTTCGTTATTGTTTTAACTTTTTGCTTTAATTCATTAGTAATCGAGACAACCTGGCGACGCTTTACCTCATGATAAAACATTGCCGCTTCATTAATCGTAATATGCAGCATCTCTTCCAAGCACATGGTTTGGGCGGTGAGTTGTAAAAGATCAGCTTCATGGGTTTTCGGTTTACCGCGCTTATATTCAATTGGCTTCGCTAAATAAAGACCATCCTCGCCAAATAAAGATACACCATTTTTATCTTCTATAAACTCTACCATATCACAAATACCACTAATACCTAGAATGGAAGAATGTACAGGCAACGCTCGTACATAAAGGGTGTTACCTCGTTTTTCCCGTATAGACGTATTATCTACCCTTTCATGCAACGCATGCCCTTCAACTGTTAAAATATTTTCTTCCCACGCCTGTTCAATATGAATAAGTGCCCACTGCCGACGGCAAAATACAAAATGCTGGATGCCAGACAATAATAAATAATCTTCTTCCTTATAGTCCGTCATATTCCTCAACCGCAAGTCCTTCTAAAGGAGCTACAGTAATTTCATAGTTTTTGATAGATAAAGGAAATTCTTGCTTTACTTTTTCAACTTTAACTGACCGATGAACCTTAGCGGATGAGTATTGTCCTAATTTACTATTATGCTCCCACCAAAATAGTTTATTTACTTCCATACTTCCGTCTGGACGGGCTGATGATGAATCATTCGCAAACAATGTGCGAAGCGTTTCCTTTAACTTTTCCGCATCTTCTTTTGTAAATCCTGTACGTTCTGCCAGTTGAGGATTAATACTTCCATAAAAGACATAGACACCAAAGTCTACACGGTGCTTCATTCCCATCGTATCCGATGTTTTTTGACTTGGATCTTTTGCATTTGTTGTAGCGTTTACACTTTTCGTAATTTGCATGCTTGTTACATCAACAGGATCAATACTTGTTGCTGTGTGAATAGAAACAGGACCACGAATGCCTAAGCTCAATTTATCCCCTTTAAAGGCAAAAACTTGTCCAAAGGCTCGCACATCATACCAAGTGTCACATGCAATTTTTTCAGCTGCTTGCACATCCCCTTTTGCGTTTTTTAAAATTTTTTCGAGTTCGGGTACAGAAGCAACACGATCTCGCACACTACGAAATCCATCAGTACGGTTTTCATCTGATTGAACTAATATTGTCTGTTCTTCATCTTGCAAGCGATTACGTAACTTACGTTTAATAGCCACATCGGAAACTTCTCCGTGACCATTAAAATCTTGACGTGGACGATTTCCATTTAAAGGATCGCCATTTGGATTCGCCTTATTTACTGTAAATACCACTGCAAAGTCAATTTTATTCGTTAATATTGTCATTCTGTTTTTCCTCCTTTTTCGTATACATATCTTGAACTTGACTACTATAACCTAGTAAAAACACAGGTCCCAGTGGAGCATCTGTCATTTGCTCCGTTGTTAAACGGGATTCAAGCGCTTGAAGCAACTTGGCATACCGTGTAGCATGGACGCCTATTCGCTCAAAGTATGGTGTTAACTGTTTTCGTATCACAAACCATGTCCGTGCTGGGTGCTGTGAAAAAGCATTAAAATATCGCGTTGCATTCGTTGCACGGTCTTCACTCCGCTCTCGAAGAATATTGCGTTCCATTACTTCAGCAACACCAAGTAAACGGCCAAACAAATAGTCACGCGAATTATTTTCTTCTTGTAATGCCAATGTATATCCCTCACTTTCATATTGTTTATTAATTAAGGCACAAGCTATGTTTAATGTACCTTCCCATGATTCCTTTAATTGTTTAAAGCTATATGGATTTTTTACCCGATTAAAAATTAGTCCCACGATGTCTTTAGGCAATGGTTTTTCTTCAACAATACAAGGCAGTAAACGCGAGTACAATTCTTTCTTTATTCGTGCATCGGCTCTGCTACCGTAGACCGCTTCTACGATCCGATAGGTTGAAGGTGTTCCAACAAAACGACGCGTTTTCTTCGTTTCTTTATCAAAATCCTCCTGCAACCAACGGCATGTCGTATGCCAACGTGTAAGTGCATCAATATATAAATCAGGATGAAACTGTTGATAATACACAATTGCTAAACGTCCTGATGTAGCTGCATCTACCGCCATTACAATAATGTTTTTTAGATTCGCTTCCTTAAACGTATGCTTAAAGCCTTGCATCGCCTTTGTAATTTCATTAGCTGTCACTTCTTCTGTTAATACCTTCGTTTCTGCTTTAGCGTGTACATCAGCATTTAAAAAGCCCAACCCATCTGAAAATGGCTCTGGTACTTCAACTTTCTCGATTCCAAACGCTACAAAATACCGACTATCCACATATGTTCCTTGACGCTGAATTAACCACCGCAAGGCATGATGTGACTTTTGCGAAACCTCGTAGCCAATTTGAACTGCCTCTGTTGATTCACCAAATCGCCCACGAAACGTAAACCCTGTATCATCATTTGCTGAAATTAATTTTGATAAATCCCCCGCATTTCGTATTCGTGAACCATGCTGCGTTGTTAATATTTCATCTTTATTTGCCGTTACATAACATACACCTCGACTTGCAGCAACCGTTTCATCGAAGTAAGAGATATAACTGTTAAATAGACTTTTATTTTCCCACACTGGTTCCGCATTAGGTTGAATTACCGTAAAACGAACAAACGCTCCAAAAACATCGCCAGTAACTACTTTATAAATCTCAGGTTTATCATCACCCGTCCATTTAGGAATAACTTTTCCTTCATGATTAACAGGCAATATCTTTTCTTCTATTAAATCTGCGATGACCTTTTCTTTCGAAATATACGCATAAATTGCTCGTACTTCTTCTATAGCACTAGGATGATCTGCCCATGCTTTCATTTGCTCTCGATACTTCGGAAAGTAATCCGCACGTTTTTCTTCTCCACCAAACCTTATATAGTCACCTGCCACATAAAAAAGCTTGTCATGTAAATAATGTGGTCGAATAGCACTACCTGCTCGATTCGCAGAATCCAGCGTCATCGGCACAATCGTCCGTTCATTATCAAGCATTTTTGCACTCAAGAACTCACCATCAGGTGAAAGGTTTATTTGGATTTGTGCACTTTGCATCATATGGGCAACAGGTAGAAGGGTTATACGCTGGTTGCGACGTTCTTCAAATGTGCCTACACGATGGCGATTATGTTCATATACTGCGCTTAATTGTTGCATCCAGCTCATTTACTTCTCCTCCCCAAACATTTCGATATATTCGTCCTCTACTGCTTTAAAGTTTTCTCCAGCTTTAAATTCTTTCGCTTTTCCTTTCTTAATCGTACGGACGATGTCACACACTTCCGGACGAATAAACGTGATGATGCCATTTTGCATGGTTGGTACCCAAATACGTGCTTGCCAGTCTTGAGATGTACTTTCATCTGGGTACGTAAACCCGTGAAACATCGGTCCAAAATTGATTTCACCATAATTATCATAAAACCCTTTTCCTTCACCAAATGTACACGCTTCGACGTAACCTTGGCATTCACGAGTTCCTAAGTAAATATCTCGACGACCACCACACTTTACAGCACGTTTTGCGATATTATGATGTTTATTTTCGTTCCGGTCAAACGCTAAATCAGGTCGCTGTTCATTAAACTCAAAATGTGCGCGCACTTGATAACATGGTTGACGTAAATAGGTATAGTACGCTAAATCATTAGCAGCATCTTGATATTTTGCGGGACGCATGCCTTTAACCTCTGTCTGGATTGCTGTCATGACACGCACTTCATCGATAATCCATGTAATCGTTGGCTTCCAATAAATCGATTCTACAATCCCTTTTAATGCTTCATACGTTGGAATTTGATATGTGAATTTCTCGCCTCCAATACGTGTTACGGGGTCTGTAAATAAAGCGTATTTACCATAAACAACAAATTCAATTTGATTTCGCAATCTATTCACCTCCTTAAAAATGATACTGTGATTGCGTTCCCTCACCATCGATAGACAGCCCATACATTTCGTTATACCCGGCCTCATGCACAACGAACAATGCATCTTGGTAAAGTGATTGAAGTAATCCTTGTTGAACTAATTTTTGTAACTCATATTGATATACATTGATCGAATACTGCTGTGCTTCCTTTAAAAGCTCATTTAATCGATGCAATGGAACGTCTTCATTTAATTCAGCAATAATCTCTCTCCCCCTATCTTTATACGGGACAAGGATAGACTTTGTCTGAGAAGATATTGCTTCAAAATATTGTTCTAATGTTTTGAAACTCGATATAGAACGTGTTTGAACATTATTTTTTACATTAGCATCAATCAGCTCGATAAGTTCATGATCTAACCCCTTTGGATTACGCAAAATTTCACGAGCAGCTTGATTATCAAATTCCTTGAAAAATGATGCAATTGCAAGTGGACTGAGTAAGTCATTCGCGAGGTGTGGTTGAGATAAAATATGATTTTGCATGACTTCAGCACCAATTCGAATCTCAGGTAAATGTTTTAAATTCTCATTTGCTGCTTTAATGATATATACATCGCCTTTATTACGTTCAGCATGACGATTACAACGGCCTGCTGCTTGTGCAATAGAATCAAGGCCAGCCAATGATCGGACAACCGTTTCAAAACTAATATCAACACCAGCTTCAATTAGCTGTGTACTAATGCAGATGATTCGCTCATTTCCTAATCTCAAGCGAATTTCAGCTAATATTTCCTTTCGATGTGCAGGACACATCGAGGTGCTCAAATGATAAGTCGTGGCAATGTCACGCCCTTGTAATTCTTCAAATAGCTGACGCACAGCTGTTTTTGTGTTTAAAATAATTAGCACGGATTGGCTTTCCATCATAATCTGCTCTACTTCATCTGCTATACGTCCTGCATCCCACCCATCTTTAGAAACAAGATTGTGGAGTTCCACACGCTCAAATGCTTTAACAACATTTGATAGATCAGGAACCATTTCAGCGTTATCCTTTAGCGTAATCGCATATTTCATCTCTCCTACTGTTGGCTGAGTAGCTGTACATAATAAAATACTGCTATTCCCAATATGATGTAAAAAGTTAACTGCTGTATTAAACAAAGAAAAATGATGATATGGAACAGACTGTACTTCATCAAACACGATGATCGCATTCGCTAAATTATGTAAACGACGAGTTTTACGGGTTCCTTTTTGAAAGAAAGCATCGAGAAATTGCACCATCGTTGTAAATATAATCGGATAATCCCAATTATCTCGTCCTAGCTGCATCTTTTTTTGAAGTGGTTTCCCATAGTAATCTTCATCCTGATCCCTGTCATCTATTACATTAGAATGGTGCTCTAAAACAGATTTTTCATCATTAATAATTTCACGTACCGCCTGTGCATTTTGCTCTAAAATTGTGGTATAAGGTACAACATAAATAATGCGTTCTTTTTTATAAAGCGCTGCATGCTTTAACGCATAACGCAAACTCGCAAATGTTTTACCACCGCCAGTCGGAATAGATAGCGTATAAATATCAGATGCATCGCCGGCGATTAAGTCGCAATTTTCAGATATTCTGGAACGTAATAGATTAATAGATTCGGTACTCTTTTTCCATTTGTCAACGGTTTTCATCATTGTTTTATAACGGGCTTGAAAAGAAAAATCCATTGAAAGTGGTGTTGTATCATTTTCTTCAAACCGACGCGTATCTGTACGATCTGCATCTAGCAATATACTTAAAACTAGCTTTTGTGTGTAGTTTATATAGACATAAGGGTTAGCTAGAGGTTTAACTTTTTGAATAAATACACCGAACTCATCAACAGCTTCTTGAAACAATCTTTGTACACGTTCACGATTACCTTCAACCGCTTCAAAATTTCTTTTGACTTCGTCATAATAAGGCAAATCTTTTTCAACAACACGGCGAATATAATCCGATGTACTTAAATCTATCTGAACAAAATTTTGTATTCCAGAATGATGTGATAATATCGCCATCCCAACAATTTCAACAACAAACTTATCCAAGTCATTTCCTTTATAAAAGCAATCATATATATACTTTGCCCCTGCAGTAGAATGGTCGATTTTTTTTGCGGCAATTTGTCGGTGCAACACAGCATTCTCTATGTATGTTGTAAACGCATCGGTATACTTTCCCATATCATGTAGGAATCCGGCTAATTCACCATGTGCACCAAGGCCAATGGATGCACCATACTTGCGTCCTAATCTAGAAACACCTTCTAAATGATCCTGAACAGACTGTCTTATTAAATCGTTTTCACGTATATGGGCTACAAACATTGTTTCACCTCCTGGATAAAGAAGCAAATCATTATCTTACCTTCTATCAATATCCATTCATTATAGAATAAATATAATTAAATTCCCTATTTTACTTGCCAAAAATATTAAATCTAACTCATACATGGTCCAAACATCGAAAGTAAAATAGAAATTTAATTTAAATAGATATGACATTCATTTCCATTATACGACATCCAACTTCTTTTATCACCAAAAATTATAAAAATATCCAAAATATGTAGACGGTATTATTGTTTTCGACAAAAGATACGATCTAAATAGATTCATATGGCTTTTTCAGATCTATTTTAAAAAATATATTTGGCATATTTTATTTACTATCTTCACATACATATTATGATTTTTGTTATTTATTTTTACATTTTATCGGTTTTTGTAACGATCTAGTTTTATTTTCCGAATTTCAATTATTCTATTAACCTTCTTAGCGCTGTTGGTGTACCTTTATTTTTTAAATAAAAAATTTGATTCTAAAAGCCACTTTCGGAAAATAGTGAAATTGTTATTTTTATTTTATTTTTGGAAAGTGATAACTGTTATTATTTTAATACCTAAATTAGGTGTTTCAAATTATGGATTTCTTGATTTTATTAATTTATTTTTTATTAATTCATTTCCTGGAATACCTTTAAATCATTTTTAGTTTTTATATGCTCTATTAGCCTTTTATATTATAATGCCTGTATTTATTCATTTGTTTAAAACGAACATGAAAATAGTTTATTATATTCTAGCTATATTGTTATTTTTCTCATTTGGTATCAATCTACTTTCATACGTATACGACATCCTTAAAATTAAATTTGCTTTAAGTTCTTTAAATATAAAGTATCTAACAGAATTCAACCCTTTTGGTGATTATTCATTTGCTATTTTTTATTTTGTTTTTGGTGGAATAATTGGATCCAAACGAAATCTTTATAAAGAAACAAATAAAAAAATATTATTTGTTATTTTTTTATAGTTGGATCCTATTGATTTTAAGAGGTGTGATTTTTACTAATGTTAGTAATCAACTATTTACTGGTGTTTTCGGACTACTAAAAGACCTAAAAATAAATAACCAGTTTCTTTCTTTTATGATTACAAAAATATCTACCAATACCTTAGGAATATACTTTATCCATTGGATACTTGGATATGTTCTGATTGATCTAATATATGGAATAATAACTCATGAACAACTATGGGGTAATATTATTAAAACAATTATAATTATATCTGCTTCATTAGCTATTTCTTTTGTAATCAAAAAAACACCTTACATGAAAAAATTACTTGAATTTTAAGTTAGTATCCGCCGGCAGAACCGGCGGTTTTAATTTCGCCCTATAAGGGAACTCCCCCCTAAAGTGGTCCTGAAATGGCACGTCAACCGTCTATTCCCCTACTTATCTTTAAATGATTCCACATGTTCTCTACTATATTTTTTTGTTTCTTTTCATTTAAGCCAACCGTATTTCCATAAATGTCTTTTGTCCAAAACGAACAATTACTATGATAGTATTGTAAATTTAAAAACTATAAACCAACTGATGACAACTTAGTATTTCATCAACATAATGATAGATGGTTGAGAACAAATGTTGTACGTGACTATTTTAAAGTTAATTGTAAAAGAGCAAATTGATGTGAACCCCTAGAGTTAGACCAAAAAATCTAACTCTAGGGGTGTTTTAGTATTGCAAAGTATGACTTGGCTTTTAAGCTAGCGGTGGTACAAGCTTATTTAGCAGGAGAAGGAGGTTATCCGACAATCGCTAAAAAGTATAGCATTCCTTCTGACAGTACCGTAGTAAAGTGGGTTAAAGTGTATAAACATTTAGGTGAATCCGGATTAAAACGTAGGGGTACAAATAAGACTTATTCTGTTCAATTCAAGTTGAATGCTTTAGACTATAAGTATTGAATGCCAATTTAGTAATTTGGTGTGTTAGTTCTAGGTCAGGAGCACCGTTTTCATCAACAATTTCGAAGCCAATCATTAATCCAGCGCCACGCACGTCTCCGATGAACGGATGATTTTTCTGTAGTTTCTGTAAATAGGAAACTATATATTCTCCTGTGTTTTTAATATTATCCAAAAACTCAGGTTGACTTATAATATCTAAAGTTTTTAGTGCGGCTGCAGAAGCTAATACGTTAGATCCATATGTGAAGGAATGATGATGGCCCTCCAAATTAGCATATTCCTCTCTTGCTGCTATCGCAGCAATTTGAAAGCCTGATCCACCCAATCCCTTTGCGATTGTCATGATATCTGGTTCGACACCAAAGTAATCCGCAGCGAACATTTCACCTGTTCGACCTACACCAGTTTGGATCTCGTCAAAGATTAAGGCAAAATTTCTTTCGTCTGCTAGTTTTCTTAGTTTCCTAAAATACTCGGGTGGCGGGATAATGTTATCACCGTTACCTAAAATAGGTTCTAAAATCATACAAGCTATATCTCCGCTACTACCATAATCAATAAACTCATTTATTCTTGAAACACAAAGAGTCTCACATGAATCAGGAGTTTGATTATAAAAACATCTATAACAGTATGCTGGAGGTACATGTGTTATCCCTGATTGAAGTAGGTTTGGAAACTTTTGACGCCTGAAAGATAAACCAGAAGCGTTCATTGTATAAATTGTTTGTCCTACATGTGATCGAAACAGAGATAACACACCAGCTTTACCATGATAGTTCTGAGCCATCTTTATAGCACCTTCGTTTGCTGTTGATCCCCCAGATACTTTGAGGTGGATCTTAGTTAAACTTTTGGGTGTTACTTCAATCAACTTTTCAACTAATTTCGCAACAGGCTCAGTCATGTAAGTAGATGTAACGTGAACAAGACCATTTAATTGTCCCTGGACAGCTTCTATTACTTCTGGATGGCTGTATCCTAAACTTAAATTGAAAGTTGCCGCTGCGCAGTCAATATACTCTTTTCCGGTAGAGTCATATAAATAAATCCCCTCTCCTCTTTCCATCACAATATCTTCTGTCGGATTATAGAAGTATTCATTTAAATGTAGCAATTCCTCATTTACTTCTTTCATTTCCATTTTAATAGGCATTTGTTTATCTCCTTTGAACTAATTCATAGTATTACGACCGATACCACCGCAAGAATATTAGAACATAACATTATTATTTATAATTTATTTCAGAGTGGATGCTTTCTTTACCGCGCAAAAAATCTATTAAATTTTGATTTTTATAACCATTTAATACCCAACAATTCATTTGTGCGTTATATAGAAATTCACTTAGTGTTTCATCAACTGAAGTTTCACTTGATAAGCTATTCACACTAACTTTAGGAATTAATTTGGCTGTTGGAGATTTTTTAGGGTCAGAGTCATAAATTCCATCGACATCTGTTAAAATAATAAATTTGTTAGCTTCTAAAAGGGATGAAAAATATGCACCCATCGAGTCAGATGAAATGCTCCAACTCTTTTCAAATGGATCTAATAAGAAGATTAAAGTTGAAGGTAGTAACACTGGAATTTTACCTCTGTCCAAAATCTCTTTGATACCTGCAAAATTATCGGTCGTTTCAAATACATCTAAATTAAAGTTAGCAAACAATAATCCAGTTTGATCTTGTGCTCTAGCACAGGCTTGATGATGAGTCATTTCATTTAATAGAAACTGTTTATCTACACTTTCGATATAATTATCGATTGGACCGCCACCAGGAAAAATGACCAATCTAAATTCTTTTGCCACTTCAGAAAGTGACTGAGCTAAATTCTTCGCTAGGTCTATATCACTTATTAAACTGCCTCCTAGCTTTATAACGTAATCAATTTCTAAGTCCACAAAATTCTTGGTTTTTCTAAGTCTCATGAATTAACTCCTCCAAACAGTAAGTTTATTGGTTTTGTTACGCCACTTTGGAGAGTAAGCATTTCCCACTCAGTTAAGAACGGTCCCCAACTATATTTCTTTTGTTCATACTCTTCATAAATATTTATTTCATGGTAAAACGGCAGTAAAACTAGTTTCTTTAGCAACAAAAATAAATCGTGTTCGTCTTCGATGTTGCTTATGAATTCTTTTTGGTGCATCAAGAGCTCCTTATATGTTTCACTAATTACTAATCTGTCACTATTACCTTTAAATTGTTTAAGTTGAAAGTTATATTCTTCAACGAATAACTTTGCCAACGATTCATGGTATTCACTCTGCTCTTCCTGAGTAAATAAATATAGAATTCTTCTCTTCACTCTAGAAAGCGTGGCATAAAAATCCAGTAAGTTGGAATGTCCGTTATTCTCATCTAATAATGATAGATTTGGTCTTAATCTAGACTCCTCTATTTCAATAGGTGTGAAAAATATATTAATTTCTTCTTTACATCTATCATGGTTGTCGGGAGTATGTATTAGATTAATAAATCTATTTTCCGCTCCAAATTTCCCCCTAATACTATCGGTTGAACAAACGGTTGGGTCTGACTTCCCTTTAATTGCTGTTATATATTCACTTAGATCCGTACTGGAATGTTCATTATGTAAAAGAACTGCAATACTTCGCCCCAATGAAAATAGTTTTTCCACTAACCACCAATTAGGTGACATTTTTTTGATTTGCTCTTGATAAAGCCGCTCTAACTGCCGTAAGTTTATATTCAAGTATTTGAGCTTCACAGCACATATACCATGTTCCTCTTCCAAAAAATTTAATATAGGATAAACTAATTTCTGTTCAACTGCGTCAGGAGAAAATACAATAAATGTGTAATTATCTTTCAAACTAATCACCCTCACTTCTAAATTCAGTTACATACTTTCGTACAAATTGCCAAGATTCTCTTGTATTCCGCGCACTAAAGATATTTTCCATTTCACCAAAGCTCACTCTACTGTTTCTCATAGTCTCGGTGATTTCATAAATATAAGCCCAGGAATGCTTTCTTGAACTGTAATCGCTTTCAAATTTTAACGTTGTAAAATAGATCACATCTGCTGGTGAGATTCCCATATACTTCATATCTTTCAAATAGTATTTACATGGGATAAAATTGTTCTTTCCATATGTTTGTTCTTTCTCTATAATTTCCGTAATTACTTCTATTTCTGAGTAGAATACGATGGTCTTGTTGTCTTTTATAAATAAATTCGTTTTGCTGAAAGTGTTTTCAATATAATCGCCCTCAAATGTAATTACATGTTGTTTGTAAAACGACTTCTCTTTCTCATGCCTTTCGTCATTAATTTTTATAAGATGACCACTTTCATCTAAAAAACCATATTTATAACCTAAATTGTTTAATGCAGCATTAATTTTCTCGCTATCCAATCGATCAATAAACAGATCTATATCTTTCATTACTCTTAAACCAGACTTAGAATAAAAATTAAAATTAGCAACAAAGCCTCTGTATACAATTAAATCAAGTTCTTCTTTGGAGAGTTTTTCAAGATCCTTTTTGAGAATTGAATTTCTTAGCATTGTCACCTTATTCAAGAACAATAATGTGTCAAATTGACTCCCCTCTAACCTTTTAGATAAGAACAGAAATATTGTTTTATCTTCTATCAAGAAATTTAATATCTTATGGTGCACTAAGTTATCTAATAAGAAATTAAAACCTTTTTTTTCTAGAATTATTTCAATATCGTCAATAACTTTTTGCTGATTATTCAAGTACAAATTTGAACTTATCTTAAAAAAGATGTCGAAGATCCTCACCCCTAACTAAATAGTAAAAGACATTGAATTCAAGGTGTTTATACACCTCTAAGCATACTTTAACATTTGAAAAACAACTTATGATCATTGCTAAAAGGAAACTTTTTTTAGTTTTTATTTCAAAATCATTTCTCAAACTATTATTTTTATTCTTATACAAATAAATTGTGGTAATAGAATTAAAATAGGTATTAGATATATTTTTTACAGGTTTAAATAAAGTATTCCATTGCTTAATATCAATTTAATTTTCATTATGGAATATATTTTCATTATAGCATATATTTTCTATATTGTGGAATTTTTTGGATATAGAGGGGGTGGAATATTTAAAAAATATTTGAGTCTACTATTAATTGCATCATTTTTCGTGGTATTCCCAAATAATACGGGAGCAGAAGAACTGATTAAAGTTGGAGAAGTAGGGAATGATTTAGATGTAGTTTTTCCAACAGCGATAGTTGACCCAGGTGTAGGAGGGTGGTGCTGGGATTACTGTAAATTCGAAACCTCCAAGAAATCTCTGAGAACAGAAAGACTAAAAATAATCGATGGAAAAGGCACCCTATATGTTAAAGCAAATCAGTATGATGTGGTTGCTGAAATTCGATTTGTATATGGTTTAGGTCTTGATACTACCGTTCATAGAATTGTAGTAAAATCAGGGCAATCAGTCCTTGTTCTTGACTCAACTGACTACCTTCAATCTTATTTGAGTTAAAAGCCATCTCCACTTGGATAATGGTACATTCACATTAATCAGCGAAAATCCTACATATCCTCCTAGAAAATACGATCCAAATACAGATCAGAATATTCGCATTGTCGGTAAACTAAAAAAAGCAATTACAAGTTTTTAATTTTTAGGGGGGTGGAATACGAATGGCAACTTTTAGAAAACTTAAAACTGGAAAATGGCAAGCGTGAGTCTCAATAGTTAGTGTGCAAAAAGGTATTGGTACTTTCAAAACAAAAAAAGAAGCTCAATTAAAGGCTGCCGAAATTGAGAATAAAGTTTACTATAATAAAACTATCACTGATAGAAACATACGTTTTCAAGAAGTAGTGGACAGTTGGTTTGATCAAAAAGAAAGGACAGTAATAGATTCTACACTAGAACAATTAGAAGTTATTAAAAGATTACACATTGAACCGTATTTTGCACAAAAAAGAGTTTTTAATATAAATAGAACCGATGTGATTGAGTGGGTAAATTCTTATGAAGGAAATGAAAACTACACTTATGGAACACGATTAAAGCATATGGCTGTGTTAAGAGATATATTTTACCATGCTATGTACCACATGGAGGTACTTGAAAGAAACCCTGCTTCAAGAGTCAATTTTGCTCGTCCTGATGAGTTTAGAAATGTAAAAAGAGATGTAAAATATTATAGTTTAAATGAGTTAAACAAACTATTAAAATACTTACGAGAGCATAAACCACAAAGGTATTCGGAATACAAACCTTATTATGCACTCGTTTTCTTTTTATCTCGAACTGGACTACGAATCAGCGAAGCACTTGCTCTTAGGTAGAGTGATATTCAGTATAATCGCTTAAACATATCTAAACAGACTAGTAGAGATAATAATAACAATGTCGATCTAACGTCTCTAAAGACACCTGCAAGTTATAGAAACATCGAGATTGATGAAGATACACTCGAAATGCTGCAATGGTTCAGAAAGACTCAAAATGACTGTATTCAGAAATACAAAAAAATTGTCAGACACCAGGACGTCCTTATTTTTAAAACCTATAACGGTAATTACATGACTCCATCAACTGTAAGAGAAATGTTAAAAAAATATTGTATAGATGCAGGCGTTGAATACAAAGGTACACACGCTTTTAGACATACACATGCAGTCTTATCTCTTGAAGGCGGAGTAGACCTCTTATTTGTCAGTAAAAGACTAGGTCATGGAACAATTCAAACCACTGCTGACACCTACTTAGACATCACACCAATCTATGAATCGCATGAGTTAGAAAAAATGACAAAATATTTAAATTCAGTAGAAGAAAATGAAGAAGAAAAAGAGGAGGAAACGGATGAATAGGGCTTGTCAAATAAAGTGTGTAAGTTCTAATTTACTCAAGATACTTTAACACTCTATCTTTTAGTTCATCTTGAAGAAGAAGTTGGTTCATAACCATTGCCCAGTTCTGGATATGGCCACTT
>NZ_JARUVL010000021.1 GCF_030137545.1 Virgibacillus sp. LDC-1 | reverse complement strand
TTCGTATATAGAGTCGGTTTGACGGCCAGCTCTATTATACCGAAAGGAGATTTGTCTGTTACAACTCTACAAGTTGAATTCTCACACAGGCAGAGCCTGTGGTTTTAAAACCAGTAATAAAAAAAGCATTTGTAGGTTTTTTTTCAAACCTACAAATGCCTGTAATTATCCCATCTTAACGAGAAGAGATCACTTTAGTAGCTGCTTCTTCGAAATTTGCTTGTTCATATGCCGCTAACAAATAGTCAACGATATGGACCGCTTCCATGTTCTCTGATAGTCCTTCCCGTTCTATTCCGAGCTTCATTTGCAGCAAGCAACCTGGATTTGCTGTTACAATTGTTGTTGCTTTTGTTTTTGTTGCTTGTTCCATTTTATAATCTAAAATTTGCATCGACATTTCCGATTGAACAATATTGTATATTCCTGCGGAGCCACAGCAACGATCCGCATCTTTCATTTCTATAAAAGTCACCCCATCGATTGCTTCTAATAATTGGCGCGGCTCGATAAACGTTTTTTGGCCATTTCTCAAATGGCATGAATCCTGATACGTAACAATTTGGTTTTCTAGCCGTAATGGTAGCTTGTGAAAATCGAGCTCGATCAGGATTTTAGTAACATCCTTTATCTTTGCACAAAATGCTTGTGCACGCCCGTTCCATTCAGGATCATCCTTTAATAAATGATCGTATTCGACTAAGAATGCGCCACAGCCCCCAGCATTTGTAATGATATAATCAACCGCGGCATCCTCAAACGCGGCAATATTTCGCTTTGCCATCTCACGTGCCTGATCTAGTTCGCCACTATGTCCATGTAGTGCTCCACAGCAGCTTTGTGTCTCTGGAACGACTATTTCACAGCCTGCATACTGTAATAATTGGATCGTTGCATCGTTTGTATGCATAAACATCGTATCCATTAAGCAGCCTGAAAAAAATGCCACCCTCTGCTTTCGCTCTTTTGTTAAAGGGTGAATGTGGCGAGGACGTTGCTTCATTTCCTTCATTTTTGGTACTTGTGGCAGGACTTTTTCCATCGCTTGCATACTTTCCGGAAAAAGCTTCATAATACCAATTGCTTGTGCGAGCTTTTGTGTGCCTGAGCGTTGATAAAACCCGAGCAGTCCGGTTAATCCAATCATGCGATTTTGATAAGGAAACAAATTTTTAAAAAATATGCCTTTCATTATTTTCTCTGGTAGTGAACGGTGATGGCTTTGATAAATAGCGTCTCTTGCTTGCTCAAGCAATCTACCAAATTTTACTCCTGATGGACAAACCGGTTCACAGGCTCTGCACCCTAAGCACATATCAATCGATTGCTTTACTTCTTCACTTGGCTCAATCAGGCCATCAACAAGCCCCTTCATTAACGCAATCCGGCCTCTTGGTGAATGAACTTCATTTCTGCCAGTTTCTATATAAGTTGGACAAGTAGGCAAACAAAACCCACACCGTGTGCAATTCATCAATTCATCGTAATCTATTTTTTCTTTAAATGCTTGCTGTATACGCGTTTTCTCTCGTGCGTCCATCATTCCACCACACCTTCTCGAGGAGACATTGCAAACACTTTTCCTGGATTCATAATGAAATTCGGATCAAGTGCCTTTTTAATACTTCGCATCGCTTCCACACCCGCTGCCCCAGCCTTTAAATGAAGATACGGAAGCTTCATCATCCCTACTCCATGCTCTCCTGTAATCGTTCCCCCAAGCTCAACCGCTTTCGCAAAGATTTCTTCAAATGCCTTTTCAACCAATGCCATTTCTTCTTCATCACGTGCGTCGGTTAAACAGGTTGGATGAAGATTACCATCCCCAGCATGACCAAACGTACATATCGTCACATTATACTTCTTGGCAATTTCATTAATAGCCCGTACCATTTTTGCCAGTTCTGATCGAGGAACAGTAGCATCCTCTAGAATCGTTGTTGGTCTTAGTCGAGACAATGCAGATAATGCAGTTCTTCTTGCCTCCGTTAGCTGCAAGGCTTCTTCGGCAGTTTTTGCTACTTGTACAGCAAATGCGCCGTTTTCTTTACAAAGTAGGCCTATTTTATTTATATCTCTTGCCACAACCTCTTCAGGTCCATCCTGTTCAATTAATAATATAGCCTTCGCTTCAGTAGGTAGCCCGATCTGCGCAAAATCTTCAACAACTTTTACCGTTTCCTGATCTAAAAATTCCAATGTTGCTGGAATGATGCGATTCGCAATAATTGCAGAAACAGATTGCGCTGCTGCTTCTAGATCATGATAAAGCGCAAGCATGGTTTTCTTTGTCTCTGGCTGTGGGATTAGCTTTAAAACGGCCTCGGTAATGATACCAAGTGTCCCTTCTGCTCCAATATACAAACGTGTTAAGTCATAGCCTGCAACATCCTTCGCAAGCTTTCCTCCTGTTTGGATGATTTCTCCGTTTGGAAGAACGATTTCCAGTCCAAGCACATAATCGCGCGTAACGCCATATTTAAGTCCGCGTAATCCGCCCGAGTTCTCACTGATGTTGCCACCGATTTGAGATATATGCATCGATCCAGGGTCAGGCGGATAAAACAGGCCCACCGATAGTGCCGCTTCCAAAATATCCTTTGTATATACGCCAGGTTGAACGGTCATCGTAAGGTTTTCTTGATCGATTTCGATAATTTGATTCATATTTTTAAAGATTAGTACAATCCCACCTTCAACAGGCGTTGTTCCGGCGCATAAATTGGTGCCAGAACCACGTGGAACGATCGGGATTTTGTATGTATTGCATACGTTGACAACTGCTGCAACCTCAAGCTTCGTACGTGGTGCAATCACTGCGTCTGGAATAGTTTGATACCTTGGTGTCGAATCATAGGAATAAGCAAGCAAGCTTGCATTATTATCTTCGAAATTTGCTTCTCCAACGATATCTATAAATTTCGCCTTTATTTCCTCACATAGCATACGCATTCTCCTAATCTATTCATATTAATTCTATTGTATGAAATCGAGCGAGAAAAATATATGTGCGCGCAAATAAAAATATAGGCCTATTTTAAATATAATTTGTTCTTGTGAACAAATTCTTGTTTTCAAATGATTCGATTGCATGTATTTCCTTCCAAAATAGGACTGCAATGTATAAGTTAACGAGGTCTTCAACCTTATCTAAATCTAAAGCCGTTATTTCGGTAATTCTCTTTAAGCGATAGTGCAACGTATTACGATGCAGATGCATATAATCTGCCGTTTTTTGAATTGCCATATCATGTGCGAACCAGCTCTCTAGCGTAGTTAATAAAACATGCTCATCACTCAATGTCCCTATTATTCTTCGAATAAATTCTAGCTTCGTCTCCGGCTTTAATTCATGCTGCAGCATTGCAAATTTTAATTCTGTTTCAAAAATAATCGGCGCTTTCTTATACGCGATGCGTGATGCCCATTCAGCCTGTTTAAATGATTCGGACAGCATTTCTGCGCTCACGACTTCTCCTATTCCAGCAACAATATCGATTCCCAACCGTTCTTTCATTCCCTCTTGAAATTCGCGTACCTTATGCTTTAATTCACTTTTTTCCATTTTTGAACAAAGTAAAACGAGCTTTTCACTTCCAAGACGAACGAATAATCCCTTCTCCTTACTTCCCCACTTATCATACAATGCTTCCATTTCTTTAAACGATAAATGAATCGCTTTATCTACACTGCGAAAAACAATCGCTTGCACATATTTATGCATGTCAATAGGAAAGAAACGACTTCTCTTGTATAAGGCCTCAAAATTACCTGAATGGTGGAGCCAATCAAAAATAAAAAGCTCTAATTCTCTTGCATGCTCTTCTTGATATATTCGGTTGGTCGAATCTTGAATAAACAATTCTGTTACCTTACGAACAACCATCGCATACGGCTCAACAAGTGATGGATCGCCGGTAATTCCAAGAACTCCCAATGGAGAACCTTCCATAATAATTGGTAAAACAACTCCTTTTCGAACTCCCTGCAAGCTTCGTGTCCGCTCTTTCGTCATAATCATTTTTTCCTTCTTTTGCATTGCCAGCCATGCTCCTTCATGGAATGCCCCTACTCGTTTTTCTTCTGTACTAGCAACAATTGTCCCTTCTTCATCGGTTAAAATGACATCTTCATTTATGAGCCCTTTAATTTCTTGAACGATGGAATGATACAATTTATTTTTTTGAAAAACGGAACGCACACTTACCACCTACCTTCTATAAATTTAGCCAACAGAAGTCGATCAACATCCTAATTGATCGCTTCATTTTGACATGTTTCTCATTTCTTTCGTTACTTCTATCATAACTTCTTTCTATGCTATTGATTGGTATTCACTTGTATAGACTATTTCCCCGGAAATAAATTCAATATAAACCCTTTCTTATCTTTCGACAATATCAACAATTCTTCTTTTTATAGTATACAAGGAAACTATTATGGACTTGAAACATTACACTCTATTAGATAGCTTTTATCGTTATCCTGATAAACCCGATCGATTATTGTGTGATGCCAAGGCTCGTTTAAAAACAGAGAGCTAGACTGGCTATTGTTCTATAAAGCATTTTTCCTCACGCAAGCAATCTTATAGTTTTCAAAATAATAAAAAACGCTGTCCCAAACCTTCATGGAACAGCGTCAAGCCTTTATTTAGCTATTCGTTATTGAACTTCTTCTTGTCTTTCTTTATCCTTTAGCTTCCACAGTTTTCCCGGCCAGAAAGCATACCGCCCTAAAACAGTCGTTATCGCCGGAACGAGCAATGGTCTAACGACAAATGTGTCGAGCAGTACGCCAATCGCTGTTACTAAGCCAAATTGAACGAGCACTTGAAGTGGTAGCATCGCTAAAACAGAAAATGTTCCTGCTAAAATTAAGCCCGCTGAGCTAATAACAGTTCCTGTTTCTCCAACTCCTTCAGCTATCGCTTGTTTTAAAGGCATGGAACGCCGCTTTTTCCAAATGCTTGATACCATAAAAATATTATAATCTTCTCCTAGTGCGACTAAGAACACAAAGGCATAAACCGGGATTAAGCCTTGCATTGCAGTTGCTCCAAGACCGTAGTGAATAATAATCCAGCCAAGCCCTAATGCTGCTAAGTAGGATAACACAACCGTAGCTAACAAATAAACCATAGCAACGATTGAACGAAGGTAAACTACTAATAACAAAGCAATAATAAGTAATACGACTGGTATAATAATGGATTGATCTCGACTCGTTACTTCCTCCGTATCATAAAGTGTTGCTGTTTCTCCACCAATCCATACCTTTGAGTTTACTTCTTTTACTCCTGCATCCTTTAAGCTATTTTCTGCAATTTCTTGGAGCTTTGGAACTGCTGCAATTGCCTCTGTTGAGTAAGGATCAACCGCTAATGTAACTGACCATTCCTGTAGAGATGGATCCTTTGATCCTTTTGTAGGATCACTAACATTTTCAACAATGGAAAGCGCTGATAGCTTTTCTTTTAATGCAATTTCTTGTCCATCTGTTTGTACGATAACCTGAGCAGGCGCAATTTCACCTGGTGGGTAATGCTCTGAAATGACGGTGAATCCTTCTCGAGAAGGCATATCTTCTGGAAACGATTCAAGTAAGCCATACGTATACTGCATTTTTGGAACAAAAAGACCAAGGCCTCCTAATACGACTACACAAGTGATAATAATCGTCCATGGCTTTTCTGTCACCCAACGACCGATTACTCGATAGAAGCGACTTTGCGATTTCGGACGTTTTAGCTTTTTACCTTTCTTTTCTTCAAGATTTTGAATCATCGCTTCTGTTCTAGGAATAAACGGGAAAAAAGCAAATCTGCCTAGCAATGCTAAAATAGCCGGTAATAAGGTTAATGCTGCAATTCCCATAATGAATATGGATAAGCTAAAAGGAACTGCAAAACGATCATAGGATGCATAATAAGCAAGCCCTAATGTCAATAACCCCATAACCGTTGTCATCGCGCTAATCATAATTGCTCCACCGGTTCCACTTACAGCTTTTCGTAATGCAACATATTTATCTGCTTCGGTTCGTAATTCTTCTCGATACCTAGAAATTAGAAATAAACAATAATCTGTCCCAGCACCGAATAATAATACGGTCATAATGGAGATTGCTTGTGCATCAACTTCTATCCAACCTTTATCTGCTAGCAAGCCTAGCAGAGGACTAATTAATCCATAAGCAACCCCAACAGCAATTAGTGGAACAAGCGCAAGAATTGGTGATCGATACAGAACAACTAATAACACCAACACGAGCAACACGGTTGCAATAAGAAGCGTTACATCTGCTTGACTAAATAATGATACCGCATCTGTTTGAATGCCGATGGGTCCTGTTAGACGAACATGAAGCCCAGATTTTTCTAAATCCTTATCAAACACCTCTTCTCCAACACTGTTTGAGATTACTTTTTTAAGCCGTTCTAGATCATCTTCTAACAATTCTGTTGCTGTATCTGGCTCAAAAAATATAGGTGTGGTCAATGCTTCTCCGTCTGATGACGCCTCCTGCTGTAGCGCTTGTGGAGGCAACTTATGAAATGGCGGTATCATTGCTTGATATGCTAACGGATTTTCAACAAGCTCCCCATATACTTGTTGAATTTGTTCATAATCCGCCGTGTCCAATCCACCATCTCGATACCAGACAAGCAATAAAGGTGTTCCTGCATCATCGGAAAACTGCTCCTCCGTAAGCTTTGATGCCTCTACTGACATTGCATCCTCTGGTAAGAGCTGATTTGATTTTGTTTCTCGATCATTAACCTGTGGCCATACGAAGGAAAATATTGCAACAAGTAGCACCCAAATGAATATTGTCATCCATCTTGAGCGCGCTCCTGCTACAATTCCCCCCCACTTCGAAATGCGATTTTTCATCGATACTCCCCTTCCCTACTTTAAAAAATAATTTCGATTAATACTTACAAAATAAACTCTTTTTTAATTATATATACTGGTAGGTTAATTTCCAATTGTTTTTTTCCTCGTATATTAATCAATATGTGGTATACTGTTTCCGAATGAATGTACGAGGAGAGAAATGCAATGAATCATAAAAAACAACGCACCCCTGGTAGACCACCTGCTAATCATCAAAAGCTGCCAACTGATCAGTTAATTTTACAAAAAGCCGCCCAGCTATTTCTCGAAAACGGCTATAAGGACGTTTCCATGGATGATGTTGCTAAAAGCTGCCAAGTAACAAAAGCAACTGTTTACTATTATTACCAAACAAAGGCAGATTTATATTCCGAAACAATGACTCAAATGATGGAGCGCGTGCATCAAATTATGATTCAAATTCTCTCAGAAGATGCACCACTATATACACGGCTTTATCAAGTTGCTTCAGCTTATTTAAATGCAACCGTGCATATTGATATGGACGATATGATCAAAGGAACCAAAAATTCACTATCTGAAACGCAAATAAAAGCAATGCAAGAAGCAGAAGCAAAAATATATCGTGTTGTCGCTAACGCATTAGCAACGGCCATGCATACAAAGGAAATCAGACAAATAGATCCTCTTTTTGCAGCACATGCATTTATTTCACTATTAAAAATCGGGAATTATCGAGATACAGACAATAACGGCCTTTTCGCATCTGTCGATGATTCGGTTTTAAATATTATTAATTTCTTCTGGAAGAGCATCGCAAACGAATAACTGTCAATTCAAATGTTTTTATACGTGCTCTAAAATAGGTAAGCCTGTTTGAGCAATTTTTTCTTTTCCGTGTGCGTTTAAAATCTCATTTACAGTAATTCTTGCTGACTCTAAAATTGTTGGCAAGCCACTCCCTGGGTGTGTTCCCCCACCAACAAGCCAACAGCTCTGAAGCTCCTCAAACTGGTTATGCGGTCGAAATATCATCATTTGTGATAGCTGGTGACCTAAATTAAAGGTAGCCCCTTTATAAACAAATATTTCGTTTTCCCAGTCTGCTGGAGTAATCATACGTTCGACCTCAATTGCTTCTTCAAGGTTTTCCATGTTGAGCGTTGCAGCGAGTTTTTCTAATACAAGCTGACGAAAGCCTTCCTTTTCCTTTTCCCAGTTTAACCCGCTTTCATTATTTGGCACTGGAACTAATACATAGAGTGCTGATTTCCCTTCTGGTGCAAGCGTGGAATCTGTCACACCAGCGTTTTGCACATAGATTGATGGATCATCTGATAGCTTAAATGATTTCGTAATTTCTTCTACGTTTTTCACATAATCGTCTGCGAATATAATCGAATGGTGTGGAAGATCTACTTCTTTGTTCAGACCAAGATATAGCATAAATGTAGAGCAAGAATAAGATTTTTTAGCTAGCTTTTCTTCTCGGTACTTTTTCAGCACACCCTTTTCCACTAAATTTACCATTGCATGAGCAAAATCGGCATTCACAATAACTTCGTCTGCCTCTACACGTTCACCACTTTCTAATATAACCCCTTTTACATCCTTTCCTTCTGTCCAAAGCTGTTTCACGCCACGATTCAGATGGATGCGACCTCCATACTCTTTGACAACCTGAGCCATTGCCTTCGGAAGCTGATTTAACCCCCCTTTTATATGATAAATCCCATAGGCATGCTCCATATAAGATAATATGGCAAATGCACCTGGAGATTCCCATGGGGACATTCCTAAATATTTTGATTGAAAGGTAAAAGCAATTTTTAAATCATCCTCGGTAAAATAGCGCGAGAGAACATCAAATAATGATTTGCCCAGCTCAAGCTCTGGAAGTGCACGAAGCACTTTAGGTGAAAGCATGTCAGTAATTTTACTCATTCGCTGTTGTAGCAATGGAGATAGAACCTCCATTTTCTTTCCAACTTCCTGCATAAATTGATCATAGCCCTTGCTATTTCCAGGAAATAATTCCTCAATTCGTTCTTTCATTAGCTCGCGATCTCGTGTCATCGCCAATTTTTTATCAGCAAAAGTTAATTCATACATCTCATTTAGTTCGATTAATTCTAAATAATCGTGGACATTACGATCAACAGCTTGAAATAGCTCCTCCATAATATGTGGCATATTTAAAAAGGTTGGTCCCATATCAAAGCGAAAGTCACCAAGCTTTATTTCTGAATTTCTCCCACCAATATATGGTTGCTTTTCATATACAGTTACGTCGTAGCCTTTCCCCGCTAACAGCATCGCAGCTGCTAAGCCACCGGGACCTGCACCAACAACGATCGTTCGTTTACTCATAATTGTTCCTCCCCAAGTTTCAAAATAAAGTTATACAAACATTATACAAACATTATACAAATAGTTTATTAGATTGCCAACTATTAAGTTAATAATTTTTATATCACCGTTGGACAAGCAAAAAAATTAGGCACTCTTTTTAAAAAAGAGGCCTAATATAACGCCATATAATGCATGCCCGAACAACCAAAAGAGTAATGCTTCACCTGACCATATGGAAGGTGTTCGTTCAGAAAGCAAGGTTAAAGGGAACAACAAAAATCCGATACCGACATTTATGAGCAAAAGTATGGACATCGATTTACTTTTTGACCATAACCGAATTTTCATTAACCAAAACAAAGCAACAGCTAATACGATGGACACTACGAGATGTAGTGTAAATTCTATCCCTTCCGACATAGTCAATTCATTCAGCATTGGGACAAAGTCTACATTTAACAATAATGTATAAACGTTTATTGCTGTTATCGCTTCTACCCCTTTTAAAAACAACCCCAAAAGAACACCCGCAACAAGCCCTGCTAATACAGCCCAGCGCAGTTCACGCCACGTTCTCACAGATGATGCACCCCACTTTCATTCTCTACCTTTAGGCGAATTAACGATGAGCTTATTTTTTCAATATGACTGACAAACCCTTCTGGATAAGGCCGAAAGATCGTTTGCTCTAAGATATATTCCTCATTATACCGCTTTGCCCATGCATACAATAAATGCAAAATACTTCTATCTTCTCGCTCCGCATCCTTGTATTCTTGTAACAAGTGCTCCATATTCTTTTTTTCTCGCGTTGATACGTATTTAGAAAAATAACCAATCATATGCTGTAAGGCATTCATATGTTTTCCTCTTGAAAAAGAAGAAGATAACAACGCCAGCAGGCTTTGCTCATAATGCTGAAATACGTCATTGATTGAGCGTTTATCTGCATTGGCAACAATCCCTCCTAGCTTTTTCAAAACCATTGGCTGCAAGCTCATGAATAAATACTTATGCGAACGATGAAAGTTGGTTAATGATGCAAAAGACGGAGAGGATTTTACCTGATGAAACTTTGTTAACGCATATAATCGAGTCAGAAAAAGACGTTGAGTCTGAGCAGTTTGTAGCTGCTTGCGCTCGATAAAAATCGCTGCTGGAACATCCAGGTCTACACAAAAGGTTTGCTCATGCGAACGATCCTTCCAGGCACTTGCTAGTTCATTAAAGGCCTCGTGTAACGGACAATCCATAGAACAGCATTCGTATATCACGCCATCAAGGGACGGAATACTTCTCAAAAATCGCCCAATCGTCACAACCGCCGCAACCATTGGAACTTCTTTTGTAATTACCACCTTTTTATCATCAATTTCACTTACCCAGTCTTCTTGAAAGACCGCCTCGTGATCAACCGTTATATTCAATACTGCTGCCACTCGTTCCAAAAGCGACTCTAAACCTAAAAACGCTTCACCTTCACTTGAATGAAGCTCCTCTTTTTGTTCGCATTGAAGGATTGCGATGGTCGGCTTTCCCCAATCCATATACACACCCCCACTCCATATTTGCTTTATTATGGCAGAAGGTAAATGCGTTGTCAAATGTTTGTATAATGTTTAATATGTATTGTACAAAGTTGTATAATGTTATATAGTAAAATGGAAATAAAGGTAAAGAAAAGCTAGTGAATATCACTCATAAAAGAGGATGTTGAAATATGGAAGAACAAAAAAACACCATAACATATACGATTCAGCAAGTTTCGGAAATGACAAAACTATCTAAACAAGTGATTCGAAAATGGGAAGAGAGATACGGGGTAGTTAATCCGGAACGAATGAATAACCGATATCGTGTGTACAACCAACATGAAGTGAACCTATTACGCACTGTTAAAGGGTTAGTTGATGAAGGACACACCGTTAAGCAGGCAGCTGCATACGTTAAGCAGCACGGCATAGTACCGAACACCTCTCCTTCGACGTCTGCAAATCCTAACAAAGCCGTACAAACAACTTATGTACAGCAACTTTTAGATAGTGGAGCCAGTTGTAATGAAAAAAAATTACTTCAGTTGCTACAACAGGCTTATCATGAAAATGGGCTCAAAACGTTTTTAGATGAAGTCATCATCCCATTTCTTATCGAAGTTGGTAACCATTGGGAGAATGGACGGTGGGGAGAATATCAAGAAGCATTTTCCAGTATGGTTGTGCGTGACTATCTCATCCAATTACAAAACGGGTTTCAATATACCGATAATGATTCACTCATTCTAGGAGCCTGTCTTCCAGGAGAACGACATGAAATACCGCTGCACATTATTCTTCTGCAGTGTATGCTGCATGGATGGAACACGATTATGATTGGAGCATCACCAGCACCAATGGCGATTCAATCAACAATCAAACAGCTTCAACCAAAAAAAGTTCTATTATCAGCTACAACGACGTATCCGTTTGAAATGGATGAACAGCTTTTACAACAATTAGATAACTTTGCTGGTACACTCCCCCATATTCAATTTTATTTGGGCGGACAGGGGGCAATCACCCACTTAAAAGGGAAGCAGTTACAGCATATAACACTATCTCACGACCTTCAGACAATACTAGGACACGAATAAGGGGCGGATAAGTTTACATGTTATTATTCCCCTTCTACTTGTTTCTCTGTGGGAAAAGCCTGTGACTGCTCAAGCGATATCGCTTCTAATTCTTTTTTTGCTGCTTGCACAATCGCGTTTATGTTGGTAATATAAGCTTCTTTTTGTTGCACGGATGCTTCCCTCGGTAGATCTTCAATGAGTTTATCAGCATACGCTTTTAACGCTGTAACTCGCTCTTGTTTCTCGTTTTCTACAAAGGAATCCCACTCGCCTTCTACGGTTTTAATTGTTTCATATAATTCTTTTTTTAATCGTTCTGTTTGCTTCGATTGTTCGTCTTTGATGACCGTATCGATATCCGCAATACTTTCTGCAGTTTTGTTTTGCAGCCAATTGGCGATTAGTGCACGCATATCCTGGTCTGCAAATACGAGCTTGTAACTACCGACAGTCATCACAATTGACAGAAGGATAATAGTAAGCCATTTTCTTCGTTGCAAGCGTTTGTTTCTTTTTCGGATATCTATTCTACTCATCCATATCCCCCATTACTAGAAGAATCCGTCTAGGATGTAGGCGATCGTTTCCTAGACGGCGTAACTTCCTAATTTTATATGGCCAGCGTTCAAATTCCCTAGTTAATTGTTAATTCCTGAAACAACATCATCCATTGCCGCTTTCGCATCATCTTCTAGTTGCTGCGCAGTAGCGATAATAATCGTTTTTTGTTCTTCAACTAGTCCAGCTAAGAGCTCTGTTACTTGATTACGTAATTCCTCAATTGACCAATCTACTTGGTTTTTTAAATTCCGAATCGTAATTTCCTCGTTTTCAGATATCGCTGCTCCTAATTCTTCTTGCGCCTGTCTTATTGCTTCTTCTAATTCTTGTACTGCTTCATCCTTCGCAGCGTTTAAATCTCCTGTCATCTCATCTACTGCTGCCTGTCCAAGCTCACCTGTATAAGCAGTTAAATCGTCTGTCGCATATGCAAGCCCTTCTTCAGCCTTCTGTTGAATCTCGCCATACCCATCTAAAAAGACGTTGTAATACTGGTAACCAATGTTGGAAAGGATTTCTCGCTTTGATTCATCCAGTGATCCTAAATGGTCAAGCTTTGCTTGAATAATTTTCTCTAGCGACTCTCCTGTAGCTAATTCCCTTGATAAATCAATGTCTATCCCTGCTTCACTTTTTAAGTTCTCGTACTCCTCCTGTAGCTCAGGCAGCTTACTCTCGCCATACGCAGTAACTTCATCTTCAATTGTATCTACAGACTGATTAAACATTCCATCATACCATGCCTTTAAAGCAGCACCTGCATCTGTGTTCGCAAAAGCCAGCCCCGCTCCTGACATGATTAGACCAAAAACGAGCACACCGACAATTACTTTCCCCTTCAACTTTTTAAACATTACTAGATTCCCCCTCATTTTTTATTCCCCTATCAATTCCGTTAGATAGGCCGTTACATCTTGTTCAATCTCGAGGTTGATCTCTTTCTTTTTGCGTTCCTCAAACGCTATAAATAGCTGTTCTATTGAAACGTTTTTCTGATCAGCTAATCGTGTTAAATATTCAAGCTGATACTGTTCAATTTCAGCATTTGCATCAGAAGTAACCGAAGAAATAAAGGCTTGTAGCTCTAATTTCTTCTCCCGTTCCATCCGCTCTTGCTCTCTTGCTTGATCTATTCGTGCTAACTCCGCAGGAAACCAACGATTAAATGCATGAAGTGTTATGGAATAAGTGCGAAAAGCCTCTTTTATTGGTTGTCCTGTGGTTGCTTTTGAATAGATTGCTGAACAAACGATCAATAAAGAAATTGTAAAACATACTAAAATTCTTTTTTTCAACCTCACCTATCCTTTCGTATGAAGTATTTTAGCTTACAAAAATGTACAACTTCCCTCGCAGTCCCTATATTAACAGAAAATTTAAATAGAAAAATCGGAATTTTATACTATTTATTGAATAGTCTAAAAGAACCGACTTCCCTTTACCGTTTGCAAAATAATGTAGAAAAGCTGTCAGAAAAAAACTATTTTTGTTGAAATGTTGGACAAGCTTGTAGATTGGATAAAATACCAAGAAGATGCTTAACAGAGGTCTAGTGCTTTCTTATTACAGAGGAATGAAGTTTAAGGTCTATTGTCGCGGTATAAAGGGATTGGATTCAACTGTTTTTCTAACATAAAAATGAATTCAAATAGAATAAATTATTCTTCGCGAAATTTATTAATAATGCGATTAGAAGTTTCTTCCTACTCGTGTGATGTATTTCACTTATCTTTATAAGCAAATTTACTATACTCATATTGAATCAAACAATCTACATTCGTTCGTTTTGAAGGCGTGCTTTGATGTATAGATAAATTTTCTTAGGAGGATGAATATGAAACTTTGTATGCCAAAACAACATGGGGCATGGGCAATGCTTGTCATACCCTTTTGGCTTGGGGTTGCCGCTACTCGATTTATATGGGTTCACATACCCTTCTTTATTGGCTGGTTACTACTCTATTTAGCAACGTATCCAATTTTACTTCTATTTAAGAAAAGGAAAATGCCGTATTACACAAAATGGGCAATCATTTACTTTATTCCCGCAATGGCATTCCTACTCGTCGCATTGATGTATAGGCCTTCTATAATTTATTTTGGATTTATTATGATTCCCTTTTTTGCGTTGAATGCTTACTTCTCATCGCAAAATAAAGAAAGAACGTTTACAAATGATTTCATTGCTATTCTTATTTTTGCTATTGGCGGGTTAGCCAGTGCTTATCTTGCAGAAGGAACGATAAACTCAGAAGCACGATTATCATTTAGTTTAGTTATATTGTTTTTTATCGGCACTACTTTTTATGTAAAGTCCATCATACGCGAGCGAAAAAACACTACATTTAAATGGTTTTCTTGGATCTATCATACTTTGATAATTGCGGGGTGGGTTATCACAGGAAATTGGCTAATTGCCGTTGCATTTATTCCAAGTTTAATTCGAGCTATCTATTTCTATGGGAAGCGAGTAAACATTAAAACTTTAGGAATACTCGAATTTGTAAACGCATCATTCTTCTTTATTATTATCTTGCTTGTTATCATGTGAGCCGAATATGTTCGTGTGACAAACATCACTACACTGAAAATGATTATCATTTATCCTTTACTTGTAATAACTAACAAGGAGGAGATTATTTATGACTATACCATTCACAAACGATACATTAGTAAAAGATATCGTTAATGAATTACCTAAAACAAGCGATGTTTTCAAAAAATATCGGATCGACTTTTGTTGTGGAGGGAATATCCCACTTCATGAAGCAGCTTCTAAAAAGGCCGTCAATTTAGACGATGTACTCCAAGAATTAAAGGAACTATATCAAAGAGAGATAGATCGCACAGACAATTTGGAGGTATGGACAAGTAGTTCGTCTTCTGAAATTATTAATCACATTAAAACGCATTACCATCATCCATTAATGGAAGAGCTTATTCAGCTAACCCCATACGTATTAAAAGTTTCCAAGGTACACGGGAATCATCATCCGGAGCTTTTAAAAGTATATGAATTATTTACTGAATTCAAAGAAGAAATGATTGAGCATACTGAAAAAGAAGAAAAAGATATATTTCCTCTCCTGCTCAAATTAGAAAGCATGCAAAAGGAAAACAAAAACAAGGTCATCGCTCATATACAAGAGTTAGAAAAAGAACATGATTATGCAGGTTCCCTTCTTGCACAATTAAGAGATGTAACATCTGACTATAAGCTACCTGCAGAAGCATGTGGTACGTATACGTTAGTATACAAACGATTAGAAGCGCTTGAATCCGAAACTTTTATGCATGTACATCTAGAAAATAACATATTATTTCCTCGTTATATGTAATTAAGTGCGCTTTATTTATAATACAGCTTGCTTTTATTATCGATTGAGGAAGGAATCACACCCATTCATGACATAAACAACTCCAATTTTGTATATTACCGTATCAACAATACACATGATACAATAGAAAAATACAATTAGTTGGAGGGATTTACATGACAATCGATTTTACAAACAGACTGAACACACTACAAACTCATTTAAAATCGCAAAACATTGAGGTTGCAATGATTACAACCCCTGCAAATGTTTTCTATTATACTGGTTTTCAATCTGACCCGCATGAGCGATTTATGGCATTAATCATTGATAATCGGAAAGATGAAATGATGCTCTTTGTGCCGGCATTGGATAAAGATATGGCTGCTGATGCTTCCATCGTAAAAAACATTGTAGCGATCTCTGATGAACAAGACCCTTACCATATACTGAAGGAAAACCTAAATGGACAAATTACACGATTTGGACTTGAAATGAAAGTCGTTACGATGTATCAGCACAACCAATTATCGAAAGCATTTCCAGAAGCTACCTATTTCGATATTCAACCTTTTATAAATGGACAGCGCTTGAAAAAATCGAGAAATGAAATTGTACATTTACAAAAAGCAGTGGATATTATTGAAAAAGTCATGGCAGAAGGAATTAAAAAAGTAAAGGTTGGCATGACGGAGCTTGAATTAGCTGCCGAGCTAGAATATTTAATGAAAGCGTTCGGAGCTGAAGGACCTTCCTTCTCTACCATTGTACTAGCAGGAGAAAAGTCTGCATTGCCTCACGGTGTACCAGGGGAACGCACCATTCAACACGGTGATTTCCTCCTCATTGATATGGGAGTAAAAATAAGTGAAAGATATTGTTCCGATACAACACGCACCTTTGTTATTGGAGAAGCCTCTGAAAAGCAAAAAGAAATCTATGACATTGTCTTACAATCGAACCAAGCGGGAATTAAGGCTGTTCAATCAGGGGTTCCGTTAAAGACCTTTGATATTGCAGCAAGAAAGGTAATACAAGACAAAGGATATGGCGCTTATTTTAACAATCGTGTCGGGCATGGATTAGGAATTGAGTTACACGAAGAACCATCGATCCATGAAAATAATGAAGCACTTGCAGAAAACGGCATGCTTTTCACAATTGAGCCTGGTATCTACATTCCTGAATTAGGTGGCGTAAGAATTGAGGATGAAGTATACATCAATGAAACAGGAGAAATAGAAATCTTAACGAAGTTTCCAAAAGAGCTGCAAATCCTATCTTAAACGCTTGAACAGCACCTGCATTCACGCAGGTGCTTTACTTTCAATCCCCTTCCACCGTAAAATGACGCCATTCCTGTGGTAAAAGAGCTTGGTATTTTGATTGTAAAAACCGATCATCTACTAATGCAATTACACCTGTATCAGCTTCCGTTCGTATTAGTCGTCCACCTGCTTGAAGCACTTTATTCATGCCAGGATATACGTAGGCATAGTCATGGCCATTTTGGTTCAGCTTCATAAAGTAATCCTTTATAATATCCCTTTCTAATCCAATTTGCGGGTATCCGACCCCAACAATAATTACTCCCTGAAGGCGATTCCCCCTTAAATCCACGCCTTCAGAAAAAATACCCCCTAACACCGCAAACCCGATTAATCGTTCTTTCCGTTCTGCATCAAAAGCCGCTAAAAAGTCCTCGCGTTGCTGTTCAGACATTCCTGCAGATTGAACGATTGTTTCTAGCTCAGGGGCAAGCTCTGTAAATTTCTCGTAAGCAAGCTGCATATAATGATAGGATGGGAAAAAAACTAAAAAATTTCCCGATTGCTTTTTCATTACATCTACGAAAAATTCAACCATTGGATTTATCGTATGATTTCGATCTCGATAGCGCGTAGATAATGGTTTAATCATTACCTTCACCTTCTCTCGCTCGAAAGGAGATGGTATGGAAACCGTATAATCTTCTGCTGTTCCACCTAACAGCTTTTTATAATATTCACCCGGAATTAATGTTGCAGAAAAAAATACCTTTGAACGAAATCCCTTACTCATCTGTTTAATAAGATGCGATGGATCCATACAAAAAAGCTTCAAACTTACCTCACTTTGATCAACCATACAGTACGTTGTATACCGATGATCATATAAGCGGGCGATTTTCACAAATGCTTGCGCGGAAAAATACGCCTCCAGCAATCGTTCATTTTTCCCATCTTCCTCTAAAAGTGCATCCTCTGCATGCATGGAAAAGATTTCTACTTTATCCACTAAATCGATATCTAATTCTTCTCCAACAACGAATTCCTCCTGTTTTTTAACAAACAGGTGCTCACTCACTGCTTTTGCTGAGTTAGCAATGGCTGGGTTTATTTCTTCGTAATAGCGTTCTACATCATAGTAATGTGACTTTACCAATGTAGCGGAGTACATTTCTCGTGCTCGATCCACAAGATTATGTGCTTCATCAATAAGCAATGCTGTCTGTTTTTTATGCTCCTCGATCAGCCTTTTTAAGGATACGCGCGGATCAAAAATATAATTGTAATCACAAATAACAACATCGGCCTCATAGGCAAGGTCTAGAGAAAATTCAAAAGGACAAACTTGATGCTTTCGGGCATAAGTTTCAATAACATTTCTAGTCATCAAGCATTCCTGCTCTAAAATATCTAGCATGGCACCATTAATCCGGTCATAATAGCCATCTGCGAAAATGCAATTCGCTTTATCACAAACCATTTCTTCTTGAAAACAAATTTTATCCTTTGCGGTAATTGTAACAACCTTTAATTGAACGCCATTTGCGATTAATTGCTTTAAAGCTTCTTCTGCAGCAGTGCGTGTTATCGTTTTTGCCGTTAAATAAAAAATCCGCTCAATATGGCCTTCTCCTATTGCCTTAATCGCCGGAAATATCGTAGACATCGTCTTGCCAATTCCTGTTGCTGCTCTCGCAAACAGATTTTTATTGCTTTCTATCGTTTTATAGACAGTTCCCGCTAGCTTTCGCTGGCCATCTCGATACGATGCAAAGGGAAAGGCTAACGCTTTACTCGACTCTGTTCGTTTCTCGGCATGGCTTTGTTTCCGATTTGCAAACGATGCATACTGATTTACAACCTGATGAACAAAGTCCTCAAGCTCCTTAAAGCTCATCTCATTTTGTAGTTGCTTTTGTTTTCCCGTTTGTGTTTGTACATAGGTTAACTGAATGGTTATCCGTTCTAACGCATGGTCCTTCGCATACATGTATCCATAAAAATTAGCTTGTGCCCAATGAACTGGATAGGAATCTGCAGTAAATTGAGCGAGGGCATGCTTTGTAGACTTTATTTCATCGATAATAATCGAACCGTCTTCTTCAACAAGCAGCCCGTCACATCGTCCATCAACAAGGAGTGTAATATCCCCAACGGAAATTTCTGTTTTTAAATACACTTCCTTTTGGTCTTGATCGCGATACGTTTTTTGGATGGTTTGATGAATCCTTGTTCCTTCTGTTAGTGAAGCTGTCGTTCGAAATCCAGATTCGATACTTCCGCTTCGAAACACATGCTCTACTAAGGCACGCACGGATATTCTATTTATATATGTCATGTCATCACCTAATTTAATCTATCAATCAAGAAATCGCCTTTTTACAGCAATCCTCGTCCTTCTATCGTAGCACATATGTTTGCATAGAACCACGGATTATGAGGAATCTCTTGCCAAGAAGCCATTCTGCAAAGGTATATAAAACTTCAAAATATAAATCAGCCTTTATAAGGTGTTCTGAATTAAGAAAGCATGGATACAAAGTTGATGGAATATTAAATGAGCTCAACTATTGTATGTTTATCTTTTCTTTTCGTTTGATGAATCGCTCTATTAAAATCAAACGCACCAATAAAATTATACACAATGGTAATCTCCTGTGTCTTGGTTTGATGACCTATCGCTGACACTAAAATTTTGTCGATTAATTCTTTTAAAATTGCCGTTTCCAACTTCTCCAGTTTCGTATACTTTCTAGCGATCTGGACATATTTTCGGATATTTGTTTTCTTTTTCTCGTGTTCTTTTAACTCTTTTTGTAATGTATGAGATGACGCTTTTAATCTTTCTTGTTCTTTCTCATACTCACCGGATAAGTGAAAAAATCGGTGATCACTGAGGTTCCCAGAAATCTAATCCTCTTAAAAGCGTTTGAAAATAACATCTAATTCAACGATACGTTTAGTAGTAGTTTTGAGTATTATTCTTTTGATGTTTAGTCTCTAATGAACACAAAGAAGAGATGATGGAAGATAAAAAACACGTTTAGTAGATACGTCTTATGGAGTTTTATATAATGGTTATATATGATATTGTTAACTATTATTTTCTGCAATTCTTTTTAATTCTTTTCCACGAGAATATATAAAGTCTGACATATACTTTTTTAAAAATAATTTGTCTGCAATAACACCAATCGGACCAAAAGGCGACTTATATTCAAATACATCAATCATTACAGTAAAATCATTCATTTCAATAAATTGGTGGGTATGCTTAAAAGAACTGAAAGCTCCCTTTATCATAACATCGACAAATAAAGTAGGCTTTTTCATATGAATCACTTTTACTGTTAATATTTGTCGAATACCAAAATGAATAGCTTCCCAAGTGACTGTATCACCCTTTTCTAATAAGCCCTCCGTAACCCCTCCTACAGCTTTCTCTTTAGTTTTAAAGCTAGTTTTAACATGTATGTCTACATTTCTTGCAAGATCAAAACATAAATTAATAGGTGCTTGTATTATTTGTATATGCTTAATAATAGGCATTTGTTGTCTCCTTATATAATATAATTATCAGTTATTCAACTCCATCCACTTTTTATGTTCATAATAAAGATTCATGTGACGAAAAAACTTATACTAGCATCATATTCTTAAATTGTTTTAGGTTAAAAATAGAGTATGATTATATAAAGGAAATATGCAATGGTTTGACATAGAGCCTTACTTGTATTGCGCGAATTTTTTTCGCGTTTATTAATCTAATATCAACTTCTTCACTAAACGCTTAACACGCTTAAGGCTTACCTATGGTCTTCTTCAATTAAAAGATGATGAATTTCCGGTGCACCTTAAGGCTTGTCGCTCGCGATTAGAGATTGTTTTATTTAATGACTGATAGTATGTACTTTTAGTATATCAAATACTTCGCACATTGTTTTCATCGGATGACTATCTAATAAAATTAGTCAATACATTGTCATTTCTTTTTTTCCGAATATGGCCATAGCCATTTTAACTTCCTGCCTCTATATCCTGTTTCCGTTCTCCCACCATATAGCTACGTGCTAAATCAATGTGATGCTTTTTAGCAAGGTCAAGGAGCATTTTTGGCTGCGGCTTTCGACAGGGACAGCCTTCATGAGGCTTGTGTGAACAATAAGCAATATCATCTACATGTGCGCCGAATACCGCTAGTTTACGTAGCATCTGTTGATGTACGGCATGAAGTGTTGATTGTGTCATATAACCATGGTTCTTTTTTGCTTCCAAGACATATTAAAAGGATTCTGGAACCAAATATCTATTCCAGAATCCTGCTAATTAATTATTTTCTAGTTCATTAAACATTCCTGCGTAAAATTTCACTTCACCAGCATCGTTTTCAATTGCACTGATCGTCAACAATTCTTTATAAATGTCACCATTTTTACGCTGATTCCAAATCTCACCTTTCCAGAAGCCCTGGGATTCAATTGTACGCCACATTTGATTGTAAAAGGATGGGCCATGCTTACCAGACGATAATAAACGAGGTGTTTTTCCAATTGCTTCTTCTTTTGTAAAACCAGTTACCTTCGTAAAAGCCGGGTTAACATCTTGAATTATTCCGCTATTATTCGTTACGATAATCCCCTCTACTGTCCCCTCAATAATACTCTTTTCCATATTTAACTGGTCTTTGTAATACATGAATATCACGATAACGAAACAAACCATTGCTAGTTCAGATAACAGCATAAATGCAATCGAATAATGTCCTGTCATGCTATAAACAGTAGATAAAAGCAATGGTGGAAAGAAACCTCCTAACCCTCCCATTGCTGCAACAATACCATTCACGACACCAGCTTGCTTCGTAAAATAGAGTGGTACTAACTTAAAGACCGTCCCATTCCCTATTCCTACACAAACCGCCACAGCTAATGCTCCAACGGAATACCAGGTAATGTTTAACGAAAACGACAGAAGAATACCAGAAATAGCAACACCGACAAAAGTAAACATCAATATAATAAAGGCATTAAACTTATCTGCCAACCAACCGCCAATCGGACGCATCAATGTAGCTAGTACAATGAACCCCGCCGTACGAATTCCCGCATCAACTGGATTCAAAGCAAAGTTATTCACTAAAAAATTAGGTAAAAAAACAGTAAACGCGACAAAAGATCCAAAGGTAATAAAATAAAATAAACTTAGAAACCAAAGCTTTGTATTCTTATAAACGCCTCTAATTTGTTCTCCCATCGAAAGCTTGATCTTTGACTCGTCACGGTCTCCTAATAGAAAGGTTATTAAAGTAAATACAAGCAGCAAAATCAAATATAAACGGACTGTGCTTTGCCAACCGATAAGGCCAGCTAAAACTGGTGCTGCAAATGTTGTTATCGCCGTACCCACGTTTCCAATAGCATATATTCCGTTAATAAACCCGTGCTTTTCTTTAGGGTAATATTTTGGAAGTGACGTTACCCCAATGGAAAACACCGCACCACCTATACCGAGTATTAGACCGCCAACAACTAAATCGATAAAAGAATCGGCAAAACTAATATAAAACACAGGAACTAACAAAATGATAAAGCTAATGATAAATAGTTTTTTTGCTCCTAATCGATTTGTATAAAAGCCAATCGGAATGCGCAATAAAGAACCTAAAATAACAGGGATTGCTGTAATGAGTGAAGCTTGCCCAGAGGTTAGTATAATATCTTCCTTAATACTAGGCATAAGAGAAGAAATAAGCACCCACACCATAAAACCTACAAACAGATTTGATGTTTGTAACAACAGCTGAACACTTGATTTTTTCATATTTGCTCACCTAACCTTTTTTAAATTTATTATTAATCTCAGTTTAGATACAAAATTTGCTATATATTGTGAAAAACATCACACGAAAACAAATTTTTAAAGCAATATTGACGAAATCGTGACATTCCATTTTGATGTGAAGTTTTTCACACCATAGGGAATTTTTAAATGCTTCAATAGACATATAAATTAAGAGAAATTCCAAGGAGGGATTTACGATGAAAAAAAAACCATCTCCGTTATGGCAAAGATTGAACTATTTAAAACCAAAGGAAACATACTCCGATAACCATAGCCAATTACAAGAAGGGAATCGCGATTGGGAAAACGCCTACCGTCGTAGATGGCAACATGATAAGGTCATCCGTTCCACCCACGGGGTCAACTGTACTGGATCATGCAGTTGGAATATCTTTGTAAAAGACGGAATCGTTACTTGGGAAGGACAGCAAATAGACTATCCGACGACAGGTCCAGATATGCCGGAATTTGAACCACGCGGATGCCCGAGAGGAGCTAGCTTTTCATGGTATATATACAGTCCTTTGCGTGTGAAGTACCCTTATATTCGAAAAAAATTGTTGCATTTATGGAGAGAAGCACTGGAAACACATACCAATGCGTTAGAAGCATGGGCAAGTATTGTTGAGGATAAAGAAAAAGCAAAACTGTATAAACAAGCGAGAGGAAGAGGAGGGCTAGTACGCGCAGAGTGGGAAGAGGTCACAAAACTAATAGCCGCATCTGTCCTCTATACGATCAAAAAATATGGACCAGATCGAAATGTAGGATTTTCACCAATTCCTGCTATGTCTATGCTGAGCCATGCAGCCGGAAGTCGGTTTATGTCTTTAATTGGTGGTCCGATGCTTAGCTTTTATGATTGGTATGCCGACTTACCACCCGCTTCACCACAAATTTGGGGTGATCAAACAGACGTCCCAGAAAGCTCCGATTGGTTTAATGCAGGATATATCATGACTTGGGGTTCTAATGTACCACTTACTAGAACACCAGATGCTCATTTCTTAGCTGAGGCAAGATATCGTGGTACAAAGGTTATTTCCGTTAGCCCCGATTATGCGGAATCAACGAAATTTGCTGACGAGTGGATGTCCGTAAAGCAAGGAACAGACGGCGCTGTTGCAATGGCAATGGGCCATGTTATTTTAAATGAATTTTATCATAAACAAAAAACGCCTTATTTTGAACAATATGCAAAGCAATACACAGATTTTCCGTTTGCCGTTCGCTTAAAGGCTGGCGAAGATGGTCTTAGCGTAGATCGCTTTTTACACGCAAAAGATATAGGGATAGAATCTGAAAACAATGCGTGGAAACCGGCATTATTTAATACATCCACTAATAAATTCGCTATCCCACATGGCACAATGGGCGCACGATGGGATGAAAACGGCAAATGGAATTTGCGTTTAATCGATGAAAACACAGAAGAAGCAATCGAACCCCTTCTTAGCTTCCTTGGCTCAGAAGACAATATTGTTTCCGTCGATATGCCGTACTTTGACGACATCTCGAAACGAATGGTAAAACGAGCCGTTCCAGTTAAGACAATCGAAATAAATGGCAAACAAGAATATATTACTACCGTATATGATTTAATGTTAGCCAACTATGGAATCGACCGGGGAATAGGTGGCGAAGTTGCCAAGCAATATGATGATATAGCTCCATTTTCTCCTGCTTGGCAAGAAACTATTTCTGGCGTAGATAGAAATCTAGTAATTAAGATTGCACGAGAGTTCGCACAGAATGCCATTGATACGAAAGGACGCTCCATGATTATAATGGGCGCAGGAATCAACCATTGGTTCAATTCAGATACAATCTATCGCGCCATTATTAATCTTGTCATGATGGTTGGAGCACAAGGGGTAAATGGCGGTGGCTGGGCACATTATGTTGGTCAAGAAAAGCTACGACCAGCTGAAGGATGGAACACGATTGCTACGGCAAAAGACTGGGGTGGACCTCCGAAGTTACAAAACGGAACGTCGTTTTTCTATTTTGCTACAGATCAATGGCGTTACGAGGAAACGCCAGTTAGTGAACTAGCAGCTGCAAATATAAATAAAGCACGTTATGACCATCACGGAGATTACAATATTCTAGCAGCTCGTCTAGGTTGGCTTCCTTCTTACCCTACATTTAATAAAAATGGGATTGATCTTTACGAGGAAGCTGTGGCGAATGACCATGAATCACAAGAAGAAATAGGAAGTTATATTGCAGAACAACTGAAAAATAAATCCCTGCAATTTTCCATAGAAGATCCAGATAATGCCGTTAACTTCCCACGTAACTTGTTTGTATGGCGAGCCAATTTAATTTCAAGCTCGGGAAAAGGCCATGAATATTTTTTAAAACATTTATTAGGTACCAGTCATGGCTTGCTTAATTCAGATGAAGATAGTTTAAAGCCAGAAGAGATCACATGGCGGGAAAATGCACCTGAAGGAAAGCTTGATTTATTAATTAATCTAGACTTCCGCATGGCAGGGACTGCACTTTATTCAGATGTTATCCTACCAGCAGCGACATGGTATGAAAAACACGATTTATCTAGTACGGATATGCATCCATTTGTACATCCATTTAATCCTGCCATAGCGACACCTTGGGAATCGAAATCAGACTGGGACATCTTCAAGCAATTAGCAAAAGGCGTATCTGATTTAGCTGCGGAAGTTTCGTTTGAGCCGATTAAAGAAGTAGTTGCGACACCTTTACAACATGATTCAAAAGCAGAAATGGCACAACCATATGGCGAAATTAAAGACTGGTCTAAAGGCGAATGTGAACCAATTCCAGGAAAAACAATGCCAGATATTCATATTGTCGAGCGAGATTATAAGCAAATTTATCATAAAATGACTGCGCTTGGACCGAATGTCGCTCTTAAACCTTATGGTGGTAAAGGAATTAGCTGGAGCATGGATAAAGAGTATGAACAGGCAAAGCACATCCTTGGGACAATTGAAAATGGAAGTATTGCTAATGGTTGCCCAGATATTACAAGTGCGCGGAATGCATGTGAAGCTGTATTAATGCTTTCTTCAACAACTAATGGAAAAGTCGCCACGAAGGCATGGGAGTCACTTGAAAAAATAACGAACGTAGATTTAAGGGATCTAGCTTCTGAACGAGAAGAAGAACGATTTACCTTCGAAAAGATTACAAAGCAACCAATGACGGTTATTACATCACCAGCGTTTAGTGGTTCAGAAAAAGATGGTAGAAGGTATTCTCCGTTTACAACAAATATTGAACGATTAATACCTTTCCGTACGATTACAGGAAGACAGTCTTTCTTTGTCGATCATGACATGATGAAAGAATTCGGCGAAGCATTTGCAGTGTATAAGCCAATCTTGAACCAACAGCCTTTTCGATCAAATCGACCAAAGACAGAAGGAAAAGAAATCACATTAAATTATTTAACACCACATAATAAGTGGTCGATTCATAGCATGTATTTCGACGCGCAACCAATGTTAACTCTATTTCGAGGTGGTCCAACCATTTGGCTTAATAAAGATGATGCGAAAGAAATCGATGTAGAAGATAATGACTGGATTGAATGCTTTAACAGAAATGGCGTCGTTGTTGCCCGTGCCGTTGTATCCCACCGAATCCCTAGAACAATGGCTTTTATGCATCATGCTCAAGATAGACACATTCACGTACCAGGAACAAAACTAACACAAAATCGTGGTGGGACGCATAATAGTCCAACGAGAATACACGTGAAACCTACCCATATGATTGGTGGTTATGCTCAACTTAGCTATGGCTTTAACTACTATGGTCCAACAGGAAACCAACGTGATTTAAACGTCATCATTCGAAAGCTTAAGGAGGTTGATTGGCTTGAAGATTAAAGCGCAAGTTGGAATGGTAATGAATCTTGATAAATGTATTGGTTGTCATACTTGTAGTGTCACCTGTAAAAACACCTGGACAAATCGTCCAGGTGCAGAGTATATGTACTTTAACAACGTAGAAACAAAGCCAGGTATCGGCTATCCAAAACAATGGGAAGATCAAGAAAAATATAAAGGCGGTTGGGAACTAAACAACGGAAAGCTTCGTTTAAAATCCGGTTCAAAAACGAATCGTTTACTTAATTTATTCCACAATCCAGACCAACCAGAACTGGATGATTACTATGAACCTTGGAATTATGATTATGAAACATTAATCAATTCACCAGAAAAAAAGCATCAGCCTGTTGCACGAGCAAAATCTGCTATTACTGGCGATTTTATGGACTTGGAATGGGGGCCAAATTGGGAAGATGACTTAGCTGGAGGACATATAACTGGACCTCAAGATCCAAATGTGATGCAAATGGAGGAATCCATTAAAACAGAATTTGAAGATGTATTCATGATGTATCTTCCACGCATTTGTGAGCATTGTATCAATGCACCTTGCGTCTCTGCTTGTCCATCAGGAGCGATGTATAAGCGTGATGAAGATGGGATTGTTCTCGTAGATCAAAATGCTTGTCGCGCTTGGAGACACTGCGTTACTTCTTGTCCTTACAAAAAAGTTTATTTTAATTGGAAGACAAATAAAGCTGAAAAATGCACACTTTGTTATCCACGTATTGAGAACGGGCAACCAACTATTTGTTCTGAAACATGCGTAGGCAGAATTCGTTATATTGGCGTGATGCTTTACGATGCGGACAAAGTGTCCGAAGCAGCTTCTGTAGAAGACGAAAAGGAGCTTTATCATTCTCAGCTAGAAATTTTTCTTGATCCGCATGATCCAGAAGTAATTAAAGAAGCAAAAAAAGAAGGCATTCCGATGGATTGGATTGAAGCGGCTCAACAATCACCTCTATATAAAATGATTATTGATTGGAAAATTGCTTTACCTTTGCACCCTGAATATCGCACCATGCCAATGGTTTGGTATATTCCACCACTTAGTCCAATCATGAATATGATTGAGGGAAAAGGGAGTAACGCGGACACCGCAGACATCTTTCCTGCAATAGACAATATGCGGATTCCAATTGAATATTTAGCTAATCTTTTAACTGCTGGTGATACCGAACACATTCGTACCGTTCTTAAAAAAATGACTGTAATGCGTAGTTACATGCGTGCAGACTTAACAGGAAAAGCTTTTGATCAAACTTCGATTTCCGATTTAGGTTTGACGGAGGATGACATCCGAAAGATGTATCGTCTATTAGCCATTGCTAAATATGAAGATCGCTTTGTTATACCAAAAAGTCATAGAGAAGAAGTACAAGACTTGTATGAAGAACAGGGAACTTGTGGGTTGGACTTTGCTGGTGGACCTGGAAGTTGTGGCATCGTTTAAACAAACGATGTGATATGGAAGAAAATCCGTGTGAATAGGGAGTTGAACAAAATGGATACTGTTTATCAATTAATCGCCTTTTTATTACAATATCCAACTCAAAAAATGAAAGAAATATTACCTGAGCTGGTCGATGACATTGAACAACTTGAAGATGGGATTACTAAGCATCATCTTTTGAACTTTATTACGCAATCAGAGCAAATGCCGTTCGACGATTGGATCGATCATTATATTGAACACTTCGATTTCGGAAAAACAACGAATCTGTACGTCACATACCTAAAGCTAGGAGAGCAAAGAGAACGCGGGATAGAGCTATTAAAACTAAAACAATTTTATCAATCAGAGGGATTTGATATCACAGATAAAGAATTACCCGATTTCTTACCTCTTATGCTGGAATTTTGTGCGAATGTAAGTGTTGATAAAAGCAATGAACTACTGCAAATGCATCAAAAAGCATTAACTGAAATGCGTGAGAAGATTGATACATTACAAAGCCATTATGTGTTTTTGTTTGATGCATTGTTTAACCATATGAACAAAAATGGTTTAGCTCCTATAAACATAAAACAAGTCGACAAGATTTAAATGACAAAATGCCAATTAAGGAGGGATGATCAATGGATTGGATTTTATGGGGTGTTTTACCATATATCGTATTAACAATATTTATTGGTGGACATCTGTACCGTTATCAAAAAGATCAATTTGGCTGGACAACGAAGTCTAGTGAATTATTAGAAAAGAAACGATTACGATGGGGATCACTCTTATTCCACTTTGGAATTATCTTCGTGTTTGGAGGTCATGTGCTTGGTTTAATAATCCCGATAGAATTTTATAACCGTGTTGGAATCTCAGAGCACACCTATCATATCTTAGCTATCGCTTTTGGACTTCCAGCAGGAATTGCTGTTTTAATAGGAACGATCCTTCTAACCTTCCGTAGAATTCAAGTAAAACGGATAAAAGCAACAACATCTTTGAGCGATTGGATCACATTAGGCATTTTATTAATTGTCATTATTACCGGGGTAACCGCTACTACACTAAACATCGATGCGAATGGTTTTGATTATCGTACCACCATTGCACCATGGTTGCGAGGCCTGTTCTACTTTAATATTCAACCAGAGCTGATGGAAACCGTACCAATTTGGTTTAAGATTCATATTTTATCTACCTTTACGCTTTATATCATTTGGCCATTCACTAGACTTGTGCATGTGTTCAGTTTTCCGATAAGATACTTACAGAGAAGCTATATTATTTACAAAAAACGTATACCTACTAGAGAAGTGTAATGAACGTTTCGTAAAGAAAAAATTCTATGAAGTATGGTGAGGAAAATGATGAACAAGTGGTTTTATTTAAACCTAGCATTGCTCATTACAGCAATATGGCAGTTAGTAAAGCGAAGTTATTTTCATAGTATATCCTTGTTTTTATGGTTGGGCTTTATTGGATTACTCTTGTTTTTGTTTAATTGGACACGTCACGCTGTCTTTTCAACGATTCGTAATGCTCCAAGAAGAAAAACAAAAATTAAATTCGCAAATATCTCTAAAAAAGCACTGCCCTATCATAAATGGAGTGGAACTGCTGCACTATTGCTTATTCTTTGCCATGCGATCTGGATTATGAACAAGTACGGCATTCTTCTGGACTATCCTAAAATGTTCATCGGAATACTAGCAGGACTTACATTAATCATTCAAGTTAGCACTGGATGGTTACGTCAATATTGGCCAAGCGGGCTTAAACGAAAAGTACATCTCTATGGAGGCATGCTACTATTCTTTCTAATATTCGTTCATATTATTTTGTAATGTGATTCACTATTTGAACAAGGGGGGAACAAAATGAATGGTACGTCACCAAACATACAGGCAATAGAAGCATTGTTGCAAACAACAACAGACCGTGATAAGCAGTTTTTTGCATTAAGCACGATCGCCAATCATTATCGAAAAACACATCATTATGATAAAGCGGTCACCTACTTTAAACAAGCGCTATTAAAAGTAAACGAGTGTCCCACCATTAACATGGCTGGTCGAATCGAATTAATTCTAAATTACGCTGAGCTAGAAAGAGCTTATGGACATTTTAAAGAAGCACGGATATTACTCGCCAAGTTGCTGGAGCAATTAGAAAAAAAGGAACCAGATAACCTATTAGCTTTCGGCTATATTTATCGTAATTTAGGAAGCGTCTTTATCGATGAAGGCGATTTTGAAAATGGGATCATACAATTTGAAAAAGCGATAACCTATTTCAAACAGATAGTTTCCGCTACGCATCCACTAACCGTTCGAGTAATGCACACGTTGATTGATGTTTACGTTCAAGCCGAGAACTATAACGAGGCAATTAATCGACTAGAATGGTTATCAACAGCATATGAAAAGATAAATGATACATCTTCTGTTGCCCAAATTCAACTTAAAATTGCAGAAATCTATTTCTTTAGTAACATGCAGTTGGCAAGGAAGAAACTGTTAGAAGTCTTAACACTTTTTGAGCGGCTCTCACTACAATCAGATCTTGACTTTATTAGAATAAACATGATGTTAGGAGAATTAGACGAGAATATGGGGGCCTTCACTAGAGCAAGCCTATATTATCAAGAAGCATGTAAAGGGATTTCTTCACACAAACCCCCTATTCCATATCTAGTAGCCTATATTAACGAAAAAATCGGCAAGCTCTCCCTTCTTTCAGGTGATTTACAACAAGCAGAGATTCATTATAAAAAGGGATTGATCGTTTCCAACAACTTCTCTTTACTTCGACTTCAAACGCTTTTAGGATTAGTTGAAATTTACACAAAAACGAAAAATGATGCGTCGCTTGTAAATATACATCATCAAATATTACATCTACTTTCTGAAAACAATCAAAAAAATACAATCACTTTCGTAAACTCACTGATTGCACTAGGTGACACACATTATGAGCAGGGGAAAACCAAAGACGCCATAAGCTATTATGTTGATGCGATTCATGCATTTTCAACGTTAGCTTCTTCACATCATGAGAAACAAGGAATAGCCATTCTAAAACTTGCTACCTGCTATGAGAAAAAAAGTAATCCTGATTTTAGAAAGGCAGAAGCGGCATATAGGCAAAGCATCGAATTATTACGAAAAACAAACAATTACACACTGCTTAAAGAAGCATATCGACTTGTAATCTCTTTTTATAAAAGAAGGGGAATTGCAGAAGAAATTAGAAGTTATCAAATGAAATTAACACAATTAGATAAAACATGTTAAGTTTTATCATTGTCCATTGCAGAGCTTAGTGTGCCATTTTCGATTAAACAAATTCTTCGCGCGTGATGTTTTTAACAGCTTGCTCTTTTCTTTAGCATTATAATATAGACAATATAAATCGATGGAAAGAGGAATAGTGATGAACATTACAGATAAACTTGGTCGGCCAATGCGTGATTTACGGATTTCCGTCACAGATCGTTGTAATTTTCGTTGTAGATATTGTATGCCAAAAGAAATCTTTGGAAAAGATTATACATTCATGCCAAAGGATAACATGTTACAGTTTGACGAGATTGAAAGACTTGCATCTATTTTTGTTGAACTCGGAGTAAAAAAGTTACGCATTACTGGCGGCGAGCCTCTTTTGAGAAGAAATTTATCTAAATTAATAGCGCACGTGTCGGCTATAGATGGATTAGAGGATATCGGTCTCACAACGAACGGTGTCTTGTTAGAGAAATTAGCAGATCAGCTAGTAGCAGCAGGATTAAAACGTGTTAATGTAAGCTTAGATGCCTTGAACAACGACACGTTTCAAGCTATTAATGATAGCGGAATTGCTACGAATCAAATCTTAAAGGGCATCGAAAAAGCGTCTCTTGCGGGGTTGCTTGTTAAAGTAAATATGGTTGTAAAAAAGGGAATGAATGAACAAGAAATTTTACCAATGGCAGCCTTTTTTAAAGAAAAGGGGATAACACTTCGCTTTATAGAGTTTATGGATGTTGGTACTTCGAATAAATGGGACTTAAGTAAAGTGGTAACAAAAAAAGAAATCATCGATACATTATCACATTCTTTTTCTTTAGAGCCAATAAAGTCCAGTTACTTGGGTGAGGTTGCTCAAAGGTATTATTATAAAGGAACAAATACGGAGGTAGGCTTTATTACTTCTGTATCAGAATCTTTTTGTTCTACTTGTACGCGTGCACGAATCGCTGCTGATGGAAAGTTATATACGTGTTTATTCGCTTCTGATGGAATTGATCTAAAACAAATGATTCGTTCAGGGTTATCAAATAAAGAAATTCAAATTGCAATTAAAGAAATATGGCATAACCGACAGGACCGTTATTCAGATGAACGAATAGGAACGTCGAATTTAAAAAAGAAGCGGATTGAAATGTCTTATATAGGTGGCTAAGTAACGCTTTCTGACAAGTGAAAGCTCAACATGCGTATTACTTGTATAATCAATCAACTAATTAATGTTACACACTTCTATCGGACAATTATCACACCCAATTTCATCTCTTAAAAATTGAACATTTTTAATTAATATTTTCCCATCTTGTTGTATGGAAATAACATTTAATGTCCGAAGCTCTGCTAGCATTCGATTTACACTTTCGCGTGTAGCTGCGCAAAAATTAGCTAGCTCTTGATTTGTCATGGCAATATCAATTAGTAACCCATCCTCGTTCGCTTTTCCATAGCTATTAGATAAACGGATGAGCGTGGAGTATAAGGCACCTTTTTTTCCATTCAATAATAAATCTCTAATTTTCGATTGGAATTTACGCATATGATCACTTACCCATCTCATAAATTCAAAAGTAAGTGCACTATTGGTCATTAGTTCTTGTTCCAACTTCTCTTTATCAATAAGAAGAACTACCCCTTTTTGAAGAGCCCGAGCACTTAGTAAGTACTTTGGATTATTTGTAAACAAAGTAAGCTCTCCGAATATGTCACCACTTTTACAAATACGCATAGAAAGTTCCTTACCATCTGAAGTTAGCAATGTAATGTGTACCAAGCCCGATTGGATAAGAAATATTTCTTGAGCATCTGAACCCTCATGATAAAGGTATTCGTCTTTCTCTATCTTTTTAGGTGTTCCCAATGAACATAACAACTTCCGCAGTTCATTTGATATATTTGTGTCTTTATTAGAATGTTGTTCAGCCAATAACTTAGAGTACAATTTTCTCAGCCCCTTCCATTTTTCATTAAAAAGATAATTACGACATAACTAATTACCTTCATTCTAACACTTATTCTATACGTAAACATCTCGATTGATTACGATAAAGTGAACATTCGCAAAAATTATTTAGCTTAAGTAACTATCCGCCCGTAAAACGGGCGGTTTTAGTTTCGCCCTATAAGGGCACTTTACCAACGAGGCCCCTAAAGGGGCTTCGAAATTGACCGTCAACCGTTTATATTCCTATCTATTTTTTAA
>NZ_JARUVL010000020.1 GCF_030137545.1 Virgibacillus sp. LDC-1 | reverse complement strand
AGACATTTGTCTGGTAGCGATAGCGAAGAGGTCACACCTGTTCCCATGCCGAACACAGCAGTTAAGCTCTTCAGCGCCGATGGTAGTTGGGGCATTGCCCCTGTGAGAGTAGGACGCCGCCAGGCAATTTTTTATATTGTTCCACAGTAGCTCAGTGGTAGAGCAATCGGCTGTTAACCGATCGGTCGTAGGTTCGAATCCTACCTGTGGAGCCATTTTTTGTATTCTGCTTCCATAGCTCAGCAGGTAGAGCACTTCCATGGTAAGGAAGGGGTCGCAGGTTCAAATCCTGTTGGAAGCTTATAATGACAAGGGATTGCGATTTCGCAGTCCTTTTTGTTTTGTCTAAAAAGTGACCGAGTAGTAATAACTTCGATAAAGTTTTAAGCTAATTCCTTCTTCCCCCTTATTTGAGCTCTAAGGAATAATATTTATAAGTCCCTCAACAAATGTGAGTAAAGAACCGATATATATAATATAGGTATATAGAACTAGTTTCTTTTACCTATTCAAACAGGAGGTAGCACCCGTCAAATCGTTAAAGGAAAATTTGCTGGGAAGCAATGTACATGCATATTAACGATCGCAATTAAAGACTATTACAAAGACTGAAATGACTGAAATGGAGGATAATATATAGATGTAATTAAATTAATTATGGATGTGAATTACTTTAGATAAACAGAAAGTGACTGAATTATATCTATAGATATAATTCACTTTTTAAGAATTTTTAACAAGTTGCTTATTATATTAGGAAAGGTGTAAGTTTAATGATGGAAAATAATAATAAATTAAAACCTAGTAAAAGTATAGTGGCTGATTTCATTTCTATGTCTCTGCAGAAAAAAATATTGCTCCCTTTTTTAATCCTTATTATTTGTACAGGAGGAATAATTTCCTTTGTGAGTTATAGCACTAGTGTAAAAAACACAACAGATGAACTTTCCAAGAGTGTTGAAAATCAAATGTTAAGTATGAATGATACATTTGAAATGTTTTTTAAGAACATGGGGAGCACCTTAGAAAGGTTTTCACAAAAGGATCTATTGCTAAATTATAATCCTAATAATAAAAGGGAAATTTTAGAGCTTTTTAAAGAAACAAAGCATACAGATTCTTCTATAGTAACTATTTATACAGGTACTGATACTGGTGAAATGATTATTTATCCTGCTGCAGATTTAGGGGAGGACTACAAAGCGAAAGAAAGACCGTGGTTTAAGGATGCAGTTGAAGCGAGAGGGGAAATAGTATGGACAGATCCGTACATAGATGCAAGTACAGGTGAAACAGTTGTGACTGCAGCAAAAGCATATTATAACGGTAATAAGCTAGCTGGTGTAATGTCTGCGGACGTATTTGTTAGTACGTTAATTGAGATGATAGATAATATTACGATAGGAGAAACTGGTTTTGCTGTTATTCTTGATCAATCAGGTAATCTGATAGCTCATCCTAATAAGGAAAAAATCGGAAAGGATGAATCAGGAGAAGATTATTATAAAAAAATATTGAAATCTGGTGAACAAGGGTTAGTTGAATATAAAATTAAAGGTGAAGATGCCGTAATGGGGTTTTCTAAAAACCCTACTACTGGGTGGATTCTTGGTGGGACAGTTAATGTAAAGGACTTTCAGAAAAAAGCACAAGTTATAATTAAACCAATTTTGATAAGTTTAGGTGTGATATTATTACTTGCTGTTCTTGTGTCATTAATAATAACAAACAGAATAACCAAACCTATCAAGTTAGTTATGGAACGAATGAAGTTGATAGCTTCAGGAGAGTTAAATCATACTTCACTAAATATTAGATCAAAGGATGAAATTGGTCAGCTTGTTCAAGCAACAAATGCCATGAATGATAACATGCGGAATCTATTGTCACAAATAAATAAGGTTTCTGAAACCGTTTCGGCTCATAGCGAAGAATTGTCTTATTCTGCGAATGAAGTGAAGGAGGGGTCTGATCAAATCGCATCCACCATGCAGCAATTAGCCTCTGGTTCAGAAGCGCAAGCGAGTACTGCAAGTGATTTAACTTCTGCTATGCAAATTTTTGTGAAACAAGTTGAAGAGGCAAATGGAAATGGTGAACGTATTCAGGGTTTTTCAAAAGAAGTAATACAGATTACTAATCAGGGCAGTCAGTTGATGGCATCCTCAAAAGAACAGATGAGTAAAATTGATCAGATTGTGCATGATTCTGTTCGAAAAGTACAAGGCCTAGACATCCATTCTCAAGAAATTTCTGAACTTGTTAGGGTAATTCAAGAGATCGCTGATCAGACAAATTTACTTGCGTTAAATGCAGCTATAGAAGCAGCTAGAGCTGGGGAGCATGGAAAAGGCTTTGCAGTAGTTGCAGACGAAGTAAGAAAGCTAGCTGAGCAGGTATTTGAATCGGTGACAGACATTAGAAGAACCGTAACAAACATTCAAAACGAATCAACTACAGTTGTAACTTCTTTGCGAAATGGATATAAAGAAGTTGAAGAAGGGACCAACCAGATAGAAGTGACTGAAGAAAAATTTAATGATATTAATATTGCTGTTATGGATATGGTAAATAATATTTCAGCAGCTTCGGAAAACTTGGCTAATATTGCTAGTAGAAGTCAGGAAATGAATCGTTCAATAGAAGAAATTGCAGCAATTTCTGAGGAGTCTGCTGCAGGTATAGAGCAAACATCAGCTTCTTCACAACAAACAAGTGCTGCAATGGAAGAAGTGGTAGGAAGCTCCAGTGATCTGTCTGAACTTGCAGAAGATCTAAATAGATTAGTTAGTAGGTTTAGTCTTTAGTTACCTCTATAGGATAATTAAAAACAAATAAATTAGTAAAATAGACACGAAATAAAGTCTATTAGAAAGAAAGTAGAGCTGGAAGCAATCTAACATAGCTATTATTTTTAATAACCCCATAAAAGAAAAGAAATGTATAACTCTACTAGAACCTGAAAAGTGATATGCATTTAAATAGGAAGGGGTTGTGTGTTTAAATCCAAATGACTTAGTAGAATTGAAACAAATAATTCTGGATCATGGGTGGACTTGGCTTACTGTGTTAAACATGATGCTATTTTCATTGTTATAATACCCACTTGGTACAACGATGTTCAACATTTATAAGGAAACAAAAAGTATAAAGTAGGACATTTGCCGCTTTTGCAAATCTAACAATCATCGCGATTGTAGTTACCTTTATCATAGCCTAAGTGGTAAGAGGATTGGTTCTGTGTAAATATAAATAAAAAGGCTGGCTCAGATAACCGAATAATCGGTGTCTGAGCCCAAAGTCAGTATTTATAAAAATTAAAATGCTGCGGTCCAGCCGCCATCCGTTGTTATAACTGTACCATTGACAAAGCTTGAATCATCAGAAGCTAAAAATAAAGCTACTTGGGCGATTTCTTCAGATTCACCCATGCGAGGCATGACATCATGAACAGCCTTAATCCGTCCAGCACCAAATTTATTTATGTTTTTCATGGAAGCTCCAATATTTGTTTGTACGCCTCCTGGCGCAATTGCATTACATCGAATTCCATTCTTCGCATACATATAACCAGTATTTTTAGTGAGTCCAATAACAGCATGTTTGGAAGCTCCATAGGTTGCTCCAGCGTGAGCCCCATTAACACCGCCAGTAGAGGCTGTGTTAATAATTACACCGCTTTCTTTTTCTAAGAAAATTGGAATTGCTTTGCGCATTGCTCGCATAACGCCCTTTGTATTCACATCAAATATTAAATCCCAGCTTTCGTCTGTTATATCACCAACAGGCTCAAATCCGTCCATAATTCCTGCGTTATTCACTAAGATATCTAACGTTCCAAATTCTTGTGTTGCAGTATTGATCATATGATCAATATCCTCTTGCTTTGCAACGTTAACCTTAAGAGCCTTTGCAATTGCTCCTTTTTCACGGATTCCTTCAGCTACTGCTTCTGCCCCTTCTAGATTAAGATCAGCAACAATAACTTTTGCCCCTTCTTTTGCGTATAATTCTGCTATTGCCTTTCCCATACCTGATGCTGCCCCAGTTACAATTGCGGATTTGTCTTTCAATTTCATATGAAATAGCCTCCCAAAGTGGATTTTATTGAACACGTGTCTAATTATAATTATAATGGAATAGTAATAGAAGGGCAATCAACAGGAAAATGATTTATGATGTTTATTAAACGTATGCTAAGACAAGTGCACATTAATGAGGTGAAAAAGTGAAGAAAGATTTACGAGTTATTAAAACTCAGGAAAGTTTAAGAAAGGCTTTGTTTACATTACTAAAGACGAAGCCTTTAGAGACGATAACAATTGCTGAACTCTGTCGTTTAGCAAGAATTAATCGAGGCACATTTTATTTGCATTATAAGGATGTGCACCATTTATTTAAGAGCTATGTAGAGGTCATTGTAGAGGATTTAAAATTATCTTATCGAGAACCATATAATAAAACAAATAATAATATTAAGTTTATAAAAGCTGATATGATTCGAATTTTTCATCATGTAAATAACTATCGGGATTTTTACCAGATTGTGTTTGATGAGCACATTCCGATGATGTATTTTTATATGCTTTTTGATACAGTAAGATCTTTTATGAAAGAATCAATTGATGATTACACATTTGAGAAAGTAAGTTCCGTTCAGATGGATTATTATATTAGTTACCAAACAAATGCAATCCTTGGAATGTTAATTGAGTGGCATCGTCAAGATTACAGTACTCCTATAAAGGAGTTAAATGAACAGCTTTTAGAAATTTTAACGTTTAAGAGTCCTTTTAGATAATTATTTTTATCCTGCATGTAAATAGCTAGTAATAAACTTTCATTGACTGAAATTTCATTTTATAGAAGAAGCTAGGATGGATAAGAATTATTATTCATTTTTTAAGGAAGAGGAGCTATACTAAAGCTTGGAGGAATTACACATTTTTTTACTCCAAAGTGAGTACATATATAATATGGAATATTAGACACTAAAACTAGCGTAACTAATTAATTGAGAAAATCATAGAAAGAGCTGCAAATTTGACAGCTCCTTTTATAAATAAAGTATTTCCCCATATTTTGACTTGGATTTATTTATTTTCGTTATCTTTTACCAACATAATGATAACATTAGAACCATCGGCATATTTTTCTGAATTCATGACTCTAATATTTAACGTTCCTTCTTTCCTTTTTGCTGTATATTGATGATAGTTAATATCTCCACTTTGTTCAATCACTGAATTTTGCTCGCTGAAGATTTCGCTGTTTATATAATCCGTGTATAATTTTTCAATATCTTCAACCTTTGTTGGTGCATCATACGCAATGGATATCATTCCATCTGCTTCAGTGGCTTGAAAGATATTTGCTTTCTCAGGGATTGGAATATCAGAAGGAAACGTTTCGGGCAATTCAACATTATTCCCGATATTCATGGAAACATCTTCATTCTCACTTCCACTTCCAGATCCGCTTACTGTGACATTTTCCCCTTCTGTATCAATCGAAATATTTTGTTCATTACCTTCCTCATCACTTATTTTGATATTATCTTTAGATACTTTTAATTTACCTTCACTGCCGATCGGAATATCAATACAACCAGCTAAAAATATTGTGAAGAGAGATAGAAAGATGCTTATCTGTAACAACCTCACGTTTGTTTCACCTCTATTTTAGTTTTCAAAAATACTTTCTTTTTCGTTATTCGCTCCTACTTTTGTTCAATTGTTTTTCGGCCATGTTACCAGCAATCGGTAATTTGAAAAGCTTTCCTTGATATGCTTTCCACATCATCAATAACCAAATTACTACATATAATGGCGTTAATAATAATCCGATTGCCCATCCTATAATCGGAATGGCAGTTAATACGATATTGATAACAAAGAATCCAATCGATACAATGATTGATTGTAATGCATGAAAACGAATAAATTGGTTTTCTTTTTCAATAAACAGGAAAATAATTCCTGTTATAAACCAAGCTAAATAGCAAAGTAATCCAGCAATGTTTTGATCCATCCCTGTAGCTGTCTCTTTCTTCTTCTCGTTTTGATTTGATTCTTCTTCCATGAATACGCTTTGACCTCCTACATTATCGTCTGAATTTGAACTCATCCTTATCCTCCTTCAAATATTGTCTAAGAGCTATTGTATGATGTGAAGGTTAAGTTCAAGTAAAAAAACAAAAAAACTTATAGAAATAATTTTCTACAAGTTTTAACTAAGTCGTAAATTTTTTGAATGGATTCTAAAGTGAAAAACAGGTATATATCTGGTGTTAAAACGGATGTCCTCTAAAATACAAAACGATAGCCAAAGCCCCGTACAGTTATTATGTACTTAGGGTCAGTGGAGTCTTTTTCAATTTTACTACGTAAATTTCTTATGTGAACTTTTACAGTTTGGATATCACCAATTGAATCAATACCCCAAATAAGATCATAAATTTGTTCTACACTAAATACTTGATTTGGTCTTTTGGCTAATAAGATTAGCAGTTGCATTTCTTTTGTTGAAAGCGGAATTTTACGACCTTTTATAAAGCATTCATACGTAGTAAGATTAATTTCTAGTTCTCCGTATTTGAGAACTTCGGATGATAATTGAGCTCTTAACTGCTGATATCTTTGTAAGCTTGCTTTAATTCTTGCTTCTAGCTCAGCAAAGTCAAAGGGTTTGGTAATATAGTCATCTCCTCCTAATTCAAAGCATTTGATTTTGTCAATGAGATCTCTCCTACCACTAAGGAATAAGATTGGAATATCAATTGCTTCTCGAATTCTCTTACAAACTTCGAAGCCATCTATTCCTGGTATTTCAATATCTAATACTACTAAATGTGGGTGTTCGCGATCAGCTAACTCAACCGCATTTTCCCCATTATCCGCAGTGATTACTTTATAATGTCGATTTTCTAGATACAATTGGATTAAATCTCGAATACCCGCTTCGTCTTCAACAATAAGTATTTTTTGTTCTGTCATTAGAGTACCTCCTTTCTTGATTAGACGTACATCCATTTTTCTTGTCGTTTATGAATGTGTATATCGTCATAATTTCATTTCATGATTTAATTGAATCATACATAATCAAGGTTAAATGTAAGGAAAGGTAGTTTATTTAATATGACAGTGGTTTTAATTTCTTTACTGCTTTCACTTTGAGAGATTTTGGAGAATTAGAAGAGGGTTAGTTGGATGAAAACTCAAAATAGTTTGATTGAATTACTATTATTCGATATACTCATTTGAGACAATTTTGTTTTATCTGATGCGTAGTGAGTTCAAAATGATACCTCGATTAGATTATACCTCAAGAATCCCATTTAAACCCTATTCCTTTCATATTGTTATGAATGTTTTTATTCCTTTTTCTACAATAAAAATAAATGGTTAAAATTTATTTAAATAAACCTTTCTTCAAAAAGTTAAAACTTCAAAACTTAATTTATAGTCTATGCAATATCGAGTAAAGTTTGGCCGTTGTATTTAGTATAGAATGTGGTATCACATAGCGAGAGGGGAGGTCCCTATGTTTAAAACCATACATATGCAGATCTTGCTCACTTTCATTATATGCATGATGCTTTTGTCTCCTAATACGGTAAGCGGAAACGAGAAAAATGCTTTTGTGTTGGATTCAGCTACTGAAAAATTAGATTTATATCCTCTTATTTATATGATAAAAGATAGGAAGCGAAATTTCACGATTGAGGATGTAACTTCAGAAGCATATCAGGAAAAATTTGTTCATGCTGATGACGTAGAGCAAAAAGGAGGCTTTTTTGAATCTGCTACTTGGCTTCGATTTGAAATAGGAAATAATTCAGATCAAAAGGATTGGTTGCTTGAGTTTGCTTTTCCACTCATTTATGAGCTTCAAATATTTGAAAAAACAGAAACAGGAGTCATCCAGCTTACTAACACTGGTGCGATTTATCCTTTTGGTGAGCGAGAATTTAATCATCGTAACTTTGTTTTTAATCTTGATGTTGAGCCTGGACAAAGTAAGGTTTACTATGTTTTAGCAGTGGGAGGTGGTGATCTTCATCCACCGATAAACATTTGGAGCAAAGATGCATTTGTTGAGAAATCACAGCTTGAGTTTCTAATGCTTGGGATATTTTATGGGATTATTTTTGTGATGATTTTGTATAATTTATTTCTTTATTTTAGCTTGAAGATAAAAAGTTATCTTTATTATGTTATTGTCATCACTTTCACATTATTAGGGAAGCTCTCTATTAATGGATTTGGTTTTCAGTATTTATGGCCAAGTTATCCAGAATGGAACTTGATTGCGACCCCTTTTTGGGTAAGCATGGCCTGTATATTTATTGTTATCTTTACAAAGAATTTTCTAGATGTTAGCGCATATATTCCTTCATTTCAAAAGCTAGCCTATTTCCTAATTGCTGTCAATGCCCTGGTGATTGTTTCGCTGCCGTTTTCACATTATGTAGGTCTTTCCATTATGTTGTTTGGGGCATTCAGCACATTTTTCACGGTATTAACTACTGCAATTGTTTGTTTGAAAAAAGGAGCACGTCAAGCACGCTTTTATATCGTTGGTTGGATCGTTTTTTTAACAGGTGTGGCGATAACGATATTGGAAAGAGCTGTTATCATACCGTATTCCATTTTTACCGAATATGCTGGTCAAGGAGCACTGGTTATAGAAGTTGTGCTTCTCTCACTAGCTTTAGCAGATAAAATAAATATAATGAGGCAGGAGAAAGAAGAAGCAGAGCGAAAGGCGCAGCAGAGTCAAAAGGAAGCGTTGGAAAATTTAAAAAAGGCAGATGTATTAAAGGATGAATTTCTTGCTGCTACTTCTCATGAACTACGAACACCACTATATGGAATGATTGGAGTTGCTGAATCGCTTCGAGATGGCATAACGGGAGAAGTATCGGTGCAAATGAAGGAACAGCTATCCGTAATAATCACGAGTGGCAAAAGATTGACGCAGTTAGTCAATGGAATCTTAGATTTTTCAAAATTAAAGTATGATTCGCTTACCTTAGATTTAAATAAAGTCTATATACAGGGGATAGTGGACATCGTTATAACTGTTTCGAAGCCGCTTTTAAAAAATAAGCCAGTCCATATTATTAAAAAAATGGATAAGAATCTTCCACCGATTCGAGCAGATGAAAATAGACTGCAGCAGATCTTATATAATTTATTAGATAATGCCATTAAATATACGGAGAGTGGAGAAGTAACTGTTTCTGCAGTAACTGAAAATGATGAAGTGAAACTTAGTGTGTCAGATACAGGTGTGGGCATTTCGAATGAAGAGCTGACTACTATTTTTAAACCTTTTCAACAAGGCAATACATCGGACGGCATCGGGATAGGATTAAGTATTACAAAACAACTAGTTGAGCTTCATGGCGGGAGACTAACAGTGGAAACACAGATTGGAAAAGGAACTACGTTTACTGTAATTCTTCCGGTGTACGCAAAGCGACCTAACCATTTAGTTGAAGCCGCCTTTACAGTGGAAGCAATTCATAATCTACAGCCAAATCAATTGGATGTGGAGGTAGTTTCTTCTCAAAATCGAGCGAGAATATTAGTTGCGGATGATGAAGTAGTTAACTTACATGTGTTGACGAATCAACTTGTCTTAGAGGGTTTTGAAGTGATTTCAACATTAAATGGAGAAAAGGTTTTCCAAATAGTTCAGGAACAATCTATTGATTTGCTCATCTTAGATATCATGATGCCCAATATATCTGGGTATGAAGTGTGTCAACGCTTGAGAGAACATTATTCTTTAATGGAACTTCCTATATTAATGTTAACAGCAAAAAATCAACTTTATGATAAAGTAGCTTCTTTTGAAGTAGGAGCGAATGACTATTTAGTCAAGCCTTGTGAAAAGCAAGAATTACTTTCACGTGTTAAAACACTAGTTAAAGTGAGGACACTAAACGAGGAATTGAAAATGCTGAATCTGCGTCTCGAGGAAAAAATACAGAAGCGAACAGAGGAACTGACAAGTGCAAATGATGAACTTCAGCAGTTGAATAATGAACTGGTAGCAATGACTGCTTCAAGACGACAATTGTTGGCAAATATTGCGCATGAATTAGGTACACCTGTTACTTTAATTCATGGGTATCTTCAATCATTACAGGAGGGCCTCATTGTCCCTAATGATGGTAATTATAGTCAACTAATATTTGATAAAATTAAGGTTTTGAATCGTTTAATTAATGACCTGTTTGACTTATCAAAACTTGAGGCAGGAAGAACAAGTTTAAATATGAAAGAAGTAAAATTATCAAAATGGATAGAGCAAATCTATCAAAAATGCGAGTTTGGCGTGATTCAAAGAAATAGAAGCTTTAATCGAACGGAACTTCCTGATCTATTTGATACGTATATTTGTGCGGTTGATGAAGAACGAATGGATCAAGTATTCTTTAATTTAATATCAAATGCAATTAAAAATACAAATAAAGGGAATGGAACAATTAGTGTGAGTGCTAGATTAGACACAGAAAGGAGCGCTGTAACGATTAAAGTACAAGATAATGGCTTTGGAATAAGCTCAAAAAATTTACCGCTAATTTTTGAGCGATTTTATAAAGGGCCACAAGATGAAAAGCATGACTTTCCAGAGGGAACTGGATTAGGGTTAGCCATTGTTAAGGAAGTTGTGCAAAGTCATAATGGGGAGATTTGGGTTAATAGTGAAATAAATAAAGGAACAACCTTTCATATTATTCTTCCAGTGTGGTTGCAAAAACGCTGAATAGCTATTATTAATTTTTTTATAAAAAAATCCGTAAAGTTGGAAATTTCTAAACTGAGAAATTCCCAACTTTTTATTTTGTAAATTTTAAAAGTATGAATTTGTTGATTAGTTATTTGCTAATAGTAGCCACGCAAGTTGCAGTGTCTACATCTGATTGCTTTTTTACTTGAAAGAGTGGAGCAAGTCGATTCTATCCGGAAAAGATTTTTCCATTCTTTACCTCGAATTAACCTTCGTTTTTTAACATGAAAAGACAACTGTAGTGTAACTGAAAAGCTAAATATAGGAGGGTGGTAGTAATGAAGTAAATAAGTATGGCCATAAGGGGAGGACATTTAGTTTTACAGGGGATGAATGGCTGGAATCAAAAAGAACGATTAATTTAGAATTAAGAGGTGTAGAAATGCCGAGAAAAAAACCACGAAAAAGCAAACTTTCAAAGAGGGCAGTTATTTTCTTCAGTATCATTTTACTCGTAGGATCAATACTTCCTTCTCTACAAGGGTTGTTTTATGTTCATGCAGAAACAAACCAAGTAGAAAACAAAGCAGAAGTAAAAGAAGAAAAGAAAGTAATAGAAGAAGAGGAACAAGAAGTAACAGAAGAACAGGAAGATGTAGGATCGGATAAAGGCGAATTGCTAGATGAAGAAGTGGATGATGAATCAAATGATACTAGTGAAGTAACTGAAACGGAAAAACTAAACGAAGAACAAGCTTCCGCAAATGATGATGGAGAATTATCTTCGACCCTTGAGAGTGAAAAGAATCAAGAGGAAGAAAAGGTAGATATGCCTTCATCGGATCTGTCCTCGAAAGAGAAAGTAGATAAGATAAAAAAAGAAGAAAAACCCAAAAAACAGCAAATGAAAGTATCTTCTGAATCGGTTATCGAAATTCATACAGCAGAGGATTTAAACAATATTCGGGATAACTTAAGGGGACAATACATCCTTATGAATGATATCGATCTTTCGGGCATTAATGGAGATGGATTCTGGGTTCCAATTGGAACACGTTCTAGCCCGTTTATGGGGACATTTGATGGAAACGGGCATACCATTCGAAATATAAACATTTTTAGATATGGTAGTGATGAAGTGGGTCTGTTCTCTTATACGAGTGGGGCCGTGATACGGAATGTCACACTTGATAATGTGGATGTAACAGGAAGAGCTCATATTGGCGCGCTCATTGGAACAGGTATTTTCACAACGGTTGACAATGTAACTGTTGTTTCTGCTGCTATAACAGGTGTTGATTATATTGGTGGACTAATTGGTCATTACACTAACAGCAGTGCAGTTCAGAACAGTTCTACATCAGGAACGATAATTGGCACTGGTAGAACCGGTTATGTTGGTGGATTGATTGGATTTATGCAAGGTAGCACGATTTCCAATGCTTCTTCTACTAGTAGCGTTGAAGGTACGAACAGTGTTGGCGGCCTTGTTGGGAATGCGCTAGGTGACGTTCTCATTAAAGACAGCTTTGCAACGGGAGAGATTACAGGTGACAGACATGTCGGTGGTCTTGTTGGATACACTCAGAGAAGTGAATTCGAAAATAGCTATGCCACTGGCGCAGTATCAGGTTCGGATATTGTCGGTGGACTTGTGGGATTTCATACTGGGAGTACTACAAAAGAAAGCTTCGCAACGGGGTATGTATCTAGCACAGATATAGCTGGAGGATTAATAGGAAGAGCAACCGATAGTCTTATTCAAAACAGCTTTGCAACTGGAACAGTGGAAGGTAGCAACCTTTATATTGGCGGCTTAATCGGATTGGTACATTCCACAGACGTTATGAATAGCTATGCGGTTGGGAATATCATCGAAGGACGAAATTATAGTGGCGGTTTAATTGGGGGACAGGTGAGTGGTACGACGTTAAATGTAGAAAATAGTTATTACGATAAAGAAACCACCGGTCAAGATGATGAAGGAAAAGGTGATGGAAAAACGACTGCAGAGATGCAGAACATTAGCACGTATCTTAATTGGGATTTCACATCGATCTGGGGTATTCATGATGGGCGGTATCCTCATTTGAAATTTCATGCACCACCCGCACCACCGACACCAACTCCAACAGGCATTATTTATGTAAAAGAGGGATCGAGCGGTCATGGTGTAAGCTGGGCTGATGCATTCGGTACACTGCAAGAAGCATTAAATATTGCCACAGCTGGTGACGAAATTTGGATAGCGGAAGGTACATATGTGCCAACAAAAGCATTAGATGAAAACGATGAACGAACGAAAACATTTCAAATGAAAAACGACGTCACAATTTACGGTGGTTTCCCGGCAAATGGAAATCCGACTATGTCTGAGCGGGATCCTAAGGTTTATGAAACGATTTTAAATGGTGAGTATGAACCATCTGAACGCGCTTATCATGTGTTTAATCATAGATATTCTCAATCTACTTTAGATGATACGGCAGTATTGGATGGCGTTACGATTACAAAAGGTTTTGCAGATGGGCAAAATAGTAATCACCAACATGGTGGAGGCATGTATAACAGAAACGCAAATCCGACCCTAAGAAATGTAATCTTTAAAGATAACAGGGCTGAAAATGGCGGTGGAGCAGTATACAATTTTGGTGCTAGCCCGACATTAACAGACGTTTTGTTTACGGGCAACATCTCGTTGGGATCAGGAGGTGCGATGGCTAACGCGGGTGGCAAACCTCATCTAGAACGCGTACAGTTTTTCAGAAACGAAGCAACGTTTGGAGGTGCAATTGCTAACTACTCTTCTAGTAAGCCTATGATCAAAAATGTAACCATTCATGGGAACGGAGCGCTTTACGGAGGAGGCTTGTATATGTATAACAGCTCTCCAACGTTAATGAACGTATTAATGCATGGTAATATAGCCGTATATCACTCTGACTCTCCTAGTAGCGGTAAAGGTGGTGCGGTATACATTGCCGATGATAGTCAAAGCACATTTATCAATTCAACAATTACGGATAACAAAGCAGGTAGATCTGGCCATGGAATATATGCAGGAGGAACGGAAAACGCGCATCCAGAAACAATCATTCAAAACTCAATTATTTGGGGCAATCATGGCGATAGTATTTTTAACAACCATGGAGCAGTTGCACATATTAGTAACAGTTTAATAGAAGGTTCAGGTGGAAGTAGTGCTTGGAAGAAAGATTTTGGAACGGATAAAGGGAATAATTTAGATGTAGATCCGATGTTTGTTGACCCTAGTCTAAACGATTTTAGACTAAAAAAAGACTCTCCATCAATTATGGGAGGGAACAATGAATTTTTACCAGCGGATTTATCAACAGATCTTGATGGTAATGATCGAATCAAAAATAGTATTGTCGATATCGGAGCATATGAGTATCAAGAGGTTATTGTAAAAACAATTGAATCTGTAGAACCTTTAAGTGATATTTTAGTAGAAAATGGTACGACACAAGATGATATTGGTTTGCCTACAAGTGTTGAAGTCCTGTTAAGTGATGGTACAAAGGTAGTTGTCAATGTACGTTGGAATAGTTCTACACCTGAATACGATAGTGTGAAAGCGGGATCTTATGAATTTGAGGGAGATCTTATTGTAGAAAGTAACATAGAAAATCCAGATGATCTTAAAGCTAAAATAATCGTAACTGTGAAAGCACAATCCGATGATATTAGTGAAGAACCAATTGAAGAACAAACAGATGATGGCGGGAAAAAAGAATCTGATGCAATCAATAAGGATGAAAAGAATGATAAGAAGGATAACAGTTCAAACAACGAGAAGAATAAAGAGCCAGCACTATTTGGAAAGCAGTTACCAAATACCGCTACTTCAATGTACACGTTTATGATTATAGGTTTACTTATTATTCTTTTGGGAATGGGTTTATATTTGTACAAACGAAAAAAAGTTGCGCATTAAACATAAAGTAATCGATGTTTAACTCCTTAAGCAGTAGTTTTGCTTGAGGAGTTTTATATGTGCCAAGAAGCATTGTAAAAGACACTCACAAAATATTATGAGTGTCTTTTATTCCTTGTTATAAACGGTTGACTGTCTTTTTTCCATTCGTTCTGTTATTCGTCACCGATATTAATAGCCGATAATATGGTATCCAGCATCAACATGTAATACTTCTCCTGTAACGCCGCGTGCAAGCTCGCTTAAGAAGAAAAGTGTTGCATCGCCTACTTGATCCTGATCAACATTTCGGCGCAATGGTGCTTTTTCTTCTATGGTTGAATTGATATCGTTAAAGCCAGATACCCCTTTAGCAGAAAGTGTTCGAATTGGACCTGCTGAAACGGCATTTACGCGGATGCCATACTTTCCTACATCTTCAGCCAAGTAACGGACACTAGCCTCTAAGGAAGCTTTTGCAACACCCATTACATTGTAATTTTGAATGACGCGTTCGGCACCTAAATATGTTTGTGTAACAATGCTGCCGCCTTCTGTCATAATTTCCTTCGCTGCTTTTGTAACGGCCACTAATGAAAACGCGCTGATTTCATGAGCTACCAAAAATCCTTCACGAGAAGTGTCGGCGTATTCTCCTTTTAGCTCTTCCCGATTTGCAAAGGCAACAGAATGGACAACACCGTGAATCACTCCAACTGCTTTTTTTATTTCATTAAAAGCTGCTGTAATACTTTCATCACTAGCAACATCACATTCTACAATTAATTTTGCTTCCATGTCATTTTGTTCCAATAACTTTAGTAATTTTTTGTGTGAGCGTTCCTGTCTATTTGTAAAAATAAGGTTTGCACCTGCATTATGTAAGGACTTTGTTATTCCCCAAGCAATGCTTCGCTCGTTTGCCACACCCATAATAACGATGTTTTTGTCTTTTAATAATTGTGACATAGGGCACCTCCATGTTTATTCATTGCTTATATTATACCTTAATGGACATTGTGAATAAAGTATAAATTAGTATTAGATTATAACACCTGGTTATAATTAAGTGGTGTTACATCAAAAAGGCTTATAGAAAATCGGTTCATTTCACTTGACCGTCTTCCCTTTAAATGGCGGAGTGGCAGTTTTTTTAAACGAATATGAGGTGAATAAAAAAATAATAATAAAAAAAGATAATTCCTCTTTACAAATACAAATAATCTGTATATAATAAGATTCGTTGGTTTTCGACAATTGCGTTCGAGAATAAACTACTTTTCTTTGCAAGGCCCGTTGGTCAAGCGGTTAAGACACCGCCCTTTCACGGCGGTAACACGGGTTCGAATCCCGTACGGGTCATCGTACTTTTTAAAACAGCTGTGATGCTAGGCATGTAGAGTATGCGACTGTTAGTTGCAGCACATGCACGAGTCACACGCTGTGCGTCGGAGGATTAGCTCAGCTGGGAGAGCACTTGCCTTACAAGCAAGGGGTCGCAGGTTCGAGCCCTGCATCCTCCACCATTTTTTATTCACCTTCTACATCGTATAATATATGTGATGTAACGAATAATATAGTAAGGTGTTTTGCCGGCCTAGCTCAATTGGTAGAGCAACTGACTTGTAATCAGTAGGTTGGGGGTTCAAGTCCTCTGGCCGGCACCATTTTTTTTGAATAAATATGTGGAGTTCCGTTAATGATATGGAGGGGTAGCGAAGTGGCTAAACGCGGCGGACTGTAAATCCGCTCCCTCAGGGTTCGGCAGTTCGAATCTGCCCCCCTCCACCATTTATATTATTGGGCTATAGCCAAGCGGTAAGGCAACGGGTTTTGGTCCCGTCATTCCCAGGTTCGAATCCTGGTAGCCCAGCTATTAAATATATAGTCTTAAAATCCTAGCGATTAGCATCATATTTGCTCTCGCTTTTGTTTTTTCTCGGTAGAGTTACGTTTGAACATGAGTAGCATTTTTATTGCGCATCGATTCCTTTTTAAACGATTAAGTTTGCGCTGGACGCAATACATACCGATGATATCTCACAGGAGCCATTAGCTCAGTCGGTAGAGCATCTGACTTTTAATCAGAGGGTCACAGGTTCGAATCCTGTATGGCTCACCATTTTGAAAATGGGTGTTAACATTTAAATACGATACATAATATAAAATAAACAAGGTAGTTATTATTGACAGCCTTGTTTATTTGCATTTTTAGGCGATTTTCACGATAATAGAAACAGAAAAATTATTTTACACGTTTCTAACATTGTAAAAATCCTACTGCAATGAGCCTATATTTATATTATAATGAAATTACGCTCAAGCACTCACAAAAAATTAAAATTTTTATAAGCTAATATATAGAATTGTAAAAGGTATCATGACGATATACAAAAGGATGGAATAGCATGAACTCTTCCAGAATCCCTGGTTTTTACAAAAAGACAGTCGAGGAACGTAGAGATATACTCTTACATCAGCATGGTTTAACATCAGATGAAATAGAGCTTCTCTCTACAGAAGGTGCACTGCCAATAGCGACGGCTGATAAAATGATTGAGAATACAATTGGAACATTTTCGTTGCCACTTGGATTAGGATTAAATTTCCTTATAAACGGGAAAGATTATATTATTCCTATGGCAATTGAAGAGGCTTCTGTTGTTGCTTCAGCTAGCTATATTGCAAAAATCGTTCGAGATGCAGGAGGGTTTAAAACCGAATCCACCGGAAGAACGATGATCGGTCAAATCCAAGTAGTCGGATGTGCCGATTTTTATCAAGCAAAAAATGAAATATTAAAGGAAAAGACAGCGCTAATTAAAGCGGCAAATGCTGCTTATCCGAGCATTGTAGCAAGAGGAGGAGGGGCTGTAGATTTAGATGTCCGAATATTAAATGACGATCCTCAAGCTACCTATGGACAAATGCTTATCATTCATGTGTACATTCATACATGTGATGCAATGGGAGCAAACATTATTAATACGATGGTGGAATCGCTTGCTCCAACAGTTGAACAAATCACGAAGGGGAAAGTGTACTTACGTATTTTATCTAATTTTGCTGATCAAGCATTGGCAAAAGCAACATGTGTTATTCCGCCACATCTTTTGGCGGATGATGGATTTACTGGCGAAGAAGTACGTGACGGAGTGGTACATGCGTATGAATTTGCAGCGTCTGATCCGTATCGTGCAGTTACACATAATAAAGGTATCATGAACGGTATTGATCCAGTTGTTATTGCAACAGGAAATGATTGGCGAGCTGTGGAGGCAGGGGCACATGCCTATGCGGCTCGTACTGGAAAATATGATTCGATGACGACATGGTCTGTGGATGAAGAAGGAAATCTTGTTGGTGAGCTTGAACTACCAATGGCGATCGGTACGGTTGGTGGAGCAACGCGCGTACATCCTACTGCAAAGCTAGCACTTCGCTTGCTGCAAACAGAGTCAGCAGAAGAGCTTGCACAGGTCATTGTAGCGGTTGGTTTAGCTCAAAATCTTGGCGCATTAAAAGCTTTGGCGACCGATGGGATACAAAAAGGGCATATGGCACTACATTCTCGCTCTGTAGCAATTGCGGCAGGGGCCACTGGGGAGATGATTGATATCATTGCAGAACATCTAGTAAAAGAAAAGGAAATCCGTGTTGGAAAAGCTAAAGAATTGGTGGAACAGTATATAAAATGAGTGTAGAAAATGCAACAACTTCAGAACAAATAGCTATCGGTATAGCTCATAGTAAACTAATTTTAATTGGGGAGCATGCGGTTGTACACGGACAGCCTGCTATTGCCATCCCATTTCCTTTAGTTGGTGTTGAATCAGTAGTGGAGTATGTACCAGGTGCGATTAAGATAGATAGTACGTTTTATCATGGTCCAATAGCGTCTGCCCCAAAGTCTTTAAAGGGCGTTATTAATAGTATATATGCGACATTAGAATATCTTGAATTACCAAAAAGTGATTTATTAATTCAAATAAAATCGTCCATTCCGCCTGGCAAGGGACTCGGTTCTAGTGCTTCGGTGGCTATTGCTGTGATAAAGTCGATCTTTGCTTATGCAGAGCGCGCTTATACCCAGGATGAATTACTAAAGCTAGCAAATATAGCGGAGACATATAATCATGGTGCACCTAGTGGGATTGATACGTTGACAATTACAACAGAAACTCCTATTTGGTTTGAAAAAGAACAACCAATTCATTTTATTAAGCCTGCAGATGATTTTCACTTTATTGTTGCCGACTCTGGTACAATTGGTGATACGCGCTCTGCGGTGCAATCGGTGGCTGATCTATTAAAGGCAGCACCGAAAAAGATCCAATCTAAATTAGAAAAGATTGGTTCGTTAACACATCAAGCTAAGCATGCTTTAGAAAAGGCTGGGAAGCAAATTCTTGGTCAGTTGCTTGACGAAGCTCAAAAAGAGCTGGAGGCATTAGGAGTGAGTGATGCTAGTTTGAACCGGTTAATTCACATTGCCCGACAAGAAGGTGCATTAGGTGCCAAATTAACAGGTGGTGGGAATGGTGGCTGTATTGTTGCGCTTGCTCAAAATGAAGTGCATTCAAGACAGCTTGCCGACAAACTACGAAAATTCGGTGCACATACAGTTTGGTCATTTGTATTAAAAAAGCATGACTAATTGTCCCATTATAATAAAGAGATTGGCTTGTTTATTGATAAAGGAGATACACAATGAAGGCGACAGCACGTGCACATACAAATATTGCGTTAATTAAATATTGGGGAAAGCGTGATGAAGCTTTAATTTTACCTACAAATAATAGCTTATCACTAACACTTGATGGTTTTTATACAACAACAACGGTAGAATTTCGTGAAGCGCTAACGAAGGATTTGTTTTTTCTTAATGAGGAACCAATTACCGGTGACCAATATGAACGTGTGACAGCCTTCCTCGACTTGATACGTAGTCTCAAGGAGAATACGTACGGTACGATATATGCAGAGGTGCGGTCGATCAATAAAGTTCCGACTGCAGCCGGATTTGCATCCTCTGCATCTGGTTTTGCTGCCTTGGCTGCTGCTGGAACACGAGCACTTGGCATTGACATGTCAGATGCTGAACTGTCTCGGCTTACGCGTCAGGGATCAGGATCAGCTTGTCGCTCAATTTTTGGGGGCTTTGCAGAGTGGGAGAAAGGAGAACGAGCGGATGGGAGCGATTCCTACGCTGTTCCAATTCAACCACAGGATTATTGGGATATCCGCGTTGCTGCCGTTGTTCTAAATGCTACGATGAAAAAAGTGTCGAGTCGTGCTGGAATGAAGCGCACAGTGGAAACATCACCTTTTTTTCAAAGCTGGGTGGACAGTATTCCACAGGATTTAGAACAAATAAAGACAGGAATTGCAAATCGAGACTTCAATCAAGTAGGTCGCATTGCCGAAGCGAATTGTCTTAAAATGCACGCAACAACATTAGGTGCTTCTCCACCATTTTCGTATTGGCATGATACGACAATGGCGGTCATGGACACCATTCAACAATTGCGTGACAACGGTGTTCCGGCCTATTTTACCATCGATGCAGGACCAAATGTAAAGGTGCTTTATTTACCCGAGCATGAAAAAGTTGTAAAAGAAACGCTTCAAACGATACCTGGTGTAACGGATGTTATTTTAAGCAAGCCAGGACGAGGAATAACCTATATTTAGGGGTTGACAAATATTGCCGAATTCACCGTTTAGAGTTAGGGTGCCAGGTAAATTAATGATTGCTGGCGAATTTGCAGTTCTAGAGCCCTATAAAAAGCTGATTGTCATGGCAGTAGATCGTTTTGTTTACGCATCGTATGCACCAAGTGAGATCAATCAGCTTTCCTTAGAAAATTTCAATATGACGAACCTTGATTGGGAGTATGCGAATAAAAAGGTAACAATTGACTCGAGTGATCCGCGGGTTCGATTTGTAGAAGATGCCATGTCCATTGCCTGCGAATATTTGCAGGAACAAGCAATTCCAATGAACTCATTTTCGTTAACGATTAAAAGTGAGCTTGATGATGCATCTGGAAAAAAGTATGGCTTAGGCTCAAGCGCTGCGGTCGTAACTGCGGTGATTGCGGCAATTTTACAAGCGTACTTGCCGGACAAGCCGCCAAAAATGCTATTGTTTAAGCTTGCCGCCATTTCACATGTACGTACACAAGGAAATGGTTCTGGTGCAGATGTTGCTGCATCTGCTTATGGCGGGGTTTTGCAATACGCATCCTTTCAAGCATCGTGGTTAAAAGAAGCTTACCAGCATGCAGAAAGCTTAGTGGAGTTTGTTGAAGAAGACTGGCCGTATCTTTCCATTAAACCAGTTCGTTTTCCACACCGCTTATCCTTTTGCATCGGTTGGACAGGAAAACCAGCATCAACAGGCAGACTTGTTGAAAAGGTTTTACGTCTCAAGCAGGACAACCCAACCCAGTATCAGACGTTTTTGGATGAGAGTGAAGCAGCGGTATCGGCCATTATTGATGGCATGGAAAAAAATAATCTAGCTACCTTTTTAAAAGGTGTAAAACAAAATAGACATGCAATAGCCACGGTGGGCCTGCATGCCAATGTTGAACTAGAAACCCCGTTGTTAAGCCGGCTATGTACACTTACGGAAGCGCACGGCGGGGCAGGGAAACTGTCAGGTGCTGGTGGTGGTGATTGTGGTATTGCTTTTATACCATCAGAGAAAAACACGGAACAACTTTTCGATGCATGGAAAGAAGCTGGTATTACACCACTCGATATAAAGATGTTTCCTCATGGTGCAGCAATAAATGAATAAATGATTGCGAAAAGACAAGGGTGGCCGTTAATGGTATCCTTGTCTTTTTGCTGTTTAACGGTTTCTTCATACGAACTTCCCTAAGAAGCGAATGTATATATATGCATAAACATGTGCGGTTGAGTCAGTGGTGTATCTTTCGCTAAAATGGAAGGAAGGGGGGAGAAAGATGAAACGAAACATCTCAATTATTGGAGTTCCAATGGATCTAGGACAAAGTCGTCGTGGGGTAGATATGGGTCCAAGTGCTATTCGCTATGCGGGTGCAATCGACCGTTTAAAAGTATTGCATGATCATGTTGATGATCTTGGTGATATTTCGATTCAACGTCCGGAACAAGAAGGTGAAATAGGTACAAGTAACTTAAAAAATTTAGAACAGGTCATTGCTGGTAATGAAGCATTGGCCGCGTTAGTTGATAAGGAAATTAGCAAGCACCGCTTTCCGTTAATTTTAGGTGGAGATCATAGTATTGCAATAGGTAGTCTTGCTGGTATTTCTAAGCATTATAACAACCTTGGCGTCATATGGTATGATGCGCATGGCGATTTAAATACAAGCGATACTTCTCCTTCAGGGAACATTCATGGAATGCCCCTTGCTGTAAGTATCGGATTAGGGCATGAAAAACTAACAGGTTTATACGGGTATGAGCCAAAGGTAAAGCCCGAGAACATCGTAATTGTTGGAGCACGTTCCCTTGATCCAGGTGAACGTCAATTGATTCGGGAGAAAGGGATTAAGGTTTATTCGATGCATGAAATTGATCGAATGGGCATGCCAAAAGTAATGGAAGAAACGATCAATTATTTACGTGATTGTACAGATGGTGTCCATTTAAGTCTTGATTTAGATGGACTTGATCCAACCGAAGCACCGGGAGTGGGGACACCTGTGCTTGGCGGATTAACCTATCGCGAAAGTCATTTAGCAATGGAAATGCTAGCAGAATCAAATATGATTACATCTGCAGAATTTGTAGAAGTAAATCCAATTCTTGATGAAAAGAATAAAACAGCAACAGTTGCAGTAGCATTAATGGGGTCATTATTTGGTGAAAAGCTTCTATAAATGTCAAAAAGAGTCTTTACAGGTTTAAAAAATGAGCGTATGATATGGGCATCTAACTAGATTTAGAGATGAAGCGCTATAGTTGTTCGAACATAGAGGGGATAGCCCATGGGGATATATCATGAGCGGCTAAAGCTACAGCCGCCTCAATTTTTATTACTTATCATCATTGGATTGATCTTAGTAGGGTCAATTTTGTTGAAATTACCTATTGCATCTCATACACATTTAAGCTGGATTGATGCCATCTTTACAAGTACTTCTGCAGTAACCGTGACGGGCTTAGCCGTTGTCGATACCGGCTCTTCTTTTACCATGTTTGGGCAGCTTGTTATCCTGTTGCTTATCCAATTAGGTGGTCTAGGTATCATGTCGTTTGCCGTACTCCTTTTTATGCTGCTCGGTAAACGGCTTGGAATAAAGCAGCGGTTGATCGTTGGGCAAGCATTAAATCACTCAAAATTCGGCGGCATAATAGGACTTGTAAAAAAGCTCCTTCTTTATTCGCTTATCATTGAATTCGTTGGGGTTATTATTCTTGCTTTTCGCTGGGTTCCTGAATTTGGCTTCGGACATGGATTGTATGTTAGCATTTTTCATGCTATCTCTGCATTTAATAATGCGGGCTTTTCTATTTGGTCAGATAGTTTAGCAGGCTATGCTGCTGATCCGGTAATTAACTTAATGATAAGTCTATTGATTATTGCTGGTGGGCTTGGTTTTACAGTGCTGGCGGATGTATGGCAAAAGCGCTCCTTTCGAGCATTTACACTGCATACCAAAGTAATGATTGTTGGAACGATCGTGCTTAATGTTCTCGCTATGATTGTTATCTTTTTATTGGAATATGGAAACACAGCTACGATCGGTACGAGCCCGATAGGAGAAAAACTATTAGCTTCTTATTTTCAGGCGATTACACCAAGAACGGCTGGCTTTAATACAATAAACATTGGTGAGCTTCATGAATCTACTATTCTAGTGATGCTTGTTTTAATGTTTATTGGAGGAGGATCAACCTCTACTGCCGGGGGAATAAAATTAACGACGTTTATTATTATTGCCTTAACTGTTAGCTCTTTTCTAAGAGGAAGAAAAGAAGTGGAAATTCAGGAGCGTCGAATTGAAATGAACTTAGTTATCAAGGCACTAGCCATTTTAACGATTAGCTTCGTTTTCATTTTTTGTGCAATTTTTTTGTTAAGCTTAACAGAAGAGAAACCACTTCTCCAAATCGCCTTTGAGGCTGTTTCTGCATTTGGAACAGTAGGGCTATCCATGGGAATTACAGGAGATTTATCCGACCTTGGGAAAGGACTCATTGCATTTATGATGTTTATCGGCAAGCTCGGTCCGTTAACCTTAATGTTCTCATTAGCTCGCTCCAAAGAGTCACATGTTCGTTACCCTAGTGAGGATCTTTTTGTGGGGTAATTTGCTCCGGTTAGAATTGATTCCAAATGCATCATGAAAAAAGACATTCGATTTCACAAGGAAAGTCAATGTCTTTTTTACCCTATTTTTTATCTTTATGTATTTTCTAAGCAGCTGTCGGAAATAGATTACTCTTGGACAACTTTAAATTTTTTTTGATATTCGTTCAGAAGGTCATCTAGTCTTTTACTATATTGGACAACAATATCAGCTGTTAACCCATATAAAGCGCCAAGTGCAATCATTTTTTCCCTACATTGTTCTATTTCTTTTAATAAACTATTGCACACTGTACTATCCTCCTATTCAGTATACTATAATATGGAATTATCCATTATTTTGCAATAGTAAACATTTAATTTTTATAGAAAAAATTTCCTTACATGTTTTCGGGCTGGAAATACAGGCCTATTTATGAACAAATTTAAACTTTTTTTCTTTTTATGAAACCTATTGTGTGATTGACCGTATTACAAATACCGCATAGTTAGCGGAGGTACTAAATATGGAGCTAATGATTAGAGAGAAAATTATCCAGGTGAAAAAAGGGGATCAGGCTGCGTTTGAGGACGTGGTATTATTCTATCAGCACAAGATTTATCAGCATTGTTTTCGGATGCTAGGTAATGCGCACGAAGCGGAGGATATAGCTCAAGAAGCATTTGTTCGAGCATATGTAAACATCCATTCTTATGATGAAAAACGAAAATTTTCCACATGGTTGTATCGGATCGCGACGAATTTAACAATTGATCGTCTTCGAAAACGAAAACCGGATTATTACTTGGATGCAGAAATTCAAGGAACGGATGGATTGGATATGTATTCTCAACTAGCCGCTGATGACCAGCTGCCAGAGGATGAAGTGCAAAGTCTTGAATTGCAAAGCTATATTCATCAAGAGATCGCAGCACTACCACCAAAATACCGTGGTATTATTATGTTGCGTTATTTAGAAGAGTTTTCCCTTCAAGAAATCAGTGAAATTATGGATATCCCCTTAGGGACGGTAAAAACACGCATCCATAGAGGAAGGGAAGCTTTAAGAAAAAAGCTTCGTCATGTGTAAAGGAGTGTGATCCACTTGAATTGTGTAAAAGAAGCAGTGGAATTAATGCATAAATATTTGGATGGAGATCTAACGAAAGTAGAACAGAAGGAATTACGTGTCCATCTCGAGGGCTGTCCGGATTGTCAGCAGCATTTTCATGAACTAAAACGAACGATTACATTGGTTAAATCAACAGAACCGATGACAGCACCAGCTGATTTCGTACAAGGTGTCATGGAAAAGTTACCGACGGAAAAGAAGCGGATGAAGTATATTCGTTGGTTTAAAATGCATCCAATTTTAACAGCCGCGGCGATATTTTTTGTTTTCATGTTCTCCGGGGTGTTTTCCGCATGGCACCAAGATTCGAAGCTCGTAGTCTCGAAGCAAGAGAATTTAATTATTGAAGGGGATACGGTTATCGTACCTGAAGGGGTAATCGTTGAAGGGGATTTAGTTGTTAAAAACGGAAACTTAAAGATTGATGGAACCGTTGATGGAAATGTTACGTTAATTAATGGAAAGCTCATTCAAGACGAAACGCCAGGCGAAGGATTAATGGCATCTGTTGGTGAAGTGAACGGAGAGTTTGAGAATGTAGATCGCATCTTCGAATGGGTATGGTATAACACAAAGAATTTCTTTAAAGTTCTATTTTCCTTTGATTAAGTAAAACCCGGGATATCCCGGGTTTTTTGCTGTTTACGAGTGCATTCCCGGATTGATTTTGATTAGAGCCGTTCCGTTCGAGCTAGCTTTCTTTTTTCTGTTTTAAGCGAAAGTCGGGAAAACATGAATCCATAAAGCAAAGAAAAAAATACGTACATACAGCCAACAAGTAGACTGAGCTGACGAGGAGTGAACATTTCAAGTAAAAAGCCAGCAACTCCCATCATGATTCCAAGGGTTGTATTTGATATCATTTGCGTAAGTCCAAAAAAACTCCCTTGGTAGGAGGCAGGAACAAGCTTCATGATAATCGTACTTAAACAAATATTGCTGATACCACCAGCGAGTGTAATGCCGAATACGATAAAAAGCGTCGACACAAATGTCGGTGATATGCTTAATAATAGATGACCGATTCCTTCAAACGCAATAAAAAGAACGATAAGAGAAATGAGTCTGTTCTTTAAGTGATGTGAAAAAAAGGAGCTAATGATAAAGCCTAAGCCAAGAAATCCATACATCAACCCTACACCAATATCCCCCATGTTAAATACATCTAATGCATAAACACTAATAAGCACGTTATCGATTCCATTTGCTAATGGCATCGTTAATTCCATAAATAGAAACATAATTAGTGCAGAAGAGCCGATTACGAGCTTCCAGCTTGAAGGTCGTTTCTCGTTTGGAGTCTGTCTTTTTTGCTGTTTAACCTTCTTTATTCGGACGTTTGATAGAAGTAAGGCAGAAACAAGAAACGTGAATGCATGAAGAATAAACGGGACATAGCTACCAAGCAGGAAAGCGATAACGCCTCCAGTTGTTGATCCAACTACGAGTACAGCGCCAAGCATAATTTGCTCGATTGCATTGATATATAATAATTTATCTTGTTTAACGATCGCTGGAATGGTTGCCATTCTTACTGGAGCATACATTGCTTCCCCAGTAGCAAGAAGAAAAACACCAAGATAGGCAATCCATAGCACATCAGGATGATGAACAACTAAAGGCAGAAGCGCAATTGGGATGCGAATAACATCGATTGTAATTAAAAGCGCTTTTTTAGAAAATTTATCAGCTAGCATTCCTCCTAATGGTGCCATGACAAGAAATGGAACCATTCGTATTGTAAAGTAAAGGCCAATGGCGATTCCTGATTCTGTGAGCATGTAGAGAAGGGAGAGCAAAGCGACCTGATTAAACCGATTGCCGATTCCGTTCGCCAGTCCTGCCCAAAACAGCTTTTGATAATTGGCCTCTTCCTTCCAAGCCATCCAATTTTTCATTTTATTAATTCCTTTCTAATTTAATGATTATCTAATTTAATAACTATCTAATTAGATAGGGAAAAGAAAACTCGCTAACTGCAAAGAGCGAGTTTAGAGATTCGCTATATCTATCGAATTATATCGGCCAGAGCTCCTTTGGATTAAGCTGATAGATCCCTTTATCACGTGTCATAAATTGACACATAATGAACTCCCGTCGAATGGTAGCGAAATCTTCATGAAACTGTTTGATATAGGTGTTTATTTCCTTCTCTGGATAATCTACTCCCATTCTGAGACCTTGCACGAGATGCTCTAATACAATAAGTTTTTTTTTGCGCTGTGCTGGGATGTTTTTTAGCTTGCCATCCTTCGTAAAGAAATTAGTAAGTACATGCTGTTTATCAGCAGCGGTAATGGAAATGGAATCCATCGTTTCATCTCCTCCTAACTTTAAGATAGCTTCCGCTAAGGCAGTGAGTTTTTTTTCATTTAAGTTAAAATAAATCGTGTTTTTATCTCGACGCTCAAAAATAACATCGATTTCTCTAAGTTTATTGATGTGATAGGAAATGGTTGCGGGTGTTAATCCAAGCTTTCCTGAAATCGCTTGACCATGAAGCGGTCCCTGTTTTAAGAGTGCGATGATTTGTAGCCTTGTTTTATCGCCAACTGTTTTATGAAATTGAACAATTCGATCGAGCTGCATGTAAAAGCTCCTCCTTACATTCTATCTAATTAGATTATAATCTAATTAGATAATTATCACAACTGTTTTTTGGTACAACATATAGCAAATACCAGTCCGCCATTAGGAAAAAAACGTATAGAAGAAAAAAATATGATATAATAAATATCGGTGAATTAGACCGATGGGGAAGTATATTTAAAGTGGAAAAGGAAGTGTGAACATGCTCGATGGGGGATTCAACTTAATAGATCTGCTTAGAATAGGTGTAGACATCGGCCTCGTCTGGTATGTTTTATATAAATTAATCATGCTAATTAGAGGTACGAAGGCAATTCAGCTTTTAAAGGGAATTGTTGTTGTGCTTGCTGTACGAATGGTCAGCATGCTTTTTGATCTACAGACCATTGATTATTTAACGAAGCAAGTGCTTGATTGGTTTTTTCTCGTCATCATTATTCTGTTTCAACCAGAGCTAAGGCGGGCATTAGAACAGATTGGGCGTGGGAACTTATTTTCTAGAAGTAATAAGTCCCAGGAAGAGCTTCTCCAACAGATGATTGAGAACATTGTTCAATCCTGTACGTACATGGCAAAGCGGCGTATTGGCGCATTGATAACCATTGAGCGGGAAACGGGAATTGGTGAGTATGTGGAGACAGGTATTTCAATCAACGGAAAGCTTACACACCAGCTGTTAACCAATATCTTTACTCCGAATACGCCGCTACACGATGGCGCGGTTATTATATCAGGAGATAAGATTGTTGCAGCAGCATGCTATTTACCGCTTTCGGAAAGTCCGTTTATTTCCAAGGAACTTGGAACAAGACATCGAGCTGCTATGGGAATTAGTGAGGTTACGGATGCATTGACGATTGTTGTATCAGAGGAAACAGGAAATGTATCAGGTACTAAAAATGGAGAATTGCACAGAGAAATGGATCAAGATGAATTACGCCAGTTTCTATATGATAACCTCGCATTAAACATAAAGACCCCTGAAAAAAAATCTTGGTCTTGGAGGGGGAAAAACGATGGATAATTGGTTTAAAAGCAAATGGTTTGTTCGTGCAATTGCCTTAGTTTTCGCGTTGTTACTTTACGTTGTCGTGTATACGGAGAATGACGCCTCTGATAAAGATTACAGCTTTTTTGGAAATACGAGTGATACGCAAACAATTGAGCAATATCCAGTAAAGGTTCGCATAGATGGAGAAAGGTATGTTGTGAGTGGTGTACCTGAAAGTGTGGCAGTTACTGTAGAAGGCTCGAATAGTGCAGTTACAAGAGCAGTAAAACAACAAAACTTTGATGTGTTTGTTGATCTAAGAGGACTTGGAAAAGGAGAGCATACGGTAGAAATTGAGTATGAGAATGCGGATGGACTGACTGTATATATTGAACCGAAAACAATCGATGTTATCATCGAGGAACGATCATCGCAAGAATACGAAGTTAATGTCGACTTTACAAATGTAGCGCAGTTACCGGAAGGCTATGAACTAGGCGATTTCGAAGTAAATCCTAAAACAGTAACGATAACGAGTTCGAAAACGGTTATTGATAAAATCTCAATTGTTAAAGTCTTTGTGAATGTAGCCGGCTTAACAGAATCGATTAATAATCGTGAGGTTCCAGTAAAGGTATATGATAGCCAAGGAAACGAGCTGCGTGTGAGAATAGAGCCTGAAAATGTGGTTGTATCGGCCACGATTAATAATCCGAGTAAGCAAGTGCCGGTATCGGTTGCGACAAAAGGAGAGCTTCCAACAGGCTATACGCTTTCCTCGATGAAAGCAAATATGGAAGAAGTAGAAGTGTTTGCCACGTCGAACGTATTAAAAGGGATAGAAAAGATTGAAACAGAAGAAATTAATTTGGCTGACGTGCAACAATCCGGTGTAATTAAAACAAAGCTGAAGCTCCCTAAAGGAGCGGTTGTCAAAAATGTCGGTGATGTTGAAGTAATGATTGAACTTGAGCAGACACGAAAAGTAGATGGAATTAGTTTAAAGGTGGACAACCTTGCAAATGGAAAATCGGTTTCGTTTATAAATCCAGATAATCCCAAGATGGATATAACGGTATCTGGAAAAGCACAGGATGTAGGAAAGCTAACCGCAAATGATTTTAAAGCATCTATTGATGTGGCAGGGCTCGATGTGGGAAGACATCGAGTTCCTGTTCAAATCAATGGACCAGACAATATTACCATTGATGGTGAATATGATGATGTTACAATTGAGATTTCGGAATAATAATTTATTATTTATTCAACATACTTCATAAAACGCTCTCGAAGGTTAATTGGAAATAAAGGAGAGGTACTAGAATGGGAAAATATTTTGGAACTGATGGTGTAAGAGGAATTGCGAATAAAGGGCTGACACCAGAGCTAGCATTTAAGCTAGGGCGATTTGGAGGCTACGTTTTAACAAAAGATACACCAAAACCTAGAGTATTAATTGGTCGAGATACACGTGTTTCCGGGCATATGCTAGAGGGCGCATTAGTTGCAGGACTTTTATCAATTGGCGCGGAAGTAATGCGTCTTGGCGTTATCTCAACACCAGGGGTTGCCTATTTAACAAGAGCAACAAGCTCACAGGCAGGGGTTATGATTTCTGCATCACACAACCCTGTAGAAGATAATGGAATTAAATTTTTTGGACCGGATGGCTTTAAGCTACTAGATGAGCAAGAGGATGAAATAGAAAAGCTGTTAGAAGGGGAGGACACACTTCCACGCCCGATTGGAGAAGACATCGGTGTAGTGAACGACTATTTTGAAGGTGGTCAAAAGTACCTATCATTCCTAAAGGATACGGTAGAAACTGACTTTGCTGGCATCCGTGTTGCATTAGATTGTGCGCATGGTGCAACATCTAGCTTGGCAACCCATTTGTTTGCTGATTTAGAAGCAGATATCTTTTCAATTGGTTCATCTCCAAATGGATTAAATATCAATGATGGCTATGGATCGACACATCCAGAAGCATTACAAGCATTTGTATTAGAAAAAGGAGCCGACATTGGTTTGGCTTTTGATGGAGATGGTGATCGTTTAATCGCAGTTGATGAAAAAGGTCAAATCGTTGATGGCGATCAAATTATGTACATTTGCGGAAAATATATGAATGACAAAGGATTTTTGCGTCATCACACGGTTGTGTCTACCGTTATGAGTAATATCGGATTTTATAAGGCACTTGAAACGCATGGCATGCGCAGCGATAAAACCGCTGTTGGCGACCGCTATGTAATGGAAGAAATGCGTAAAGGTGGCTATAACTTAGGTGGAGAGCAGTCAGGTCATATTATTTTCTTAGACCATACAACGACTGGAGATGGCATGCTTTCTGCAATTCAGCTCGTCAATGTTATGAAGGAAACAGGAAAACCATTGTCAGAGCTTGCAGGTGAGATGACCATTTACCCACAAATCTTAAAAAACGTAAAAGTAGTGGATAAACAAGAGGCATTAAGTAATCCACGTATTCTTGAAGAAATTGAGAAAGTAGAAAAGGATTTAGGTGATCAAGGCCGAGTATTAGTTCGTCCATCTGGTACCGAGCCGCTCGTTCGTGTCATGGTAGAGGCACCAACAAAGGAAGCCTGCCAAAAGTATGTTGATCAGGTGGCCAATGTTATTCAAGAGCTGCTTGGATTAGAGAAATAAGATAAAGCTAGTAAACCGTTCTCTTTATGGGAACGGTTTTTATCATCGGGTGAGAAAATAATCTGACTCGTATTAGGTTATTTTATTTTCATTTTCTATTGATTCGCTCGGATGCTATGATAAAGAAAAAGTACGTATGAGCTTTAGGAGGTATATGAATGATTACGATATTGATTGTGGATGATGATCCGCATATTCGAGAGCTGTTGCGCTTTTATTTGCAGCGGGAAGGCTATAAAACGACGGAAGCGGCAGATGGTGTAGAAGCTGAAGCTTGTCTTGAAAAGGAAAATATTCATTTAGCGCTCGTAGATATCATGATGCCGAACAAGGATGGGTTCGCGTTATGTGAAACAATTCGATCCTATTACGATATTCCGGTGATGATGATTACCGCGAAAGGAGAAATCTCGGATAAAGAAAAAGCCTTTGTAGCTGGCACAGATGATTATATTGTGAAGCCATTTGAACCAAAGGAAGTGCTGTTTCGGATAAAGGCATTGCTGCGCCGTTTTCATATGATAAACGAGGAAATTATACATATTGGCAACATCGTGATTGATCGAAAAAGCTATGAAGTAGAGGCAAATGGGAAGACGATGATCCTACCGTTAAAGGAATTTGAATTGCTTACCCAGCTTGCCCATTATCCGGGGCAGTTATTTTCGAGGGAGCAGCTTATTGAGCTTGTTTGGGGAAATGATTATACGGGCAATGATCGTACCGTCGATGTACATATTAAGCGACTTCGAGAACGATTTTCGCCACATATGCACGGTTTTTCTATTACGACCGTAAGAGGGCTTGGCTATAAGCTGGAAGTAGTGGAAGAATCGAATCTGTAAACTGTAATACCCCGTTCATCTGCTGTTCATTTCATGCATATAAGCTAAAGTTTAGAGGATGGAGGAATCGATGTGCGAACACTTTATGTGCGAATTATTTACATGACGATGGCGATTATGATTGCCAGTACGGTGATCGCATTTATTACGACAAATGTGTATTATCATCATTATTTGAAACCAAAAAACGATGATAAAATCACCCGGATAGCGGTGGATACGGTTGAAATATATGAAGAAGTTAGTAATCAAGCGCTTGGACCATATTTATCTTCATTAACTGGTCTTGGGTATCAATTTTATGTCGTAGGAAAAGACGGAAAAGGGGAGCAATATGGAACTGCTTTTCGTACGTATGCCATTGAACCAGGAACGGTAGCATCAGTTATACAAGGTAACGTTTATCATGGGATTAAGCATTATCCGTGGCGGCTATTTGTTACCGGGTTTTTTGACAATGAATTAACGAATACAGTAGGAGTACCGATTACAATCAATGGAGAAACAAAGGCATTGTTCGTTCGCCCTAATACAATGCAGCAGTTTGGAGAAATGCGTTTCTTTCTTGCAGTGTTAATTGTAGTCGCGCTTTTAATTACGTTTTTATTCATTATTATTAGTACGCGCTTTCTAGTAAAGCCAATCAAAAAACTAACCGCAGCAACGAAGAAAATCGCAGCGGGAAATTATCATTTAAAACTAAATGTGAGTCGGAAGGATGAAATTGGCGAGTTAGCGAAAAACTTTTCCTCGATGAGTGCCAGTTTAGCGAAGACCGAGGAGAAGCGGCAGGAATTTGTTTCCAATGTATCCCATGAGATTCAGTCTCCACTCACTTCGATTAAAGGATTTTCTCAGGCTTTGCAAGAAGCGGACTTACCACCAGACTTGCAAGCACATTACTTACAAATCATAGAAAAGGAAAGTACACGACTGTCTACCTTGAGTCAACAGCTATTAACCTTATCCTTTTTAGATAGCGATGCTGACCAAGCGGAGTTTATCCTGTTTGATGTGAAAGAGCAATGGAAAGACGTAATTCATGCGACAGAGTGGCAATGGCGTCAAAAGGAAATTGAATTGGAGATCGATGCGGAAGAGGCAGTGATGTTGGGTAATCCGAAGTTAATGCAGCAAGTATGGCAAAACTTATTAACGAACGCCATTCGGTATACAAATCAAGGTGGACGCATCGATATTCGTGTCGTGAAAGAACGAGGGAAGGTTGTTGTTGCTGTTCAGGATAATGGCATAGGAATTGCGGAAGAGCACATCCCACACTTGTTTGAGCGCTTTTATAAAGTGGATAAAGCGAGAACACGAACAGAGAATAGTACGGGACTTGGATTGTCGATTGTCAAAAAAATCATTGAGCTCCATCACGGTACGATTATGGTCGATAGTAAGCAAGGAGAAGGCACTACCTTCCAAGTTGTATTACCAGAAGCGGGCGAATTTGAAAATCAGTCTTAAGTCGGAACGAGCCCCCTACTGAGGATGGTTTCACTTAACACATTCAATTGATAGGATGGAGCTAACCACAAATTCATGGATTTGAACCTACCCTAATTTAGAACATTGCTTTATAATGGAGTAGGAGTATTTTTTAGAAAAAAGAAATAATTCGGACGTTAACGATTCAACTTTCACACGCAGTATTTTCCTCCATTGATTGCAGGAGATCCGATTTTTTTTCCTTGTATTCGATTTTTGAGGGTGAAAAACTACAAGTTGCGGATTAAAAAATCTCCAATGGATTTCATTCTAACAAAAGCGAAGGAAAAAGCATGGAGACTCCTGCGGGAATAGCACGTGATCGAAGGCCCCGCAGCGGTGGTTTATCCGCGAGGAGACTGAGTCCGTGCCCGTGGAAAGCGTAATGCTTTTTCCATAGCGGGGGAAATAAAGCCTCTCAAGTTACAAACGTAAAGTCTATCGCTAACCTATTCATTGGAGTTTTACTAGCAATGTCAGTGAAAGTTGAGTAAAGAAAAACAAAAAATTTAGGGGGAATTTGATGATTAATTTTACTAAGCCTTCTGTAGAACAGTTTTTTCGTACGTATGCAATTACTAATTTCGCGGTAGCAGCAGATGAAAGCCGACTTATTTTCAATGCGAACCTAAATGGGAAAATGAATCTTTGGGCAATGGATTTACCGGATACATATCCTTATTTATTCGCGCATAAAGATGAATCCTGCAATGACATAAAGATCGATCCTGAAAATCGGCATGTAATTGCAGGCTTTGATAAGGATGGCGATGAAAATTATCAGCTTTATGCGATTGCGCAAAATGGCGGAATTCCACAGCCACTCGTAACAGGTGAGCCTTCTGAAAAGTATTTTCTAGCACATGTGAGTAAGGATGGCGAACGTCTCTACTATATGACCTCAGAGGACAATCCGAATTTTTTAAATGCACGTGTTCGTAATTTAGTGGACCAAACAGATAAGCTTTTAAATACGGGAGAGGTTTCACCAACCTATTTAGCAGCAGTTTCCGATGACGAGCAGGCATTTGTATATACGCGGCATTTTGCCAATACGTATACAACTGGTTTTGTAAAGGTTGGAGATGAAACCGATTCGCTTACTCCAGATCCAGAAAAAGTACACGTTGTATTCGATCCTGTATTTGTAGATAATCGAACGATTTTCTTTGTTACTGACTATGAAAGTGAATACAGTTATGTTGCAAAGTATGATATTGAAACGAAGGAATTCTCGAAAGTGGTAGCACTTGAACAGGAATCCGTTATGTTAATAAAGTGGCATAAGGAAAGTGGAACATTTTATATTGTTACAGAAAAAGGTGTCGTCGACCATTTATATTCTTATGGGCTGAAAGAAGGAAAACTAGCGAAGCTGGAGCTTCCAGTTGATATCGTTGAACAACTCCATGTAGCAAAATCTGGCTCCTTATATTTGCTAGGGAGAAGTGCTACGGTGCCGAATAATATTTACCACTATACGAAAGAAGCGTGGAAGGCATTAACGAGAAATGGCGTGCTTGGCTTGAGTCAGGAGGATATGGTAGAGCCTGAGGTTGTAACCTATGCTTCCTTTGATGACACAGAAATTGAAGCATTGCTGTTCCAACCAAAGCGAGAAAACAATAATGGTCACACTATTTTTTGGCCGCATGGTGGTCCACAGGCAGCGGAACGAAAAATGTTTCGTTCGATGTTCCAATGCTTCTTGAATCGTGGATATACGATTTTCGCTCCAAACTTTCGTGGTAGTACTGGATATGGTGCTTCCTTCGTTAAACAGGTGGAACAGGATTGGGGGCATGGCCCGCGTTTAGATTGTGTGGCGGGCATTGAGTGGCTATTTGAAAATGGTATAACGGATCGCGATAAACTATTCCTCGTTGGCGGTAGCTATGGTGGATACATGGCATTATTGCTTCACGGGCGCCATCCAGAATACTTTAAAGCAGTTGTTGATATTTTCGGTCCATCCGATTTGTTTACCTTTGTAAACTCAGTGCCACCACATTGGAAGCCAATTATGGAACGCTGGCTTGGAGATCCTGAACGTGATAAGGAACGTTTTATTAAAGATTCACCAGTAACGTATTTGGATACAATGGAGAAGCCGATGCTCGTTATTCAAGGTGCCAAGGACCCACGCGTAGTGAAGGAAGAGTCCGATCAAATTGTCGCAAAGCTAAAGGAAAAAGGCCGCGATGTGGAGTACTTAGTGCTAGAGGATGAAGGGCATGGATTTTCGAAAAAAGAAAATGAAATTAAAGTATATAGCTTGATGTTAGCATTTTTAGAAAAGCATCAAGGATAGTATTTCGCTCGTTTAGCAGCTTTCTCTTTCGTCACGGTTGTGATTAAAGAGAAAGCTGTTTTTGATGAAGCGGTTTATAATGCTGCATGAACTTCTTCGAATGACATTCCATATATTAAATTAACGCTTTCCTTACGAAAACAATTGACCATACAATAAAGAATATATTACAATAATCCATGCCCCTTAAAAAGTAAGGGAAGCATTATTCAAGAAGGAAAGGAGCATCGTACATCTTAATCTGCATTAAAAAGCGCCAGAACTATTTTTTGATCGGAACAGAAAAATAGTTGACGAGGTGGAGGTTTATCGAGTCTTCGGCGGGTACCTCCCGGTTGCACATCCCAATCGACATGCTTTTTCTTAAAACAGTGAGGTGACTCATTGGCCAAAGGAAACAAGCGGGATGCATTTAACAATCACGAGAAAGGGGCAGCTTAAGCGGCCCCGTAATAAAAACTTACTGGTCGTTTTTCTGCCCCTTTATCCAAGGAGGAAAAACGCTATGTGCGGAATTGTAGGATATATCGGACAACATAATTCAACAGATATTTTATTAAATGGATTGGAAAAGCTTGAATATCGAGGGTATGATTCAGCGGGAATCGCCTTAAATACAGAACAAAAGGTATCGCTTTATAAAGTAAAAGGACGTATTGCAGCATTACGTGATCGTGTAGACGACAAGGCTTTTGCCAAAATGGGAATCGGTCATACGCGCTGGGCAACACATGGTGTGCCAAATGAAGAAAATGCACATCCACATCAAAGTGCATCTGGTCGATTTACGCTTGTTCATAATGGCGTTATTGAGAATTACCAGGATTTAAAGCGAGACTATTTAAGCGGTGTATCTTTCGCCAGTGAAACAGATACCGAGATTATCGTACAGCTTGTTGAAAAGCTTTATGAAAAAAACCAGGATACAGCAGAAGTATTTCGACAAACGATTAGCCTACTAAAAGGCTCTTACGCTATTGCGATGATTGATGCAAACGATCAGGATACACTTTATGTTGCCAAAAACAAAAGCCCGCTATTAGTTGGCTTAGGAGATGGCTTTAATGTGGTTGCAAGTGATGCAATGGCGACATTAAAAGAAACGGATCAATACCTCGAGATTTTTGATGGTGAAATCGTTTTTGTTCAGCGTAGCTTTGTCGAGGTACAGAAGCTTGATGGTACGGTAGTAGATCGTAAGCCATTTACAGCACAAATTGATGCAGCTGACATTGAAAAGGGAACCTATGACCATTTCATGATGAAGGAAATCGATGAACAGCCATTTGTTATGCGCAATATCATTCGTGAATACCAAAATGAGCACAATGAATTAAAGGTAGATCACGATATTCGAGCTGCAATGCAGGCGTGTGATCGTGTCTATATTATTGCGTGTGGCACGAGCTATCATGCAGGTCTCGTTGGAAAAGAATTTTTAGAGAAGCTTGCTAAGGTTCCTGTAGAGGTTCATGTCGCGAGTGAGTTTTCATATAATATGCCGCTTTTATCAGACAATCCGTTGTTTATTTTTATTTCTCAAAGTGGAGAAACGGCAGATAGTCGTGCGGTTTTAGTAAAAATAAAAGAATTGGGATATCCGGCATTAACGATTACGAATGTGCCAGGATCCACCCTTTCTCGTGAAGCCAATTACACCTTGCACCTACATGCAGGGCCAGAAATCGCTGTTGCATCAACGAAAGCATATACAGCTCAAATTGCAGTGCTAGCGATACTTGCTGTTGATACGGCACAGGCAAAGGGGCTAGCCTTGGACTTTAATCCAATGCAGGAGCTTGCTATTGTTGCAAATGCGATGGAAATTTTAACAGCACAAAAGGACTTTATGGAGGAACTCGTTCGTTCCTATTTAGAAACCTCTCGTAACGCCTTTTTCATCGGGCGGTGTGCGGATTATTATGTTTGCCTTGAAGGGGCTTTAAAGCTGAAAGAAATCTCTTATATTCAAGCAGAAGGCTTCGCTGGCGGCGAACTAAAGCATGGAACAATCGCTTTAATTGAAGAAGGAACGCCAGTCATTGCGCTTGCAACACAGAAGGACGTAAATTACGCTATTCGTGGAAATGTCCAAGAAGTAGTTGCACGAGGAGCAAAAGCAATGGTCATTAGTATGAAAGGCTTGGAGCAGGATACAGACGCCTTCGTATTACCGCATGTGCATGAATTGCTTACTCCGCTTGTCGCTGTTGTACCATTACAGCTATTAGCTTACTATGCTGCATTGCATCGCGGGTGTGATGTCGATAAACCTCGAAACCTAGCAAAAAGCGTGACAGTAGAGTAGGTTTTGGGTGAGTGAGAATGTAACTGNTTTCGCTTTGACTTGGTCAATAGAATAACCTCCCAATCGCTATATTTTTATCTTACAATAAAAAAACTGAACTGCGAAGCAAGAGCCGTACGCTCTCCTACTTACACAGTTCAGTTTACACTCCCGTTTACGTAGAATATTGTGAAGTATCACACCTTAAAGTAATGGGGCGAGATAGCTTATCCTTTTTATATTTATTTCATCTTGTTTCTTTATTCTTTTTTCTATTATATGTAGCTGTCTTATTCTTCTTCTCCATGCTAAAAAGTCGGTAGCTACTGTTAAATAGTTGGTATCCAGAGCGGAAGGAAGAGTGAGGAAAAAAGAGCAGGCGAACAATATGTACTCAATCATTTTTNTATGTAGCTGTCTTATTCTTCTTCTCCATGCTAAAAAGTCGGTAGCTACTGTTAAATAGTTGGTATCCAGAGCGGAAGGAAGAGTGAGGAAAAAAGAGCAGGCGAACAATATGTACTCAATCATTTTTCAATCGTAAAATCAAGACGAATCCAGGCTGGATCCAATAGTGATCCAGTCTTTTTTTTTGATCAATATCTGTCCAATCCCTTGTCCAATAAGGGCTTCAGTCGTTTCCCAATCCATAAATCCGTAGGATTTCCAATCTCTATTCAGTGTGTTTCCTAACTGTGATACCATCCTAGAAATGCTGCATTTCCTTTCTTTTCTCCTGATTCTTTCTTCCATTATCGGTACCAATTTAATAACATTGTCCGAATATTCAATACAAGCCAGAGCAGAAAAAAGAGGGCGAAAATGGGGGTTTTGGGGAAGAACTATGTAGCAGAAGGAAGAGTGGAGGAGAGAAGAGAAAAGAGGGGTGGGGCTTAGAGCCGCAAGGGTTTGGGGAGAGTGAGGGGGAGGGGAAGGACGAAACCAACATTTTAGCAGTTGAATATAGTAGAAGGAAGAAAAAGAAGAATGAAGAAAAAATAGAATGAAGAAAAAACAGAATGAAGAAAAAACAGACAGGTATATTGCATTTACTTGCCGGAAAAAATGTGTAATTGGGAGGATGACTTTTTTAGCAATACATACGTAGGCAAAAAAATATATTATTTACTATAGTCAATGTATAAAAAGAATACTTATTGGGAAAAATAAAAAGTTATGCTTTATGTATAATTTTTAAAAGAATAGTGAATGATTCTAGTAGTAATGATGAAAAACTATTAGAAAGAAGGTAATAAGATGGAGAGTAGCAATAAAAGAATAAGGTGGAATAGAGAAAAAGCTATTGATTTTTATCTTCAGGAAATTGTCCCCAAGTGTATTTAGAAAATACTAAGGAGCTAAATACTGAATTACTGCCGTCAAATGTTGAAATTGTCCAGGTTGATAAATATACTGAGATGATAAAAAGCAGACTGAAAAAGGAGCATATTTTGGGTAAACTTTCACTTTTAAGCGATCTATATAAGCATTTGAGGGTTTGTCAAATAAAGTGTGTAAGTTCTAATTTACTCAAGATACTTTAACACTCTATCTTTTAATTCATCTTGAAGAAGAAGTTGGTTCATAACCATTGCCCAGTTCTGGATATGCCCACTTTC
>NZ_JARUVL010000002.1 GCF_030137545.1 Virgibacillus sp. LDC-1 | reverse complement strand
ATGACATCGGGAAAAATGGCATGTGCACCTTCTTCTAGACCACTGACACCGTCCATAGATATAAAGAAAATATCTTCAACACCTCTTGCCTTTATTTCATCGAAAATTTGCATCCATTTATGCTTGCTTTCCGTTTCGTTGAGCCATAAACCAAGAATCTCTTTATGGCCTTCCATGGTGTATCCCAAGATAGTGTAAACAGCATATTTTCTTGTTTCATACTCATTGCGAATGGTTGTGTACATACAGTCGACAAAAACAAACGCATAACAGTTACTTAACNGTTTCATACTCATTGCGAATGGTTGTGTACATACAGTCGACAAAAACAAACGCATAACAGTTACTTAACGGTCTTGTCTGCCACTCTTCAAGTTCTGGAAGAACTTGATCTGTGATATTAGACACCATATCATGAGATACTGAAAAGCCATAAATATCTTCAATAGTGGCAGAGATGTCCCGTTGCGACATACCCCGAGCATACATAGAGATGACCTTATTCTCAATGGCAGAAACATCTGTTTTCCGTTTGGGAATCAACTCTGGATTAAACGAAGCATCACGGTCTCGTGGGACATTGATATCCAATGCACCTGTGCTCGTTTTGATAGTTTTCTTACCATACCCATTCCGTCTATTGTCTGTTTCTTTTATTTCTTTATCGTTCGATTCATAACCTAAATGATGATTCATTTCACCTTTTAACCTCGTTTCAAACATCGGTCCGAATATATCTTTAAGTGCGACTAGCATATCTTCTACGGTCTCTGGATGGTAGTTTTCTAGAATCTGTTTCGCTAATTCAGCTGATGTCTGATCTCGCTTTGACTTGGTCAATAGAATAACCTCCCAATCGCTATATTTTTATCTTACAATAAAAAAACTGAACTGCGAAGCAAGAGCCGTACGCTCTCCTACTTACACAGTTCAGTTTACACTCCCATTTTATTTGCTATATCGGTTTTATTTTAAATTAATTTAGTTTATGAAATAGCTAATCTCTTAACTTGATAAGTGCCCGTCCCATTTACCCAAATATCAACATACATGTTCTTTTCAATGCCATATTTTAAATACTTAAACGTTCCTATACTATTAACTTCATGGACAGATTTAGTTTTTATATCCTCTGTCGTAGTCAATGGTTCTCATTATGAGAATCAAAAAGCATTAGATATGCAAACAACTCAGGTGTTTCTTGATTAACATGAGATGTTTCGATTCCACGTTCGATAATCATATCCACTTTTAGTTCTTCGCAATTGGAGGTTATTGCATCTAACTGGGATTCAATAATGACAAGTATCCTTTCATTATTAGATGTAATCCCCATATGATTGTAGTAATGTTCACTTTTTTCATTTCTTACTACTTCATACGAAATGAAATTTAAGTTATCCAAGTTAGATTTTATAGGGTCGTTTTTGTGTGCATTAATATAGTTATTAATTGTAATTTTTAAGAAAATAACTTCGGATTCTGATAATTCTGTTTCGGCAATATCTAATTTTTTTTGAAATGCGGAGATAACGTCATTAACTGATTGTAACGGTCGAATCTTATGGGAATATTGCTGCTTTAAATATGTTTTGTACTCATCATGATCCACGTAATCACCTCAATAAAAAAGGAAATGAGAGATGCTCCAGGGAACATCTCGATATTATTACTCTATAGCATATAATCGCATAGAGTACTTTAATTATACCAACAGTTACTTCTAATCTGTACCTTAGTTCCGAATAAAAGCTCGCAAACGTTGCTAATCCAACAAGTGCGAGCTTGATTTTATTTATGATACTAATTTGAACTCTTCCAACCAGCAAATCTTCCTATCACAACCCATTCACTTTACCCCATACACATTTTTAACAGCATGGTAAAGGATATTTGTTCCGGTTAGTAATGCACTTCTGTCAAAGCTCATTTCAGGGTGATGTAATCCTGGTTCCAAATTGCAGCCAAGACCGAGCATTGTTGCTTTTAACGATGGCTTTTTAATTGTGTAATAATGAAAATCGTCGCCACCAGGTGTGATAAGTGGATCATCCAAGCCTGCTTCTCCCAATACTTCTACGATTGCTTTTCGCATTAGGCAGATTGCATCATCATTTAACCTAGCTGCTGCAATTTCGCCGCTCGCTTCTAATTCGATTTCTACTTCAAATAGGTTTTTAATCATCTCTATTATATTGGTAACCTTCGAGTTTAGAAGATCCATGTCCTCGTTCGTTTGTGCTCTTAAATCAAGCGAGAAGGTTGCATTTCCCGGAATAATATTTGAGCTTTCTCCTCCAGCTTGGAAGCTCGTCATTTTAACTGAATGGGGGACGAGTGGATCTAAATGGATTTGCTTGAGCAAGTTAACGATTTGAGCTCCGATTTCAATCACATTATCGTTTAAATGTGGTCGTGCTCCATGTGCATCGTCGCCTTTAATGGTTCCTTGATACATTTTTGTTGCACCATGTACGATTACTGGTGTTGCGTGACCAAGCTTTGTTTCTTGGACAGGTCTAACATGAACTCCGAATAAATATGTAACATCATCGACTACATTTTTTTCGACCATCTTTAAAGCACCAGCACCTTTTTCTTCTGCTGGCTGGAAAATAAATCGAACTGCGATGTTATCCTTTACAGCTTCTTCTTGTTCAAGCTTCCATAAAAGTCCTAACACCATGGCCATATGGGCATCATGTCCACAGGAATGATTCGCTTGGAACGTTCCATTAATTTCCTGCCATAGGGCATCAATGTCTGCTCTTACTGCGACAATGGGCAACCCACGATCAAAATTGCCAAAATCACCAATTACCCCAGTGCAATCGTCAAATGTTCTAACCGTACATCCACTTTCGCTTAGAAGGTTGGCAAGGTATTTAGTTGTTTCAACTTCCTGCCAGCTAATCTCCGCGTGCCCATGTAGATGCTGAAATGTATCAATTATGCGTTGCTCAATAGCGTGATTCATTTAATTTTTCTCCATTCTTTATCGGTAAACTTCATTTCTCATCTTTATCAGTAAAAAAATGATGCAATCGTATATCTTTTTGAAGTTTTCGCATGTTTTTGTTAAGTATAAACTATCTTATGATTAATTTCAGTTTCTAATCTCGCATAAACAAAAGAAAAAATGAAGTTCTTATGAAATGGAGAGTCTATGAAATAATGGGGAAGAATGGATAGTGGATTAATTGGATGTAAAAATTCTCTCAACAAAAAAACAGCAACGTGCGGATTTAATATATGCACGTTGCAGTTTTCTATCTATTTATCCCCTTTGTTTGCTTAAACCTATACTTCACACATGCTCGCTTTTATGCTTCTCCCAAGCTTCGAGAATGGTAGTAACAGACAACTCAGCGGTAGAAGGGACGATAAAATCTGCACCCTGCAGAACATTCTTATCACCTACACCAACGGCAAACATTCCTGCGCGTTGGATCGCGGTAATGCCACTTATTGCATCCTCAATTCCAATCGCTTCACCTGGTTCGACCACTAATTCAGCAGCAGCGAGCAAGAAAATATCTGGTGCTGGTTTACTTGCTACACTTCCCGCATCAGCAATGCTGTCAAAGAAAGATGTTAATTCAAGGTTTTCGATGATAGCAGGTGCGTTTTTGCTCGCCGATGCGAGACCGATTTTAATTTGTCTTTCGCGCAGCTCAAGTAATAAAGAAGGAATGCCTGGCAGAATATCATCTGGTGTCAAACGGTTGATTAATTGCTTGTATTGTTCATTTTTCTCTTCTGCTAATTGGGCTTTTTCCGCGGCAGAGAATACATCTGCTTTATTTCCGTAGTGCAGAATTTTCTCGAGGGATTCCATGCGACCAATTCCTTTTAGCTGTTGATTAAAGGTTGGATCAATGGGAATCCCTATTTTGTCTCCGAGCTCTTTCCATGCCAGATAATGTAGGTCTGCTGTATCTGTAATGACACCGTCTAAATCAAAGATAAAGCCTTTCACCATGTTGCATGCTCCTCCACTATAAACTCACTCATTTACTTTTTCTCCTTGTTGCATAGCTACTTGAATCATAGAATCTGCTGTCACAGTATACGCATCATTCCATACATGAATCGTGACGGCGTCGCCGGATAAAAGCTGCACTGCAAGCTGTTCTTGTGTAATCGTGCATTGGATACTGCTGTCACGGAACGAAAGTCTAAAGGAAAAGCTTTCCCAATCCTTAGGAATATTAGGTCGGAAGAAAAGCCCATTTTCCTTTACACGCATCCCTGCAAAGCCTGTAACGATGGCAAGCCAGGTTCCTCCCATGTTTGCCATATGAAGCCCGTGTCTCGTATTGCCTTGGGTATTATCTAAATCGAGACGGACGGTTTCTAAAAAGTAATGGTACGATTTTTCCATATATCCAAGTCTTGCGCCCATCATACTAAATACACAGGTCGATAAAGAAGAGTCATGTGTCGTTACCTGTTCATAATAATCATAGGAATGCTTCATGACCTCTTCTGTTTGTTCATCTTCTAATAACAAATGTGCTAGCACAGTATCTGCTTGCTTACATACTTGATAGCGATAAAGTGTCAATGGATGATAATGTAGTAATAATGGATAGTTACTTTTCGGCGTTTGAGCGAAATCCCATACTTTCTTTTGGAGAAATGTGTCATCCTGTGGATTGATTTGTAGTGTGTCATCAACAGGAAGGTACATCGCGTCCGCTGCTTGCTGAAATTGTTCGAGCTCTGCATTATGAAGCTGGATAAGCTGCTTGAGCTCTTGGTATTGAGCAGGGCTGTGTTCTTTGATTAGCTGAACTGCTTTTACTGCCCATGATAAATTATGCTTTGCCATGACATTCGTATAATAATTGTTGTTGACGATACACGTATATTCATCTGGTCCTGTAACGGCATCAATGCGAAATGCCCCTTTTGAAAAATGACCAACCTCCATCCATAGGCGTGCTGTTTCTATTAAAACTTCCGCTCCGTTTGACGCTAAAAATGCCACATCATTTGTTGCTAGAAAGTATTGAATATAGCTATAGGCAATGTCAGCACTTATATGGTACTGAGCCGATCCTGCTGGAAAGTAGGAAGAGCATTCATCACCAGCAATCGTTCGCCAAGGAAATAACGCTCCTTTTTGATGGCCCATTTCTTTTGCGCGGTTCCGTGCGGCATCTAAAATAGAATAGCGATATAAGAGCAGCTGTTTCGCAAGCTTTGGATTGGTCATTGTAAATAGTGGGAGCAAGTAAATTTCTGTATCCCAAAAATAATGTCCCTCATAGCCTTCACCAGACAAACCTTTGGCAGCAATGTTTGAAATGCCATCTTGTCCTGTTGATTGGAGAACATGAAAGAGGTTAAAGCGAATCCCTTCTTGAAGTGCTTGATTACCTGTTATTTGGATGTCTGTCTGCTTCCAAAAAGTAGTTAAATAGGTTTCTTGCTCAGAAAATAGCGTTTCTGCAGATAAAGGCTCCATTGCGTGTTGCAATTGAAGTAACGTTTGCTTTAAATCCGTGGTATGTCTTGAGTCTGTGTACAAGGAGCGTTTTTCAAATATTGTTGGTTCTGTTAAGGTAAACGCAATTTCTGTTTCCACATTTTCATCGTACACAACCATATGTGTTGTGGCAGTTGGTTGATTTATTTTTACCGTAGACAGGACTGCAGCGGAAAGCTCAGAAGCAGTCGTATTCACTTCAATGTAGCTTGCTGTATCGTTTGCTTCCGTTTGCTGAACGGTTAATGTTTTTGCATGACTGCTCCCAATGCGAGGGTCAGTTGGATCAACAAAGTTTTGCACATCGCCACGGACGTTAGAAACGATTCGAATCGGAATATCCTTGCTTTTAGGCGTGATCGTAATATGCTGATAAAAAAGTTCCTTCGTCTGAAAGGAGGTCATTCGTTTAAAGGTGACAATAAGCTCATGACCGTGCTTTGATCTCCAGTGCAGTTTTCGCTCACTATAGCCTTTATCTAAATAGAGCGTTCGTTCATAATTTAATAGTTCGCCAGTTGATAAGGAAAGCTGTTCTGCTTCATCCTGCTCACCGACCCAAATTTGTACCTCTTGGGCATCTATCATATTAACAAGCTTTTGCTGTGTATCAGGAAAGCCGTATAGTTTTTCACCATATGAAATCGGAACAATATCATGGAATCCATTCAGATAAGTTCCGCGGATGGATTGAATTTCGTCTGGTGCACCTTCTTCGAAATTTCCCCGGATACCAATATAGCCATTTCCAGTAAAAAATAAGCTTTCTTCTAGTTCGATGCTTTCTTTGTCCGTTGCTTGGGATTGTATAACCCATGACATAGTATCACTCCTTACACTTCTTGTTGATGCAGTAATATGTGACAGCGTTTTTCTATTCCTTTACGCCTCCTGTTGTAAGGCCGGAGATGATTTGCTTTTGGAAAATCAATACGATAATTAATGTAGGTATCGTTACAATTGCTGTTGCAGCAGCGACCTCGCCCCACAAAATCGAGAACTGGGTGCGCAAAAAGGAAATGGCAACTGGAACAGTGTGATATGCTGCATTTGTATTCAATGTAATAGTTAATAGAAATTCATTCCAAGCAGCTATAAAGGTAATGATTGCGGTTGTAAAAACCCCTGGGGCTGCTAATGGAAAGACAATTTTGTACAATGTTTGAAAACGGGTTGCCCCATCTATTTCTGCTGATTCTTCTAATGCCAATGGAATTTGATTAAAATGGGTGACAAGGATCCAAACCCCCATTGGAAGTGTAATCGTTGAATAAGGCAGTACAACTGCATAGCTATTTAACAAGTCGAGCTTATAAAAAAGATTGTAAACAGGACCAGTAATAATCATTTGTGGAAACATAGATACTGCTAAAATGATTCCTAGTAAAATACTTTTTCCTCTAAAACGAAACCGTGAAATTGCGTAAGCACATAAGGTTGCGACAATAATGACATAGATTGTTGTCGTTGTTGCGACAATAAAGCTATTTGCAATTGCTTTTAGGATTCCTTTTTCGAATAATACGGTGACATAATTACCAAACGTCGGGTCTTCTGGGATAGCACGAAATGCACCAGTACCAAAGATTTCTCCACTTGTTTTAAAGGAAGTGATGAAAATCCATAAAAAAGGAAAAATCATAATAAACAGGTAGACTATTACAAAGGCAGCAAAAATGATCCAACGTCTTTTTTTAGTGGCTTTCATAGTTTTCACTCCTTTAATTTCGATCTAATAGATTCGTCCCGAGTAAGCGCACAAATATAATTGCGATCAGGGCGACACAGACGAACATTACCATGACGATAACAGAGCCATAGCCAAAGTTGGTTTGCCCGAACATCAGCTTATAGGCATAAATAGACATCGTTTCTGTTGCTCCGCCAGGACCACCGCCTGTTAGTACATAAATTAAGTCAAAGACACGAAATGCATCGAGTGTTCGAAATAATAGGGCGACAAGTATAGAAGATTTTAATAATGGCAATGTAACCTGGAAGAATGACTTTATACGAGAAGCACCATCAATAGCTGCCGCTTCATATAATGCTTTTGGTATATTTTGCAGTCCTGCCAATAATAATAGCGCCATATATGGCGTTGTTTTCCAAACGTCGGCGATGATTGTAGATACCATTGCACCACTGCCACTTAATAATAGATCCTGTGATTGACTAATTAATCCTACGTTTTCGAAGAAATGAGCGACTATACCACTGCTACCATCATAGAGATAGCTCCACATGAGGGCAGCTACTGCTGTTGGAATTGCCCACGGAATGAGGGAGGTTGTTCTTACAATCCCTTTGCCGACCATTGCCTTGTTTAAGATCATTGCCAGCCCTAAACCTAATACAAGCTCAATGCTGACAGATACAAGGGTGAATAAGATCGTATTCCATAGCGCAATATGCATCCGTTCGTCGGACAAGACCTCTTTATAGGCTTTTAAACCGATAAAATTGGAAGGTATCATACTATTGTTAATATCTTCTACTAATAGTGGTAGGTTTTCAGCATGTGTTAATGTATATTTTTGACTTAACGTATCGATTGTTTTTTTCGTTGTAGTATACAGTGCTTGAATACCCTTAGCTTCACTTGAAGAAAGCTTAATGATTCCTTCTTGTGATGCATATGGTGCAGCACTTTCTTTTAAGTTGGTTAACGTGTCACGGATTAAATCTTTATCCGCTTGCTCGGAAACAGAAGCGAGCTCTTCTTCGAGAAACATGCCAACATATAAGGTGGTTTCATTAAATAAGTCGGTATTAAACCGATCGTTTACGTACAGACCAGCTTTTTGTTGGTCATTTAGCTTATAATCAAACATCGTATATGTGATAGACTGAAAAACGGGCCAAATGGAAAATATTCCAATTAGAATAAGGGTTGGTAATAAATAAAACCAGCCGCTAAAGCCCAACTTATGCTTCATTTCGATCACCTCTTTGTGTATTGGGATGAAACGGTTTCAATAGACTGGAGAAAAAGGAAACTCCTTATGAAAGCAGTCATAAGGAGTTTATGGAAGCGTAATTATTCTGCAATCGCTTCTTTAATTGCGGCTGTGACTTCCTCCAGTCCTTCTCCAGAGCTAAGATATTTATGTGCTTCCACTTGAATCGTATCAGAAACTTTGTTGTATTCTGGAGAAACAGGGCGTGCAATCGCATTTGCTAGCGCCTTTTGGAAGCCAGGGAAGGTAAGCATAACATTCGAATCCTGTACAGCACTGTCTTCTAGCAATGCATTGTAGCCTGGTAAGTATCCACCTTCTGTTGCCATAATTGTTTGTCCTTTTTCCCCTGCTGCAAACTGAATGAATTCCCATGCGCCTTCTACATGCTCTGAGTTTTTGTTGATACCGAGCAGCCAGCCACCAACAGAGCCGCCATTTGGAAGAGGAGCGATACCAACCTGATCCGTTGAAATCGTTACCCCATCTTCTTCACCAGAAATGCGTCCAAATTGATATGGCCAGTTTCTAGCAAAAACAGCATTTCCTTGTTCAAAATTCGTATGTGTTTCTCCTTCAGTAAAGTTTAATAAATCCTTTGGTGAGAAAGAAGCAGTTGTAAATTGATGCATTTGCTCTAGTCCAGCAGCTACATCTCCAAAGGAATTACTAAATTCAGTTACGTTTACTGTTAATCCCTCATATTGCTTGGATTGATATAAAAACCCATATTTTGTGTCTGCTTTCCCTGTATACTTTTCTGCCATTGCATATAAATCTTCATACGTATAATCGCCGCTTTCTAGCTTTGCTGCATCCGCCTCATCTACAATATCGGAGCGGAAATAAAGCAGGCCAACATCAGGGAAGAATGGAAGTGTATATTGTTTTCCTTTATAATTTCCGGAATCCATTGATCCGGCATTAAATAATTCTTTGTTTAATCCAGCCTTATTCATATGAACATCAATTGGCTCTAAAAAGCCAGCACCAGCAAATTCTCCTGCCCAAACGACATCCATGGAAATAACATCGTATTCACTGGAACCACTTGTTAAGGAGTTAAGCAATTGGTCATGCATTTGGGCTGAGTCATTTGTTAATGGATCCCATTCCACCGTGTACTTATCTTGACTCTCGTTGAAGGCATCGATAAGTGCCTGTGTTGCCGGAGTATTGTCATTCTGTGCTCCAAGCTTAATAACAACTTCTTCAGATGCTGCTGCATCATCATCTTTTTTCTCTGCGTCATCCGAGGATTTGTTGCTATCCTCACTACAAGCAACTAATAAAAATAGTAATAAAGTGGTAAAAAATAATAAGATTGATTTCATTTTTTTCATTTTTGTTGACCTCCTCTTTATTTTCTTCTAACTCTCACTTGCATTGTAAGTGCTTTCATCGTACATTTATATTAGAATATTATGTTTTTTATTAAAAATTTAACTTGTATATACTGGAGATGAATGAAATGCAAAAAACGTCTTCCATTCAGAAAAGTGTTATCCAGGATTTTCTAAAAGCAAGAAAGGATAATGAAGAGTCATTATTCACACACCCGAACTATCGACTAGAACGGGAGCTTTTATATTGGGTGGAAAAAGCAGATGAAGCAAAAGCCCAGGAATTATTGCAGCAAATTAATGAATTGGACCGCGCAACGTTAGCGCATATTCCGCTTCGTTCGTTGAAAAATTCTTTAATATGCTCTTGTACGTTGTTTGCACGAGCGACAATTCGAGCGGGTGTTCCTCCAGAGCATGCCTTTGATTTAAGTGATGTGTTTATCCGTAGGGTTGAGAATACGCCGGATTCAGAAGGGGTAAGGAAGCTTGAATATGAGATGGTCCATTATTTTATTCAAGCAGTCGAGGATTATCGGAAAAGTGCTTATCACAATGAAATTGTTGATCGTGCCGTTCAATATATTCACGATCATATACTCCAGCCACTAACTTTAAAGGAGATTGCAATAGAAACAAATGTAAGTGCTAACTATTTATCTGCGATGTTTTATAAAGTAGTTGGTGTGCATCTGAAAACGTATATTAATCATAAAAAAATAGATGAGTCGAAGTATTTTTTGCGTCATACGGACTCATCATTACTTGATATTGCGTTATTATTTGGATTTTGTAATCAAAGTCATTACACAAGTCTGTTTAAAAGATTTACTGGAATGACACCGAGAAAATTCAAGGAAAAAATGTTGTAGTGTTATCGAATAATGCTAATGAAAAAGGGTGAGATGGCAAAAGCCATCTCACGTCCGATACAAAATGGAGCGCATATGCGTTTCATAGAAGGGAATGATATTCGTTTACTTTGATTGAATGCATCGCTTGCTTATCCTCTACCATTACTTCCATTAAATAAAAGCTTAATGTCATCGCTAATACAATCGTAATTATAATAATGACGATCAGTTTATTTCCTTTCAAAAGAAGTCCCCCTTTGTAATCATGGTTTGCGAAATGATATGTTCCTCATTTTTCGTAGTTTACTAAAATGCCGTACCGACATTATAATCTTGTGCATTGATTTCTGTTTGAAGTCCTAAGGCAAGCTTTGCCAGCTCTGAACCGACATAAGGTCCTGTAGTCAATCCTGATGAGCCAAGCCCATTAGCCATTAACAGTCCTTGAAGCTCTGGAACCTTGCCGAATACAGGAAGGAATCCGGGTGTGAAAGGACGATAACCTACTTTTACATCAACTAAGGTGCTATTTGCAAGCCCTGGTGCAAACTGGAGTGCTTTTGAGAGAATATCATGAACAGCCCCGATTGTTGGTCGTAAATCAAATGAATGGGCATCCTCATGTGTTGCTCCAAGTGTAATATGATCAGCAAATGGAACGATTGATTGAGGAATAGGTGGCATGACAAGTGGCCAATTTGTTGTATCCATGTCTGGTAACGTAATATGGATAAGCTGTCCTTTTTGTGCTTTGCCGTTAAATAGCAGCTGTGTAGGCTCAAGAAGCTGTTTCATCCATGCTCCGGCCGTTGCGATAACAATATCTGCAGCATAATGGGTTTCGTTGACGGTCGCTCCGGTTACAAGCTGTCCTTCTAAGGAAAGCGTGGCTTCTCCTTCAACGAATTTGGCACCGTGCAAGATAGCCCCTTTTAACAGGGCGTCTCGCAATTTCTTTCCATCTACGCTTCCAGCTCCGCTTATGTGGATGGATTGATAGCCCTCCGCAATTGGTGGGAACAATTCTCTCGTTTCTTCTTCATTAAGGAAGGAAATTTCTCCGATCTCAGGTGCATCTTGGCGGCGTTCTTCTGCTCTTTTTTTCATCGCTTGTAATTTAGCTTCGTCATTGTGAATGCTTAATGCGCCTGATTTGGTATAGCCAGTATCTTGAATGCCATCTTCATTTAGTTCCTTAATTAATGCTGGATACATGCGTGCGCCGTTTTTAGCTAGTGTATACCATGCTTTGTTTCTTCGTTGTGAAAGCCATGGGCATATAATTCCAGCAGCTGCCTCCGTTGCTTGACCAGGAGCTTTTCGATCAATAATAGTAACCTGTGCGCCATACTTGGCAAGCTTATATGCAGTTGTTGCGCCTAATATCCCAGCGCCGATAATAAGATAGTTTTTCATATGTAATAATCCTTTGTCGTATAGTTTGATCGCACCAACCATTTCTACTATTCATGCACAAACGTAGTTGAGGAAAGCGTTTATGGTCAGTTTATGTTGATTATAGCATGTTGTAATGGTCCGTGCTATGAGAAATGGCTAAGGCATGTGCACTATTTGGGATGGTGTGATTCAAAGTTATTTCGAAATGTTTTCTGAATATATATTTTATTTATGAGATAAGTTATAATAAAATTTAAGTTTAAAAGGGGGAAATCAATAACATGAAGCAAAAAAGACCAAAGGTGCTTGCTATTTACGATTTGTTTTTGGCGACAGGTGCCATTTGGTTTGGAATTCAAATGGTGCAGTTAAGTAGCGGGATATTTGCCGAACCATACCCTAAAAATTGGGCGGAAAAGCTTCCGTTTGATAGTTGGGTTATGCCAGGAATTCTTGCGATTATCATATTTGGACTAGGTAATATTATCGCTGCGGTGTTTAGCTTTACATCAAGGCATAACAGTGTCTGGTATGTATCTGCTATTATGGGAGCCATTTTCTTCAGTAGCTTGATATTTCAAATCTGTATTTTAGATGAAGACTATATCGTAACGTATCCGTTTTTAGGATTTAGTGTGATTCAGTTATGTTTGAGTGGGTATGTTTTTTGGGGCTATAGAAAGCTGAAAAAAAACAAAGCAAACTAGTCATATTGTGAGTGGATAGGGGCATTATCGAACGAGACGTTACCCCTTTGATGTGTAAGCAATACAACGTTCTACAAATTCTAGCACATCTTCTGAAATCGGATATAGCCCAGTTTCCTCAACAGGCAGCTTTCTAACCTCCCAGAATTTCTCTTCTAGCTCTCTATTTCCGTGAAACGTATTATTTGATAACGCAATTAATTTAGATGCGATTTGAACGCCTTCCTCTGATTCTGGCTTCATTCCTTGCTTTATACACCACTCAATACGCTGCAATAGTAAAATATATTGATGTGTTGTTTCATTATTGTTACTGAGATTGGGAAGGGTCTCTTGTAGGATGGCTTGTTCATTTTCTTGAAAATAGTCAAGCCATTTTTTTGCGTTTTTTTGTGCGTTTTGAACCAGCTTGGAGACATCTTCCCAACGCAAGGATTCCTCTAAATCTATCATGTTGATGAGTGAAGTAGTGTTAGAAATACTTGTTTTTATTTCCGCGAGTTGTTCTTGTAGGTAATTGTAGTGGGAAGTTAGGATTTGCTTATAGGACAGCTTATCCAACATTCCGCGAATATCCTCTAATGGAAGCGAAAGAGATTTCAGAATCAAAATTTTTTCTAATTGAAATAAGTCATTCTCTGAGTAATACCGCTTTCCGTTAGCCTCCTTAAAGCTTGGTGTAAGGAGATTAATCTGATCATAATAACGGAGTGTGCGTACGGATATATTTCGCTGTTTCGATAACTCTCCAGTGGTCCATCGTTTCATTACTTTCTCTTCCTCCTCGAAAAAAACTTGAAGGTTACGCAGCGTAACCTATTATAGTTAGATTATATCATATTGAAAGAGGGGGAACGAATGGGAAAAAATCAAATGAACTGGAAAGAACAAGACTGTTGGAGTGTAAAAGAATTCATATTTTTAATGTTGCTTGAATTTGTAGTTGTAATTGGTTGTATTAAATACATCATTCAGCCAATTTATTTAGCATGGTTTGATAATCAGCTATATTCCGGAACATTAATGGGGTTAACAATAGCAGTAATTCTAGTATTCGGCATTTATTTTATTGCCCTCCGTCCAAAAAAACTCTCATGGAGTGAAGTAGGGGTCAAACCGTTCGCTGCGAAGGACTGGAACATCATTATTCTATTTTCTGTTATTTTAATGGTGGGTGCTCTATTAATTGTAGTTCTTACAAGTCTTATAGAGTATGGATGGGAAAATAGCAAAACAGAAGCAATTCAGCAAAATGTAACTTTCTTTTCGTTTCTAATTGCCTTTATCTCTGCGGCAGTCGTTTCACCAATATACGAAGAAATTTTTTATCGCGGTTTTTTATATCGTTGGCTACGTACACGCATAGGTTTTAATGGAGCCATTTTATTCAGCTCCATAATCTTTACAACTGCTCATATACCAACATATAATACAATGCCAGTAAATTTCTTTAGTGGAATTATCTTTGCTTTGGCGTATGAACGAACCAACTCGATCTGGCCCGCAGTTATTATTCACGGTTTAACTAATGGAATTATGGTTTTAATGACTGTTTTAGCATAGCTATGGGTAGTTAAAACAAATACAATGAGAGATTTGTACATACGAGCATTAGATAAAAAAAGATAAGGAAGTGTAGATGTGAATTTTATTGCATGGCTGATTGTTTTAAGTGAAATTGGATTTTGGATTTTAATTTTATTAGGCCTCATTACACGTTATATTTTAAAATTTAAACGCCTTGGTCTATTCTTTTTGGCTTTAACACCAGTTATTGACCTTATTTTACTGATTGCTACGAGTATTGATTTATATCGGGGTGCCACCGCAACGAAAGTGCATGCCATTGCTGCGGTTTATATTGGAGTATCCATCGCGTTTGGTAAAAGTATGATTGCATGGGCGGATATACGATTTCAGTATTATGTAATGAAACAGGGATCCAAACCAGTTAAAAGATATGGAATGGATTATGCGAAAGATTATTTGAAAAGCTGGGGACAGCATGTAATCGCATATTTAATAGGTGCTGGAATATTATTTGGTCTAATCTATTTCATCAATGATCCTTCTCGAACTGAAGTGCTTGATGGCTTCCTAAAGTTATGGACACTCATACTTGGAATCGATTTTCTAGTAGCTGTTAGTAATTTTATATGGCCGAAAAAAGCTAAAGGATAATATATTTTTCTTTTAAATAAATAGATCCTAACAAAAAGGTAAAAGTTTGGTTATTCGTTTTATAATTTCTAGAAATGGACGCTTACCGTAAAAGGAAGCGCCTTTTTTGTGGAAAAAGATTGAGTTCAATCGATTAATTTGAAATAATTGGTATTAAGAGGTTTTGGGGTGCTTTTACGAAGGAAAAAGACAATTTCACTCTTGTAAATTGTGGTTAAAGGAGAATTGGATGATCTCAACTAAAAAAAGAATCGTTATAACCAGTGTCTTGCTCATTTTTTTTGGGGCGGCAGTTGCTTTCATATATTATTATTTTTTTTACAACGAAGACTTGAACAAACCACTGCCAATGACTATTACTGTAGATGCAGAAGACAGTCGTGAACCGGAAGATATAGCTTATCGATTTTGGTTTGATTATATGAATCAGTACACGGGGGAAGACGTAAGCCCTTGGAAGCGACTGATGGATGTACGTTACAATAAATTTCAATTATTGGCTGGTGATGAAGCAGAGTTTGCTGTTGAGGTAACATTCTGGGCAAAGCTAGATAAGGGAAACTGGTCAACCCACCACAACTGGGGTGAAGTACAGAATGACGGAACGGTGAAAAATATCCAATGGACATTCCGGATTAAAAAGACGAGTCAAAACAAATATACACTCCTTAGGATTGATGACATATCGAATTCTGTTGGCGATTTACCACCTGTTGAAAATACCTATCAAAAAGAAGCGGGAATCGATGTTCCTGATGAGAACAATCGTTATCGAATAGAGAAAAACACACTCGAAGTTACATATGATAACGGCGAAAATTGGAAGGGCGTTCCAGTAGAAATCAATAAATTATTTGAAGGCGAATATAATGGACCAAAACATGAATTAATGGAAGAAAGCTATATAATTAAACCGGAACGGACAGCTTTTATTGTTGGCGGACTTCAGCATATAGAGGTGCTCCAATCAACGGATCAGGGTGAAACATGGAATACATCATCAGTTCCTACGCCATTCCAAGCAATACGGATGCGGCTCCTTGATTTTGTATCCAAGAGCAATGGCTTTTTGATCTTAACAGGAGATCGCACAATGAGCTGGGAGGGCAACATGATTTTCAAAACAATTGATTCTGGTTCAACTTGGCGTCAGGTAGGAAGTGTACCAACAGAACGAAAAGTGACGAGTGGCGGATTTATCGATGAGAAACTAGGATACGTGTCATTCGGATCGATTTCTAGAAATTCCCAACCGGAAGTGCCAGACTTATATCGAACTGATGATGCCGGAGAAACTTGGACACAGGTGGATGTACCCATTCCGGCAGAGTACAAGGGGGTTTTCACAGTAGCGGAAATTCCAACATTTGACGGGTCCCAAGGTATACTGCTTGTGAATCAGGGGCCAAACGGAGATTTTCAAGGAGGAAATGTCCTGGCTAAATTTATCTCGGTGGACAATGGCAAGACGTGGTCATTTGCAAATTTGATTGACCCGGATGATGTGATTGAAAGATGAAGAAGACAATGTGATTGTTCATCAATTGAGCACAATTTGACTGTATTAGAGTATATGAATATTAAAACGGCTGTAGCAAGCTATACAACACACAATTATAAGTCAATCCACGTATGAAAGTGTTAGTCAAAAAATAGAGAAGAACAGGAATGAAGGTTATATATACAAATAGGGATCTGGCGTAATCTTATGATCTAACGAATTTCTCTATCGGCAACGATAAAATATAGCGACCGAATTGATGAAATGATAATACTTATAAGCAAAACTGGCGCAAGTATTCGTCATAAGAGGAGAGGGAATAGAAAGATGGATAGTAGAATAAAAAGATTAATTGATGCTACAAAAATAAAATTTGGCTTAGATAACTACTATTTAAAAAGACATGGACTTGATCGTTATGTAAATATCTTTAATGAAACCGTGTATACATTATCGATGGAATGGTTTCCTAACCATGTGGAGGAACCAGAGGATGATTCCAACCCAGAAGGAACAGCAGTTATTGAAGTCAATGTTCATTCTCATAAGTTTGTCAGCGCTATTTTTGTAATGGAAAAGACATATGCAAAAAACGGGATTAGCTTTGCAGGTCTTCATATAAACGACATCATAAAATGGGTGGAACAGGAAACTGGCTTAACTTATGGAAGACAATTGCAACTTCAAAAAGAAGATGATGGGAGACTTCTATTTAAAGAAGTAATTAATGGAGTTGATGTTTCCCCGTCTGGCTCTGTAGAAATAAAAATTGATGAAGAAGGAAAGCTGACTTTTTTTGCTGTTCATGGCCAATTCCCTTCCAAGGAGATGATAAAAGAAGAAACATATACACTCTCTTTTGATAAGGTAGAACATTTAGCAAAGGAACAATTGAAGTTGATTGAATTTCCTTCGCATGATCAAAAAAGATTAATCCCTGTATATGGAGTTGAAGAGGTTTATATTTTAAATAAGCAAATGACGATGATTCCGTTTGATTTTATTGCTAATGTAAGATCCTATATAAACATCGATAAAACCATTTCTTGGGATACACCAATGAAAATTTCATTTATTAGAAAAGAAATCAGATGTGAGGGGATAACAGCTGATCAAGCCTTTTCATCTCAGCCAAGTCCTGATTCTTGTCCGATTACTAAGAAAGAGCAAGAAGCGTCTGTCTTAGCAGTCAAAGACTTTTTACGTCAAGAATATCCGAATGACTCAGGCGTTTGGAACCTTAAAACGCTACATCGTGATAAAGGCTATATTCACGCATCCTTAGGAACAAATAAACAGGACAACCGCATCTTTCAAAGAAAACTTAGGGTTATCATTGATGGCAGCAGCTTACAAGCAGTAAATTATATGGATAATAAACCGATGTTGGAGATCTTTGACCAATTTCAAGCACCAGATAATTCAACGATTAATAAGGGAGAGGCATATAAAAAATTGAAAAATTTATATGAGTTAAAGCCTTATTATGTGTATGACTTTGAACAAAAACAATATCTTTTGTGCGGTAAATTAGATTGTCAATACGGGGTGAATGCAAGTAATGGTAATGTCATTTTTTTAACCGATTTGTAGAATAGAGTTGAAAATGATCCATACAACCATGGGCCGCCCCACTAATAATTTACAATGAATTCCTTCAATCGGTCTACTTTTTCGTAATTAGGAGTAGTCTGTAATATCGCTATAAGGGAGAGGTTACGTTATGATTTTGAGGAGCACGTAGCGGTGGTTGGTACCAAAGCATATGAATAATGAACTTAGTTCTATATAAAAGTCCAAAAGTTCAGTGGTTATAAGCAACATTCAAATTCACCTTACACATTTAGACTAATCGTATATTACTGCATTTCCTTGTTCACGTAGCTTTGTTAAAGACTTCAGCATATTGTTTATCTCTGCATCAGAATGTCTTTCCCAATAACCTAACTCTGCTACTATTTTCAAAGGCGATTTAGACCTATAAGAACGTGTTGGATTTCCTGGAAATCTTTTGTCGGTTACATTCGGATCATTTTCAAATTCACCTAATGGTTCTACAATATAAATTCTTTCTTTAGATTTTGAGGCTGCTAACTCAGCACCCCATTTAGCTGCATCTAGTGTTGCAGTAAAATATATATGGTTAGTTTTTTTGTCTTGATAATTTGATAAGTGTTGCGGTTCTAATAGATCTCCGATTTTTAGTTCGGCTTTAGTACCATGGAAAAAAGGACCATTATCTAAAACATCTTTTTTATCATTCATACGAGTGCACCTCTTTTTTAAATTTGTCTATAATAGTATAGTCGCGAAAATACTAAAATATAAGTCTATAAATAACTTATTAATAACCGTACAATAAAAGTAGAGGAAATAATATCGAACCGTCAATACGTATTTTTATCACCATAGTTGTTTTATGAAATAGGATATGTATTTAAAAAGTGACATTAAGGAACAACACAAACCTAATTCCGTATTTAAGATAGGAATTAGGTTTTTTTCTTTTAATCTATTATCAAGACTGGATCCTTATGATGGATTGCTAACACTATTTGGATTGTCCAGTAGGATCTTTTGTTGTCTAATCAAGAGGTTGACATTGCTAGTGTTACTCAAACATCTGAGCTTAAAGTATAATTAGCTAGGTCTATAGTCCCTCTAATTATTAATTTGAAAGGTGATGAAATATGTAAGCGACCCGACCAGTTTGTTCATAGTTATAGAATGGTTAGATTCTAAACATTTAGGGTCTAATCAAATTTTTATTTTATTTTATATAAGTTTACTTTACTTTTATAACACTATAGTTTACTGTATAGATGTACTTATAAAGGAAGGTGTTGACCTTGAAGAAAAAATTTGAGGATTGCATTGAGAATAAGGTGTATGAATATAGGGTTTTAAAAAGGATGACACAAAAGGAGTTGGCGGACGCTGTCGGTGTTTCTAAGCAAACTATATTTGTTATGGAGAAGAATAATTATTCACCTTCTCTCGTTTTAGCTTTTCGAATAGCAGATTTCTTTAATGTAAATGTGAACGATATTTTTACTTATGTGAGAGGAAGTGATCAAAATGAAAATTAGCTCAGAAATATTAATTACAATTTTTGATCCGTTAAGAACCTGGGCGGAAGAATCAACCGGTAATTGGAATATGCTTATTGGAAGTGGTTTTGTATTGGTTTTTATCGGATTGATTCTGATATTTGTTTATCTTAAAAAAATTGGAGAAGCTGACGAAAGAACAAACCACATTAAATTAATAAGTGCTCTTATTATGTTATTTGTATTGGTTTTGTGCGACATAATTTTCCCGAAAGAATATATGTGGCAAATTTTCTTCTTATATAAGTATTCTATTGCATTCTTTGCCACAGGAATATATCTAGTGTTTCGATATATAAAGGATTTTAACTAGAGAACTATAAATGGGAATCGATAATTTGAAGAGCAGTTACCTTAACGCAAAAACGAAAATTAGCCTATCTAGACTATGCTAAAACCTACCATGTGACAGAAACGTAAAGCATGCGTAAATGCTATTCAAATATCCTTTATTTATGGTAATCTATTATAGATGGAAATAATAAAACCGTTATGATAATGGACTTGAAATAGTAAGGAGAGTCACACATGGAAAAAACATTAATTTTTGGTCACAAAAATCCGGATACAGATACGATCTGTTCAGCTTTAGTTTATGCAGAATTGAAAAATGAATTAGGTATAAATGCGGAAGCGGTTAGACTTGGCGAACCGAATAAGGAAACACAGTATGCACTTGATTATTTTGGTGTAAAAGCACCTCGCTTTATTGAAAAAGTAGGAGATGACGTGAAGGAAGTCATTTTAGTTGATCACAATGAATTTCAACAAAGCGTAGCGAATATAAAAGATGTACGAATTGCTGAAGTAATTGACCATCACCGTGTTTCAAACTTTGAAACAAAGGAACCATTATATTTTCGTGCGGAGCCTGTTGGCTGTACAGCTACCATTCTTTATAAAATGTATCAGGAAAAAGGAGTAACGGTTTCGAAAACAGCTGCAGGACTGTTATTGTCAGCCATTATTTCGGACTCCTTGCTTTTTAAATCGCCAACCTGCACACAGGAAGATAAAGAAGCAGCACAGGAATTAGCTAACATTGCTGGTGTGAATGTAGAGGAATATGGCTTAGAGATGTTGAAGGCAGGGACAGATTTAAATGATAAAAGCGTCGCTGATCTGCTTACAATGGATGCGAAAACCTTTGAAATGAATGGAGAACAAGTGGTCATCGCACAAGTAAATGCTATTGATATAAATCAAGTGTATGCAAAGCAAGCAGAGATTGAGGAAGAAATGGCGGCAACGATTAAGGATCAATCGTTATCTCTTTTCTTATTTGTTGTAACAGATATATTAAATAGTAATTCAGAAGTGTTGGCACTTGGAACGAAAAAAGAAAAGGTAGAAAAAGCGTTCGGAGTAGAATTAAAGCATAATCGTGCCCTGTTAAAAGGGGTTGTATCACGTAAAAAACAAATTGTAACGAATTTAACAGATGCATTTAATGCATAAAAATAACTGTTTCTAACTAGAGCTTGTAAAGAAAGCGTCACTCTTTCTTTGCAAGCTTTTTCTATGCACATTTGCTTACGAGAGTTGTGTGAAAATGCTTTACAAGCATTCTCTGTTCAGTTACTATGTTCATAATAAAGTGAAAATACTGATAATAATAGAGAAGGTACGAAACCTTTTCACTTTTGGAAGAAGGTGGGCTTTGTTGCTTGATGAACATGTTGCAAAACTGATCGATAAGAAGAAACGTTTTGTTTTACCTATGCTCGTTTTTTTGTTTGCTTTTTATTTTATGCTTCCATTGTCGCTTGCTTTCTTTCCAGATGTTATGAATAGTTCGAGTGTTGTTTTTCAAATAACATGGGGCTGGCTTTATGCCTTTCTACAAATCCCGATGACGTGGATTGTTGGCTGGCTTTATTGTAGAAATGCAAAGCAACTCGATCAGTGGATAGAAGAGCGAAAACAGGAGGTAGTATCGTGAATCTTACCTATTTCCTGTTTTTTATATGTATTATCCTTTGTACGTTAATCATTACATATTGGGCAGCAAAACGAAGCAAGACGGCAAATCGCTTTTATACGGCAGCAGGCAGTTTAACGGGATTGCAAAATGGAATGGCGATTGCGGGAGATTTTATTAGTGCAGCTTCTTTTCTAGGCATTGTCGGTGCGATTGCACTTCATGGGTATGACGGCTTTCTATATTCAATTGGCTTTCTAGTATCTTATTTAATTGTCCTTTATTTTATTGCAGAGCCAGTACACCATCTTGGGAAATATTCGCTTGGTGATGTCATCTGTGCACGTTTTCCCGGCACGCATATGCGTTTAATGATGGCGGTTGGTGCTTTTTTAATATCAATTCTTTATATGATTCCACAGCTTGTCGCATCAGGCTTACTCATTCGTCTTCTATTAAATATCGATTACTCTATCTCTGTCGTTATAATCGGCAGTTTGATGACCGTTTACGTAGTGTTCGGTGGAATGCTAGCGACTTCATGGGTGCAAATTGTGAAAACGGTTGTACTTATGTCGGGAACCTTTCTATTAGTATTAATTGTCTTTTCGCGATTTGATTGGAATGTTAACGCATTGCTAGCGGCTGTCCAAGATGGAACCCCATTAGGTGAAGGGTTCTTTCTTTCCGGGAATTTATTTCAGCAGCCATTGGAAATGCTTTCGTTGCAATTGGCTTTGATTTTGGGTACGGCTGGTTTACCGCATATTTTAATTCGGCTGTTCACGGTAAAAAACACACATGAGGTGCGTCGTTCTATAACTAGCGCAACCTGGATAATTGGCTTTTTTTATGTTATGACACTCGTTCTTGGACTTGGAGCGATTGCTATTGTTGGCTTTGAACAATTGGTTGCTGCCGATTCAACAGGAAATTTAGCAGCACCTTTACTTGCACAGGCAGTTGGCGGGGATTTTTTGCTCGCGTTTATTTCGGCGATCGCGTTCACGACGATCGTTGCGGTAGTAGCAGGCTTAGTCATCTCAGCGACAACGGCATTTTCTCATGATGTATATCACCATCTCATTAAAAAAGGGAAATCAACGGAAAAGGAACAGCTTACTGCTGCGAGGTGGACTGCACTAGGGATTGGTTTTATATCAACGCTCTTTGCATTACGACTTGAAAATATGAATGTGACGTTTTTAGTTTCCTTAACCTTTATTGTGGCGGCTTCAAGTAATTTTCCTGTGCTGTTGTTAACGATTTATTGGAAGCGCTTTAATAAAGTTGGGGCAATGACGGGGATGATTAGTGGGCTTATTGCTTCTTTTGTTTTTGTTGTGCTTGGACCACATATTATGAACTTGGATGGTGGATGGATTTCAAGGGAGCCGATATTCCAGCTTTCTAATCCAGGTATTGTTGTGATTCCGATCGGATTTCTAGGTGCGATTATTGGTAGTTATTTATCGCCAGAAAGTAAGCAGCTTCATGTAGAGGAAAAGGAGTTTTTCATAAAAGCACATACAGGTATTGCTACAAGGAGAGAAGGCGCTTGAAGGAATTAACGATGATCTTATTTGAGCGACTAGGATTGTTGCTTGTTATTGCCTTTGTTTTAACACGTACCCCTGGATTTCGTTCGTTACTATATCGCGAATATAGCTTGAAAATGTCTATCGTACATGCCTTTGTGTTCGGCTTGTTTGGGGTTGCTAGCACGATAACGGGGATTATGATGGATGGAGAAACGATCATACGCAGTTTTATTTGGACAGTGGAAGCGGATCAGCTAGTTGTCAGTTCAAGCTTAGTTGCAATTGTAATGGCAGGACTTCTCGGCGGTCCGTTTGTCGGGTTTGGTGCTGGTAGTATAGCAGGTGCGCATCTGCTGTTCCTTGGAGGGATTGGTGCGGTTGCCAATGGAATAGTGAATCCTTTGACAGGGTTATTAGCAGGATTAACGGCACGTTTTTTCTCAAATGAACGGGTTATTTCACCAATGAAGGCGCTTTTTATTGGCATCTTTCCTCCTGTATTACATATGCAATTATTATTAATAATCAATCCAGGAGCAAATGGAACGGTTGCGATTGTTAATCAAATTGGGTTGCCTTTAGTATTATCCAACTCTATTGCCATCGCTATTTTTACTGCCATGATTGGCATTGTTTTACGAGAGCAAGAAAATGAAGCAGCACTTGCCGCTAAACAGGCGCTTTCCATTGCAGAGGAGGCACTTCCCTTTTTGAAAAAGGATTACCCGCAGCAGATGGCCGCTGGTATTGCCGACCTATTGCATGAAAGGCTCCGACTTGCTGCGGTTTCTGTTACGAGTGGGACGGAGGTGCTTGCACATGTAGGCATTGCTGATGATCATCATCGGGCTGGAGATCAAATCATTACGGCGATATCGCGGGAAGCGATGCGTACAAAGGAAATGAAAATTGCCTATTCCCGTTCGGAAATTCAATGTGGAAGACAAGATTGTCCGCTTGATGCGGCAATTATCATTCCAGTAGTAGAGGCGGATGAAGCTACCTGGCTAATCAAATTTTATTTTCGCAAGGCACAGCATATTCGTCCTGTTGAAATCATGCTTGCGAAGGGCTTAGGTCAATTGATGTCAAAACAGCTCAATACAATTGCCGCTGAGAAGCTGAAATCACATATTCGTGATGCGGAGCTGCGTAATTTGCAAGCGCAGATTAATCCACACTTTCTGTTTAATACGCTCCATTTAATTAGTTCCTTATTCCGCGAAGATTCGGAAAGAGCAAGATATATTACGGTACAGCTTGCCAACTATATGCGGTTTAACCTGAAGCTTGTATCTAATCCATTAGTAAAATTAGAAAAAGAATGTGCACATGTTGCAGCGTATATTGATATTATTCAAGCTCGGTTTGCAAGTCAAATGGCTATTCACTTTTCACGACCAGATCATTTGCCAGAGGTTTATATTCCCCCCTCAACGATTCAGCCGCTTGTTGAAAATGCGGTACAGCATGGCTTACGAAACGTGACACATAATGGACGGATTGATGTTCGAATCAAAGAAGAAACGGATACATGGTGTATCTCGGTAACAGATAATGGCATTGGTTTTTCACGAGAGCGTTTGCTTGCAATGAGAGAAAAGCAGGCAGAGGATGCAGATAGAACAGGCTTGAACAACGTGAATCAAAGGCTTATCCAATTGGTAGGAGAAACTGCACAGCTGCAATTTGAGAATTTAGATGAAGGGGGCTGTAAAGTGCTATTTCGAATTCCGAAAACAATGCAGCAAAGAAAGGAGGAGATCTCATGAGTATTCGTGTGTTAATCGCGGAAGATGAGCATATGGCACGAAAGGAGCTGGCTTTTTTACTCGCGCAAGAAAGCGATGTGCATGTTTGTTCGGAAGCGGAAACAGGCGAGCAGCTTGTTGAGCATTATTTTATGCATGAACCAGATGTTATATTTCTTGATGTGCAAATGCCAGGCATGTCTGGTGTAGACGCGGCTAAACAAATTTGTCAAGCTTGCGAGCAGCAGCCCCCGTTATTTATTTTCACGACCGCATATGATGATTATGCGATGGATGCCTTTGAAATAGAAGCGATTGATTATTTATTAAAGCCCTATGATGACCAGCGATTTCGAACAGCGATGACCCGCGTGCGAAAACGGTGCTTGCAAATAGAGGAGGAAGGAAAGCGAGCGAAAAAAAAGCGGCAATCACCTGTTTCTGCCTCGCCGAAGCTATTACTAGATGATGGGGAACGAATGGTTGTTATTGCCCCAGAATCGATTTATTATGCGGTGCCCGATAATCGCATGCTGGAGATTCATACCGCAGATAAAGTTATTCGTAGTCGCATGACACTACAGGAGCTAGAGGAGAAGCTGGCAGGCTATGCATTTTTTCGAACACATCGCAGTTATTTAGTTAACCTTGATCAAATCGAAGAAATTACTCCTTGGTTTAACGGCACGAGCAATATTACCTTAAAGGACAAACAACAAACAACGATTCCTGTAAGTCGAGCAGCAAGAAAAGCATTATTTACGATTTTTCAAGCGAACCATTCATGAAATGATTCAAACCATTTAATCCATCATTTCTACCATTCATACAAAATACCCCACTCACTTAGCGGTGCTCTCTATACTAATAGTAAGCGCTTTCAAAATAAAAGAAAAGGGTACGGCAATCCTTCACTTCTATTTTGGAGGAGCATTTTTCAAGGGGAATGAAAGGGAGATGATAGCATTGAGTGGTCAGTTGGATAAGCAAGAACGGACAATGCCAAAGGTAGATTATGTAAAGGTAGCGAAAAGTCCACAATTTAAAAAGCTAATGCAAGATCGAAAAAGGTTTATTTTGCCGCTAACCATTTTCTTTTTTGTGTTTTATTTTATGCTGCCGATCTTAACCTCTTATACGACCTTTTTGAATACACCGGTATTTGGTGATATTTCTTGGGTATGGATCTTTGCGTTTTCGCAATTTGTGATGACATGGGTTTTATGTACCATTTATGTGAAAAAAGCTTCTTCCTTTGACGAGCAAGCAGATCAAATTATTGCAGATCAAATCGAAAAAGGAGGGAAAGCCTCATGAAGATGGATATGACCGTTGTTATTCTCTTTTTGCTCATTGTGATATTAACACTAGTTATTACGTATTTTGCTGCTAAGCGAACGCAAACAACTGGGGATTTTTATACTGCTGGTGGTGGTCTAACAGGCTGGCAAAATGGACTCGCGATTGCTGGTGACTATTTGTCGGCTGCATCCTTCTTAGGAATTGCTGGAGCCATTGCGCTCAATGGATTTGACGGATTCTTTTATAGTATTGGCTTTCTCATTGCTTATTTAGTCGTGTTATTTCTCGTTGCAGAGCCATTACGAAATCTCGGAAAATATACGTTAGCCGATATGATCAACGCGCGCTTTGATGCAAAGAAGGTTCGTGGTGCCGCAGCGTTAAGCACCATTACTATCGTTTTATTTTATATGATTGCCCAGCTTGTTGGAGCAGGAGCACTTATCCAATTATTATTTGGGATTGATTATTGGATTGCAGTGTTAATTGTTGGTGTGATGATGACGATCTACGTCTTGTTTGGTGGCATGATTGCTACAAGCTGGGTGCAGATCACAAAGGCCGTCTTGTTAATGGCGGGAATGGTCATTATTTCATTTCTTGTTCTATTAAAGTATAACTTTAATATTTCGACGATGTTTACCGAGGTAAAAACAGTGACAAGTCATGGAGCTGACTTTTTAAAGCCAGGCTTAAAGTACACTGAGCCACTTGGAACGATTTCGCTTATGATTGCACTCGTGCTCGGAACAGCAGGACTACCACATATTTTGATGCGCTTTTTTACGGTAAAGGATGCGCGAACAGCAAGAAGCTCGGTCATTACAGCAACATGGACAATCGGCATATTTTATATATTAACGCTCTTTTTAGGCTTTGGCGCTGCTGCGTTCGTTGGCCATAGTGATATTTTAGCAGCGAATCCAGGTGGGAACATGGCTGCTCCATTGTTAGCAAAAGCAATTGGTGGGGATATTTTATTTGCCTTTATTTCAGCCGTTGCATTTGCAACCATTCTCGCTGTTGTAGCGGGGCTAGTGCTGTCGGGGGCTTCTGCCTTTGCCCATGATTTATATGGTCAAATTATGAAAAAAGGCAAGGCGACAGATAGGCAGCAAATGCTAGCTGCGCGCTATGCTGCGTTAGCTGTCTCCATTTTCTCGATTATACTCGCCTTATTTGCTCAAACGTTGAATGTTGCATTTCTTGTTTCACTTGCTTTTTGTATTGCAGCAAGTGCGAACTTACCCATCATTTTATACACAGTTTATTGGAAAAAGTTCAATACAGCTGGCGCTATTACGGCCATGCTTTCTGGATTGCTTTCCGCTTTAATTCTTGTTTCGATTAGCCCAAGCGTATTTTCTCCGGTAGAAGGTGCTGCATTGTTTGTTGGAGATCCTTTGTTCCCATTAGCTAATCCAGCCCTTGTATCCGTTCCATTAGGCTTTCTTGGCGGATATATCGGAACGATCTTATCCAAGGAACAAGATCCTGTACGATATGCAGAAGTAAAGGTAAAAGCGAATACAGGCTATCGGGAATCGTAAGGAACGTGGGAAAGGTGTATGTAAGCACATAACGGTTGGTCATAGTGCCGATAGCTTTTCCATAGAATAAATTAAATATAGTATTTGGGGAGGAAATAAACATGAGTAAAACAGCTGCATCCATACAAGGACAGCCAAATATGCCAAACTATGAGGAAGCCTATGCAAGCTTTTCCTGGAAAGACGTAGAAAAGGAATTTTCCTGGTATGAGACAGGAAAGGTGAACATGGCGTATGAAGCGATTGATCGACATGCAGAATCATGGCGAAAAAACAAGGTGGCTTTATATTACAGTGATTTAAAACGGGATGAAAAATATACATTTCAGGATTTAAAGTACTTGTCGAATAAGTTTGGAAATGTTCTACGGAAAACAGATGTGCAAAAGGGAGACCGCGTATTTTTATTTTTACCGCGTCAGCCTGAAACCTATGTTAGTTTGATGGGAATTTTAAAGGTCGGTGCGATCGCTGGTCCTTTATTTGAAGCTTTTATGGAGCAAGCGGTACGTGATCGATTAGAAAATAGCGAGGCTTCTACGCTAGTTACGACAGGCGCGTTATTGCCACGCGTTCCGTACGAAGAGCTCCCACACTTAAAGGATATAATTTTAGTCGGTGATGGAGATATTCCAGAAGATACGCCAAATACACGGTTTCACCATTATGAAACAGAAATGAAGCAAGCAAGTAGAGAACTTGATTTAGAATGGATGGATCGTGAGGATGGCATGATTTTGCACTACACCTCTGGCTCAACAGGTAAGCCAAAAGGAGTACTACATGTTCATAATGCGATGATTCAGCATTATCAAACGGCAAAATGGATAATCGATTTAAAGGAGGATGACATTTATTGGTGTACGGCTGACCCTGGCTGGGTAACAGGTACTTCCTATGGCGTATTCGGACCATGGTTAAATGGGGCCTCGAATGTGATTCGGGGCGGTCGGTTTACCCCTGAGGATTGGTATGCCACGATTGAAAAATATCGAGTAACAATTTGGTATAGTGCGCCGACCGCTTTTCGTCGACTAATGGCTGTTGGCGACGACCTCATTAAAAACTATGATTTAAGCTCCTTAAGGCATATTTTGAGTGTTGGTGAGCCATTGAATGCGGAGGTTGTGCATTGGGGAAGAAAGGTGTATGGGTTGAGCATCCATGATCATTGGTGGATGACAGAAACAGGAGGCGTTTTGATTTCCAATTATCCTGCGATGGAAATTAAGCCTGGCTCCATGGGAAGACCGTTTCCGGGAATCGAAGCAACTATATTAGATGGTGAGGGAAATGAAGTCCCGAGGGGGCAAATGGGGCGTCTATGTATAAGAGCAGGATGGCCATCAATGATGCGACATATTTGGAAAAATGAAGCGAAGATGAAGGAGTATTTTGAATTAGAAGGCTGGTATATCTCGGGAGACCTCGCTACAATGGATGAGGACGGCTATATATGGTTCCAAGGACGAGATGATGATGTCATTATGACGTCAGGTGAACGGGTAGGTCCATTTGAAGTCGAAAGTAAGCTTGTCGAGCATCCAGCAGTAGCAGAAGCGGCAGTTATCGGAAAACCAGATCCAGTTCGTGGGGAAATTGTAAAAGCCTTTGTTGCCCTTCGAGATGGTTATGAAAAAAGCGATACTCTAGAACAAGAGCTGCGCCAATTTGTAAAGGAAGGACTTGCGGCACATGCAGCGCCAAGAGAAATCGAAATTCGAGATTTTCTACCAAAAACGAGAAGTGGTAAAATAATGCGCCGTGTATTAAAAGCGTGGGAGCTTGATTTACCAGCTGGAGATTTATCAACTATGGAAAAATAAGTGATATAACGGACGGTTCACGATTATCGTGAGCCGTTTTTTCGTTTTTAAATCATCGGAAGAGGGAAGGGTATTATAAAAAAGCGATTCAAGGGAGAAGATACCGATGGCTAAAACGTATGACGTCATAATTGTTGGAGCAGGTCCTGCGGGGTTAAATATTGCCAAGGCATGTAATGAAAATGGCCTTACTGTAGCTGTCATTGAATCACGTGGCTTTGGAGGAACTTGTCCATTACGAGGCTGTAATCCGAAAAAAGTACTTGCTCATGCTGCCAATTTGATTGCACAAATGGACCGGTTGGATGGAAAAGGAATTCGAGGAACATATCAATTGGATTGGCAGGATCTGATGGCATTTAAACGAACATTCACGGAACCTGTTTCCAAAAATACAGAAGCAAAGTTAAATAAAAGAGGAATAGCAACCTATTGTGGAAAGGCTTCTTTTATCAGCAAGAACGAAATACAAGTACATCATGAAATACTAAAAGGAAAACACATCGTTATCGCAACTGGTGCAAAGCCAGCACCATTACCAATTGATGGAGCGGAGCATCTGCTTTATAGTGACGATTTTTTAGAGCTGGAACAATTACCAAAAAAGCTCATCTTTGTTGGCGGAGGCTATATTGCTTTTGAATTTGCACATATTGCTGCTCGAGCTGGAAGTGAGGTGCATATTATCCAGCGTGGAAACCATGTGCTAAAGCAATTTGATAAGGGTTTAACGACAATGCTTGTGGAAGCATCTGAGAAGCTTGGCATCCAAGTTCATGTAAATACCGAGGTTATACAAATTGAAAAACAAGCTGAAGGGTTTATAGTTAAAGGAAAACAGGAGGACGAGGAGGTTGCGTGGCAAGCAGAATGTGTGATTCATGGTGCTGGGCGGGTTCCAGCAATTGATACGTTCGCATTGGAAAAAGCAAATGTTGCCTTTGATAAAAAGGGAATCGATGTAAATGAAGCATTGCAAAGCACTTCGAATCCGTCTGTTTTTGCAGCCGGAGATGTGACAAATACAGAAGGACTTCCTTTAACACCAGTTGCGCAGCTTGAGGCAAGGATCGTTAGTGATGCGATTTTAAATAAGCGTAGCCCAGCAAGAAGTTATTTCGGAAGTCCAGCAGTCGTGTTTACAACGCCTAAACTAGCGATGGCGGGAATAAGTGTCGAAGCAGCAGAAAAAGAGGAACGGTATTCACTTGAGACCTTTGATTTATCAAATTGGTTTACGTATCGCTATCAAAATGAGGAAACTGCTTTTGCCAAAGTGGTTCAGGACAAAGAAACAGGTGTGATTGTTGGTGCACATTTATTAAGTAACCAAGCAGATGAATTAATTAACTATTTTGCAATGGCGATTCAATTAAAGCTACCAATTAAGGATTTGCAGCAGGTTATGTATGTATATCCAACAGCGACAGCTGATCTTTCTTCCATGCTCAAATTATCTTAGGATAATGACGGTTATTTAACTCTATAATCCTAAAAAAAGTGCGACACCGCTTCAAGCAAAATTTTCGCGGTGTCTTCTGTCGCGGACACGACCTCATGGACTGAAAAAGCCTATTATGAGGATATCTGCTTTATTTTGTTACTAGGAACGAAAACCTGACAGGCATTATCACTACAGCGATTACAGCGAGAACATTTTTTTATATTGATGCGTTGTAAAGCATAATCTACGGCATCTGTGGAACGTTGAAAAAAATGCTCCTCACCGATAAGCGAGTATATCCCGCTCGTTTTTAATATTGGTAGTACATTTTCATTTACTTCTGAAATGAGAATTGTTCCACCTATTTGTTTGAAATCTTTTACTAAGGCGCTTAGATTCGTTGCGCCTGTAGCATCCAACAATGAAACATATTTCATTTTTAAAATAAGTACTTGTGGACGCTTGTTGATTGACCGAGTAATTATCGATTCAAATTTATCCGCAGCCCCAAAGAATAACGGCCCAGCCACAGTATAAAAGGATAGCTGTGAGCAGTTACCACTATTTTCAACCGCCTCTTCCCCGATATTATTTTCCTTTGTGAGCGAAGGAATAACTTCTTTTACAGCGAGTACCTCACTCATTCGTTTAATAAATAATATGGCTGCCATCAACAATCCAAATTGCACAGCAACAGTTAGATTAATGAATACGGTAAGCAAAAAGGTCGTAACTAAAACGAGCGAATCACTGTTCTTTAATTTTATAATGTGTAAGAAGGATTTCATTTCACTCATGTTATAGGAAACTACCATTAGAATAGGAGCCATACTTGCCAAAGGTATACTTGCAGCATAAGGTGCTAAAAGCAATATGGTAAGAAAAACAAATCCTCCTTGTACAAGTCCAGATACGGGACTTACGGCGCCAGCTTTTATATTTGTAGCGGTTCTTGCAATCGCTCCTGTAGCAGGTATACCACCAAAAAATGGCGTTACTACATTCGCTATCCCCTGACCGACTAGTTCACGATTAGAATGATGACGTTTACCAGTCATCCCATCAGAAACGACAGCAGAAAGTAAGGATTCAATCCCACCAAGCATTGCAATGACAAATGCTGGCTGCCATAGCTGTATGATTTTATCAAACGTGATGGCTGGAAGCTGAAAACTAGGTAATGCTTGCGGAATTCCTCCAAAAGCACTGCCGATTGTAGCGACTTTCTCAGGAAAAAATATGGTTGCTATAATTGTCGGTACGAGTAAGGCAAAAAGCAATACTGGTATGCGAGGGAAAATTTTTGGAATAATGATTAATACAAGCAATCCAATACTTGCGGTCAGCATGCTATACATATTTATCGTTGGCAGCTGATTTCCTAGCTCTAGCATATTTTCATGGAAATATTGCTTTTTTTCTAGCCCTTCAAGACCTAGAAAGTCCCCAATTTGTCCACTAAAGATAATGACTGCAATACCTGATGTGAAACCGATAGTTACTGGTCTTGGAATAAATTTAATAAGTCCGCCAAGTTTGAATAAGCCCATCATAATTAGCATGATTCCTGCAAGAAGACCGGCAATTAACAAATCTTCGTAGCCGTATTCTAATACTATTGCTAGTAAAATCGGAATAAATGCGCCAGTAGGTCCAGCTATTTGATAACGTGAACCACCAAAAAGCGCAACCATAATTCCAGCAATAACAGTTGTATAAAGACCGTATTCTGGTTTTACTCCAGATGCAATAGCAAAAGCCATCCCTAGAGGTATGGCCACAATTCCTACGGTTATTCCAGAAATAAAATCACGCTTCAAGCTTTCCGTAGTTAATCCTTTAAAACGCTCATCCTTGAACAATCTAACTGGTCACTCCTCTTCTTATAATGAAAATAGAAATGAGGAAAGCAACAACCCTCATTTGCGCAAAAAAAATAGATAAATTATACCATGCCTATTCAAGTATAGCATATAAACCTAAATGGAGAGGGATTCCTATTCTTTCCACATGCATAATTTCTTTCTGCTTTCTGAAACTAATAGGGAAAGGAGGGGATAGGATGGCTTCTCGTCCAAAAGGTCCGAAACAACAAGAGAGAGTAAATCTTCCAAAAAGCCCACAGCAGCCGTATGGTGAGCCATTAAGCGGTTCAAAAAAAGTTAAAAATGCGAACCATTCGAGACAAAAGCAGAAATCAGATCATGATTTATAAGCCTTTGGCAAGATAGGGTTTCTTTTATCTATCTATTGGTTTTTCTTGTTTTTTCTCATCCAGAAATAGTATGATCGTATCGTAGTGGATGAGGAGGGACAACGATGTGGAAGGATTTTAAGGAATTTGCATTTAAGGGAAATGTGCTTGATTTGGCAGTAGCTGTGGTTATTGGGACAGCCTTTGGAAAGATCGTATCATCACTTGTTGACAATATTATTATGCCAGTCGTGAGTATTTTGCTACAGGGAATAAAATTTTCCAATTTATCCAAACAGGTGAAGGGAATCGAAATACAATACGGAGAATTTATCCAATCGATTGTTGATTTCTTTATTATTGCATTCTCGATATTTTTGTTTGTTCGATTATTAATGAAATTTAAGCGGAAAAAAGAAGAAGAGAAGGTCGTGGAAGAAGTTAAAGTTGATCCAAAGGAAGCCTTGCTAACGGAAATTCGTGATCTTTTAAAAGAACAACAAAATGGTGTCCAAGTAAACATAAACAAAAACCGTGAAGATCGATAATTCTTCACGGTTTCTTCATGCTTCGTTTCTTTGTTATGCGGATGTATTTCTTTTTTTATGGGCTAAATAGATCCGCTTAGATATTAATGTTTGTCCAATAATAAACAGTCCACCAATGGTCCAATAAAGCGGTAATGCTGCAGGCGCATTTAATGAAATAAAGCCGATCATTACTGGTGACACCCAGCCGATCATTGCCATTTGCTTTCGTTGTTGCTCCGCAAGACCAATTTGTGAAACTTTAAATTGAATAAAATATACAATGACAGCAATTGCTGTCAATACAATATCTGTTTGACCGAGATCAAACCACAAAAACGTATGTGTAGCAATTTCAGGTGTTCGCCGTATTGCATAGTAAAAGCCAAGCAAGATAGGGAATTGAATTAGCATTGGTAAACAACCAGCGAACGATGCGAGCGGATTAAATTGATGTTTTTGATATAAAGCCATCATTTCTTGCTGCATTTTCATTTGCGATTCGCGATCTTTCTTGTCTTTATATTTCTTTTGTATCGCATTGATATCTGGCTTTAATTCCTGCATTTTATCTTGTATTTCTAGACTGTTTTTTGTTTGCTTTAGCATAAAAGGCATCACGGCAAGGCGAATCGCAAGTGTTATGACGATAATGGAAAGTCCATAGCTCCCGTGAAAAATAGATGCCAATGCCTTGATTAATAACGAAAAATTATAAACGAAATAATGATTAAACCATCCTGTCGTGTTTGCATCGATGGGATCATTAACTGCTCCAGCACATCCTGATAATAATAGGATGCTGATGAGAATTCCTATGAATAAATAACCTCGTTTGAATGTGAATACAGATTTTTTTGCCACTGTAATTGTGATCCTCCTTGTTTTTTCTTTAGTTGGTTGAAAAAACAAAAGGAATTACCATCTGTATCATCATCAGGTCCATCCATTCGCATGGCTTTTTGGAAAATCCAGTGCTGCACTTCGGAAATCTCTCCTAATGGCTTTCTTTCTCTTGCAGGCTGACAATCAACCAGACTTGCTTTTTTAGTATAGAACTTGTTGTGCTCTGTAACGAAGCGATGCATATCTAAATGGATGAAATGCATTGAGCTAATCGCTGAAAGCATAATACTCAAATAAAAGTAAAATGGAGAGGTTTCATTAATCAGTTCTGTTAGTAACTCCATAAACATCTGTATTCACCTCCTTAAAACATATTTTCCATCTATACGATATTCAATAAAAAAAGTTTCATACTAACAAATCATAACGCAATTTAGTGTAAATAGTAAGGGGGTTTAATTGGGAAAATCGATTAGAATTGGCATCATCCACACAGGTGCCAAAATGTTTCTGGATACTTTTTTAATAAATATTCGATTATCAGTCTCTAGACGGAGCATATTTCAACCCTTGGATTGTCGTTTGTTCGCTTTAGAATGTATATGCTAAAACTAGACTAAAGGAAGAAGGGATGAAAAGCGTGGAAACAATTATTGAAGTAAAGCATTTAAAAAAGGCTTATAAAAAAAGAAAATCGAAGGAATATGTACACGCAGTAAATGATGTTTCCTTTCAAGTAAAAAAAGGAGAAATTGTTGGATTGTTAGGACCAAATGGAGCAGGAAAAACGACGACGATAAAAATGATTTGTGGACTATTAATTCCTGACTCAGGCGAAATTTATGTAAATGGTGTCGATAATCAGAAAAAACGATTGGAAGCATTAAAGCATATTAGTGCGGTCTTAGAAGGGAATCGCAATTTATATTGGCGCTTAACCGTCCGAGAGAATTTAAATTACTTTGCAGGAAATAGAGGTGTTTCTAAAAAAGAAGCAGCAGAAAGGATTGAAGATTTATTAGAAAAATTTAATCTAAAGGAAAAAGAAAATGAACTTGTTAATCGACTGTCACGTGGAATGCAACAAAAGCTCGCAATCATGGTTGCAATGCTTGCTGATTCTGAGATTATCTTACTTGACGAACCGACCCTTGGATTAGATGTTGAGACTGGCTATGAGGTAAGAGAATTGCTGCGGGATTTTGTTTCTAATTATAATCGCACGATCATTATTAGTTCACATGATATGGATGTTATCCAAGACTTATGTGATCGTACGGTAATTATCAATGAAGGAAAAGTAGTTACGAATGATAAAATAGAAAACCTGCTGCAATTGTTTCAAGTACGTGCATACACAATAACACTTGGAGGACTCCTTTCTGATGAACAACAAAGACAATTACTTCAGAAGTTCCCACAGTTTGAATATACACCAGATACCGTAGAATCTACATTAAAAGTAAACCTCCTTAGAAGTGAAGAAATTTATGATTTATTTGATGTCCTTAAAAAAGAAAATACACCTGTAGAGGCGATTGATCGGGCTACCGTTAATTTTGAGAACGTATTTATGAAAATCGTAAAGGGGGAGTTTAATCATGCAATGGGTCCATCTTCTTAATGCAAATGTACAAAAGGAATATTTAGAAATGAAACGGTATTTACCAAATACGATAGCACTTATCGTTACCTTTTATGCGATTTTTTTAGGAATGTTTGCTGGCATTCAAATTATCGGTGACCCAGCTTCACAGGATGTGAATACACAGTATGCGATCGTAAACTATATTTTTTGGTTTTTAAGCATTATGATCATGCAAAATATTGGCTGGGAAATTACAAACGAAGCGATGCGTGGTACGCTTGAACAGCTTTGTATGTCACCAATGGGGCTATGGAGAATTCTTTCCGCTCGTCTGTTTTCATCTACATTTTTGTATTTGATTATTATTGTTGTATTGTTAGTTGGGACGATGCTAACAACTGGGCAATGGCTCAATATTGATGTTGTAACGATTCTTCCTATTATGCTTCTCACACTTGTAAGTATGATTGGAGTCGGATTTATGATTGCTGGTATTTCAATAATTTGGAAGCAGGTGCAAGCTTTTTTACAAATTTTACAGTTTATTTTAGCAGGATTAACCTTTATTCCGTTATCGGTTGCACCACTTATGGTTTTTCTTCCATTTGTTAAAGGGGTAGATCTCGTGCGCAATGTAATGATTAAAGGATGGTCATTTCAAGAAATTAGTGGTGTTGACTTTTTGATTCTTGGTTTCAATGCGATCTTTTATTTTATCCTTGGGCTCGGTGTTTTTCTCTTTTGTGAACGGATCGCAATGCGCAAAGGATTGCTTGCCCATTATTAAAGGTACAGGTGAATAATTCACAAAATTTATTGACATTTCATAATTATATACTAAAATGGAAATTAATAGGTTTGGAGGTGGTTTATGTATCTATCAATTAAGATAATGACCCACATTTTAAATCTCAGCAAGAGTGAAAATCGAGCAATGAAGAAATTAACCAAAGGAGAGGATTATAATGAATCTAAAAAAAATTATCACACTCACCTTAGTATTTTCTTTATGTTTCACTGTATTAGTAAATGCTAGTAGCTGGGGGAACCTGGCAACTATAAGTCTAAAATGGAATGATAGTTGGAAAACCTCAGACGCTAGATCTTATAAAATGAAAAATAATGATAGCAATTTTGACGTTTTAGCAACTTCAAAAACTATGACTTCAAATCCTAGTGTTAGATTGGCTAATTCAAATGGAGAAAAAAGAAGCAGTTCAGTAAGTGTTAAAGGAATAGATACAGTATATACAGGTAGTAATAATACCGGGACTAATGGGTATTATTACTACGGACAAGCAAAGCCTGCATGGAACCAAGTTGGAACCGATAGTATGAAATTTCAAGTCAACGCTAGATAGCAAGTAACACACTTAAATATAGTTCAAACTGTGAATGTGAAATGGTGTTTTTGTTTGAGATTATATCGAAATTACAATTAACACCATTATCACATTCACAGCATCAAGCTTTAATAATGCCTAGAAAGGAAAAGATTCCGAATGGTTAAACAAGAATATTTGCGCTATATTAAGTCAAAAGTAAATCTACTGCTTTTATTTTTAATTACGATTCCCGTTCTCATGAGTTACTTTACAACTTATTTGGATAAGCAAGAGTGGATAAATTTATTACACTCTCCTGCACCGGATCTTAATATAGAAAAAGTGAATGAGATTGTCAATGGATACAATGGTATGTCGTATATTGACACGTTTATTTTTTCAAATGATTTTTATCTTATTTTTGTTATCATTTTATTATTTGGATTTGGTATACATATTGGACCTGTTACATTTAAACATCTAGAATCTGGTTATGGCTCGTTAATTGTTACAAAGTTAGGTTATCAAAAATATATGATGAATGTGATATTTGCTCAAAGTATGTATATTGTAACATTTGTTATATCCTATTTCTTTTTGTTATTTGTCATAACGTATATCTTTGGTGGAGGTGATTTCTCAATTAAGACAAATCTACATTTGATAGATGTTCAGGGAGGGAGGTATTTCCTTGCTCTAATCTCACATATTGTTTTATTAATCATCTATCTGATTTTTGTGAGTATTGTTACTTCGTTGAGCACCCCATACTTGAAAAACCAATATATATTGCAAATAATACCACTATGCATATATTTTTTACCATTATTAATTGCTTCAACCATTGGGAATATAACCGAATTTTTGGGTAAAAGCACAGGGTTTTTGGTATCAGATGATTATTTGTTAAGTTTATATTTTTATTACAATTCTTCTATACCCATATTAGAAAAAGTCTTATCCATCGTAGCATTACCATCTATTTTATTGTTAATGATTTTGTTTTTAACGCATGTAAATATAAAATTATACAAGAGGGATTATATTAAATGATTGTAAAAAAAAACAAGCTAATTTGGACGTTAATGTATACCATATTATTACTATATATGATTCAGCAATACGCTACTATTCATCAGTATGGAGTGTTTAATAGTCAAATGATTTATGATTTAGTAGAAAACCCACAAAAGTTACTATTTAATACAACCATTGTATTTATACTATATCTTTATATTTCAAGAGTTAACTTTGTACAGCCTGAACTATTAATTCGTTACAATAAAAGATTTTCCATGATATTAATCAAACATGGAGTATACTCAAGCGTTGTTTATACCTTGTTAACATTTATAATCATGATACTAGGTTCTGCTATTGTTGGAATATCCATACAGATTGGAAGCTATTTACTTTTACATATATTAAAATTATTTATATTCTGCTCATATATTTATTTTGTATATCTATTGATTTATATTATTTCATACAAACATATCCTCGCATTTTTTACGATTATTTCAGTCAATTTCTTGTTACTAGTTTCTTATATAGGAATGAATTACTATGGAGGAATAACAAATATGATCGTTATACAAAACAATCATTTAAATTGGTTTCTTTTTGGTATTATCACTATGGTTATCGTGACCTATTTGTATACGACAAGTAATAAAAAGGAATTTATTAAATGAAAAATAAAAAAAACGCCTATATTTTCTTATATCTTTTCTTAATAAATTGTGTTGTGATGTATCATTATACAGATGTTTGGGGATATCGTGGTGTTGAGCAATTAGTCACATCATTTGACAAGGAAGCGAATCATTTTTCTTTATTTCTTTTAGTATTATACATGAGTATTGCTGTTATGTTTATTTATACCATAATAAAAAAAACGAACGATATATTTATTATGGCTAAATACATTTTACCTAGAAGTTCTAAAAAAAAATTTATGAATTTACTTTTGCATGAAGTAGGAAGGTCTACAATCAAATTAGCTGGTATCAAGTTGATTGTAGATATACTTTTTTGTATCTGGATAGATTCAAACCAATTACAATGGCTCTTATTTTTATTTTTTTTATATGTGACCACGTTTTTTATGTGGGGCCTTATCATTATATTATTAGCTCTTTTTAAAATTGACAAAGGAGTCACGCAGTTTATAGCTATAACATTTGTAATGATTCTTCAATTATTATCTTATGATAATAAATTCATATCTATATTTGTAGTTGCTTCTATAAATTATAGGGAAGATGTTCTTTTTTTAATTGCCAGCAAAATATTACTTTTGTTAATACTCTTCTGGTATTTAAGAAAAACAGTGTATAAGTATGAAATTTATGGAGGGGAAAAAGTTTGATAGAATTAGCGTCTGTTTGCAAAAGCTTAAAAGGAAGAAATATACTACAGGATATCAGTTTAGAATTTATTGAAGGAAAAGCATATTTAATCAAAGGGCATAATGGTAGCGGAAAAACTATGCTCCTTAGAATGCTGTGTGACTTATTAAAGCCTTCGAGTGGAGAAATAATGAGAAATCAAGATTACACTTATGGTGTTATGATAGAAAATCCTTCCTTTTTAGAAAATGAAACGGCTCTATACAATCTTAAATATCTAGCGGCTATCAATAACGTAATTGACGAGAACAAGATAATAGAATCTTTAAAACAAGTCAATTTATACGATGAAAGGAATTACAAGGTTAAAACATTCTCTTTGGGAATGAAACAAAGACTTGGATTATGTCAAGCTATTATGGAGGAACCAGATATATTAATATTAGATGAACCTTTTAATGCTCTTGACGAAGAGAATTATAAAATGGCAATTGATTTACTGATTCAACTAAAAGAAAAAGGTAAAATGATTGTTGTTGCCTCTCATGGATTTTCGTCTGATGATAATATGTTGTTCGACCAGACGATTACATTGAGTGATGGTAAAGTAATAAATACAGCTATATAAGGTGCTCTTTGTCGTATATGTAATTTAAAATGAATCACAAAGTAGGTAGACGATTTAAATTTTCTGGCCACTATCCGCTTGTGTTTGATTATTAAGTAATCCATGAACTCGATTTTTATTAAACCAATGTTCATAATAAAAATATCAAGAGTAATTGTTGGCCAGAAACTTATCAGTTAATCTTTCATGTACACGTTATTTCAATACACTCAATTTTCGATGTGTTTTAAAGATTTCAGGAAAAGTAAAAAACACATTTGTTCTTCTTTAATATCCGGTAAACCAACAATGATAACAAGTAATTTAAAAAGTGTACCTTAATGGAAATCTTAAACGCATTGTACGCTTTACATTACCACATGTTTACGTTGTAGGTTTATTTTCTCAACTGCATATATAGAACTTTATAAGGTTGTACATAGTACATAATATCTGTCTTACTTTAATAAAGCCATCTGCAATCTGATGCGGTCCTTGGGCTCGGTGTTTTTCTCTTTTGTGAACGGATCGCAATGCGCAAAGGATTGCTTGCCCATTATTAAAGGTACAGGTGAAAAGGGCAGGCTGTTGTACAATATAATTTTGAAAAATAGGTACGTGTCTTATACAAACCTCGGTCAACTGTCATAGGTTAATAGTGACCTATCACAAGAAAGGGGATTTTATATGAGACACCATCATGGCTGTCCGAAGCAAATTGTATATCCTGTAAAGCAATATTGTGTCCAGCATTGTACGGAAAGTGAAGTAGAGCATGTTCATCCATCGCATACAACGGTTATGAATCATCATCTTATAAAGAATAAACATGTTTTCCCTTACTCTACTTCTGTTCAAAATACAGTGGACAGTGTCGATATTTATGGCGGAACTTTCCCTGTACCTTATCCACCTAGACCGACACCAGGCGTAACGCCAAGTCAGGTAGCAGGTGCAATGCAACCAGGCATGGGTCCAGGCATGCCACCCGGTCAGGTAGCAGGAGTAATGCAACCAGGCATGGGCCCAGGAATGCCGCCCGGTCAGGTAGCGGGAGTAATGCAACCAGGCATGCCGCACTGGAAACAAAAGAACAAATGGTGTTAAGCTTAAGGAACTGGCAAGCATAAATTGCCAGTTCTTTACTTGTCATAAATGGACAATCTAGGAAGCAAGTATGAATAGAAAGGGTGCAGGTATGATGAAGGTATTGGCAGTTACAGGGTATAAGTCCTTTGAATTAAATATTTTTAAAGCGGATGACAAACGAATTGACGTAATAAAATATGCGCTTCGGAAACATATTGTTCGATTTATTGAAGAAGGATTAGAGTGGGTGATTGTTTCTGGGCAAATCGGTGTTGAAATGTGGGCAGCTGAGATTGTGATGGAATTACAGGAAGAATATCCGATTCGTTTAGGCTTCTTTCCTCCTTTTGAAAATCAAGAAAGCCGTTGGCCAGAGCCTATCCAGCAAGTATATCAGGAGTTAATGTTTGGTGCGGATTTCTTTGAACCGATCTACAAGGGAGATTATAAGGCGCCTTATCAATTTAGAGCGAAAAATATGTGGTTTGTTGACAAGAGTGATGGTTGTTTAATGCTGATGGACGAGGAATTTCCAGGAAGTACGCGTTTTTTTTATGAACAAGCGAAAAAGCATGCAAGCTATCTGGTATTTATTATTCGGCCTGAAGATTTGGAGGATGCCGCCTTAGAACTGCAAATGCAAGATCCTGCTTATTGGGACAATCTATAATGGGAGAATTACTGCTCTTATTTATTTCTTACATGTTGGATTGCTAGCCAAATGAGAAAGGTTAAAATTGCAAGTATTGATCCAACAAAGATGAAAACCCCGAACAATCCAATGATCATTCCTTCCCAGCTACCGATACTAAATGAAATTCCGAAAAGAACGAGACTAAAGAAAACACCAATTAATGGTAGGATGAAGGTGAAAATCGCACGTTTTTTCCTTAAAATTATGCCAATCCCAATCAAACCAAGATAAACGATGACACTTGTTAGGATGAATATTTCCACGAAAATCTCTCCTCACTTCTTATGTGTATGCTCTCTATGAAAGGGAGCATCGCTCATTCAAGTCTCCAACTCATTGAAACTGCACTTTTTATTATCTTAGCATATGCTTATGCGTTATTTTGAACATTTTGCAGGATTTTTTCTTTCGCTGCCGAAATAAGTTTAATAGAGAAGACGAAGGTGGGATGACAGTGAACGGTTTTCCGACAATCACAACAAAGCGATTGCAACTTAGGAAGTTAAGTGAAAGGGATGTAGAAAAATATTATGATGTCATGTCTCGTGAAGAAGTGATGCAGTATTATGGGATGGATCGCTTAGAGACATTGGAGGAAGCAAGACAAATCATTACCTCCTTTCAACAGGCTTATGAAATGGGCCGTGGACTGCGATGGGGAATCTTTCTTAAAGATACGGAACAATTTATCGGTACGATCGGTTTAAATCATTTAAATAAGGCTGCAAAAAGAACAGAAATTGGTTACGAGCTACACCCAGATCATTGGAAGCAAGGCTTTATGACAGAAGCGGTTGAAGCCATACTATCTTATAATTTTCTCGAACTAAAGCTATTTCGAATCGGTGCGATTACCTTTCCTGATAATGAGTCATCTAATCGTCTACTACGACGGCTAGGCTTTCAACGGGAAGGTCTGCTAAGAGGCTATTTATTCCAAAACGGAAAATCTCATGATGCCTTCGTTTACGCGTTGCTTAAATCAGACTGGGATGCTTTAAAAGAGGAACAAGAAGTGGATGAGCGTTTAAGCTATACCGATCACTTAACCGAAATTATAAAAAAAGCAGAACGCGAAGGACAGTTTGATGATTTACCTGGCAAAGGTAAACCATTACATATTGGCAATTCGTATGGCAATTCCTATGAAAGCCAGATGTATAAAACGATGAAAGATAATCACGTTCTACCAAGATGGGTTGAATTAGGAAAAGAAATAGATCAGCTAAAGGAAGCATTGCAACAAACAACTGGAAAAGAGAAACAGCGAAAGATAAAGGAAATTAATAAAAAAATTAAAACATACAATTATGCATGTCCACCGACATTACAACGAAATAAAGTAACCGAGTAATTGCTTGTAAATTAGTGTTTAGCAGATAAAAAGCTTCACATTAATTTTTTAAGAAGCCCATTCTCTCTTATTCTATTTTATCCACTGTTCTGCATATGCTTTAGTACGACTTATGCTGATGGAGAGGTGGATAAGCATGCAATATCCATATAATAGAGAAAGGCAAAAGCAAGTAATGACAGTTATTGGGCAAGGAAGTATAGAGGTTACACCAGATCAATTTCAAATTCAGATGGAGGTTATTACAGAGGATGAGTCCTTGCAAAGCGCGCAGCAGCAAAATGCGCAAAAAATGAATCAAGTCATTCAGTCGATCGTGCAATGGCATATTCCAAAAGAAAACATTCAAACTACCGCATATACGATTACACCGCGCTATGATTATGTGGAAGGAAAGCAAGTGTTTCGAGGGTATGAAGTAGTAAATGCCATACGGGTTATTTTAGAGGATGCTAGTCAGGCAGGAGGGCTGATTGACCAAGCGGTAGCTAGTGGAATTAATCATATTTCTTCGTTGCAATTTACTGTTCAGAATCACCATGTGTTTTATCAGCAAGCATTAAGCAATGCCATTGTTAATGCGATTGGAAATGCGCAGACGATTGCAGAAACCTTACAGCTTCATTTACATCCAGAGCCAGTAAAAATAAAAGAGCTTGTATCAGAAGGACAAATTCATCCAATGGCCTTTTCACTTGCGGAGAAAAGTGTAACCACACCGATTATTTCCGGGCAAGTTAACATAACGGCAAGGGTGGAAGTGCAATTTTCATATGAATAAACGGTTATGAAAGGATGTTCAATATGCATGAGGAGCAAGCAAACAGTAGACCAATTCAAAGTAGAATTCCAGGTATCTTTGTTCATGTCCGCGATTTAAAGGAATCTGTTGCATGGTATAGCCGACTATTAGGATTTTCCGTTGACCTGAATAAAGTAGAATCTCCAGTATATAACATTCCGATTCAAGGCAGTACAGGACTGACCTTAGATGATCATACATTTGATAAGGGCTTTACACATCAGCCCAGTCCAAATCCACTCTTTAATTTTCTAGTTGAAGATATTGACGAAGCGTACCAGTTTGTTCAAAGTCTTGGCATTCCTATTGTTAGAGAGATAGAACGTATTGGAGAGCATTTTGCATGGTTTAATTTTAAAGACCCAGACGGGAATGTCATCATGGCGTGTACATGCTAAACAATTCAATTCATATTGCTAATGGACAATGAAGAAGGAAAGGATCAAATAACATGCAAGCAATTATTAGACAAGCAACAGAAAGAGATATTTTAGCGATTCAGCATGTGGCACGAACAAGCTGGAAATCAACTTATGAAGGAATCATTCCAGAGGAAGTGCAGAATAGGTTTTTAGCAGAAGCTTATAGTGATCAGAACATGGAGAAAAGACTTGCGCATTCGGTCGTTTTTGTCGCAGAGCAGAAAGGTCAAGTAGTAGGCTTTGCTAACTTTTCACCAAATCACAACGGGAAGCGAGAGCTAGGAGCTATTTATTTATTACCTGCTTATCAGGGAAAAGGAATTGGAACTTTATTGCTTGAAAAAGGCTTACAGGAGTTTCAAGAGCTGCAGGAATTATATATTAACGTTGAAAAGGATAATGAAATAGGGATGCATTTTTATCAAGCGAAAGGCTTTGAAGTCTCTTCTCAATTCGACGATGATTTTGATGGTCATATATTAAAAACAGTGCGTATGGTGTTAAAGAGGTAGACATTATTGGCTTGGAGGGGAAGAGTAATGCAACGCTTTTCAGTTTCAAAGGAAAAGAAGATTACCCAATATGACTCAGATTTCTACTTGAGTAAAATTGTAAATAAAGCATCCCAGCTTCATATTGCTTGGATGCGTATAGAAGCTGGTGGAAGCGTAGGGTATCATGAAGAAGTAGCTCCCCAGCTCCTTCTTATTGTAGAGGGAAAAGGAACTGTATTAGGAAAGGAAAATATTAAGTACGAGGTGACACAAGGGGATGCTGTATTGTGGGAAAAAGGGGAAGGTCATGAGACGGTGTCAGAACATGGGCTAACGGCAATTGTAATAGAAGGTGAGCATATCGATCTAACCACAATATCCATGTTGAATAAGGATTGAAGAAATGCCGTTCCCTGCTACGGAGTGGTCGAATAAACAGATGAGGTGGAAGCGATGGGGAAATGGGTTGGAGCTGCAGCTGTTTGTGTAAATAGCCAAAACGAACTCTTAATGATAAAGCAAGGAAAACAAAAAGAAACGTATTCCTGGTCTGTTCCTTCTGGTGGACTAGAGAGGAATGAAACATTTAAAGAATGTTGTATTCGTGAGCTATATGAAGAAACAGGTTATATCGGTCATATCAAAAAGCCACTCTTCGTGAAGGAAGCCAATTTTCGGGGGATAGATGTAGTTGTACACTATTATTTGGTGGATATTATTGGTGGCAAAATGACTATCCAAGATCCGGATCAATTAATTCATGCGATTGCATGGCAGTCGAGAAAAGATATAGAAGCGTTGTACTTGTCGTTTCCGGAAGATCGAGAATTTCTTTTCCATATGCTTCAGCAGCCGGCGCATACCTATAATAAAAAGAAAGCATGGTAGTAAAAGGAGGGGGATTATTTCTACACTTTTACTTGTAAAACTGATAAACCGGGGAGAGGAAATATGGACAGTCAGAAGAAACAAATTATAGAGCACTATAAGCAAACGATGATGTGGGTAAGAGGTTTAGAATCATTAACAGAAAAAGAGTGGAGAACGCAAACCTCAAGAGGAAAGTGGACTATTGCGGAGGTAATCGGTCACCTTACTCCGTGGGACGAGTTTATTATAACAAAGCGAATCCCTTATTTGTTTAAAACAGAAATGCTTCCTGCTGGTCCAAATGTAGAGATTATGAACCAGGCAGCTGCAAAAGCGAGTAGAGAAAGTAGGAAAGAGGAAACGATTCAAACGTTTTTACATGTGCGTGAGAGACTTTTAGAAGAAATAATGAATCTTTCTAATGATCAATGGAAGCAAACGATAAGAATTGGCAAAAATGAATTGACCCTATTTGAATATTTCAATGGTTTAACAGAGCATGATAACCATCATTTTAACCAAATTAAATCCGCTTTACTAGTGTGAATTTACTGTAAAAATTTGTTTCTGATATATTGTGAAAAGAGTGATGGAGTGAAAATTACTGATATATTATACGGAGCGTATCTCGTTGATGATGTTATTGATGCATTAATTCAAAGTAAACCAATACAGCGTCTAAAAGGGATTCATCAAGGAGGGGCAAGCTATTTAGTAAATGCAAGCTGGAATAATACCCGCTATGATCATTCTGTCGGAGTGATGCTTTTAATTAAAAGGTTAGGTGGTTCGGTTGAAGAGCAAGTTGCCGGATTACTACATGACGTTTCTCATACAGCTTTTTCCCATGTTATTGATTATGCAGTTGAGAACCGTTCGGAAAATGTACATGAATTGATTTTCGATGAGATTGTCAATCAATCGGAGATTCCAAGCATACTAGAGTTATATGGATATTCACCTAAAGAAATCCTTTCTTCCTTTGGCAAATGGAGGTTGTTAGAGCAACCGGCACCACTTTTATGTGCGGATCGAATCGACTATACATTACGTGATATGTATACATATGGGCAAATAAGTTTGACTGAGGTTAATGATTTTCTCGATAGCTTGATCATTCAGGATGGCATGATTTGCTTACAATCACTTTCTGCCGCAGAGTGGTTTGTGAAGACATATTATAAAGAAGTAATTGATTTTTTTATGGACCCACGGAATGTATATGCAAATGAAATGATGGCAAAAACGATACAGCTTTCATTAGAAAATGGCGTGCTTCAATTTGCAGATCTATTAGAAACAGATGCAAAGGTGTTAGAACGCTTACGCACATCAACGAATGAAAAGGTTCAAAACATGATAGCACAGATAACACCTAGCGTGCAGGTGGTGGAACAAGCAAAAAACTATGATCTATATCAGCAACCTAAAACACGTTTAATCGATCCAATAATCTACCAGAATGAAAGAACCATTCGTGCTTCTAAATTATCTGCGAGCATTAAAGAAATGAACGAACAGGCATATAAACGTGCTAAACGTGGTGTATATCTAAAAATAATGAACGAAGAAAGTGGGTGGAGCGATGCTTTATCAAATGGGACTCTATGACGAGCCATATAACAAGATTGCGACGGGATTGAAAACGATAGAGGTTCGTTTATATGATGAAAAACGGCGCAAGCTTCGAGTAAATGATCGAATTGAATTTACGAAGCTCTCTGATGAAAGTGAAAAGCTTCAAGTAGAAATCGTAGAATTACACATGTTTCCAACCTTTCGAGAAATGTATGAACAGATTCCTGCGGCGGCATTTGGCGCAACAGATGCCTCGATAGATAGAATGGTTGAAAGTACATACCGCATTTATACCCCTGAACAGGAGAAAAAGTGGGGAACGATCGCCATAAAAATAAAAAAACTATAACGAACGATATCCACACATCATATAGAAAAAGCTCATCGAATAATAATTATTCAATGAGCTTTTTTATAGTTGATCCTGTTGGTAAGGAGTTTCTGCTCAGCTCTAGTACCAATCCCTCAAAGGTGAGTACATATGGCGATTACTCTTTGGTTCTTAATGGGCCGGAGCTTCAACAGGATCAATTGGTAGCTTGTCTTTAGGATCTGCTTTTTTCGTAAAATCCGCTCCAGGAGATGTTACCCGACGGATGAAAAAGGTTAAAAACAATGCTAAGGCGACAATAATGGTTGAAATAAAGAACGAGAAATTGATGCCGTTTAACATTGCTTCATGTAAAATTTGTTGTTCCATTTCCGCAGCTGCTTGGGCAGAAATCGTTGTACCTTCATCCATTTTTGCCATTGCTTGTGTTGCGAGATCTGCTGCTTTGGACTCTGTACGACTATTCATTACCGTAATTAATAATGCAGAACCAATTGCACCAGAAATCTGTTGCAGCGTATTATTCATCGCTGTACCATGCGGATAATACTTTTGCGGCAGTTGGTTAAGTCCATTCGTCATAATGGGCATCATTACCATCGACATGCCGAAGCTGCGAAGCGTAAATAATAGAACAAGCTGACTATACGCGATTTCCATATCTAGCTTACTAAAATAAAAGGTTGTAATAACGGTTATGGATAAACCAAGCAATGCTAATGTCTTTGGACCATACTTGTCAAATAGACGTCCAGTAACTGGTGACATGATTCCCATGATAACTGCTCCTGGTAGCATTAAAAGACCAGCATCCATCGGTGAAAATCCGCGGATGGTTTGCAAATAAATAGGAACAAGAATCATCCCGGAAAACAGTGCGATGGATAGCACAATTGAAATAGTTGATGCAAGAGCATACATTGGATATTTGAAGATCCGAAATTCGAGCATCGGGTCATGCATTCGAAGCTGTCGAAGAATCATCGACAATAATGATATTGCACCAATGAGAATGGTTCCATATACGAAAGGACTGTCCCACCCCTTATCTCCAGCAGAACTAAAACCGTACAATAAGCCACCAAAACCAATACTTGATAAAATGATAGATAAAACATCTAACTTAATATCGCGCTGTGGTGTAAGGTTTTTTAATTTGAAAATAGCATACAGCAAGGTTAATACTGCAAATGGGATGATGATGTCAAATAAAGCTCTCCAGCTATAATGTTCTACAATCCAGCCAGATAGTGTTGGTCCAAGCGCTGGTGCAACAAATATAACTAAACCAAATGTCCCCATTGCCGCTCCTCTTTTTTCAATTGGAAAAGAGACGAGCATAACATTCATCAATAAAGGCATCATTACTGCAGATCCAGATGCTTGAATCATTCGTGCGATCAACAGTATGTTAAATGTAGGGGATAAACTAGCTACGATCGTTCCCGCTGTAAACAATCCCATTGCTGTAATAAATAAGGAACGGTTAGAAAAACGTTGAATAAAAAAAGCACTTGCTGGAATGAGGATACCATTGATAAGCATGTAGCCTGTAGAAAGCCATTGAACTGACGTTGCTTTCACGTCAAACTCATTCATAATAGATGGCAGTGCTACGTTTAACAATGTTTCATTCAAGATTGCAACAAATGCTCCGATGAATAGAACTATAATAATGCCATACGGCGGATTTTTATGGTTCACTTGCATGTCGGTCATTGCATGAATCACTTCCTTTAATATAAGTTGTTATTTACTCATAGTATTTTATACCGATAGTTCAATAAAATCAATATTAATGATTTAAAATATTAATAAATGTTGATTTGGTAATGTTTTGAAAGTAGAATGATAGTATAAAACACCTAGAAAGGTGGCAAAATTAGTGAACTCCAAGAAAATGCAAATTATTGAAGCGGCATTGAAGTTATTTGTTGAAAAAGGATTTGCTTTAACTTCTATTCAGGATATTTTAAAGGAAGCAGATATATCCAAAGGAACATTTTATAACTATTTTGCATCTAAAAATGAATGTCTTATGGCGATCTTGGATTATGTGAAACAACAAGGAGATCAAAAGCGTCGCGAGCTTGAATATGGTCGAGATAAACGAGAGGAAAAATTGCTTGTGGAGCAGCTTGCTATTCGGATGAACATGAACCGTGATCATAACTTAATTGCTCTTTTTGAAGCAGCATCTTTTTCAGATGATAAAGTACTTCTAAATTTTATTAAAAAAATGCACATTGAAGAGATCGAGTGGATCTCTGGTAGAATCGCAGAGGTTTTTACACCAGAGACGAACAAATATGCGCTTGACCATGGTGCTTTACTACTTGGAATGATTCATCATCTTATGCAATTATGGAGACTCGGAACAAAGAAGGAAATTGCCTCAGAAAAAGTGGTTCAGTTTGCCTTAAATCGGTTAAAGCCGATGATAAATGATCAATTAGCCTCTAAGGAAGTATTTTTTCCTGTTAATTGGCTTGCAACTGCATTAAATGAGCGTTCAGTTTCAGAGTTGAATCATGTTATTCTTTCAGATTTAGAGGATTTAGAGGACCAACTTGTTGCGAACGGAAGTTCAAAAAAACAGATCGAGCTTGTGCGATTTTTACGAGAAGAGATTTCAACCGAACAGCCAAGAGTTCATCTTGTAGAAAGTGTTTTAGTATCGCTTGCCGATGCTGTAAAAGACTCTAAACATGAACACGATATCCGAAAAATTACACAAGTTACCTGGCAGCTGCTTTGTGAATTAAGAGAGGAGAAGTAACTTTGAAGGATAAAGTAGAACAGCTAATCCGAAATAAGCAGTATGATGAAGCGAGAAATATACTCTTTAATAATGGTAATAATTTAGAGGGTGCTGAAAAAAATTATTATATTGCTGTTACTTTTGATGCGCAAGGTGCTGAGAGAAAAGCAATCCCTTATTATGAACAAGTAATTGAAGAAGGAATAGATGAGGAGCGACTGATTGCGGCGTATTGTCAGTTAGGAAGCAGTTACCGAAGTATCGGTCAATATGAAGAGGCAGAACGTTTACTGAAGGCCGGTTTACAGCGATATCCAACCAATGAAGCTTTGAATGTTTTTTATGCCATGGTATTATATAATCAAAATAAAGCAAAGCAAGGGATGGAAATCTTATTACATTTAGTAGCACAGTGTTCCTCGATAGAATGGATTAAGAAATATGAAAATGCTATTTCTTTTTACGCAAAACAATTGGACAAAACATGGTAAGTTATAAAGTAGCTTTGGGGATGGGAAGAAAGCTATTTTAGCTTGCTAATGCTGGAGGGGATTTGGTGAAGCGATTTATTAAACTACTTATTAAATACGGACCTATCTTGCTACCATTTATTAAAAGATTCTTAAGTAGTAGAACAAATAGAAAAAGCAGACCAAAGTATGATAATAATTAATGTTGTGTAGAACGAAGCAAACATTGCTTCGTTCTTTGTATGCTTTCTTATCGGAATAAAAAAGGGAACAGGTCATTTTTGTCGAAGTAAGTAGAGATTAGGAGGAGCAAAACATGGATATAAAAGGAATTAATCATTTGTTGTTTTCTGTATCAAATCTAGATCAATCGATTTCATTTTACGAAAATGTTTTTCATGCAAAGCTACTAGTGAAAGGTAAAACAACGGCATATTTGGACTTGAATAATTTATGGATTGCTTTAAATGAAGAAAAAGATATTCCTCGAAATGAGATAAATGAATCATACACTCATATAGCATTTTCAATTAATGAAGCTGATTACGATGGAATTTATCAACGACTTCAGCGTCTACAAGTTCCGATTTTACCAGGTCGTAAGCGTGAGCAAAGGGATAAGCAATCCATTTACTTTACCGATCCAGATGGCCATAAATTTGAATTTCATACAGGTACATTAAAGGAACGCTTAGATTATTATAAGGATGCAAAAAAGCATATGGAATTTTTTGAAGGAGAGGAGAAATAAGCATGAACATGACCCATATCCGTCTTTTAGTTGATGATTATAAAGCATGTTTCTTATTTTATCGTGATGTTTTAGGATTTACTGTAGGGTGGGGAGATGAGAATTCTTTATATGGAGATTTTCTCGTGAATAATCATTTCAAATTAGCGATATTTGAACGCAAACAAATGCTTCAAGCAATAGGGGAGGTACCAATTGAAAGTTCCAAAAAGCAGGAACAAGTAATGTTAATTTTTCGTGTTGAAAATGTTGATCAATTTTACTCCAGCTGGCAGGAAAAAGTAGACTTTGTGACAGCGCCGATGAATCGTTCAGATTGGGGAATCCGTGTTGCTCATTTTAGAGATCCTGAGGGAAACTTAATTGAGATCAATGAATATATTGGAATGGAAAATAAGTAAGTAGACTCAAAGAAAAACCCAAACAACAATTAAAGCTGTTTAGGTTTAAGGGTGTTATGCTTGATTGCCAAACATTGCAGCATACGTTAACCAAGCACCATCTAAATTTTTCACATCAAAGCCATTAGCAAGTAATATCCGCGTTGCTAAATATCCACGTTGGCCAGAGCGACATGTAACATGAATTGTTTTATCCTTCGGTAGTTCATGCATTCGATCACGAACATCATTTAGCGGAATGTTGATGGAGCCTGGAATCATTCCATCTTTTGCGACCTCTTTTTCTTCACGTACGTCAACAAGGATACCTCCATTGTTCACTATTTCATCAATTTCATGCCATTGGACTGTTTGGATTCCATCTTCTTTCATGTTCGATGCGACATATCCTGCCATATTTACTGGATCCTTAGCCGATGAAAATGGTGGAGCATAGGAAAGCTCGATATCTGTTAAATCAAATACAGATATATTTCCTTTTATTGCTGTTGCGATGACATCGATTCTTTTTTCAACGCCGTCTTTACCTACAGCTTGTGCGCCAAATATTTTTCCAGTTTCTTTATCGAAGATCACTTTTAAAGCAATTGGAGAGGCACCAGGATAATAACCCGCATGGGAAACAGGATGAATGTGAAGTGCTTCATAGGCTGTTTTGTTTCGTTTTAATACCTTTTCGTTGTTTCCTGTTGTTGCAACGGTTAGATCAAATATTTTAGCGACCGATGTTCCTAATGTACCTTGATACACTTCGTTTCGATTGTAAATATTATTTGCAACAATACGTGCTTGGCGATTTGCTGGTCCTGCAAGTGGTATCATTGCTGGATGATCAGAAACAAAATCCTTTACTTCTATCGCATCACCAAGTGCATAAATAACAGGATCATTCGTTTGTAGATGGTCATTTACTTGAATGCCACCACGTTCACCAATGTTTAGCCCTGCATCCATTGCAAGCTTATTCTCTGGTTTCACTCCAATGGATAGAATAATGAGTTCTGTATCAATTTCCTTACCACTTGAAAGGATCACCTTTGCCCCATTATTTTCAAAGGATTTGACACCATCTTCTAAAATCAGCTCAACCCCATGCTCCTTGAGTTGATTATGAACGATTGCTGCCATTTCAATGTCAAGTGGTGCCATGACTTGATTTGCCATCTCAATAACGGTTACTTGAATACCACGTTCTACGAGGTTTTCTGCCATTTCTAGACCGATAAATCCACCACCGACTACAACAGCATGCTTTGGATGTTGATGATCTACATAATCTTTAATCTGATCTGTGTCCGGGATATTACGCAATGTAAAAATGTTTGTTGCTTCCTTTAATCCTGGAATTGGCGGTGCGATTGGTTGTGCTCCAGGAGAAAGAATGAGTACGTCATAGGTTTCTTCATATGTTTCCTGTGTAACTACGTTTTTAGCGCTCACTGTTTTCGTTTCACGGTTGATTTGCGTTACTTCTGTTAAATTACGAATATCTAAATTATAACGTTTGCTCATCCCTTCAACTGTCTGTACCATAAGCTTATTTCGATCTTGAATCACTTCACCAATGTAATAAGGTAATCCGCAATTCGCGAAAGAAATATGCTCCCCACGTTCAAACAAAACAATGTGTGACGTTTCATCTAATCTTCTTAAACGAGCTGCAGCTGTTGCACCACCAGCAACTCCACCTACAATAACAATTTTTTTAGACATTATTACTCCCCCAATTCATAAAATAAAATATACCTATGAGGGTATTATAAAGGAAAGGGAAAAATATTACTGTGATTTTGCTCACAGTTGAACAAAAACTACGTATGGTATGATATTTTTATGTTTTTTATTTTGCACTTAACTGGCATTAAGCCCGCTAAATCTAGCATGTGAGGCGATAATGAAGCGGTTAGTTGGGTGAACGTTAAATGTGCGATTCTATTCACAATTAAGCAATAAGGAATAAAAGAAAAACCACATGTTAAAAGTTTCACTTAATCGGTGAAGTAAAATTGGTGAATATTACCATAAATCGAAATTATATTGATATTATGATGAGTTTAAAATAAACTATTTTATAACAGTTTGTTTATAAATGGATCTTTACATAATAAATAGGAAAGGGGATTACGATGAAAAAAGGCTTAATGTGGCAAATAATTGGAGCGTTTATATTAGCTATTATTGCTGGTTTATTATTCGGTGAAAAAATAGAAGTAGTAAAGCCACTTGGTGATTTGTTTTTACGATTAATTAAATTCATTATTGTTCCTTTAATTCTATCAACAATTATTGTAGGCGTAACGAGTACGAATGATGTGAAAAAACTTGGCCGTTTGGGAGGAAAGACAATTTCGTTTTATCTATTAACGAGTCTCGTTGCCATTTCTCTTGGACTCCTTGCTGGTTATGTTTTCTCACCTGGAATTGGAACGGATATCGAGCTTACCGGTCAAGAGGAAGTGAGTGTAAACGAAACAGAAGGTGTCGTACAAACGATTCTAAATATCATTCCGACCAATCCATTTGAAGCGCTTGCTACTGGTAATGTGCTGCAAATTATTTTCTTTGCTATCTTTTTAGGAGTCGGAATTACAATTGCTGGTGAAAAGGCGAAACCTGTTCAACGTTTTTTTGATGGGCTAGCCGAGGTTATGTATAAAATAACGAGCATTGTCATGATGGTCGTTCCTATTGGGATATTTGGATTGCTTGCACCAATTGTCGGAGCGTATGGTGCAGCGGTATTGCTTCCTTTAATCAAGTTAATCATAGCAATGTTTGTAGCAAGTATTATCCACGTAACCGTCTTATATTCTATTGCAGTGAAAACGTTAGGGAAAATGAACCCTATTACCTTTTTAAAAGGGATTTTCCCAGCAGCTGTTGTTGCATTTAGCACGAGTAGTAGTTCTGGAACGTTACCTGTAACGATGAAATGTGCAGAAGAAAACCTAAAGGTATCAAAGGAAACGAGTAGCTTTGTGTTACCATTAGGCGCAACTATTAATATGGATGGAACTGCTATTTATCAAGGGTTAGCAGTTGTGTTTATTGCCCAGTATTTTGGAGTCGATTTAACATTTTCCCAGCTCGTAACCGTCGCTTTAATTGGTACGTTAGCTTCAATCGGGACAGCAGGCGTTCCAGGAGCAGGTATGATTATGCTGACAATGGTAATGGCGGCAATCAACTTGCCATTAGAAGGGCTAGCACTTGTAGCTGGTATTGATCGGATACTTGATATGATGCGTACATCTGTTAATGTCATTGGTGATGCTTCAGCAAGTGTTATTGTTGATGCGTCGGAACGAAAACGAAAAAAGAAGACAGTTGCTCCCGTAAATAATGCAAGTATGTAAGAGAAAGCACTGGAACAAAACAATCTGTTTAATTAAATGAAATTATTGAACACTTGAATTGGGGGGACTCCCTCGGGAACAGCAACAGGGGAACGCAGACTAAAACCGCTACGTTCTGTACGTCGAAAAACCACTCGGAAAAGCAGACTTTCTTTTCCGAGTTAGTTGAGGCCGCTCCCGGGGAAAGCGAACCCATTTTCAAACTGCTAGGGAATTGTTCAGATTTTTAATAAAAATGCTCTTGTTTTGTCGACTAGAAAAGGCTTAATCAGTTACATCAAGCTTTATTTTTTTTCGAAAGTCGTCATTTCGTAATTTTTTTCGTACTTGTTTTCCCCAGCTTTTCACAGCCTCCTCTGTCTTTCCTTCTTTCGCAGCAATTTCTTTGATAGACATGTTTTCGATTATAAAAAGAGAAACCCATTTCCATTGATTATCGGTTAACTGCTCTTTTAATCGATCCCAAAGTTCTGGATTGTTTACGGTGATACCGTTATTTTCAATCATTGGATAAGAGACTTCTGTTCGGCGATGACGATTTCCATTATCATACTGCTTCCGATTTTCCTCACAAACGATGGACTCTTTTTCCATTCGTCTACTTTCCTTGCGAATTTGATCGATGAGCCGATTGCGAATGGTGTAATTAAAATAAGTAGCAAGTGGTCCTTTATCAGGTTCGTACTTTTCATAGGCGTTCCAAAGTGCAAACAGTCCTTCTTGGAAATACTCTTCATGAGGGTCGTGAATGTTCAAGCGGTTAATGTGATAGTGAATTCTATTTTTGTTTTGCTTGAAAACTTCTTCAAAAGTAAATTTTTCTTGGTTTGTACGCAACGAAATCCCTCCTAATTATTCCTTTAAAATAATAATCGTAAAATACACTGCTGTCGGGTCACTGAAAATCGCAACTGTTTTCATCGAGTGATGTGCAAGTTGTCCAAAGCGTAATTCCGCCCTATTTGCGTAAGTTGTTTTCATTATATACGAACGTATGTTCTGTTTCAAGCATAAAAAAACCCCTCTTTTTCGTAAATTTTAAAAAAGTGTCGTGCTAATAGCTCTCCAAGCTATATTTATAGGATGTCCAACAAGGTATACATTTTTTTGTAGTCCTTATCTGCTTATTTTTGAATCAGTGGGGAAAAGTATGTCCCACTGATTCAAGTGATGTGTAAAAAGCCATATGTGCTCGTATTCGTTCGATGGTTAGGATGATTGCATAGTGGAAAGGTGTTTTTGAAAATAAGGTGCAGCTTCAAGCATTTTAGCACCATACCAAAACATTTCCCCAGCTACGATCATTGGTTTCGTGTTAGGAAGCATCGATGCAAATTCACTTTTATGCTTATCCTGAAAAGGAAATGGTTCGGTTGACAGAAAGATATAATCAAGGGCAGCTTGTTCAAAATCTTTTTCTGTGATGACAGGATATCTTCCTTCATACGAAGTAAATGGGTTAATGAATCCCATTTTTTCTAAAAGTGAATGAATATATGTGTTTTTCCCAACAACCATGTATGGTTTTTTCCAGATAACGTAGGCAACACGTTTATTCATTATTTGGGGGATGGAGTCAAATTGTATTTGAATGCGTTGCAGGAGCTTTGCTGCTTCATTATCTCGATTCGTAAGTGCTCCAAGATCTGTTATCATGCGTAATGCACTTTCATAATTAGTCACCTCAAATACGTGAACAGGATAGTCTTTCTCTAATTGTTCGACCATCTCTTTTGTATTTTCTTCTTTTTCTGCAATAATGAGATCTGGTTGTAATGCATGAATTCGTTCGATTTTTAAATCTTTTGTTCCCCCAACAGGTGGGATTTTTTTTACCTTGCTTTTTGGATGAATGCAAAATCTAGTTCTGCCAATGATTTCATCATCTAGCTGTAAATAGTACATTGTATCTGTGATAGCAGGGCATAACGAAATAATTCGTTTCGGTGGATAACGATATGCTAGCGAACGACCTAGGTGATCAGTTGTTTTTTCCATGCAACGATATCTCCCTTCTCGTATTCTTATACTTAGTGTAGCGTATGTGAAAAAGACTGTCATATTGGAATGAACAACAATGACAAGATATTGTGAAATTTTATTCGGTGGGGCGCAAATAAATGAGTACCTTATGAATCGTGTATCTAGTAAAATAGATATATTAGCTTACTAGAACATAATGTTATCGATTATATATTTATTCTATTGGAAGGGGCGAATATAATGAAATTCTTTCACACTGCTGATTGGCACTTAGGAAAATTAGTACAAGGTGTATACATGACAGAGGATCAAGACGATATCCTTAAGCAATTTGTGCAAGCAATCGAGGAAGAAAAGCCAGATGCTGTTATAATTGCTGGCGATCTCTATGATCGGGCGGTTCCTCCAACAGAGGCAGTCTATTTATTAAATGATGTGTTCGATAAAATTGTGATGGACTTAAAAGTTCCTGTTCTTGCGATAGCAGGGAACCATGATAGTCCTAGTCGGGTTCATTTCGGTAGTAAGATAATGAAAAAAAATGGCTTGCATATTGCTGGACATATAACCGAAAATCCAGAGCCGATTAAACTGAGTGATGAAGCAGGGGAAGTACATTTCCATCTTGTACCATATACAGATCCAAGCATCGTTCGCAATGTATTAGAGGCTGAGTCTATTCGAACCCACAATGATGCTGCTGAAAAAATAATCGAACAAATACAAAAGAGGATGGATCCGAATGCTCGTCACGTTTTGGTTGGACATGCATTTGTTACACCATATGGTGAAGTGGAAGCAAATACAAGCGATTCCGAACGCCCTTTATCTATTGGCGGATCAGAATATGTTGATGCAAGGAATTTCACCCCTTTTCATTACACAGCACTTGGCCATTTACATCAAGCGCATTACGTAGGAAATGAGACAATTCGCTATGCAGGCTCTATCCTAAAGTATTCTATCTCAGAGGAACATCATAAAAAGGGCTATCTTGTAGTTGAAATGGATGCAAACGGAGAAGTAAAGGTAGAAAAGCGTCTATTAACGCCAAAAAGGGATATGCGTACGGTTGAAGGAGAAATAGAAGAACTGCTAAAACATCCTGTAAATGAAGACTATGTATTTATTAAACTAACCGATGAGGCACCAGTCCTTTCTCCGATGGAAAAAGTACGTTCCGTATATCCAAATGCCATGCATGTAGAACGTGCAAGCAGAAGGGAAATTGAAGGCGCGGCTTCCGGTGAGGATAAAATAGAACGAACAAGTTTGAGTGATATGGAGTTATTTCAAGCGTTTTACAAAGAAGTGAAAGGAATCGAGCCTTCAGAAGAAATACAAGGAATTTTCAAAGAGGTGCTAGAGGATTTATTAAAGGAAAATAATGAAACAATTTCTCAAGGTGAGAAGAAACCATACGCGATAAAAGGATGAAAGGAGGAAAAGAGAAGTGAGACCAATAAAATTAACGATGACCGCATTTGGACCTTATAAAAATACCGAGATAATTGATTTTAGAGATTTACAAGGAAATAGTCTATTTGTTATCTCTGGAAATACGGGTGCAGGAAAAACAACGATTTTTGATGGGATTTGCTTTGCACTTTATGGTGCGGCAAGTGGTCAAGATCGGGAAAATACGATGATGCTTCGAAGTGACTTTGCTTCCGATGAAGTACATACAGCTGTGGAGTTGGAATTTGAATTAAAGGGTCGTCGTTATAAAATATTACGTCAATTAGGGCATGTGAAAAAAGGAAATAAATCAAAAACTGGGGAAAAGTATGCGTTCTTCGAACTAAAGAATGGACGTGAAATTTCATGTGTAGACAGGCAAATCGTATCTGAAATCGATAAAAAGGTAGAAGCACTTATGGGGCTAACCCAGGATCAGTTTAAGCAAATTGTTATGCTGCCGCAAGGGGAATTTCGGAAGCTTCTAACCTCGCAAACCGAAAATAAAGAGGAGATTTTACGTAGGCTGTTTAAAACAGAGCCCTATAAACGAATTAGTGAACGTTTAAAGGAACGAAAAAGTAGTATGGAAGAAAAGTATCGTGAGGCGAAGCAAATGTTGGATACGTATGTGCAACATATTCAAGCGGTACTTCCTGAACGAGCAGATTCACCTTTGTTCCACTTGCTGCAGGAGGAGTATACGAATGTTCATCAAATTGTGCAGGCTTTGGAAACAGAATGTCTTTATTATGAGGCCAAGATAGAAACGGATAAAAAGCAGTATCGATCAGCATCCAATGCGCACGACGCGAAACAGAAAGCCTATACAGAAGCAGAATTTATTAATAAGCAATTTAATAATCTAGAACAAAAAGAACAATTGCTAACACGCTTAATGGAGCAAGGGAAAGAAATACAGGCGTTTGAACAGAAGTTAAAAAGTGCAGAACAAGCGAACGGACTTCAGTATTTTGAAAAACAAATCGATGAGTGGAAGCATGAAAAGCAGGGACGAGAAGAACAGTTACAAGCGGCAACTTCGAGCCATGCATCAGCAGAAAAAGCGCTACAACATGCACAGCAAGTCTATGTGCAGGAAGAAGGAAAAAAAGCAGAACGAGAAAAAACGGGCTTGCAGCTTAATCGTTTTTACGATTATTTACCAATTGTTAAGGATATCGCTACACAAAAGGAACAGCTTGTAAAAGTAAAAAAAGAAGAAACAGAGAAAAAAGAGACCTACGATAAAACGGAAGAAAAGGTTAAGCAAAAAAGAGAGGAACTCGAAAAATTACATCAACAAATTGAAAAGCTTAATCAAGGAATTGCTCAATTACCAGATAAACAAGAAGCGCTACATAAAATGCGCGAGCAAGTAAAGGTATTAATGGATTATTTAAAGCTTGTAAAGAAACAGAAGGGTTTTGAAAAGGATGTAAAAGAGAAAGAGGCTGACTTTTACAAACAAAAGACCGACTATGAAAAATTAGAGTCGGCCTGGTTAAATAATCAAGCTAGCCGCTTAGCAAGTCACCTACATGATGGAACCCCATGTCCTGTTTGTGGGAGCTTAGATCATCCTGCATTAGCTACTGAAAAAACAGCTCTCGTTGACGAGAATGAAATGGAATCAGCTAAGAAAAGCTTGGATGAAAAGGACAATGCCTATCGAACTGTTCAAGCAAACCTAAGTGTTAATGCGACTGCTTTAATGGAGAAGGAAAAGGAAGTAATTGCGCATTCATTTCAGCCTATAGATGCAGAAGGGATTCAAGAACAGCTTGTCTTAAAAGGGAAGAAGTTAAAAGAAGAAGTGGATGAGCTAGAAAAAGGCAAACAACAGCTAGTGGAATTAAAGTCTACACAAGAAAAAGCTCAAGCAGCATTAAAACAACTGGAAGCAGCAAAAGAAGAACAGCTCACTTTTTATCACCAGTTAACAAAAAAATATGAGACAGCGTATGCTGTTTATGAAGAACGCTTAAAACCGATTCCAGAAGAATATCAGAATCTGTCTATTTTACAGGAGCGGATTCGTGAAACAGAAATGAAACAAGCACAATTGGAAGTAGCTTGGACAAAAGCTCAGGAGCAATTAAACTATGCTAACAATGAGCTAACGAAAGCAAAAACGAATCTCTCGAATGCAGAAAAACAGCTTGAGGAGACAAAAATAAAGCATCGGCAAGTCGTTCTTCAATTCACGCAAGAAATTGAAAAATCCGGCTTTCCATCAGAGGAAGCGTATTTTGAGGCAAAGCTGGATGAGGCAACTCGCCAGCATTTAAAGGAACAGATTGAGATGTACAAGCAGCAGCTTGCAACAGTGAAGGAACAAGTTCAAGAGCTGCAAGCAGAGCTGAAGGATAAACAACGTGTAGATTTGTCTGCGTTAGAGCTGCAAGTAGAACAGCTGAAAAAGGCCTTTGAAACCGCCTTGAATCAATGGAATCAAAGTGAAGATCATTTACAAGAAGCAAAACGCTTAATAACAATGATCTGCGAAGCGGATGAAGCGGTAAATAAACAAGAAAAAGAATTGAGCCTTGTTATTGACTTATATGACATGATTCGAGGACAAAATTCACAGAAGGTATCCTTTGAAAGGTATTTACAAATTGAATATTTAGAGCAAATTGTTTCTGCCGCTAATCAACGATTAAAGGGTTTATCGAATGGACAATATGCTTTAACGCGAAGTGATCGTCAGGAGTCCCATGGTCGCCAAAGTGGTCTCGCGTTAGATGTTTATGATGGATATACTGGCCAAACAAGAGATGTGAAGACATTATCTGGTGGTGAGAAATTTAATGCCTCTCTTTGTTTAGCATTAGGGATGGCTGATGTTATTCAAAGCTTTCAAGGAAGTATTTCTATTGAAACGATGTTTATTGATGAAGGCTTTGGTACATTGGATGAGGAATCGTTAAATAAAGCAATCGATACATTAGTTGATTTGCAGCAGTCGGGACGTATGATTGGGGTTATTTCTCACGTACAAGAGTTAAAAACCATCTTCCCAGCTGTGTTAGAGGTGAAAAAATTAAAAGAAGGTGCAAGCGAAACGCGTTTTCTTGTTAAATAGTAAAGAAAGATCTGTGCAGGCATTACTCGTAGCACAGATCTTTTGATTCTTAATTCAGTAAATCCTTATACGCTTCTACATCATCAAAATCTGTTGATGAATAGGTTGGTGTATCATCAATGTTTATTAATTGGATTGGGTTTCCGTTATTAAGTTGATTTATTATTATTTCAAAGGCGTTTTTATTATTTAATGTGATTTCAAAATTTTGTTTATCGCTTTTTAATTTATAAACATTCGCTTGCTTTTGTTCATATGTTCCTCTATCAACCTCCCGATTATCAATATATTCAACAAAGCTGTTATCATCTGTTTGAATCGCAAATTGAACAATATATCCATCTTTATCAAAATCACTTTGGTAAGTGCCTTGTAAGATAGGTTGTATATTAGAGGAACATCCAACTATCAGGAAACTGATTATTAATAAAAGCATAATCGCAATTTTTTTCATTTATTCATCCCCTATTATTCAATCAGGTTTATATTGTGGATATGTTTTCCATTATAATACAAAATGTAAAAAGAGTCGATTAGAGTCCAAGTGTAAAGAGCTCGCCCTTTTCCATGCAAAACACCTCTACGTTGAGATATTGGTGTTCTATCCAATATTCAACGAAAGGTGTTTTTAATAACAACTCTTATTGGCTTATTTTCGTTTGCGTTTGTTCTTTTTGTTATCTAAATTTAGAAACTCACTGTCACTAGAAAATTCCACATCATGACCTAGCTGTTTGTTATGCTTGTTTTTATTATTTTGTTTGTTTTTATCCTTGTTGCGATTTTTGTTTTCTTCCGACAATCTCTTTCCCTCCTCGTTTTATAGTTAGCACTATTTTGCATGGTTGTGTAAAAAATTATTCATTGAATGCCACATGTTTCAACACAACTAGCGAACAATATGAAAAAAGGAGGGATGGTCAGTGAGTAAAGGAAAGAAGAAGAAAAACAAAAGTAAAGAAGAGTTGAATGCGATGAAAGATGATAAAAAATATCGGCAAAACCGTCCACCCAGATAAGTTGATGAAAAGGAGTCGAGTGATGTTCTCGATTCCTTTTTTAAAGCGCCCTATACCTCCAAAATCAAGGTTAGCGATAGAACATGGTATAATGGGATGAAGTGATGAAGATTAGCTGACAGGAAATTGGAAGTGAGAAAATGAAATTTAATTTAGATGCGGTACATCAATCAAAGAAACCGTTATATACAAAAATATATGATAAGCTTTATAAGCTCATTATGGATGGTACATTTCCTCCTGAAAGTAGACTTCCATCTGAGCCTGATTTAGCTAAGATGTTTGGTGTTAGTCGTATGACATTAAGGCAGGCGCTTGCTTTGCTACAGGATGATGGTCTAATTAAGAACATCCATGGTAAAGGTAATTTCATCATGAAAACGCATTGTAATCGTCAAGCCATTGGTCTCGAAAAGGTCGGTAATCCTGTCTATAAATGCTGTACAGAAGAAATTACTGCAATAGAATTGAACTTTAGAATTGAAATGGCGAGTGATTATGCGCTAGAAGTGTTGCAACGAGAGACTGCAGCTGTTGTATATTGTGATCGTTGGTATAAAAGTGGGAATAATGTAATTGGTTATGCGCTTTCTATGTTGCCAATTGAAGCTGTAACTGAGCTCCAAATTGACTTACAGGATAATACGCAATTAAAAAACATGCTCGAGCAAAAAATATATGACTATGCAAATTCATCGACGATAACGATAAAGCATTCTGTTGCAGGTAATTCAACTACACAAAAATATAATTTATTTAAAGGCGAACAATGTGATCTATTCATAGAGAGTGTATATATAAGTGATAAATATCCAGCGATGTATAGTAAATATTATATCCCGACAGTGTTTAGTCAAATTCAAATTAATGCCTCAAAGTAATCATAGATTTCGCTAAAACAATGTAGCTCTTAGCTAGATTGTTTTTTCATTGTCTAAATTCAAAGACTCTGTATATAGGATTTGTTATAAGGGAACGTTATGAAAGGGATATTTGTTTGAAATGATTTCGTTGCTATGCTACAATTTACTTGTACATATATACAACTTATTAGACAAGTATACAATATAAAATATGAGCGCAGCTAAAAGCATTATTCCATCGTTCTCAGAAGGTTGCAGTTCATATAAACAAAGGAGAAAACTAAATGAGCAAAGCTAACGTAAAAGAAACGCCGCACATTAAGCCACAAGGAGCAGAAATTGCTAAAACTATTTTATTGCCAGGTGATCCATTACGTGCCAAGTTTATTGCTGAAACCTTTTTAGAGGATATCGTTCAATTTAACGAAGTGCGAGGGATGCTTGGATATACTGGAACATACAAAGGTAAAAGGATTTCCGTAATGGGAACTGGAATGGGAACACCAAGTATGGCACTTTATTCATGGGAACTCATTCATGTTTTCGGTGTAAAAAACTTAATTCGTATTGGTTCCTGTGGGGCGATTCAAGATAATATGAACTTATATGACATTGTTTTAGCGATGGGAGCTTCTACTGATTCCGAGTATGTTCGTCAATTTCATTTACCAGGTCACTATGCTGCAATTGCTTCCTATGATTTGTTGGAAAAAGCAAAGCGCGCAGCGGATGAAAGAGACCTTCCTGTCCATGTTGGTAATGTCCTTTCGAGTGATGTATTTTATAATGCGGATGAAACAGCATTAAAAAAATGGAGTGAGATGGGAATTCTTTGCGCAGAAATGGAGACAACCGGTCTTTATCTAAATGCTGCTTATGCCGGAGTAAATGCACTTACAATCATGACAGTAAGTGACCATATTTTTCGTCACGAACAAACGACTCCAGAAGAACGGCAAACGGCATTTACAAATATGATGGAAATAGCGCTCGAGATTGGCTAAAAAATAATATTAATCGTACGCCTAGGGTTAATTACCTTAGGCGTTTTTACATGGGCATTTTCACTATGTGTTAAACTTAGTATAATAGATTCATAGGATGGCTTTAGGGCGTGCTGGGGGGACAGAAATGAATAATCAGAATGCAGAACGATTTTTAATCGCTTTTAATCGAATCGAAAAGGCATTGAAAGCGTGGATGATTCATAAAAAAGATTTAGGGTTTACACGCAGTGTGAAAATTTTAAGTAAATCAAATGCGGTAATTAATCGATACCAAGAAGATTTATTGGAATATGCTGCTTTGCGAAATGCGATTGTTCATAATAGGCTCGATATGACGTATGTAATTGCTGAGCCGCATTTGTCTGTTGTGGAGCGAATAGAACGAATTGAAAAGGAAATAACAGAACCAAAGCGCGTTTATCCGATGTTTGCACGGAAAGTAACTATATTTCATGAAGATGATAAGCTATCCGCATTGCTCCAAGTTATTAAAACGAAGGATATTTCCAAGTTTCCTATCTACAGTGGAAAGGATCTAATAGGCTTGCTTTCTGAAAAGGGAATTACCCAATGGATGGCAAAAAACGCGAAAGATAACCAGTTACCTTCGATTTTAACTTGTTTAAGAGAAGTGTTATCGTGCCAAAAAAATAATAACTATCGTTTTATTACGAAGGATACGACGATTTACGAGGCTCAGGATATTTTTAAAAATCAAATTGGACAAGGCAATCGCTTAGATGTGTTGCTCATTACAGATGATGGCAAGCCATCTAAAAACTTGAAAGGCATTATTACACCGCGAGATATTATTGATATCCCATAAAAGAGCCATCTTGGAAAAGAGACTCATTTTTTGTGAAACAAACAGCCCAACGATCGCAGCAACTTGCTTTGTTCGTTGGACTGTTCTTTTTTATCTGAATCAAACTTAGCTTGTGGTGTTATTGTTCTGATTCTGAATTTGAAGCAGCTGCAGTTACTGCTCCATCTCGCAGTGCAATCCAAAATGCAAGCACAATGGAAATAATTAAGATGATAAACGGAGCAACAAAGATAAGAAAACTTTCCATGCTTTTCACCTCACCAATTAATAATGATCAGAGCTACCACTTACATAATCCTTATTAAATAGAAAGAGACGTAGCAATAAATATAAGGATGGAATAAGTAGTAACAGTCCTGCGATAAACGCCACAACTAGCGAAATAGCCATTGCCTCATTTGTAAAGCTATCATAAATCGTTAAGTACGGATAAAGGAGATATGGATAATGCGAAATTCCATACCCGTAAAATGCAAAGGCAAACTGTCCTACGAGCAGCCCGAATGCAAGTCCATACTTTTTGCGCCGCCAAATAAGCCATACTGTTCCTAAAAAGAAAATAGCGGAAATACCAAACATCCACCAAAGGTCTAATATCCGTTCATAGTGAGCGGGGTTGTGGAAGCGGAGTTCGTAAATAATACCACCGGCTGTAATGATCGTTGGAAATGCCCATATTAACGCATATCTTCGCAGCAAATTTGTCGCTTCAATATCTTTGGCTTTGTTGGCATACCACGTTAGAAAAACTGCTGAAATATAGAGAACGGCAGCTAAACTTAGAACAACAATGCTCCACGTTAAGGGACTTGTAAAAAGTGCCCAATAATCTAAATCAGGATTTCCGTTGACAATGGATACAAAGCCACCTTCGGAAATGGTTAAAACAATAGACAATGCTGCCGGAAGAAAAAGGCCGGATACACCATACATAAATGCGTAGCCTTTGTGTTCTCGAGATCCATACGTTTCAAATGCATAGTATGAACCGCGAATTCCTAATAGAACAATGGCGATACTCGCAGGAACGAGTAGAACGGTACCATAGTAGAAGGCGGTTTTTGGAAAGAAACCGACAACCCCTACGAAAAAGAAAACTAGAAAGACATTCGTCACTTCCCATACAGGAGACAAGTACCGTTGAATAATTTTCGTTAGAATATGTTGTTTATTCACAAATTCACTGTATGCATTGAAAAATCCCGCACCAAAGTCTATCGATGCAACAATGACATATCCGAATAAAAATGTCCAAAGCACGAGAATCCCGATAATTTCTAAGTTAATGGTCATGTGTGCGCAGCTCCTTTCCGTTCCTCTAATTCGCGTTCAACTGGATTCTTTCGAAACATCCGCGATAAAACAACAACGGAGCCAATCCCGAGGATTAAATAGAGACCGCAAAAGAGAAGGAGCATTATATCTACATGTTCACTCGTTGTAGCTGCTTCTGCTGTTTTCATTAGTCCACGTAAAATCCATGGCTGTCTGCCAACCTCTGCTAACCACCAGCCGGTTTCAATCGCAATCATCGATAATGGTCCACCAGCGACGATTAACCAACGGAAGGCTCGGGTTTGAATAAAGGGCCAGCGACGTCGAATACCAAGCCAATACATAAAGGAAACGACAATCATGAGCATTCCGATTCCTACCATGATATTAAATAAGTAGTGTATATATAGAGGAGGAATCTCATCTTTTGGGAACTGATCAAGACCGATTACCTCGGCTGAAGGCCATCCATGTGCAAGCATACTGAGCGCATATGGGATTTCAATTGCATATTTCACATTTTCTTCTTCATCTAACCAGCCTAAAAGGATTAATGGTGCATAATCCTCTGTTTCAAAATGCCACTCTGCTGCTGCTAATTTTTCTGGCTGATAGGAAGCTAAATATTTTCCAGAGAGATCGCCAATTAATAGCGTTGCAATCGAAAAGACAAAGCCAATCTTCATCATGAGATAAAGTGCTTTTTTATGATAAATATGTGTTGATCCTCTGAGTAAACGAAACGCTGCGATGGCTGCAAGTATAAATGCGGATGTCATATAAGCTGTCACTACTACATGCGCTACCTTTGTCGGCATCGCAGGATTGAACATGGCGACAAGCGGATTGACATTAACTAGTTCTCCATTTACTACATCAAACCCTTGTGGTGCGTTCATAAAAGCATTCACCATTGTAATAAATACTGCTGAAAAAGAAGCACCAATCGCAACGGGTATCAGTAAAAGTAAATGCTTTCGCTGATCTTTAAAGCGATCCCATGTATACAGGTAAATTCCAAGGAAAATTGCTTCAAAGAAAAACGCAAAGGTTTCCATGAATAAAGGCAATGCGATAACATTTCCTGCTAATTCCATAAAATTTGGCCAGAGTAATGATAATTGCAATCCAATCGCTGTTCCAGTAACAACCCCTACAGCTACTGTGATGACGAACCCGCGTGTCCAACGTCTAGCGAGTAAAATATAATGTTCATCATTTTTTTTAATTCCAACCCAGTGGGCGATCATAATCATTAATGGGACACCAACACCTAGTGTGGCGTAAATAATATGGAACGAAAGTGTAAGCTCTGTGAGAACTCTACTAGCGTAAACGGCGTTATCATTAATCAATGTTCATCCTCCTCATCCACTGAATAATCGTCCAACAATTGATAGAAGCATAATGGCTGCCACTATAAAGGCGAGCCATATGAGCTTTCGTTCATGATTTTTGTACATTTTATTCGCTCCTTTATACAGGTAGTGTACCCAAAATATGAGATTTGAAAGCGTACCTTTTCATTTTTTGGTTTAGCTTTGGAATGGAAATGAGGCTTCATTTTCTAAAAAAGAGTAATTGTATAAAAAAAGTATCGTAGTTTGAAAATGGGATCGCTTTCACCACAGGCATAAGCGCGACATCTACTCAAAATGACTTCGCAGTGTCTTCTTTTCTGTGGCACAGCCTCAACTAACACGGAAAAGAAAATGCTCTTTTTCCGTGTGGATTTTTCGACGTACAGGACGTATTAGCGCAGCCGTTGCAACAGGACATGACGGTTATAGTTTGCGTTCCCTGTTGCTTCCCGCTGGATAAGAAACGCTTCGGCAGTGACACACCGCACGCAGAAAAAGCGCTTTCCTTTTTCAAGGAGTCTCACCCACTTCAACTACTCGATGTTTTTATCTAATAAAACGTAAATTCTAGTCGTCCATATTTCGTCCGAATTTTTTGGGGGAAGTTTTTTTGTTTCAGTGCATTTTATCGCTCTGTTCTGAATTCTGAATAGGGATAGAGGTGTATATGCAAGTCTTAAATATAGAAGAAACATCTATCTTAATGATGTTCTTCACGGAGGGAATAAAGATGAATCGCGTAATTGTCATGGAGTTCATCCTTATCGTCGTTGTAGGAATAGGAATTTGGATGAGTCGAACGAAGATATCACATTTATTTTTGCTGTGCGTTTGGAACTGTGTACAGTCTTTTATTTCCAGACCTGCAGAAACGAGTGTGATTGGTAGAGATTAAAATTCTAATTTAGAAATAGAAGCAAGTTTTGCTATAATGAAGGGGAATATGAATAATTGTATGTATGTAAAGGTAATAAATGAAGTTGATGAATAAATATCATTTGCAATTTGTGAGTAGCAAATGATTTTTCTTTTTGAATGCAATCAAATGAATGATTAAAGTAAATATTGAATGGAGGATAAAGTGTGAGTAAAAAACGATGGATAGCATTAGGGATAGCGATTGGACTATTGTTTTTGTCAATTTTTTCGCAAATAACAGCAACAGTAGCAACGACTGATTTTAAAACGATGTTTCGTTCCTTTGTGACGGATTATGAAGAGCGGGTAGTTGAAGAAGGAAGCGGATTTGGAAAAATTGCCATCCTTCATTTAGAAGGCATTATCCAAAGTAGTGGAGCGGGTGGGATTGTAACGACAAATACATATAATCATAAGCGCTTTGTTGACATGCTTGATCAAGCAGCAGATGATCCCAATGTCGAAGGGATAATTTTACGTGTGAACACGCCTGGTGGTGGAGTTGTCGAAAGTGCAGAAATTCATGAAAAAGTGGTTGAAATTCAAGCAGAGAATGAAAAGCCTGTCTATGTTTCAATGGGAAATACAGCCGCATCAGGTGGGTACTACATTGCTGCGCCTGCTGAAAAAATTATTGCCCATCCAGCAACGCTCACTGGTTCAATTGGCGTTATTATGGAGTCGCTCAACTATGCAGAGCTAGCAAAAAAACTCGGTATTGATGTGAATACGATAAAAAGCGGTGAATATAAGGATATTATGTCTTCTTCTCGGCCAATGACAGAAGAGGAACGGGCTATTTTACAAGCAATGATTGATGAACTTTATGATGAATTTGTCCAAGTGATTGTGGATGGACGTGAAATGCCAGAGGAAAAGGTACGAAAGCTTGGAGATGGCCGTGTTTATACAGGAACACAAGCGCAAGAAAATGGACTTGTTGATGAATTAGGTACGTTAGATGATACGATTGCATTGATGAAGGCGGATCATAACCTTGGGGATGCAACTGTTGTGGAATATAGTGATGGCTTAGGAATTAATCAATTTATTAGTGGTAGCCTGCAGCAATTTTTTGATTCAAAGCTTGATGCAGCTAGTTTTGAAGACCTGCTTCGAAGAGCAAATACACCAAGTGCGATGTATTTATATACGAAATAAGACTTCTGAGGCTATAGCAGTAGAAAAAGGATATAAGGCTCCAATTTAATAGGAACATCTCATGGCCTGAACATATTATGTTAGGAGGGATTCGGATGAAGGAAGAAATAAATGCTACTTATGAAATAGAGGATACTCTACCAGTTCATCTTCGTTACGCAGGTTTTTGGATGCGCTTTTGGGCATATATGGCGGATTTGATTATCGTATTTAGTATAACCGGAATAGTGCTTCTTCCATTGCATTTTATCGGTACGGGAGGCAGTCCGATCTCTATCGGATATTGGACAGTAAATGGCATCATAAGCATCGGTGTACTTTATTTATATTTTTTGCTCATGACGAAGTATTTTAGCCAAACATTAGGTAAAATGATTTTTGGCATAAAGGTAATTCGAAAGGATTTAGAGCCACTTACATGGAGTGACTTGATTTTTCGTGAAATTATTGGCAGATTTTTTTATCGTGTTTTTACCATTGCTGGATTGTTATATATCGTTGTTGCCTTTGATGATCGAAAAAGAGGAATTCACGATATGATAGGAGATACGAGTGTAATTCATGAGCGATAAGAATAAGTAAAATTAAACTGGAGGGATATGGATGAAAGAAATATCAACATCAGAACTTGCAGAAAGACTAAAAACTGGCGCTAACCTGAGCATTATAGATGTTCGCGAGGATGATGAAGTGGCCCAAGGGAAAGTTCCAGGTGCCTACCATATACGTCTAAGTGAAATACCGGAGAGGCTTGATGAAATAGATAAGCAGACTGTCCATTATCTCGTTTGCCGTTCTGGTGGAAGAAGTGGGCGTGCATGTGAATTTTTGCAGGCTAATGGTTATCAGGTGATAAATGTAAAAGGTGGCATGCTAGCTTGGGATGAAGCAGTCGAAAAAACAGATTAGATTAAATTTTAGAATGAAGGACGTCAGAGGGTGAGAACAATTTTCTCACCTCTGGCGTTTCTTTATGTTTGGATGCAAGTGATCTTTAGTGGTTTATGGATTTGGATAAAGCATGGAGCAATATTCCATACTAATAGCAGGAGGTGTGATTATGAGTGAAAAGAAAAACAATTGGAGTAAAAAACGACCGATATCTAGCTTGAATCCACAGGGATATACAGAGGATGAGGCAGAACAGCAACCAAGATCACAACTAGAGCAAAGAGCGAAAAAGAAAAACACTAAAATATAGATTAGCGGAGCGCTTGAATATTAGCTTCAATGAAAATCCATTAGCCAAATAGAAATTAAACGATACAGGACAAAAGAATGACATATATGCATGAATATTGTGACAAATTCGGGATAATTGACTCATTTTCGTAATGTGGCAGGTTTTTCCATTGATTTTTACAGCAGAAAATAGTAGTATAAAGCTACAGGCTACGATGTACGTATTTTCTTAAGTTTTAACCTCTAATTAGTGAATAGGGAGTTTTAAATTAAAGCTCTAATGCCGTGCCGTTATTGTGCGGAAGGCAGGAAAGCTTTTGCGAACACCCACTTTGTAGAAGTGGTGGTTTAAAACTTTTTATTGCAAAATACGGCAATTGTGGCTCTTTATAAAAATTATGGTTTAAGGCTAGCTCTTTTTAGGGCTAGTCTTTTTGTTGTACATATCTATGTATAATGTTTTCCTATCAGGAGGTATTGCTTATTTGTATTCGTTTTCCCCTCTTTAATAAGGTATCATCAAAGTAGAAGTGAATAGGGGGGATTGGATGATGTTTCAATATGAAGGACTGGATCATGTTCAATTGGCAGCACCGAAGAATTATGAAGCTAGAGCACGAGCATTTTATCAAGATGTTTTAGGTTTTGTTGAAAAAGAAAAACCGGTGCCATTAAAAGCACGTGGCGGTGTTTGGTTCCAGGCAGGTATAGTACAAATCCATATTGGTGTAGAAGAAGGCTTTATTCCTGCTCGAAAAGCACATCCAGCAATACGCGTACGTTATATTGATCGCTTGAAGGAGCGACTAGACAATAATCATATAGTGTACATAGAAGATGAACATCTACCTGGAGCAAATCGGTTTTATACCGAGGACCCTTTCGGCAATAGACTTGAATTTATTGAGTGGGAAAATAAAAATGGATAAAAGAAACAACGGATCATTTGTTTTTTTATAAGAGAAAAATAACTTTCGCAAAACGCGTATTCTCTGGTATGGTTATCTTATAAAGTTGGCAAAAAAGGGGGAATGCGAATTGAATCAGAGTGCACAGATACATATTGAAAAAACAAATCGATTATTAATTATTGCTGTTTTACTACCGGGTGCATTTTTAGCGATTTTAAATCAAACATTGCTTGCGACAGCAATTCCACATGTCATGGCTGATCTACAAATTACGGAAAATACAGCACAATGGGTTATGACGATATTCATGCTAGTGAACGGCATTATGATCCCGATCACCGCATTTTTAACAGAGACCTTCACAACCCGAAGGCTGTTTTTGTTTGCAATGACGACTTTTGCTGTTGGAACGATGATCTGCGCTATTTCTCCTAATTTTGCTATATTAATGGTCGGTCGAATTATTCAGGCTGCAGGAGCAGGGATTATGATGCCGCTCATGATGACCGTGTTTCTATTAATTTTTCCTATTGAAAAAAGAGGTGTCGCAATGGGAACAGTGGGCCTTGTCATTTCCTTTGCTCCTGCGTTGGGGCCTGCGATATCTGGTTGGTTATTAGAAAGCTATCCATGGCGTTCGTTATTTTATGTTGTCCTTCCATTTGCAATTATCGATATCATTATTGCTTACTTTTTTATGAAAAACGTGACGAAACGAACGTTTCCAAAGGTTGATATCCAATCGATTATGTTATCAACCGTTGGATTTGGTGGGTTATTGTATGGGTTTAGTGCGGCTGGAAATGTTGGCTGGTCGAGTATGATTGTGATTAGCTCCATTATTATTGGTATTGTTGCATTAACTGTTTTTATTAGAAGGCAATTTAAATTAGAACAGCCAATATTAGAATTTCGGGTGTTTGCGAACAAGATTTTTACGATAACAACGATCATAGGTATGATTGCATTCACAAGCTTGATCGCCGCTGAAGCACTACTTCCAATCTACATGCAAAATATGGCGGGGTATACGGCATTGGATTCAGGGTTAGTTATTTTACCGGGAGCTTTACTCATGGGGCTCATGTCACCAATCAATGGTCGAATATTTGACAAGATTGGGGCACGTTGGCTTGTCATAACGGGATCGACTATTTTAGCGATTACAACATTTCTATATACACGTTTAACTGTGGATACGTCTATAGCATACTTGACAATTGTGTTTGCCATTCGTATGTTTGGGATTTCCATGATTATGATGCCGTCCACTACTGCAGGCTTAAATCAGCTTTCTAATCGTCTAATTCCACATGGGTCAGCAATGAATAATACGATGCGACAAGTTGCAGCATCTATTGGTACTGCAGTTCTTATTACGGTTATGACGCAATCTGCTCAGGGTAGCAATGCCTCGATTCCACAAATGATTCAAGGTGTAAATACGGCCTTCTATGTCGTAACCTTCCTTTCATTAATAGCACTTATTTTAGCGTTCTTCATTAAAGGAAATAAACCTTATACAGAGCGATAAATTACTGGAAATCAGGGTATGTATGATGAGGTCATCAGTGGTTGTATTTGCGATTTGATTAATAATGGAAACAATTTTGAAAGGTGTTTAAGCAGAGGCTTACGCCTTTTTTTATATTATTTATTAGTACCAGATAATATAATCTTGTGTTAATATAAGGTTATAAAAGCAGAAAGAAGGGAACATCATGTATTATTTTGCAACGTATGCACTAAAGTTTTTATTAAGCCTATTTGGAAGGATAAAAATATATGATAAGTCGAATTTGCCAAAGCGAGAAGGTTATATTATTGCGTGCACACATACAGGATGGGTAGATATATTATGGCTTGGTGTGGCGGTACTCCCAACTAAAATTCACTATATGGCCAAAAAGGAGCTGTTTCAAACGGCTTTTACAAAGACTTTAATGAAGCAATTACACGCATTTCCAGTTGATCGAGCTAATCCTGGTCCGAGTACGATAAAAATACCACGAAAGCTCTTAGCAGAAGGAAAGGTTGTCGGAATTTTTCCAAGTGGAACGCGAACAACGGAAAATGTACCATTAAAAAAAGGGGCAGTAACTATTGCGAGCTCTGCAAATGCGCCAATCGTTCCAGCTGCTTATAAGGGTCCAACAAATTTTAAAGATTTATTTCAACGAAAAAAGCCACGGATTATTTTTGGCACACCGATTGCTCCTAATAATGCACTTAGCAAAAAAGAAAGTATTGAAGCGATGATGAAAGAGCTGGAAGCCCAATTTAATGCATTACAAATGAAAATAGCTGATAAATAATCGTCTTACAAGCATTGAGAATAACAACGCATGACTTTGGCAAATTCTCGACGAATAATCGTCCAAATCATGACAACTAATAGAAACTTAGATTAATCTGCTTTCTTACTTGGAAGTTTGTGGTAAAGTTAAAGTGTAGAAACGTTACAGGTAGGGAGGAATGAGGATGTTTAAGAAAAAGTGGTTTTGGATTTCTATTATAATTGTTGTATTTGCGATTACAGCGTGTTCGAACGATGATTCACCAGGGGATAATGGCGCCGCAAAAAACGATGCAACAGAAAAAACCGGTGAGGTTGTGTATAATCCCCCTTCCCTGGATGACCTTGATCCTAATGATCCAATGACGGAGTATGTTCAGTATGGTCAAGAGGTTTTTAATGAAACGAATACTGTTTTAGCAGAAGAAGTTGGCAATGAATTATCCTGCCAAAGCTGTCATGCGGATGGTGGACTATCTCAATCATCGTCAATGGTAGGTGTAACAACACAATTTCCGCAATATCGTCCACGTGAAGGAACGGTATTTACGATTGAAGATCGTATTAATGGTTGTATGTCTCGGAGTATGAATGGAAAGCCTATTCCTTTAGACAGTAAAGAGATGAAGGCGATGGTCGCGTATTTGACGCATATTAGTAAAGGGATTGAAACGGGCGAAGATATTCCTTGGCGAATGAAAAACACGATGAAAGAAATTCCTGAGCCAAATGTAACACGTGGTGAAGAGTTATATGAGGAGAAGAATTGCTTAGCTTGTCATGCTACGGACGGATCTGGCACAGGTACAAATACGGGTCCAGCGCTTTGGGGAGAAAACTCCTTTAATGATGGTGCAGGGATGAGTAGGCTATCGAAAATGGCAGGCTATATAAAAAATAATATGCCACCTAATGGAGAAGAAATGAGTGATCAGGAAGCTGCCGACTTGGCGGCATACCTTCTTTCACATGAACGGCCAGAATGGAAAGGGCATGATAGGGATTGGCCGAAGGGTGGACGTCCAACTGACATTATTACAAAGGACCGAAGAGAAAAAATTCGTGAGGGTACATTCGATTGGTCTGAAATAGAAAATGTCATTCCAGCAAAGTAAATGCTTAGGGGAGTATATCAACTTGGTATACTCTCTTTCCGATTTTTGAAGGAATTTACAGATTAATGGCGAAATATTAATATAAATGTCAATTTAGCTTGGAAACACCAGGAAAGTGAACAGGGGGAGGATAGAAGTGAGGGCCTGTGTTTTTTGTCAAATTATATGTAAGGAAATAAATGCATCAATTATATTTGAGAATGAGGATGTATGCTGTTTTTTAGATCGACAGCCAATTAATCCAGGTCATCTCCTTGTTGTTCCCAAAAAACATGAGGCTATGATTTTTGAAGCAGAAGAAAGATACTTACATGCGTTGATTTCTACAGCTCAAAAAGCGGCACGCGTGCTCAAAAAGCATTTTAACCCAGATGGAGTAATCATTTTGCAGGAAAATGGAATTGATACAGACGTCGATCATATTCACATGCACGTTTTTCCACGCTTTGAGAATGATGGCTTTAGGATTGTTGAACCTATGATAAACAAAGAAACGTTAAATTTTCACAGTCTCCAGCGCTCTTTAAAAGAGGTTTGGAAAACAGCATAAGAAGGAATAAGAGATTAAGGTCGATCAGTTTTGTTTTTGAATAAATTAGTAATTTTTCCAATTTTCCCTTGTTATTTAAGTGCTTCTTTTTGTATAATAAAAATTGTGAGTGTAACAATTTTAAATTCAGATGTGAACGTTAATCGAGTCGTAAGCGGCAACTTACGACCCGGACAGTTTATTTGCAAGATGGATAGTGCGACTATATAGCGATAGAGAGTGAAAAAGTAATTATCCCGGACACTTAGATTGACGGGTGATTACTTTTTTTCACGGCTGCTCGTAATCAACAACACGAGTGTTGAGAACATGATCATCAATTCAATCGTCTTATCAATTGGTATCACACACTTCAGCCCCTTTCTTTTCAGGGTTTGAAGTCGCCGATTCCAGCCACGCATGAATGATGCGTGGTTTTCTTGCATCACCTGTCCTTTTTAGTATACTACAAATATGCAAACAATTGGTCTAATTGTAAGAAAATGGTACAATCTTCTCATAAGTCAGTAAATTCGGCCAAATGTCCTAAGTACTCCCCATTCAAAATCACCACGCTTATCGACAGCTTTTGCACGATAATGAATAACATCTGTTTACTTGATGTCGAGCTGCTTTGTATAATCGTGTTTATACTTTCGGTAATAATCAATCATTGGCTGTAATGTATTCTTTAAATCTGGACATTGTATGCCAGACCCCTCTAAATCAGCAAGTGTCTGTGAGCAGTCATAAGAAGAATGAATAAGAAAATAATCCATTGCTTCAGGCTCGGCTTTGAGCCATTTTCTTATTGGAGACAAAAGTAATGGCGCTTTTACTAATTGAACAGGAAGCTGTCCCTTTGGTAATTTTCCTAAATAGAATAGTGAAACCATTGACTGTATTTCACGCATCGAGTATGGATTTGGGTCTGTTAGATGATAGGTTTTTCCAGCTCCAATATCGTTCCATGAAAGGTAGCTCGTCGCTTCCAATACATAGTCGTAAGGAACAAAGTTTCCTTCTGGTGCTCCATCGCCAATAAAAGGAATGAAAGGCATTTTTTCCAGTTTATCTAATAAGTTCAGCATAAAGTATAACCCGTCAAACTTAATTGTTTTTCCAGTTTTTGCATGCCCTTTTACAATACCTGGCCGAATAATGGTAGTAGGGATATGTTGCATTACTTGACGTACAATCTTTTCTGCTTGGAATTTTGTATGCTCATAGTGATTCCGAAAAGACTGTCCCATATCAAGCTCGTGCTCGAAGATCTTTCCTTCACGCATCCCTGATACATAAGCGGTACTAAAGTAAACGTATCGTTTTATTTTTGGTAACGATTTGACCCATGCTGTAACATGTGCTGTACCATTGACATTTACTTGATAAGCTTGAGTCTTTGGAACAGCAAGATCATAGATGGCAGCTAAATGGAAAACATGAGTGACAGATTGTTCGATCTGCTGTTTCACTTGATGATCCATTGCTAAATCAGGCTCCGTAATATCCCCTTTCAATATCGTGATAAGGTCTTGAGGAAGTGCCGATGCTTGAAGCATATGGTTTATTTCTTTTTTAGCCACTGCTTCAAGATGAGGTAAGGAGAGAACATATATTTTTTCAATGTCCTCCTTATGATCGTTTAGTAACTGACGAATAAGACTAGAAGCTAAAAATCCTGGATAGCCGGTGATAAATACTGTGTTTTGCAAGTGAACGCCCCCTATTCTTAAAGACTTACTTGTAGTATACTATTTCATGGAAAATTAAGAAAATATTGATATGTGGTAGAGTAGTATATAACCAGTGGAAAATGATTAAACATTATTAATTAAAGGGTGCGTGAGATGAAAATATTTTGGCTGCGATTTATGACGTTTTTTTCTTTATGGATCTGGGTGATTGTGCAAGCAACTCCCCCAAAGTCACTTAGTATTTTTGTTTTCTCAGCTGTTCTCGCGTTATATTTTTTTCTTTCTATGAAAAAGAATTCCTTTCTTATTCTCTTCGTGATGACCGTACTCGTATTCATTTATGGACTATTGATAGAACAAGCTTCGATTCATGCTATAATTCTATTACTCTATATCTTACTTGAAGCAGTATTTCAACTAAACACAAAAGAAAACAACAGCTTAATCTTAGTAATTAGTTTGTTTTCTGTCGTTCTCTTAATCATGAGCCAGGGGGATATAGTCGAACAATTGCTTTTCGTCGCTTTTTATTGTTTTCTAGTTTATAAACTTAATCATATGACTATGGAACGTTCTGGGCAGAGAGAGTTATATGACCAATTGTTAGTTGAATATAGGAAGCTAAAACGTATGCAGCTTGCTGCAACTCAGGATGCTCGTTTAGAAGAGCGTACGAAAATCGCGCGAGATATTCATGATTCTGTAGGGCATAAGCTGACAGCTATGATGATGAAACTAGAAATGCTTGCAATCGAAAGTGGTGATTCGAAGTTTAGAGAATTAAAAGAAATGGCACAGGATAGTCTAGATGAAACAAGAACGGCTGTAAAAGCATTGCAAGTTGAAGAAAATGAAGGGATAGCGTCTGTGGTACACTTAATACGCAAGCTTGAGTCGGAAAGTCATATTGTCGTGCACTTTACAATGAAGCAGGGAGTGTTATCTGTTTCACTAACAAATGAAAAAAGTGTAGTACTTTATCGTGTTATTCAAGAGGCATTAACAAATGCCATGCGTCATGCCCAAGCAAGAGAGATCCATGTTATTCTTGGTAGAGCAGCCAATGGAGATCTATCCTTTGTTATTAAAAATGCGGTTTTTGAAGCAAAGCCATTTGTACTTGGATTTGGTTTAACAACGATGAAGCAACGAGTGGAACACATTGCTGGTATGGTCACTATCCAGCAATCGGATCATGAATTTCAAATTATCGGTACACTTCCGATAACATAGGAGGGTTATCTATCATGTGGAAGGTTTTGCTTGTAGAGGACCAAGCGATTGTGAGGCAAGGATTAAAGGCAATCTTAAAGCAAGATGCGAATATCTCCGCAATACACGAAGCTACGAATGGCGTAGAAGCGATTGAAAAGATGAATGAGCATATCATCGATTTAATTATGATGGATATTCGCATGCCTTTTATGAATGGAATCGAAGCAACAATTAAAATCAAAGAAAAGTGGCCAAATGTTAAAATCCTCATTCTAACAACCTTTAATGATGAAGACTATGCCATGCAAGCTTTACAAAAAGGAGCAAACGGATTTTTACTAAAGACGTCTGATGCGAAAAAACTAACCGAATCAGTGCATAGCTGTATGAATGGGGGGCTACTGATGGATGCGGATGTAGCTGCAAAAATCGTTCCTCGCTTATTGAAAAGAAAACCTGAAAGCGTAGAATCTCTCGTTGAACTTACACCACGCGAACAAGCTATCTTACAATTAATTGGAGCAGGGATGACAAATAGGGAAATATCAGATGAATTGTTTTTATCAGTAGGAACGATTAAAAATCATATCACACAGATATTACAAAAGACTAATTTACGAGATCGAACACAACTAGCACTATACGCAGTAAAGCACGGTATGATTGAATAGCTACTAATTATATGCAAAATAAGTTAGTAGATTGATAAGAAAAAAACTGCATTAATCAATTATTCAACGAAATAGGTGGTCATAAAATGCTAGAAATTATGTTAGATGAGTTTCATTTTTCATCCTTATGGAATGGTGGAATATTACTGTTCACTTTGTTTGGTGCTATCATTTATTTATTTATGTTACCTAATGGAAAACATCATTCTATTTGGAAAACGATTGCTTTTTTAGGGGGACTCCTTATTTCGTTTTTAGCGATAGGAAGTCCATTAAATATCATTGCTAGAATTCAATTTAGTGCACATGTTTTTCAAATTGCGTTGTTATTTTTTATTGCCCCGCCATTGCTAGTTATCGGATTTAAGACAGAAATATTAAAACGGCTTTTTTCAATTGGAATCATCGCAAAAATAGCTAGATTTATCACACATCCTGTTGTTACAATCGGCGTGTTTTATTTATTGTTTTATGGATATCATCATCCACCGATCTTTGATTTCGCTAGAATGGATCTTTACTTAAACTACTTTTATTTGCTTGGCTTGTTTATAACGGCGATTTTACTATGGATACCGATTATCTATCCAAAACAGATGTCGATTCTGCAAAGAAGAATGTATCTTGTCGGTAATATTGCAGTTGTATTACCGTTAGCGGTGATTTTAATAACGGCTAAAGAAAGCTTATATACCATTTATTCAGACCTTGGCTTTTTTATCAAATCGCTTGAGGCATGTTTTCCAGCAGGGGAATCATTACCACCAGAGTATTTCCAAATGCTATTGCCATTTAATCCAGTAGAAGAACAATTTAAAGGTGGAATTGTGTTAATGGCAATTCAGTTTTTTATATTTGGGATGTTACTTGTTATATCTTTTGTACGTAACCGGAAGCAAATATAATGAATAATGATTAGAGTTGTGATTTAAAAATATAATGTTCATCTTTTTCAGGGGTTGTTCTATTTTAGGACAAGCCCTTTTTACATTAATCGCTGAAGCGCAGCTTATAGGATTTGCGGATGTGTTTCTTTTAAATGTTATGAAACCGAGAGCTTCTAATTATGAAGTTCATTCCTATGAACGTTTCTCATGATTTCTTTGGCAATCTGAGATATGGATAACCTGCCATCGACGATGAAATCAGAATTTGGTTTGACTGATTGCAGCATTTCAAGATACCCGCGTCTTCCTTGTGTTATGTAGTTATTGATTTCAATCAAGATATCTGATTTTGAACAATCGGTAAAGTCTCTCGAAATTCTTCTTGCTAAGGCAATATCCAAAGGGGTATCGACAAATATAGCATAGTCGATTAGCTTACGGAACTGCGCATTTTTATAAGCAAAGGGGTAATCCAGTATGATGTAATGGAGCGGTTCTTTTTGTAATCTTTTTAAATCATAGATGAAAGGAGACAAGTCCCAATCATTATAATTTGCTCCATCGTTTAACCAAGTGATAATATCTTTCGGACCTGTGAAATCATAATCATCAAAAAATAGTGCTTTCGTGTATGGTAATTGTTCCATTAAATAATTTACAGTAGCTGTTTTTCCTCCACCAGAAACGGCAGCTATCGCTATAACAATGGGTTTAATCGTTTCTTCCATTTGATCCTATCCTTCCTTTAAGCAGACATGCTCACATTGCTATACGATCATATGCATAGAAAAGATTCAGGAGTAAAGTAGATTGCCCGATTTATACGGTCGATTACCTCTTGGTAGTAAAAAGTGACGAAGGTCATTCGTGCAGCAAGTTTATTTATGACTACAGATAGTAGTGGTGTTTTTTTATGAATCGTAAAATAGAACTAGAACGAAGAAAGTGAGGAGGGAAAATATGCTTGAGCTCGCGCGTTTAACAAAAAGATACAAGCAACTTTACGCAGTAAAAGGATTGAATATGTTTATTGAAAAAGGGGAGATTGTTGGATTGCTTGGTCCTAATGGTGCTGGAAAGTCAACCGCCATTTCTATGCTTTCATCACTTATTGAGCCAACCGAGGGAGATGTGCGTTTTCATGGGAAAAGCATTTTAAAAAGCCCAGGGGAATTACGAAAAGTAACAGGAATAGTTCCGCAAGAAATTGCATTATACCCGGAATTATCTGCGGAAGAAAACTTACAATTTTTTGGAAGAATATATCAATTAAAAGGGAAGCAGTTAAAACAAAGAATAGAAGAAGTATTAGAGCTAATTGGCCTGCAGGAAAAAAGAAAAGAAGTGGTGAAAAAATTCTCTGGTGGCATGAAACGTCGTCTTAATATTGGTGTTGCGTTATTGCATCAACCATCACTTTTAATTATGGATGAGCCAACTGTAGGCATTGATCCACAATCGCGAAGCTATATTTTAGAAACGGTAAAGCGATTAAACGAGGAAAAGGGGATGACCGTATTATATACAAGTCATTATATGGAAGAAGTAGAATTCCTTTGTGATCGTATTTACATTATGGATAAAGGAAATTTAATTGCGGCAGGTACGAAAGAAGAAATTAAACAGATTCTTACTTCTGAAACAACGGTTCTTATTAAAGTAGAGCAGCTAAATGAAAAATTTGTGCAACGCTTGCAAGCAGAGCCTTCCATTCACCAGGTTAGCACGGGTGAAAATGAAGTAACGGTAATCGTGCCAAAAGAAATACCAGTGTTTAAGCTGATTTTGAATATAGCAGAGCATACAGATATTGAATTATTGTCGATAGAAATGAAGGCAACGACATTGGAAGATGTTTTCTTGCATTTAACAGGAAGAGCATTAAGGGATTAGGACGTGATCAGATGATTTGGCGAATAATTATTAAACAATGTCAGGTGTTGCTTCGTAATCCAATGCACTTGCTTCTTCTGTTCGGTCTACCATTGTTGCTTATTGTAATATTAGGAACTGCATTAAGTGGCGCGATGGGAGAAGATGTGAAGGATGTTCAAGTAAAGGTTGCCATGATAAATAATGATTCACCAGGGCTTGGATTACAGCAGCTTGTAGAAGAAAAAGATGTCTCTGCTCAAGAATTTGCTAAACTTCAAACAGCTGTGAAGCAGTATGCTATTCCGTCGCTATTGGATCATGCTGGAAAAGCGAATGCAACGTTGCTTACGAAAATAGATGATCGTGCGCCACAGAATAAACAAGCTATTCTTCAAGATGATAGCTATAGTGCATTAATTGAGATTCCGAAAAACTTCACCTATGATTTACTATCTTACATTTATTTTGATAAAGGATTACCTCCAGGATTGCAAGTATACATTAACGAAGGCTTGCAATTTGAGGCGAATACTATCTTGAACTTGTTAAATCAAATACAGGAAAGATGGACAGAGGAAAAGCTCTTTTTAAACAAAAATATCCAGCTTGAGCCGCAATATTATAAAGAGATGGAATCCATCGGACAGATTGAAAGTATGAACCAACGCGTTGTTACATCAAAAGGGTATTACACCATTGGAATGGCAGTATTAAATGTACTATTTATTGCAACAACAATCGGATTTTATGCATTTCAAGAAAAGCGAACCCATGTGTTTAACCGAATTATCTTAGCAAATGTTTCGAGGTGGACTTATTTTTCTGCTGTTTTTATTAGTGGAACATTGCTTGGATTTATCCAATTAGTCGTTATCTTTGGATTCTCCTGGATCGTCTATGGTGTATCCTGGCCAAACATTAGCGCTTTTTTAATCGTAACGTTGTTGTTAAGTCTAGCAGTTGGTGGCCTAGGAATGTTATTGACGGCAATTAGCTATCGCAATAATTCAGAAACAATTACGAGCTTTTTCTCATCCGTTGTTATTTACGTTATAAGTTTACTTGGAGGAAGTTTTTATCCTATCGGAGATTTTTCTCCATTGATCGAAAAAATTGGGGATTTTACTCCCAATGGTGCGGGAATGTCGGTTTATTTAGCGTTGCTACGGGGAGAAAGTCTCTCATCGGTTGCTAATAATTTGTTATTTTTAGTGCTCTTTATTATCGTGACGTGGTTTATTGCTGTAATAAGCTTTCCGAAAAGGGGGGAAGTGCTATGAATGGGGTTTTATTTGCAAAGATAAAGCTTTTTATCCGGACACCTTGGACGTTTGTTATTATGACAGCGATGACAATCTTGTTTACATTAATATTAGGAACAAGTAATCCAGCTACATTTCAAGTGCCAGTATATTCATTAGATAATTCGCTTGAAGACTCCTTGATTTATAAAGCGTTACAGGATAATAAATTTATTCAATTCCAATGGAGATCAATGGAGAGCACAAAACAAAAAGTAAAGAAAGGGAAAGCGGAGTTAGGTGTAGAATTAAGCGCGAATGATTTTAAAATCTTAGTCGGAGTAAACTCACCCAAGGTTTCTATTGTTGAGCATACCTTGCAAGAGATTTACATGGATAAGCTGAAGCAGGAAAAAATGCTTAAAGGAATAAAGGATAAGAAAACGCGCATAGAACTAAAAGAGCAGTTGGAAGATATTGCAGCGCATGCGGTATTTCACATTCAAACAATGGAATTTAAAGGTGAAGAAGATTTTATTTACAATAATCTGTTTCAACGCGTTTTTGGATTTACATTATTTTTTGTCATTTATACGATTGCTTATAATGTATTCCATATATTAATTGAAAAGCGAGATGGGATATGGGATCGCATTATTTTATCACCGATTAAAAGGTGGGAGATGTATACAGGGAATTTGGTGTACAGCTTCGTTGCTGGTTATCTTCAGATAATAATTGTTTTCTTGATTTTTCATTTTATCGTAGGAATAGAATTTAATGCGAGTCTATGGAAACTGTTACTTGTGATGATTCCATATGTTTTTGCTATCGTAGCATTAACCATATTGATTACAGCCCTTGTAAAAACTGTACAGCAATTTAATGCGATTATCCCAATGCTTTCTGTTAGTATGGCGATGGTTGGAGGGGCCTTTTGGCCGATTGAACTAGTGCAATCAAAGCCATTATTAATGATTGCCGACCTTATCCCAATTACGTATGGAATGGAATTATTAAACGGGATAGCGATCTATAATTATTCGCTGGAACAATTATTTTCCCCTTTGAGCATATTATTGTTAATGGGTGTAGGAATGACTGGGATTGCCATTCATTTTATGGAGAGACGGTATATATGATTCTATTAAATGGCGAACCTTTCCACAGGTTCGTTCTTCCTACCATTTCAAATAACTACCATAGGAATGCATTGCATTTTTTTATATACTAGTATCATAGTATGCGGATATTTGGTTCCGAAAAGGGGAAACCAGTATGAAAAGAAAAAGAATATTTAAAATAATAGTAGGGTTATTAATCCTGCTATTCATAATAAATGTGGTAGCGAGCTTGTTTTTTTATAATCTAGCAATCAAGCGCGGGCCAAAGGATTTTTTATCGGATAATAAAGATTTAGAAGTTTCTGCTCAAGCAATGGAGACGTTTTTAGCGGGAGATTGGCGCGACTGGGTTCGTGAACAGCCTTTTAAGGAAATGGAACTAACCTCGTATGACGGATTAAAGCTAGAGGGCTATTTCTTAAAGGCAAAACAGCCGACGAATAAACTAGTTATCTTTACACATGGGTATTTAGGAAATGCAAAGCAAATGGGGTTATACGGGCAATATTATTATGAGCAATTAGGATACGATATTTTTATGGCGGATGCTCGAGGTCATGGTCAGAGTGAAGGAGACTACTACGGCTTTGGATGGCATGACCGTCTCGATTTAATCGACTGGACGAATAAACTCGTTGATCAGTTTGGAAAGGACACAGAAATTGTTTGGCATGGCTTATCAATGGGAGCAGCCACTGTGTTAATGGCGAGTGGAGAAGATACTCCTAGTAATCTGAAAGCAATTATTGCAGACAGTCCATATTCCAGTGTTCATGATTTATTTGCATATCAAATGAAGCGGATGTTCCATTTGCCTGCCTTTCCATTTTTGAATAGCACAAGTGTTGTTGCAAAGCTGCTTGCAGGTTATTCATTAGAGGAAGCATCTGCTTTAAAGCAAGTAAAGCAGGCGAACGTGCCAATCCTTTATATTCATGGAAATGCGGATACGTTTGTACCAACGAGCATGACAGAGAAGCTTTACCAACAAACAAAAAGTCCTGCTACGCTATTAAAAGTAGATGGGGCGAATCATGGTGAAGCATTTGTAATCGCGAAGGAAGATTATATTAACGCATTACAGCGTTTTTTAGAAACCTATGTAGACCGTTGAAGCGCTAAAGACCTAACAAAATACGTCCGTTATGAAAAACTTCCGCGTTTTTCGTATGATAATTCGTCACAAGAAGAAATCCGAACGATGATTCTGATTAATACTGAATCATCGTTCGGATTTTTATATGTTTATTTTGTCACAGTCTCTTCTTAATGTATTCTAGTAAACGTTTAATCACCGGTTAGCTTTAGTTTTAAAATGGCCGCATATTCACGTATATATAGCTTCCACTTAACAATATTCGGCGTTTTTGCTGCTAATGGATAGCCTTTTATGCCAACATCCTTTGCGTTTTCAATTGCGCGATATAGATGAAAGTCATTACTCGTAATAACAGCTTCTTCTATCCCATATAATTCCTTTACAAATGCTAGATTTTCATATGTGGATGTAGATTGATCCTCTACTAATATACGTTCTTCATCAATTCCTTTTTCAATAAAATATTGCTTTAAAGCTGCTGCTTCACTAATGTCCTCACCAGCTCCTTGCCCACCAGATGCAATGACCTTCGTTTGTGGGTTATCCTGTAAATAGGTTAGTGCTTTTTTTGCACGATACAAAAGGCTTAATGACATTTCATCGCCATTCACCTTCGCTCCTAACACAATGATATAGGGCATATCTTGTGGCGTAGTTCTATTGGCAGTTTTTTTGATTTGGACGTGTGCATATAAACAAAAAAGAAGCAGCGCAATTCCTACAATAATAATTATAATTGTCATTTTCTTTATCAAAGCTCCCATTGTTTTCATCGCCAGCCGATCCTAATCTGATTTTTATTTTAGCTTTATGCCATCTCGAACGAATAAGTAGTATTTCAATGGTTAGTGAGGTTTTAAGTCTCTTAGTTTTAAATAAACAACAGGAGGCAAAAATGCTGCCTTTCCTGTTGTTATATTTTGCTTAAAGGTAGGTTTCAAACCAACGGCAAATGTGCTGTAATCGTTCTATTCTTAATGCCGGTTTACCACTGCGACTAAGCTCATGATTCGCACCTGGAAAACGAACAAATTCTACTTCCTTTTTTAAATGCTTTAGTGTAATAAACAATTGTTCCCCTTGCTCAATTGGACAACGAAAGTCTAACTCGCCATGAAGAATTAACAACGGTGTCTCAACATTTTCCGCGTACTTTAAAGGAGAAAACTCCCATAGCTTTTTTGGATCGTCTAATAAATTATGTCCTAGCTCCCATTTCGTGAAAAAGAAACCAATATCACTAACACCGTAGAAGCTAAGCCAGTTACTGATTGATCGCTGTGTAACGGCAGCCTTGAACCGATTTGTATGTCCAACAATCCAGTTGGTCATAAAGCCACCATAGCTACCGCCTGTTACCCCAAGACGCTCTTTATCAATAAAGGAATATTTCTCAAGTACATAATCAACTGCACTCATCAGATCCGTGTAGTCTTTTCCACCGTAATCGGCACGACAGGCATCGACGAATTTTTGGCCATAGCCATGACTTCCGCGTGGGTTTGTATAAAGAACCACATAGCCCTTGGCAGCTAGTAGCTGGAGTTCATGAAAGAAGGTTTGACCGTACATTGCGTGTGGGCCCCCATGAATTTCTAGAACGAATGGATATTTCTTTTCTGCTTGGAATCCGTATGGTCGCAGCAGCCAGCCTTGAATTTCCCACCCGTCCTTTGCAGTGATCGTCATAGCTTCTGGCTCACTTAATGCCACTTCCTTTAGAAGAAGTTTATTCGCATCCGTAATTTGTTTTAGTTGCTTTTCCTTTGATAAATAATAAAAGTTACACGGGTCAGTTGGCGTACTAACACCTAGAATAAACCCTTCACTTTCTTCATGGTATGAAAATCCAAATACGTGATTGTTCTCGTTATAAAGTACATTTATTTCACCTTGAAGGTTCGTTTGGTAAAGACCAGTTGCCCCATAATATGTTGCAATAAAATAGAGTTGCTTTTCATCGGTTGACCAGATTGGTCCTGTTTCTGAGTCACCAAGACGTGTATCGCCAATCATTAAGTCGCCAAGCTGCATGTCCCAATGCTCGCTTAATGTTAGACGATTTCCAGATTGTCTATCAAAAATATATAGTTCACTTTGCGTTGCACCAGCATATGCTTGTTCGTGTCCAAAGCAAGCAATCTTTGTTCCACTAGGAGAAAAGCGCGCCTGAAAGTAAGAGCCATTTCCATCGGTTAATTTATTAACCTTTTTTGATTCTACATTCACAATATAAAGGTCATTCGTTAATTCATAATCTGCTTCCGAATTCAGGTTAGCGGTAAACAGAATATGCTTTCCATCTGGAGAAATATCTTGATAGGTATGATCTGCATCCGCAGTCGTTAATTGGATAAAAGCCTTTGTATCTATATCATATAAAACGATTTGACTTCTTTTTTCATCATGAAAACCTTGTGCGTCCGATTTATAACGTAATCGCTTAATAAGCAGTGGTTTTTTGGAAGTTTCTTCTTTTTCCTGTTTTCGTTCTTCTTCTGATTGCTCTTTCTGTTGCTGAACATCGTCATCTTTATCCAAGCTAGCCGTGAATATAATATACCTTCCATCCTTTGACCATTCTGGGTTAACCGCACCATTTTTAAAGGTTGTGATTTGTTGTGCTTCTCCTCCATCTATTGAAAGTAACCAAAGCTGAGGAATACCGCTTTTATTAGATTGATAAACGATTTTTGTTCCATCTGGGGAAATACGTGGATGTATATTTTTATTGCTTGTGAATGTCCACTGTTTTTTGACGGTTTTTTTTAATGCTTGGGAATAAATTTGTGCTTCATATTCCTGTTCATCGTTTATTGTTGTGGACACATATAAAAAGCCATTCCCACTAGGTAAAAATTGAGGATCACTATATACCTCTATTTTTGTTAAATCTTCCGCTTGGATAGCACGTTTTGATTCTATCATCTGAATTCCCTCCAATTATTAAGAATTAATGCGAAGCGTTTAACTGATTTCAAGTGATGAAGCAATAGTTGTGAATGTTTGACCAGTTTGTCCTATCAAATGTTTTAGCCTCTAACACGCCCCGATGTGCTTGTTTTTACTTGTATTTATTATAATTATTTCGTTAGGAATCGTAATATTCCTTCTTCTTATCGCTGGTTTTACAATGAATAGGTATAATAAACCCCCAAAAGAAAGCTTCTTATCGCTAACTTTTGGGGGACATTCAATATGCTAGTTCTAGATTAGCCGTTTATTTCTTAATTGTGTGCAGAAACGGTTTGTTTTGTAAGATTTGCATCTTTTTCATAAGCTTGCTGTAAAAGGCGAGTAATCTTTCCAGGCTTTCCGTCCTGAACGAAATCCTGATTAACTTTTATAATCGGAAGTACTTCTGATGTACTACTTGTTAAAAATAATTCGTCTGCATCCGCGATATCTTCAAGTGTAAATGCTTCTTCAATAAGTGGAATATCTAGTTCTTTCGTAAAACGTTCTACAGCCATTCTTACACAGCCATGTAAGATATTTTTAGTGGCAGGATGGGTATAAATGGTTCCATCCTTTACAAGATAAACATTGGAGGAGCTACCTTCTGTAACTAGACCATTCTTATGAAGGATTGCTTCATAACAGCCGTTTTCTTTTGCTTCTTGCTTAGCCAGTACGTTTGGTAATAGGTTCAGGCTTTTAATAAAGCAGTAATCCCAACGAATATCTTGTAGTGTAATGACGGATACACCGTTTTCGAGCTTAGCAAGGTTACGTGGTAAGTCTTGCACATAAGCGTAAATATTCGCATCGACATTTTCAGGGAATACATGATCTCGTGGAGCAGAGCCACGGGTTACCTGTAAATAGACTTTCCCATCTCCGTCCATACTATTTTTTTCTAATAACTCAAGTAATTGTTCTGTTAATTCCTTCTTTGTAAGCGGAAGTTTAATTTTTATCGCTTCAATGGAACGGAACAGTCTGTCTACATGCTCTTCTAATAAATAATATTTTCCTGCATAAATTCGGATTACCTCATATATTCCATCACCGAATTGCAGTCCTCGTTCCTCGAAAGGAAACTTTAAACTATCACGGTGGAGAAATTTAGATTGAGTTAAAATAACTGGATGTACGGACAAGCTTTTCGCCCCCTCAAGAATTTTAAATCTATTCTATACCTATCTATAGAGATTGTAAATATGATGCATGCCTTTAATTTATCGTATTCTTTATAATTTTGCATGTTCATTTTGTTTTTATGGGTAATTTGAATAAGTGTAGAAGTTTGTAAAAAAATGCGGAAATCCTATTGAAATATGAAATTTATTTTGCTATAATAAATTTTGTCGTTAAAAAACAAATTAAAAACCAATGCGGGTGTAGTTTAGTGGTAAAACCTCAGCCACGAGCAAATCTTCCGCTGAATAAACGACGAGTTGTCCCGAAGCATTCACATCACTGAGTAGGCAAGTAGATGCAGGGACATGTATTTGCGGGATTCCAATATAATTTTAAAGCTTATCTAACCAATGCGGGTGTAGTTTAGTGGTAAAACCTCAGCCACGAGCAAATCTTCCGCCGAGTAAGCGACGAGTTGTCCCGAAGCATACCCATCACTGAGTAGGCAAGCAGATGCAGGGACATGTAAGTGCGGGATTCAAAATACAATTTCAAAGCCTATATAATCAATGCGGGTGTAGTTTAGTGGTAAAACCTCAGCCTTCCAAGCTGATGTCGAGGGTTCGATTCCCTTCACCCGCTCCATACATATGTCTTAACGCAGTGTTCTGTAACAAAACTTACGGGGCGTTGCGTTTTTAATTTTCCCCTTTTTTATAGATGTTTATATAAACTTTAGATATTTGTAATTCCTTTACTTGAATTACGCGATTTTCACATAGTATGCTAAGTCTACAATGTAACAAACGAGGTGAGCGGATTGAAAGAATTATGGAATAAGCTACAACAGTTAGATGGCAAAGGCTACAAAGCGTATAAAAGCATGCAAGGAAGCTATCGCTTTTCAAACTATGAGCTATGGATTGATCATGTTCAAGGTGATCCATTTGCAACTCCTTCTAAAATTCGTATCGTTATTTCAACTATTCAACGACATATTAAAGAAGAATGGCTACAAACCAAGTCTAGAAAAATAGCTGTTGAAGACGCCATTGCTAGAAGTGTTGGGCGGGCAGTTACAAGCATGGCTTATTCTGGAAAAGGATCAGGTAAGAGTGGTGCCATTTTCTTTGATACGCCTGGGCAGGAGGTAATCGAACGGACCTCAGTACAGCTCATGCCTGCTAAAACCACCATCTGTTTTTCAGTTAGTTTACCAGCAAATGGTCGAAGAATAAACGGAAAAGAAGCACGTAAACTGTTTGGCGATGCTATTCCTGAAATTTTGCAAAGCTCCTTTTTTACGATAACGGATCAACAATTAACAGAAGCTATGCAGCTTGCAGATCAGCAGGAAGCAATTCGCAATGAAATGCGCCAGCATAATTGGGTTGCCTTTATAGCAAATGGCTCGATGCTTCCACGTGAAAGCGGAATTAGTAGTCGACCGTTAAAATCGGGAGTGCCATTTCAAAGTCCGCAAGAAAGCGAAGTATCTTTTTCAATTCCGCATCAGGAGGAAAAAATTACGGGTATGGCCATCCCACAAGGCATTACACTGATCGTTGGGGGAGGCTATCATGGAAAAAGCACGATACTCAAAGCAATGGAACGCGGGGTTTACAATCATGTGCAAGGTGATGGAAGAGAATTTGTTTTAACGGATCCGAATGCAGTGAAAATACGAGCTGAGGATGGCAGACAAATATCGAACGTAGATATCTCGCCATTTATTAATAACTTACCAGGGAAACAAGACACGGAGCATTTTTCTACGTTAAATGCGAGTGGAAGTACTTCTCAGGCTGCGAGTGTAATAGAAGCTCTAGAGGCTGGAGCAACGACATTATTATTTGATGAAGACACGAGTGCAACAAACTTTATGATTCGTGACTTTCGGATGCAGCAGCTTGTAGCGAGAGAAAAAGAGCCAATAACTCCGTTTATCGATAAAATAAAACAGTTACAAGAGCTAGGTGTTTCTACGATACTTGTTATGGGTGGCTCTGGGGATTATTTTGCAGTAGCGGATCATGTCGTTTTGATGGATGAATATATTCCATATGATGCTACGGCAAATGTAAAGGAAATAATCAATACCTACCCACTACAACGTGAGGAGCAAGCGGATGAGAAATTTGGAAGAATTGCCAGTCGGCATTTTTCACAGTCATCGTTGCAAACGCGAAAAGGAAAGCGTTCAAAGATTCAAGCGAAAGGATTACACAGTATATTAATGGGAACAGGCTTTATCGAGTTTTCAGGAGTAGAGCAAATTGTTGATCGTTCCCAAACAAGAATGATTGCAGAAATCATTAGTTATTTGGATCGCACGAATGAACTTAATCAATCTCTTGCTAACCTACTAGATAGAATTGAAAAGCAACTAGATGAAAACGGTTTGGCATCTTTTACGGTATATGGAAATAAGCATCCTGGTGACCTCGCACGTCCTCGTCGACATGAGATTGCAGCTGTGTTCAATCGCATGCGAACTGCTCTTGTCATCTAAAGCTAGGAAAAGAACTAACCAATAAATAATCATACTTGGCATAAGAAAGGAGGGTTCTCAAGTGGATATCGATCAATTAAAAGAAGATATTATCGCCTATAGCAAAGAGCTTGGGATTGATAAAATTGGATTCACGACCGCTGATGTATTCGGTGAGCTGAAAGAACGCTTGCGAAGACAGCAAGAGCTTGGCTTCCAATCTGGATTTGAGAAAGGAACAATTGAGGAAAGAACAGAGCCGCAGCGGTTATTGCCAGAAGCACAGTCCATCATTGCAATTGCAATGGCATATCCGTCGCGCATCAAAAATGCTCCTAAAGGGACAAAAGCAGATCGAAGAGGAATTTTTTGCCGAGCATCCTGGGGTGTGGATTATCACATTGTCTTAAAAGATCGCCTAGAAAAACTGGCAGCCTTTATCCACGAGAAGGTTCCAGAAGTACAAACAAAGCTCATGGTTGATACTGGAGAACTCTCTGATCGTGCCGTTGCTGAGCGTGCTGGTATTGGATTTAATGGAAAAAACTGTTCTATTATTACACCTGAATTCGGATCTTTTGTTTATTTAGGAGAAATGATCACGAATCTTCCTTTTCCACCAGATCAGCCAATAGAAGATAGCTGTGGTGACTGTCGGAAATGTATCGACGCTTGTCCAACCGGTGCGCTCGTTCAAGGTGGTCAGTTAAATGCGCAACGTTGTATTGCATATTTAACACAAACAAAAGACTTTTTACCGGATGAATTTCGTGTGGAGATTGGAAATCGAATTTATGGCTGTGATACATGTCAGCAAGTTTGTCCACGTAATAAGCAGATCGATATGCATGTGCACAAGGAATTTGAGCCTGAGCCGGAGATCGCAAAACCAAAGCTAAAACCAATGCTGACAATATCGAATAAAGCGTTTAAAGAAAGGTTTGGTCATATTTCTGGCTCGTGGAGAGGAAAGAAACCGCTCCAACGAAATGCAATCATCGCGCTTGCTCACTTTAAGGATGAAACAGCCATCGAAGATTTAATTCAATTAATGGAAAAAGATCCTCGACCAGTGATTCGTGGTACTGCAGCATGGACACTAGGTAAGATCGGAACTGAGCGCGCATTTCAAGCGATTCAGACTGCAATGGAAAAAGAAACAGAAGATGCCGTGCTGTTCGAAATGGAAAAAGGACTGGAGTTTAAAACGCAGCATATAGGAAGTAATTAATTTAAGCAGGGTGCAAATAATAAAGCATTTTTTAATTGAATTGGTATGAAAATAGTTGCATGGAATACTGTCCCCTCTCCATATAGTAGAATTATGGAGGGGATTTTTAATGGAACAAATCAAACAAATATGGCTTGATATGTTTGCGAATAACGAGACACGGATGGAATGGTGGGAGAAGAAGCAGAAACTATTCGAGAAGCGAGAGGCCCGAATTGTAAGAATCCGAGGAAGCGGGCAAGTCTTTCATACGGTGAAACAAAAAAAACGAGAAGATATTTCTTATCTTTTTCATGTTGTTTATTTGATTAAACAAGGAGATTTTTTTTACCTGGAAGAGCAAATCACACCATACCGTGCGATTTTAGAAGATGGTGCATTGCTGCATCATATGGAAATAACAGAGGATAGGAAACAAACGGCTAAAGTTGATTTAAATGCAGAGAAACTATTGCGTTCAGATAAAGATGAACAGTCACGTTTTGCTTATAATAGACTTGCTGCAGTACAATATGCGGAGCGTTGGTGGAATAGCTATAACCCAGAATATCGGAGTTTTGATGTTGATTGTACGAACTATGTTTCGCAATGCTTAGCTGCAGGAGGAGCACCAATGTGGGGAGCACCCAACCGAGGGACAGGATGGTGGTACAACAATAATAGCTGGAGTTATAGCTGGGCGGTGGCACATTCATTAAGATGGTATTTAAGTGGTGCCAAAAAAGGTTTAAAAGGAACAGCAGTTGATCGGCCGGAAGAATTAATACCTGGTGATGTAATTTGCTATGATTTTCAAGGTGATGATCAGTGGGAACATAATACGATTGTCGTTGCAAAGGATGCGAATGGCATGCCACTTGTGAATGCGCATACGAATAATAGTCGACAACGTTATTGGGCTTATGAAGATTCGGCAGCTTGGACACCGAATATTAAATACAAGTTTTTTAGAATTGGCGAATAGTGCTATAATAAGAACATTGTAATGAGAAAAGTACTAGATATACAGCAAGGAGAATGAATGGTGAGTTTACACATTGTATTATATCAACCAGAAATACCTGCAAACACCGGAAATATTGCGAGAACTTGTTTAGCAACAGATACTACGCTGCATCTTGTGCATCCACTTGGATTTTCAACGGATGATAAAATGCTGCGTCGAGCAGGGTTAGATTATTGGAAGCATGTGGATATACAAGAGCATGATTCGTTAGAAGAGGTATACACTAAATTTCCACAAGGTGTATTTTATTATATTGAAAACTTTGGAGAAAAGCATTATACGGATTTTGATTTCAGCAATACAGATCACGATATCTTCTTTGTCTTTGGAAGAGAAACAGATGGAATTCCGCAGCGACTTTTAGAAGGAAAAGAAGAAAATGTCCTACGCATTCATATGACAGATAAGGTACGCTCGCTTAATTTGTCGAATACGGCTGCGATTATTATTTATGAGGCATTACGGCAGCAAGGCTTCCCTAGCTTAACTTAATCATTCTATTATAAGCCATAAAAAATAGCAGGCATCAATAGGTGCCTGCTATTTTTTATTGGTTATTTTTTGGTACACCAGGCTTTGCTTCATATCCTGATGTAAAGCAAGCAGTGATAAATACGATAGTCACTCCAATAATCAGTGCGAGTTTCATTTCCATATCCCCCTTTACGGATAAATGAAAAGGTATGTAGAATCACATTGCTTTCCGATATTCTTTTCCTATTATACAAAAAAAATACATCAATGTGAACCTTTCAGCAAATTTTGAACACGATTCTTGTGTAATGAATAAAAAAAACGCTTCATACTTTGGCTGTTAGCAACAAAAATCCTATTTCATGTAAAGTGTTTATTGCGATCATAAAATCTTTTCAATAAACGATGCAGGAATTATTGTTTCCCCTATTAAAATAGGGTATATTAGTTGATGAAGTCGTGCTCGAATTCTATAATGGAACTTGAGTGTGAACAGCCGTTTCATAAGACGATTTAAATGTCATTTTTAAAACGGAGAAAGTTAACTTCTGATGGGGGTATTAGACGTGACACAGACGGAAGAATCTATTGAAAGATTCTGGGGAGAATTTCATGGCCCAAACGTAGGGTATGTTGAGGAACAATTTGAGTTGTATAAGGAGGATCCAGAAGCAGTTGATCCTTCACTCAAAGAGGTGTTTGATCAATATGGGGCTCCCGATTGGTTGTATCGTGGAGAAGTATCTATTAAAGGGGAAACGAAAGGTCCGTCCGTAAATGATGTAAAGAAGTTAACCTCAGCAATGAAACTTGTTGAGGCTATTCGTCGTTTCGGAAATCTAGAGGCTGATATTTACCCAGTAGGTCTTAAGAAAAATCGAAAATCGAAGCTTGTCGATCCAAGTTCATATGGGCTTTCGGACAGCGATTTACGACAAATTCCGGCTTCCTGGATATGGGAAAAGGCACCAAGCCATGTTACAAATGGGTTGGATGTAGTAAAAGAATTAAAAAAATATTACACTGGAACAATTACCTATGAGTATGATCACGTGAATAATGATGAAGAACGTACTTGGTTATTGGATCGAATTGAGACTGGAAATGCGCGGCTGTCTTTATCAGATGAAGAGAAAAAGCAGTTGCTCGAAAGGTTAGCGAATGTAGAAGGATTTGAAGCCTTTTTGCAGAAAACCTTTGTCGGTCAAAAGCGTTTTTCCATTGAAGGTTTAGAATCAATGGTACCGATGCTTGATCATATCGTGAAATATGCATCAGAGGATAATATTGAAAATATTATGATGGGAATGGCGCATCGTGGACGTTTAAGTGTGCTGGCCCATGTGTTAGGCAAGCCAATTGATAAAATTTTCTCCGAGTTTCATCATTCTCCTAACAAGGAGCTGATTCCATCAGAAGGTTCAACAGGAATCAATTATGGCTGGACTGGAGATGTGAAATATCATTTTGGAGCAGTGAAAGAAGTAAAAGGCGGAGACGAAAGCACAACCCGCGTTACATTAGCTCATAATCCTTCTCATCTTGAATTTGTTAATCCAGTAGTGGAAGGATTTGCTCGTGCAGCACAAGATGAACGATCTGAAGCAGGCTATCCGAAACAAGATTACCAAAAAGCTGTCCCTGTCTTAATTCATGGCGATGCCGCTTTTATAGGTGAAGGTGTTGTAGCTGAAACATTAAACTTATGTGGATTAAAAGGGTATTCAACAGGTGGAACGCTGCATATTATTGCGAATAACCTTGTTGGGTATACAACAGATCAGGAGGATGGACGCTCCACGCGTTATGCAAGTGATCTGGCAAAAGGATTTGAAATTCCAATTATTCATGTAAATGCAGATGATCCTGTTGCATGTGTGTCTGCAGTAAAACTTGCGTATGATTACCGTCAAACGTTTAACAAAGACTTTTTAATAGATTTAGTAGGTTACCGTCGTTATGGCCATAATGAGATGGATGAGCCAAGAGCGACACAGCCACAGCTGTACAAGGATATAGACGAGCATCCAACTGCTGGAAATGTATTTGCATTGAATTTAGTAGATAAAGGCATTGTTTTAAAGGATGCGTATGGAAAGATGCTTGAAGAAAGAGAAGCGCAATTGCGTTCCATTTATAATGGGATGAAAGAAGATGATGTTAAAAAAGCAGAAATGCGTGTAATGCCAGAGGTGCTTAAAAATGGCTTAGATCAATTTGAAACAGCGGTACCGCTCGCTACATTAAAAGCTTTAAATAAGGATTTACTGAAGCGACCAGAAGGCTTTAATGGATTTAAAAAGCTGGAAAAAATATTAAAGCGTAGAGAAAATGTTTTGGATAAAGGAAATAAAGCAGACTGGGGTGCAGGAGAGGCATTAACGTATGCTTCTATTTTACACGATGGTATCCCGATTCGGATTACAGGACAGGATGCAGAACGTGGTACATTTGCGCATCGTCATCTTGTATTACATGATGTAGAAAAACGTGAGTCCTATTGTCCATTACATGGATTGACGGGTGTGAAAGCATCGTTTGATATTCGAAATAGCCCTCTGTCTGAGGCTGGGGTTTTAGGTTTTGAATATGGATATAGTGTGCATTCTCCTAAAACATTAGTAATTTGGGAAGCACAATTTGGTGATTTTGCGAATGCTGCCCAAGTCATCTTTGACCAATTTATTGCTGCAGCGCGTGCAAAGTGGGGAGATAAATCCAACATGGTAATGCTTCTTCCACATGGCTATGAAGGGCAAGGTCCAGAGCATTCTAGTGCAAGACTCGAGCGATTCTTACAGCTAGCAGCTGAAAACAATTGGATTGTCGCAAATGTAACCTCTTCAGCACAGTTCTTCCATCTCATTCGTCGTCAAGCGGCAATGCGCGGAAGAGAAGAGGCCCGACCATTAGTATTGATGACACCGAAAAGCTTATTACGTAATCAACGAGTTGCTTCTAGTCCAGAAGAATTTTCGGAAGGTAATTTCCTTCCATTACGTAATCAACCTAACCTTAAAGTAAGCAACAAGCATGCGAAACGTCTCTTGATTGGTTCAGGAAAGGTAATGGTTGATATTGAAGAAGTACTTGAAGCATCAAATGAAAAGTATGATTGGTTACGCGTGTTACGACTAGAGCAAATTTATCCATTCCCTAGGAAAGCATTAGAAAAGGTAATTCGTGAGCTTCCAAACCTTGCAGAAATTGTTTGGGTACAAGAAGAACCAAAGAACATGGGGGCTTGGAATTTTGTTGATGATTATCTAAGAGATTTGTTGAAGGAAGGTCAACAGTTACGTTATATTGGCCGTCCAGATCGTTCATCACCAGCTGTTGGGGAACCAAATGTTCATAAGATGGAGCAACGTCAAGTAATACAACAAGCGATTAATCCGACAATAGGAGGAGATTCCAGTGAAAGAAATTAAGATACCAGAACTTGCAGAATCGATCACAGAGGGTACCATTGCGGAATGGTTAGTTAAAAAAGGAGATAAGGTAGCAAAAGGGGATCCAATTGTTGAATTGGAAACAGACAAAGTCAATGTAGAAGTAAACTCGGATTATGAAGGTGTGATTACAGAAATTATTGCTAGCGAAGGGGAAGATGTTCAGGTTGGGGACATCATCGCGAAAATTGATGAAAACGGCGTTGCTGGAGAAACGGCACCAGTAAAGGAAGCGCCAGCGGAAGCAGCAAAAGAAAAAGAAGCAACTACAAAGGAAGCGCCGAAAGAGCAAGCTCCTGTGAAGGAAGAGGAAAAGGAAGCAGGCAATAAACTCGATGTTATCGCTTCTCCAGCAGCTCGGAAACGCGCACGTGAATTAAATATCGATTTGCGTAATGTGCCATCCCGCGACCCTCTAGGTCGTATACGTCCCGAGGATGTAGAAGCAGCTGCAAAGCAAACCGATAACAAAGCTTCAAAGCAAGCAGCTCCAAAGGCGGAAGCAGCAGAGAAAACCACTTTCGACAAGCCTGTTGAGCGTGTAAAAATGTCTCGTCGCCGCATGACGATTGCGAATCGCCTCGTTGAAGCACAGCAAACAGCTGCGATGCTTACAACTTTTAACGAAGTTGACTTAACAAATGTGATGCAGCTTCGCAATGAGCGTAAAGAAAAATTCATGAACAAACATGGTGTAAAGCTAGGCTTTATGTCATTTTTCACAAAAGCGGTAGTAGGAGCATTAAAGGACTTCCCTCTATTAAATGCGGAAATACAAGGCAATGAATTAGTTCTTAAGAAGTTCTATGATATTGGAATCGCTGTTTCCACAGATGAAGGCTTAGTTGTTCCAGTAGTTCGTGATGCAGATCGGTTGGATTTCGCTGGTGTCGAACGTGAAATTAAAGAGCTTGGAACAAAGGCTCGTGACAAAAAACTAGGCTTGAGTGACTTGCAAGGTGGTACGTTTACGATTACCAATGGAGGAACATTTGGTTCCATGCTATCTACGCCAATTCTAAATGCACCTCAGGTAGGAATATTGGGAATGCACAATATTCAAAAACGTGCGGTTGTCATGCCAGATGATTCGATCGAGGTCAGACCAATGATGTACCTTGCTCTTTCATATGATCACCGTATTGTTGACGGAAAAGAAGCTGTTCAATTCTTAGTACGTGTAAAACAATTACTTGAAGATCCTTATGATTTATTATTAGAAGGTTAATCGAAAGAATAAGAAAAATCGTGCTGTTCGTTGGAATAGCGCGATTTTTTTATTCTTATAGAATATTACTCCTATTTTATCTCATGTTATTGGTAAGTATTTCTTTTTTCGAAATTTAGCTTCACCTATTGAAAAATGCCCTAAAAACGAATATTATATAATATGTTGGTTTAAACATACGGAAATAGGTGATAAAAGTGAATGACTTTTTTAAATTAAAACAAAACAACACAAATATCCGAACGGAAATGGTTGCGGGACTTACCACATTTTTAACAATGGTTTATATCGTTATCGTTAATCCTGCGATTCTCACCTCAGCTGGTGTTCCATTTGAACAAGTATTCATGGCAACAATAATCTCTGCTGTAACAGGGACGTTGATAATGGCATTCGCTGCGAATTATCCTATCGCGATTGCGCCTGGAATGGGATTAAATGCCTATTTCGCAAGTGTCGTTGCTTCACAGGGTTTATCCTACCAGGTAGTATTTGGTACCGTTTTTTTAGCTGGACTTTTATTTATTATTTTAAGCTTTACTCAGCTTCGTGAAACATTAATACGTGCAATACCAGCATCCTTGAAGTTTGGAATCACCTCTGGAATTGGATTATTCATTGCTTTTCTAGGTTTGAAGATGTCAGGTATTGTTGTGCCAAATGAGGCAAATATGGTTGGTTTTGGTGATCTGCATCAGCCACATACCTTGTTGGCATTAGCGGGGTTATTTATTACCTTAGTTCTGATGGCCCGACAAATAAAAGGGGCGTTATTTTTAGGAATGCTTGCGACAGGATTGATAGCTTTCTTTACAGAACAGCTTCAATTTGAAAAAGTAACTTCTATGCCACCATTACCTGTATTTTTTGACTTGGATATTGCTGGTGTTTTTAGTAATGGACTTTACACAGTCGTATTTGCATTTTTACTTGTAACGATTTTTGATACTACTGGAACGATTATAGGAGTTGCCGAACAGGCTGGTTTGATGAAGGATGGCAATTTACCTCGAGCAAAAGCAGCTTTATTCGCCGATGCAACGGCAACCACGGTTGGTTCTATGTTTGGAACAAGTCCATCCACTGCATATGTAGAATCCACTTCAGGTGTAGCAGCAGGTGGAAGAACGGGACTAACGGCACTCGTTGTAGCAGTCTTATTTATTGTATCGATATTCTTTACCCCAGTTATTAGTGCTATTTCTAATCTATCGGCGATTACAGCACCCGTGTTAATCATTGTTGGTTGTTTTATGATGGAGGGATTAGCAAGAATTAATTGGAAATCCTTTGATGAAGCATTCCCGGCATTTGCGATTATTCTGACTATGCCTTTAACATCAAGTATCTCAACAGGTATAGCAATTGGCTTTATTACGTATCCTTTACTAAAGCTTGTCAGTGGTAAGGGGAAAGACGTACATTGGATTATATATATTTTTGGCGTAATCTTTTTATTGCAGATGATCTTTTTCCCTGCCCACTAATTGGTAATTGATATCAAGCAGTCCTGATAAGCTCAGGGCTGTTTTTTGTTTGAAATAATAAAAAGTTGGGTACTTGGTTTTAAGTTTAAAGTAAAAAGAATTTAAATTGGGAAAGCTAAATGCATGTAAAACTTGGTAGGTATTTTTCAATTGCATGACGTCTGACAACCTGTTATAGTAAAAATTGTGTTTGTAAGCATTTGCAGAGTAAAAAATAATAAGGAGGCTACATCCGTGGATATTCTTCTTGGGATAACAGCAATAATTGTTGTCCTCGGACTAGCTTATTTGATGTCGAATGAGAAGCGAAATATTAATTTAACAGGCATCGGAATTATGCTGGTTGCACAACTATTAACAACGTGGTTCATGTTTTCAACCGAAATTGGAAAGACAATTATTAATGGTGTTTCCGCAGTGTTTAATAAGCTTATCGAGTTTGGAACAACAGGGGTAGACTTTATCGTAGGTGGAGTTGCTCGAACGGAAAGTAACAGTATTTTCTTTTTTGACGTTTTATTGCTTATTATCTTTTTCTCCACCATTTTATCTGTACTGACTTACTTGAAAATCTTACCACTTATTATCAAGTATCTGGGAAGTTTAATTTCTAAAATTACCGGTTTGCCTAAAGTGGAATCCTTTAATGCGGTGAATAGTATTTTCTTTGGACAGTCAGAAGCATTAATTGCGATTAAAACGCAATTTCATCATTTAAATAAAAATCGGCTATACATTGTTAGTGCGTCAGCGATGGGCTCTGTATCAGCATCAATAGTTGGTGCATATTTACAAATATTGCCTCCGCAATTTGTGTTGGTCGCATTGCCATTGAATATGTTTAGTGCACTTATCGTTGCATCGGTCATTGCTCCTGTCCGTGTTCCAAAAGAAGAAGACCGTGTGGACATTAAGGACGTATCTGGGGCAAAGAGTATTTTTGAAGCGATGAGTAATGGTGCATTAGACGGTGGTAAAATTGCATTAATTGTTGGCGCAATGCTTGTTGCCTTTATTGCCTCGTTGGAGCTTATAAATTGGATAATCCAATTTGCTTTTTCAGGTGTAACGCTTCAAACAATTTTAGGGTATGTATTAGCCCCAATTGGTGTACTGATGGGAATTTCTCCAAGTGAAGTAATTCAGGCAGGCGGAATCATGGGAACAAAAATTGTGACAAATGAATTTGTTGCTATGCTTGAATTCCAAAAAATTCTTGGTGGCATGTCAGAAAAAACAGTAGGGATTGTGTCTGTATTCCTAACGAGCTTTGCTAACTTCTCATCAATTGGAATTATTGCAGGTACTGTACAAGCTATCGATAGTAAGAAGGCAATTGAGGTTTCTGGCTTTGGATTGAAGCTACTAGTTGGTGCAACACTTGCATCAATATTATCTGCAACTATTGCTGGGCTTTTTCTTTAAAAGAAAAGCATGGACGAAACGTTTATAAAAAGAATCTGAATGAAATCGTTGAGTCTTTGCGTATAGGATAGGCTTTGAAAAAGAAGGATCGCTTTTTCTGGGTGCGATATGTCGCATTTGTGCCCAGGGAAAGCGATCCTATTTTTAAACTGCGAAGCTTTTATTCGGAATTCGAGAAACTCGAATTATTCTATACATGCTTCTTTTGTAAATGAAATAAGCGAAAGAGTAAAGTAACAGCGCCCACACTAAGTCCAATAATGATTCCTACCCAATATCCGAATGGTTCAAGAGCAGTATAATTTGCTAACAGCCAGCCACTTGGTAAGCCAATGAACCAGTAGGAAATAAGCGCCATCATCAATGTTATGTTGACATCCTTATAACCACGAAGCGCTCCTTGTATCGGTGCTCCAAACGCATCAGCAAGCTGGAAAAAGATTGCATAAAAGATAAACTGTTTCGTTAATGCTACTACCTCTGGATTTGAGTTATAAAGACTCGCTACTACATCATTGAATAGATATAAGATGAGTCCAGCAAATAATGCGATAAATAAACCGCCACTAATACCGATATAGCTATAGGTTTTCGCATGATTATATCGTTTTGCGCCTACTTCAAAACCAACAGCAATTGTTAAGGCCATCCCAACACTTAAAGGAATCATGTATAGAAGCGAAGCAAAATTTATCGCCGCCTGATGCGCAGCAATTGTGTAAGTGCTATATACGCTCATGAGCAATGTAACCGCTGAGAAAATACTTGTTTCAAAGAAAATAGCAAAGCCAATCGGTACCCCAATTTTTAATTGTTCTATCCATGCTTTTATAGTAGGCTTTGTCCAATTAGAAAAGATATGATCGTTCTGGAAAGGACGAACGGAATATACGATCCAAATGGCAAGGAAGCATACGAGCCAATACGTTAGAGCGGTGGCAATTCCTGCGCCAATTCCTCCATATGCCGGAAGTCCAAGCTTACCGAAAATAAAAATATAATTAAATACAAGATTAAGTGGTAACGAAATTAAAATGATTACCATTGATATTCTTGTTTGTCCTAATGCATCGATATAACAGCGAAGTGTATTAAAAATAAATAACGGGACAATACCTGTTACTAATGTTAATAAATAATATTTTGCGGTATGCTGAACACCAGATTCTAAATCCATAGCTTCTAAAATTGGATCAAGTGCAAATGCGATAACAATGAGAACGATGATAGCTAGTGCAATGGATAAATACATTGCTTGTTGTACTTTTCCTGCTACTTTATCGGTTGCCTTCGCCCCTATTAAATGCGCTATAATAGGAGTTATGGCCAAGAGAATTCCGTTAACACCTGTAAATATAGGAACCCAAAGGCTAGAACCAATTGCTACGCCTGCAAGATCGACAGCTCCTGCTTGCCCAGACATGATTGTATCGAAGACGTTCATTAAATACATACTTACTTGGGTAATAAGTATAGGAAATAAAATATATGAAAATAGCTTTAATTTTTCTTTTAACGTGCCTGTTTCGTGCATATAAACGCTTCCTTTTTAACTGATTTTCGAATAGGATAAAGAAGAGAAAGCATGTAATTTTTTTTGAAAATACATATTTAGGCAAAAAAATTAGCTATAGAAATAGCGGATGTTTCTCTAATCGGGATTTATCCATATCTGTATATTATACTGTTTTAATGTATTTAGCGAAAGAGAGGAATTATTTATGGAGAAAAAGAAACGAATTCTTTTTACTGGTGGTGGTACTGCTGGTCATGTCATCGTGAACTTAGCATTAATTCCAGTATTCCAGCGAGAAGGATGGGAAATAGATTACATAGGATCACATCAAGGAATTGAACGAAAGTTAATTGAGCAGTTGGACAATGTGACATACTTTCCAATTTCTACTGGGAAATTAAGAAGATACATGTCGTTAGAAAATATAAAGGATCCTTTTAAAGTGCTAAAAGGAGTTGGTCAAGCATGGCGTATCATTGGAAAAAGAAACCCATCCATCGTTTTCTCAAAAGGTGGATTTGTTTCTGTTCCTGTTATTTTGGCAGCGAAGCTACGCGGTGTGCCAGCTGTTATCCATGAATCAGATTTTACCCCTGGCCTTGCGAATAAACTATCGATTCCCTTCGCCAAAAAAGTGCTAGCAACCTTCTCTGAAACATTAGAATACTTGCCAAAGGAGAAGGCAGAATACGTTGGTGCTGTAATTCGAGAAGAGTTATTCCAAGGGAACCGAGCAAAAGGATTAGCCCTATGTGGATTTACAAATGAAAAGCCAGTGCTGTTAGTCATGGGAGGAAGCGGTGGCTCTGAACGTATAAACAGTGCGTTAAGGGATAGCTTGGACTCCTTGCTAGATAGCTTCCAAATTATTCATATTTGCGGCTATGGAAAAACGGATGAACAGATCGAGCTGTCAGGCTACAAGCAATTTGAATATGTAGGCGATGAATTAACAGATATTTTTGCAGCAACAGATTTCGTGCTTTCACGTGCTGGAGCGAATGCGATTTATGAATTTCTTGCCTTACGAATTCCGATGCTACTCATTCCGTTGTCAAAGGAAGCGAGTAGGGGAGATCAAATTATTAATGCTAAATCCTTTTCTGATAAAGGATATGCCAATGTACTTGAAGAAGCAGATTTAACGAATGAACGCTTGGTAAAAGAATTATTAACCTTGAAGAAGCAAGGCCCTTTGATACAAGATAAAATGAAAGCATATAAAAGTGAGCAAGCGCGTGATAAGGTTGTTTCTATAATTAAAACCTATGCTAAAAAGAAATAAAGTGCTATCGAGTATGAAATCAAATCGATTTTATACTCGATTTTTTATAAGAACAGCTTAAATGCTTCTTGTTTAACAGAAAAATCAGTAAAAAACGCTTATATATGCATGTAATACTGCGTATTATTGGTCATATTGGCAATAGAGTAGGTTATATGAAGATAATGCCGAATAACAATGAATTTTCAAGAAAAATCGGTCAATATTCAATTTGTGTTAGACGAGCAAGTTCGGTAATCTTAATATGTTGGCACCATAAAGATTTACTTTCTACGAACTATTCCTCCTTTCTTCAATTATTTCTATTCATAATGGGAAATAAGTAAACGATTGAAATAAAAGTCGTTCAAAAGATAATTGGGTGTGAAGTTTTTTGATTATTCAAAATACTAATGCGAAATAGGAATACATACTGCTGCCAACATATAAAATTCAGTAAAAAGGAGAAAAAGAATGAAAAAGATTGGATTATTATTACTTATAACATTATTAACTGTGCTGTCAGCATGTAGCTCTGATTCGGCTAGTGATGGAAAAATTGACAAAATTGTTTTTGCCGATGCTGGATGGGATAGTATTCGTGTGCATAATAGTATTGCACAAATGATTGTGGAAGAAGGATTAGGGTATAAAACAGACGTTACATCTGGTTCTACTGCTGCAACCGTTCAAGGGCTTCGCGAAGGGGATATTAATGTTTATATGGAAGTATGGACAGACAATATAAAAGAAGTATATGAAGAAGCGATTGACGCAGGGGATATCGAAAAGCTGTCTGTCAATTTTGATGATAATAACCAAGGATTATATGTTCCAACCTATGTGATTGAGGGAGATGAAGAAAGAGGCATTGAACCAATGGCTCCTGATTTACGTACGGTAGAGGATTTGAAAAAGTATCCTGAAGTATTTGAAGATCCAGAAGATCCTGGTCGTGGACGAATTATAAATGGTCCAAGTGGCTGGGCGGTTGAAAAATCAATCACACAAAAATTTGAAACATATGGATTAGATGAAACAATGAATAATTTCATCCCCGGATCCGATTCTGCGGCTGTTGCTGATTTAGTTTCTGCCTATGAATCTGGTAAAGCGTGGGTAGGCTATTATTGGTCACCAACATGGGTAACAGCTAAGTATGATTTAACGCTTTTAGAGGAGCCGGAGTTTGATCCTGAAACATGGGAGAAAACGAAAGGAACTGCATTTCCACCAAATGATGTTGTTGTAGCAGTTCATAAAGATATGCCTAATCAAGCACCTGAAGTTGTAGACTTTTTAAAAAACTATGAAACAAGCAGTGAGCTTACAGAGGATGCATTAAATTATATGGAAGCAAACGATGCGTCGGCAGAAGAGGCTGCTGCATGGTGGATGAAGGAATATGAAGATATATGGACAGCTTGGGTATCTGATGAAGTTGCTGAGAAAGTAAAAGATGCTCTAAATTAAGGCAGAAGGCAGCTAATCGGCCAATGCGGTTAGCTGCCTTCCATTTTGATAAATAAAGAGAGGTGAGAAGGCTGCATCATGCAGTCGGTCTATGGGGAGTTTTCCAGAAATTGAAATGCATTTAGGAGATTATGTGGATCGTTTTGTCACATTTTTGGACAGCACGCTAGAAGGTTTTTTTGATTTTATTTATTTTGTTTCTTCAAGGTCTATTAATGGAATTGACGACTTTTTAACATGGTTACCGTGGTGGTCGTTTATTTTGATTATATTTTTACTCGGTTGGTATTTTAAATCTGTTTTTTCCGGCGTGCTTTATGCCTTTTTCATATTTTTAATCGGATCGTTTGGATTATGGGAAGATATGATGACAACGATAGCCATTATACTTGCTGCTGTAATGATTTGTTTGGTATTGGGAATACCACTTGGTGTTTGGATGGCCTTTAGCAAAGGATTTTCAAATGTGATGCGTCCCTTATTAGATGCGATGCAGACGATGCCAAGCTTTGTTTATTTAATTCCTGCTATATTCTTTTTTGGACTTGGAAATGTATCGGCGATTTTTGCAACATTAATTTATGCATTGCCACCAGTTATTCGTTTAACAGAACTAGCAATACGAAATGTAGATAAAGAAGTGATTGAATCGGCATTATCCTTCGGTTCTTCTAAAACGCAGATGCTGAGAAAAGTCCAACTGCCACAAGCAATGCCAACGATAATGGCAGGAGTCAACCAAACGACAATGATGGCTCTTGCGATGGTTGTTATTGCTTCAATGGTTGGGGCAAAAGGGCTTGGAGAGCAAGTGTTAATATCCATTAATCGGATAGATATTGCCTTGGGCTTTGAAGCTGGAATTAGTATTGTCTTTTTAGCTATTATCATTGACCGTATTACAAATGGGATTGCTGGAAAGCTTCAAAAGCATAAGGAGGTGGCATAATGTCAACAAAAGTAAGGCTTGAGCATGTGTCGAAAATATTTGGACCTAAGCCAAAATCCATTATTCCACTCATTAAACAAGGTAAAACAAAGGATGAGATATTAACCGAAACAGATCATACGGTTGGCGTATATGACGTATCCCTAGATATTAAAAAAGGGGAAGTTTTTGTTATTATGGGGCTGTCTGGTAGTGGGAAATCCACACTCATTCGTTGCTTTAACCTTTTAAATAAGCCAACAGATGGATCAATTTATATTGATGATGTGGATATCGTTTCTGCCAATAAATCGCAGCTGAAAAAAATGCGCCAGGAAAAAATTGCAATGGTGTTTCAGCATTTTGGACTATTTAGTCATCGAACGATTTTAGGCAATGTTGAGTATGGGCTTGAAGTAAAAAATGTATCAAAAGAAGAACGACAGCAAATTGCCCTAAAAAATATTGAAATAGTTGGATTGAAAGGATATGAAGATAAATACCCTGACGAATTATCAGGTGGGATGCAGCAACGCGTAGGCTTAGCGCGTGCACTTGCGAATGACCCAGATATTTTGTTAATGGATGAGCCATTTAGTGCCTTGGATCCGTTAATTCGCAGAGAAATGCAGCTAGAGCTACTCGATATTCAAGAGCGCTTGCAAAAAACAATAATTTTTATTACACATGATGTAAACGAAGCCTTTAAGCTTGGTGATCGTGTTGCTGTTATGAAGGATGGTCGTGTTGTTCAAGTAGGAACACCAGAAGAAATTATCGAACAACCGGCAAATCAATACATTTCGGAATTCATTAAAGATATTGATCGCTCGAAGGTGTTTCAAGCAGAGCATATTATGATAAAGCCAAATGCACTTGTTTCCATGAAGGATGGGATCAATGTAGCGATTAAAGAAATGAAGGAGAATGGGATTTCTAGTGTGTTTGTTGTAGATCGGCAGCGACACGTTAAAGGGATTGTGACAATTGATGATGCTGTAAAGGGAATCAAGGATAAGAAAACGCTTGAGGATATTTTATGCCAAGATTTTATGGTTGTAGAAAAAGAAGCATATATTAATGATATTATTCCAAAAGCGTTAGAATCAAAATATCCACTTGCCGTTGTAAATGAGGAAAATAAATTAGTAGGCTTTATTTTACGCGTCCATGTGTTGTCAGGACTTGTATCTGAGGAAGTGAATGAAAGCCTCGAGTACCATGGCTGATGTAAAAATACTAAGAGGTTGGTGTAGAAACCAGCCTCTTTTGAATTTGCTTTAAAGTCGCTTCTTTTAATCAATTTCACCATGGTAAATAATATTTGCATCGACGGAAAAATCCACCTTAATTTTTGGATATAATTTATGCCACTCCTTCTTTGTTAGCTTTTTTCCTTTTTGGTGAATACGATAGGTTTTTCCATAGCCAAATGAATCTGCATTTAATTGTTGTAAATCTGCTAGGATACTTTTATACTTAGAAGCCAGTTTCTTTTCTACTGCTTGCTCCAGCTTTCTTATCACTTGTTCATCTTTGAAATTTAACTCATGAGAAGTTTCATTGAGTTCAAGCTCAAGCTTTATATTTGTTTGAAAAGAAAGATCCTTTTTATCTTTTAGCCTGGTTTTGCTACTTCCAGAAAGAATGTTGAATGATGTAGATAGGTTTTCTTCGTTCTGCGTGATTTTTCGATGCACATCTTTTTGAAAAGAAGAAAAAGGTAATGTCACTACGAGTGTTTCTTGTTTGATTTTTTTATGCATTAAATTGTATAATATCCGGTCTTCAATGGATTTCTCTCCAACAAGTTTATCCTCTTTGAAAATACCGATTTTGGTAATTTTAGGTATCCCGTTTTCTAGCTCAAACATTGGTAAAATTGGGTCGATACCAACATCATAAAGTGAGGTTAGAAAGGTACTAAGTGGTATCTTTGGAAACAAATGATCTGGGGCGTTTTTATCAATAACCCCATGCAAATATTGTCCAATATTCATTGCAATGCCACTTTCTTGGATGAGCATGATCTCCTTCGCAGTAGAGTTGCTAAGCGATAAATACATTGTATTTGGTGAATTTGCCTCACGAGCTAGAGTATCAACGAAGCGATGAATTCCGCGTTCAGCAGCTTCGCGGCCAAACAGCTCTAATTGGAGCTTTTCAGAGCTAAGCTCGAAATTGGTTTCATAGTTCGCATTTTGAGTTGCACCTTGAATGGTTTTTCCTTTTCCTGAAACGATTTTTGTATTGTTGGTGGATTGCGCTTCAAATTGAAATAATACAATTGATAATTCAATGTCTCCATTTTCACTTGCATCCGTACCTTTTGCAGTGATGACCCCCATCTTTTCAAGCTGTCTTGATTGCAGGCACCCAGTTAGAAATAAAAGGCAAAGAAGGATAAAACAAATATATTGATACCTCATGTTAACGACTTCCTTTTTGCTTTTGATGCTTTCTTTTCAGCCAAACAATTGGTACGAGAACTAACGGATAGATAAAAACAATCCAAAATCCTGCCTCTGAGACAGTTCCCGTAAGTTTACTAATATGCGCATCATCTTTTATAATGCTTGATGCAAGTAACAGTAAGGCAGAGATAAAAAAGATTGAATGCTTACTAGGTATGGAATACAATCGTTTAATGCCATGTGTAATGCCCCATAAAAGCATAATTGTATTAGGGATAATGACCATCATCCATTCAACGACTACAACATAGTCAAGTCGCTCAATGAAAGTGTATTTAATGCCTTTAAATAAAGTCAGAACAGACCATTCAATATTTTCAAGATCCTCTAAGCTATAATACCCAATACTAATGATTGTTAGGATAAACAAGATAAAAGCTGCAAATGAGATGCCGAAAAAGATTGGTTTTTTTATCTGGTCCTTATTATGAACAAATGGATAAAGTAAAAAAACAATCTCGAAGCCAGAAAGTGTGAAGGTAGTTTCTTTTGCTCCTTTTAAAAGCTCAGAGGTTGGTGTTTGAAACATCGGTAAGAAGTGTTCCCATTCCATCCTTGAAACCGGGTCATATAAAAGCAGTAAAACCCATTGTGATAACAAAAAGAAGAGAAATGTAACCCCGACTGTAACTCGAATTCCTCCATAAACTGCGTAAATTGCGAGACTAAGTAACAAGAACGCGATTACGAAGGGAGAAAGAGTCGGATAAAGGAATAAGCGTACTGCTTCAATATAAGTTAGTAATACGGTCATTAATCCCATTAGAAAATAGACAATATATACCGTTCCTAAAATTTTGCCAATAATGGAACCGAATAGATCGACCTGAATACCAAAGATATCTGCACTACCGTAACTTCTTAATATATAAAGCATTGCAAACATGACAACGATCATGAATAAAAAGGAAATAAGGATGGATATCCAAGAATCCTGTTTTGCATATTGAAAGATATAGCGAGGTGCACCCATTATTCCTACTCCGATTTGTGTAGAAGCAAGAATAAAAAATAAATAGCTGGCACGAAATTGAATGTTTTTTTTAACTTTTAGTTGTATATCCATGGAATCACCTATTCATCAATATCCCTCTTTTTAGCTGCTTCTTTTTTGTTAAAACGAAATAAAAATTTTGGGCGATAAGATATCGCACGGTTATGCTCATAGGGTAAAGGGGCTCGAAAAAAAGATTTGTTAAAATCCTTTAATTTCAAGGGATAAAGCGGGAGAAGATATGGGCGTCCTAAGGATTTTAAGCGTAGTAAATGAATGACTAATAGGCTTATCCCAAATACAATACCGAATAGACCAAATAAACCAGCTAAAAAAATTAATGGAAACCTTAGTAGACGAACCGTTGTCCCGAGCAAATAATTTGGACTTGTAAAGGAAGCGAGAGCACTCATTGCTACAACGATGATTAATATATTACTCGTTAATCCTGCTTGTACAGCAGCTTGTCCAATCACAATTCCACCTACAATGCCCATTGTTTGCCCAACCTTTGTGGGTAACCTTGCCCCCGCCTCTCTTAGCAGTTCAATTAAAAATTCAAGAAGAATTGCTTCTAAAAAGGGAGGAAAAGGAACGGCAGCGCGAGATTTCCCTAACGAGATAAGTAGTTGAGTCGGAATAATGCCAAACTGGTACGTTACAATTGCTACATAAGCAGGAGTCAAAAAAAATGAAATAAAAACAGCTATAAAGCGAATGAATCGAAATATGGTACCTTCGTTCCAACGCATATAAATATCTTCTGTTGATTGCAAAAAACTGAACAATGTTGCTGGTGCAATAATCCCAGTAGAGCTATTATCGACGAGAACGCCAACTTTCCCTCGAGTAATCGCATATGTAAATCGATCTGGAAGCTCTGTTGAATCAAATTGGGGAAAGAAGGATAATTGGGAGTCTTCGATATATTGTTTTAATATGATGCTGTCTTCTACTTCATCGATATCTAGATCTTGGATACGTTGTTTTATCGTTTGCACGTCTTCATCATTTGCTATCGATTTCATATAGACAATACGAACTTCACGAGAGTTCGTTTTTCCGATATGAAGCGGCTCCATGATAAGATCAGAAGATTGAACTCTAGAACGGATGATGTTCATATTCGTTGTAATTGATTCATTAAATGCGATTTTAGGTCCAACGACTAGCGATTCTGTCTCTGCTTTGTCTGGTGATCTCTTTTCTACGTGTGCAAGCTTGTAGGAGAGCGCTTCTTTTTCATTTTCTAGGTAAATAAAAACTGTTCCACTCAATAGCTTTTCAATAATTAATTCAAGGGATTGAATGGTTTCTCCACCTTGAAGTGGAATATGATTCATTATCGCGCTATTAGTTAATTGATTTGGTATAGCTAGCAACGGCTTTAGCAATGAGGCTTGGGCCTTATTCGTATCTGTTAGATAGTCAATAAAAAAGACAGCAACCTTTTGCTCGTGGAGATCATATGTAGAAAAGCTAATATCTAAATTCTGTTGTTGTAGAATCTGTTCGAGCGTAGGCAAACTTGAAGGGAAGATGTCTTTATTACTTCCTTTTTGTCTCTTTCGCATACGATTCCCTCCAAATTAAAAGATGTTGTAGCATAGTATGACCAGAAAAAGGAAAGTTATGAAGAAGAGTATTGAATTTCTACGGTTAAGGGGGAAGACAAAGAGAAAAAGTAATAACTACAACCAAAAAGAAAGAAGCTATTCTAGAGCGGCCATTTTAGACCGGTCAGAATAGCTTTAAATCAACGAGTTAATCTTGTTTTGTTACGACATCCACCTTACCTGTTGCGGGATCAATTACTAATCCATGAACCTTAATGTGGGAAGGTAATAAAGGATGATTTCTTATAATAGAAACGCTTTGTTGAACTGATTCTTCTACTGTGTCAAAGCCATGAAATTCATCATGAAAATCAATCCCAGCATTCTCTAATGTTTGAATAGTTGCTTCAGGAATCCCTTTGTCCATCATTTTTTTAGTTAAGTTTCCAGGCTGAATATGAGACATGCCGCAATCATAATGGCCGATAACAGTAACTTCTTCTGCTTGAAGCTCGTAAATAGCAACTAAAATGCTTTTCATGATGCTGTCGAAAGGCTTTCTAATGATAGCACCAGCATTTTTAAGCATTTTTACATCTCCGTTTTGTATATTTAATGCTTTCGGCAATAGCTCTACTAGACGTGATTCCATACAGGTGAAAATAACCATCCGTTTGTTTGGAATACTGTCTGTTTGATATGGCTCATATTTTTTTCCTTCAACAAATTGTTTGTTAAATGCAAGCATTTCTTCTAAATGCAATATCCATCTCTCCCTTCGACTTTGCATTGCTTGGAACAAACATATTTTATCATAAAAACCGATACATATTGTAATTATAAGGTTATCTAAGGTTCTTATAATAAGAAAGAGAACATCTTAAGCTTGCATAAAAATTCCCTTTAAAGTGTATAAGGATAGCATGAGCATGAAAGAAGATTTTCGCAATTTCGAAATAGAAGGTTTTTTCTTTTTTAATAAAATTTTCCGAAAAAGTATTGACTTAAAATTTTCCAGCAACTATAATTATGATTATCAAAAATAAGAGGGGAGGTTACTACCATGGAAAAAAGAATGATACAACAACAGAGAATTAATTTCATATGGAATATAGTGACCTTCTGCGGATATAAATAATTGTTCATATAGTATGTGTTAAATCATCTATATGGGTTTTATTTAGGAAAGGTCACACTATCTGTGACCTTTTTGTAATGTTGGAGAAGTATGTCTTTTTAAAAGCAACTTTTCAACCGTTTGCATACGTCATAGACGTGTGCTTTTTTTATTCCCAGAAGGTTAACGAAATTAAAGAGAGAGAAAAGAAGGTGAAAACATGTTTCAGGTTTTTAAGAAACTAGATTGGTTTTTCAAGCATTACTGGAAGCGTTACACATTTGCTATTATCGCATTAATCATTGCTAGTGCATTGGGGTTGATTCCTCCAAAGCTGGTCGGGTTTGCGATTGATCATATACAATTTGAAACACTAACATTCCAATTATTGTGGTTCATTGTGATCGGTTATGTTGTATTGACTTTTGTACATTATGGTATTTCGTTTTTATGGGATTATACACTTTTTGGTGGAGCGGTTATGCTTGAACGATGGACGCGAAGTCGATTAATGGGACATTTTTTAAAAATGACGCCCACCTTTTTTGGGAAGTTTAAAACCGGGGATTTAATGGCAAGAAGTACTAATGATTTAAAAGCAATTGCCTTAACAGCTGGCTTTGGAGTTTTAACGCTTGTTGATTCCAGTATATTCATGCTTATGATTATTGCAGTTATGGGCTTGACGATTAGCTGGAAGCTTACCTTTGCTGCACTTATTCCATTACCAATAATGGCAATTGTGATGAACAAATATGGTGCAGCGATTCATGCAAGATTTACAAAAGCACAGGCAGCATTCGGGGATATGAATAATGAAGTACTTGAATCGATTCGGGGAGTAAGAGTTATTCGTGCTTTTGTGCAAGAACAACAGGATAAAAGTCGATTTGCCAAAATGACTGAAGATGTTTATGAAAAAAATATCGAAGTAGCTAAAATAGACGCTTTGTTTGAGCCCACGATGAAAATACTAGTAGGGCTATCATATACGATTGGACTTGGATATGGTGCATTACTCGTTTTTAGAAACGCGATAACGTTAGGAGATTTGGTAGCGTTTAACGTTTATCTGGGAATGTTGATTTGGCCTATGTTTGCTGTTGGTGAGCTCATCAATATTTTACAACGCGGAAATGCTTCATTAGATCGCGTGAACAACATTTTAGATTACGAAGCAGATGTAGAAGATTGTATAACGCCAAAGAAAGTAGCAACCGTCGATACGATTTCCTTCAAGGATGTTTCCTTTGCTTATCCAGAGACAGAGATGAATCGTTTAGAGCATATTTCCTTACATGTAAAGCAGGGGCAAACGATAGGTGTTGTTGGTAAGACAGGTGCAGGGAAGACAACGCTATTTAAGCTAATGCTGCGCCAATATCCAGGTATCAAAGGTGAGATTCGTATCTCTGGTACACGACTTGAAGCTATTTCGCTTGAACAAATCCGTTCTTGGATTGGATACGTGCCCCAGGACCAGATGATGTTTTCAAAAACGATTCGGGAGAACATTCAGTTTGGAAAAGCAGATGCAACGGATAAAGAAATATTTCGTGTAATGGATCTTGCTCATTTTCTAGAAGATATCAAGCAGCTACCAAAAGGATTAGATACACAGGTTGGAGAAAGTGGCGTTACTTTGTCAGGCGGACAAAAGCAGCGTGTTGCTTTAGCAAGAGCATTTATTAAGAATCCTGAAATATTAATTCTTGATGATTCCATGTCAGCAGTAGATGGAAAAACAGAAGCGAAGATTATTGAACATTTACGAAAAGAACGAAAAAATAAAACAACATTTATTGCAGCACATCGCTTGTCAGCAGTTGCTCATGCAGATCATATCATTGTGCTTGAAGATGGTAAAATTGTGGAAGAAGGCACACATGAGGAACTAATTCAGCAAGCAGGCTGGTATAAAGCACAGTATGAATTGCAACAAATGGGAAATGGGGAGGTGACTTCCTAATGAAGAAGGCATCAACTGAGAAAAGATTATTTGCATATGCCCTTCAGTTTAAACGCGGCATTATTATTGGGATTATTTGTTTAATCATTGCAACTACACTTGAATTAGCTGGTCCTTTAATCGCTAAACAGGTGATTGATGAGCATATTCTTGGAATTGAAGGTGCATGGCATGAGGTTACGAACGAAGATAAAAACACCGTTAATTATGACGGAAAGCAGTTAAAACGTGCGGATCGCCTAACAGATGGCGAACAAACATTAGGAGCGCACACGGTATTACAGGTTGGAAAGAGCTATTATTTTGTTGAGGAAAAGGTTCCATTGCAAGGAAAGCGAACAATTGAAGACGGAACACTACAAATTAAGAGTGCAGATGGAACAGAGCGTTTTCAAGCAGAAAAAATGAAGATGTCAGAGATCTATTCGTTTTTTAAGCCAGAACAACGTGCTATCTTCTTTTTGCTTGGATTGTATATGGTCTTGCTCGTAATTGCAGGGTTCTTTCAATTTTATCAAACCTTTTTACTGCAAAAATCGTCAAATCAAATTGTTCAAAAGATGCGAAATGATATTTTTGCGCACACACAACGAATACCTATCACCTATTTTGTGGATCAGCCAGCCGGAAAAATTGTTGCACGCATTACAAATGATACAGAAGCGATTCGCGATTTGTATGAACGCGTGCTTTCGATTGTTTTAACAAGTGCTATTTATATGGCAGGAATTTTTGTTGCATTGTTTATTCTTGATGCGAAGCTCGCACTAATTTGTTTACTCGTTATTCCATTGATTATTGGCTGGATGAAGGTTTATAAGTTTTTTGGAACAAAATACAACAAGGTAATCCGTTCAACGGTTAGTGAAATTAATGGAAATATTAATGAAGCAATTCAAGGAATGCCAATTATACAGGCATTTCGCAGAGAAGCGAAAACAAAGGAAGAGTTTGAAGTTCTAAATGAACGACACTTTACATTTCAACGCAAGCTAGTAAAACTTAGTGCGCTTACTTCATACAACCTTGTTACGGTTTTTAGAAACCTTGCTTTTGTCGCATTTATTTGGTACTTTGGTTCATCATCATTAGAGCTAAGCAGTGTAATTTCAATTGGTATGCTTTATGCAATCGTTGATTATTTAACAAGACTATTTGAGCCTGTAACCGATATTGTTAATCAGCTTCCATTGATTGAACAAGCACGAGTAGCAGGAAGTCGTGTTTTTGAATTAATGGATCGAGATGGCGAAGCGGTAGAGAACGAGGAAATAAACAAGTATCGCGGAAACATTAAATTTGATCATGTGTCGTTTGCGTATAATGATGAAGACTATGTATTGAACGATATTTCATTTGAAGTAAAGGCAGGGCAAACCGCAGCCTTTGCAGGGCATACAGGTTCTGGAAAAAGCTCGATCATGAATTTACTGTTTCGTTTTTATGATCCCCAAAAAGGATCAATCACGATTGATGGTTATCCGACAGAAGAGTGGTCACGACAACAGGTTCGTAGTCATATGGGGATTGTACTTCAGGATCCATTCTTGTTTTCTGGCACGATTGTATCCAATGTGACAATGAATGATCCATCGATTGATCGAGAAAGAGCGATTCAAGCATTAAAGGCCGTAGGTGCGGATCGATTTATTGAAAAGCTGCCTAACAAGTATGATGAAAAAGTAACAGAGGGTGGATCAACTTTTTCACTTGGAGAACGACAGCTCATTTCTTTTGCTCGTGCACTTGCTTTTGATCCAGCAATCCTCATATTAGATGAAGCGACTGCAAATATTGATACGGAAACAGAGGCAATTATTCAACGTGCATTAGAGGTACTAAAAAAGGGGAGAACGACCTTAGTAATTGCCCATCGATTATCAACGATTCAGCAGGCGGACGTTATTTTTGTTCTTGAGCATGGTACAATAAAAGAACGTGGAAACCATGTTCAATTGTTAGAAGAAAAAGGAATGTACTATCAAATGTATCAAATGCAACAGGGAAAAGCTCAACGCGCAGTATAAGTTAGTGTACGAGGTGACCCAATGAAAAATAAGGATGATAACAAAGAAATAGATATTATTGATACGGACTTATATGAAGAATTCGAGGATGAGGAATTATATCATCTTGTCCAGGAAGCAAAAAAAGAAGCGCTAGCAAGGCAAAAAGCGGATGAAGAAGAAAATAAAAAGCAAACAAGACGTCCATTTCCAAGATGGGCGTTTTGGCTCATTGCTTTTATGCTCTTATTTCAAGTTATCGCTGTGTTACCACAAACCTTTTCTATTCCAGCTATAAATTTTTTAATTACATCTTCAAAGCTTTCCACACAGGATCATATTAAACAAGAGAAAAAGGCAGTTGTTGGGATTGAAACAGAAGACGCAAGAGGGACAGGGTTCTCAATTTCAGAGGATGGTACTATTTTAACAAATTATCATGTAGTGGAGGAAGAAAAGACGGTAACTGTTGCGTACCCAGACGATGGATTGTATACAGCAGAGGTTGTGCATACATATCCAGAGGTGGATCTTGCTGAGTTGAAAGTAACAAATGGTGGAAAGGGGCTTCCGTATCTTGAATTAGCTACTAGCGCTACTGTGAAAGGTGGGGCAGCCATTCATTTTATTGGGAATCCATTACGGTTTCAAGGAATTGCGAATCAAGGAAGCATTATTGACTATACAGCTCTGGAGGATTGGGATGAAGAGGTAGTAATGATTGATGCGCCAATTTATCGAGGCAATAGTGGAAGTCCGATAATCGGTGAGGATGACAAGGTTATTGGGGTTGTTTTTGCCACATTAGATCATGAAGAATATGGAAGGGTAGGTTTGTTTATCCCCATTGAAATGTATTTACAACGAGAAATGGAGAGGAAAAAGACAGAACAGTAACTTGCATGATTATCATTTTTTGCCCGCCTTAATAATACAGTAATGGATATTTAAATAAACTGTAATTGTTTTGAGATAGCTTCACAAATATGGATAAGGTATGATGGAGTATATTAAATAAATTTTAATAAAAGATGGTGGGCGCATCATGCGTATTAATAATAAATTAATGTTCAAAAAATATACATATGTTTTACAAACGTTTACACCCAAAAACAAGTTTAAAAAGACGAATACTATGATAACTGGAGGTGCTTCCAGTTGTTAATGCAAAAAACGCTACAGGATATTCCATTAGAAGAAATGGTGGCGATGGCACAAGCGGGGAATGATGCGGTATTAAATGATTTGTTACGAACGTATCAGCCTTTTATTGCGAAATGTGTATCTGAGGTATGCAAACGCTATATTGATCCAGAGAGAGATGATGAATTTAGTGTTGGTCTATCTGCATTTCATGATGCCATTCAAACGTACAAGCCTGATCGAGGAAGTTCATTTTTATCCTTTGCAAAGCTAGTTATAACAAGAAAAGTAATTGATTATATCCGGTACATGCAAAAGCATCCTGCTGCTGTTTCATTGGATGAGACATATGATGAGGACCAGATGGAAAATCCAATGGAAATTATTGCAGTAAAAGAGAGATATCAATTAGAGCAGGATGCATGGCATCGGCGACAGGAAATTCTTGATTTTAAAACGAAGCTTGCAGTATACCATTTATCATTACAGGAGCTGACAGAAATATCGCCAAAGCACCGCGATGCACGTGAATCAGCAATCCGTATTGCGAGAATGTTGTACCGCAATCCCGAACTGAATCATTATGTTCAAGTGAAAAAAAAGCTCCCGATAAAAGAATTAGTGAAGATGGTAGAGGTTAGTAAAAAAACGTTAGAGCGGAATCGAAAGTACATTTTAGCAATTTTTATTGTGCTTAGTGAAAATTATGTGTTTCTTCAAGATTATTTGAAGGGGGTAGGTCAGTGAAAAAGGGCATCATCATGGAACAGCACCGGAAATACACCATTATGCTTACTGAGGATGGGTTATTTGAAAAAGCCAAGCGGATAGCAAATGGACCAATCGGTGTTGAATCTATATATGAACCTCTTATGGAAAGAAAAGGAACCATTCTTTCTCGTTCTATCATGAATAAAAAGCCGGTTCGAATTTTAGCGATGGCATGTATTTTAATGCTGCTTGTTTTTCCGATTCTCTTTATTGTAGATAATGAAAAAACGTATGCATACGTCAATATCGACATTAATCCAAGTATGGAACTAGAAGTGGATAAAGATATGAAAGTGCATGCGATTCATCCATTAAATGAGGATGCGTCACTTCTCTTAGATGAATTAGAGGAAGTGAAAGGTAAAAAGCTGGAAACAATTATAACGATAATTATGCAAAAAAGTGAATCAAAAGGGTTAATTAAACACGGAAAAAATATGGTAGTCGGTATTAATTATGTTCAAGCAGATAAAATATCAAATCCAAATGCTATTGATCAATATTTCACAGCGGTCGATAATGAATGGAATATTGTAACATTAAACATACCAGAGGAAGTACGAGAGACAGCAAAAGCTGAGCAAAAGTCGATGAATGAGATTATGGCTGCAAAATTGATTGGAAATGATGATGGGTTAAATGGAGTTACGAAAGAAACAATTGCTGTGAATGATGAGGAAAAAGCTATTATTAAATCTTTTTATATGAAAAAAAATGAAGCAAACGACCCAAACACAGATAAAACAGATAAGCAAATCAATAAAAAGCCAGTCAAGGAAAAGAAAGACGTTACAGTTAAAGAAAAACAGCAAAATAAACCAGCAGAGCAAAGCAAAGTACATCAAACAGAAAAAGAAACAAATCGAAAGAAGCAGGAAAATGCTGAGAAGTCTAACCAGCATGCAAAAGAGGAGCAAAAAATCAAAAAGGATATTAATAAATATATATCAGAAGAAAAGCAAGAATGGCTAGAAAAAAAACTAGAAAAAAAGCGTGAAAAGTTCCGTGAAACAGAAGAGGATTATCGTGAACGTAAGGATTATAACGATTATAAAAAGTACTTTGATGAAGATGACGATGAAAATGACGATGAGGATGAAGATTAAAGGGATGTATATAGTGCATCCCTTTTTTGTTTCGTAATTATAAGCGATGCGTTTGATTCCCGTCTGTGTTCATCTTTACTGTAAATGGGCAGGCATTTCTTGCCTGCCCATCTTGCTTGTATTTCTATTTTGCTAAGCATTCTTTAGAGGGAGCTTTCAGTGAATGGTGAGGCTATATTTTCATGGCGGCTGAGGGGACATGCTTCATCGCATGATCTACATAATAAAGCAAATTATCATGAGATTCAATGATCTTCTTTTCGTCGAGAGAATGGTGAAAGGCATGCAAAAAATGTTGTATTCGTTTAGACAGAATATCATCCTGTGTCCTTACCATTAGTACAAGTAAATCATCCCATTGTCCCCAGAGCGTATAGTATAACGCTTTGTCGTAATCTGGAACATCCATATTTTCCCCTCCTTAAAATGTCAGGGTAAATTTAGTTTCCCCGTATTATATATATATTTTCGAAAACAAAAATGGTGTGGTTTCCAAATAAAGGTTTTAACGGTGACGGCATAAACTTCCTTTGTCGTTACATACTAAACTTAAAATAGTAAAGGAGGAAAGATAAAATGAAATGGAAATTCTTTAGTATCCTTACAGTGCTAATGATTGCTCTATTAGTAGCATGTCAAGGAAATACAAATACAAATGATCAAGGAGCAAATGATAATCCAAATGTCGACCCAACTCGCTATAATGCGAATGATGGGAACAAAAATTACACGATGGACGGTGAAACTGGTAACCGAAACCGCGCAGATAATCGTAATAACATGACGCATTATGAGGTAGCAAAAGAAGCAGCAGATCGAATTACTAATGAGGTTCCTGAAATCGATCATGCATATGTTTTAACAACAAATAACAATGCTTATGTTGCCGCAACAATGGATGATAATCGGAACAATAAAAATGGGAATAACAACGGGAATATGAATAATCGAGCTGGAATGGATAACGGCGGAGAATTGACGGATAAGGTTAAGAAAAAAGTTGCGGATATCGTTCAATCTGTAGACAACGATATTGACAATGTATATGTATCCACTAATCCAGACTTTGTAGATTTAACGAATAATTATGTGGATGATATGAATAATGGTCGTCCAGTGGAAGGATTTTTTGATCAGATGGGTAATATGATTGAAAGGATTTTTCCACAGAATAAACGATAAAATGATGGAAAATGAGCGTGTATGGATAAATATATCCCGCGCTCTTTTTTTATTCAAATAAGCTATAACACTTTATTTAATGAACATTACGATATCCGCTTTAATTTGAATATGATAAAATAGGGAAAAAGCTTGGAGGAGTTTTCATGAGTGAAAAAGTATTGCAGTATTTAAAAGATAACCGAGAAAGAAATTTAAAGAAACTAAATGAATTTCTGTCTATTCCGAGTGTAAGTACTGATAGTGTACATAAAACACATGTTGAAGAAGCGGCAGCTTTTTTAATTTCCTATTTAAATGATATTGGCTTTTCAAATGTGGAAACGGTTGAGACTGACGGGCATCCGCTCGTTTATGCAGTGTACGATCAAGCTGGAGAAGACGCTCCTACGGTTTTGTTCTATGGCCATTATGATGTACAACCAGTCGATCCAATCGAGCAATGGGAAAGCGATCCTTTTCAACCAGTGGTCCGTGATGGGCGCCTGTTTGCACGAGGTTCCAGTGATGATAAGGGGCAAGTTTTTATGCAATTAGCTGTTTTTGAAGCATTTATGAAAACAGAAGGAAAACTTCCTGTTAATGTAAAGGTTTGTATTGAAGGAGAAGAGGAAATCGGTAGTGAAAACCTATATACCATTCTTCATGATAAAAAAGAGCTTTTCGCTGCTGATTTTGCTGTTATTTCTGATTCAGGTATGGTTGCAAAAAATCAGCCAACCATCTTATACGGATTAAAAGGGTTTACTGGAATCGAGCTAATCGTGCATGGTCCAGATCATGATCTTCATTCAGGAATGTACGGTGGAGCAGCTAAAAATCCGATTATGGCACTTTCGCATATTTTAGCTTCGATGAAAAATAACGAAGAAGTAATTACAGTAGAAGGTTTTTATGATGGCGTGGAACCCCTATCTGCTGAAGAAAGAGAATTAATTAAACAGGTACCTGGAGAAGATTATGTTCAATCAACCGGTATTCCTGAAACTGTTTCTGAAAAAGGGTATACAGCGAAAGAACATACGATGGCACGACCTACTTTTGAAGTGAATGGGATATATGGCGGTTATCAAGGAGAAGGGACGAAAACGATTATTCCTGCTAGTGCAACAGCAAAAATCACTTGTCGTTTAGTGCCTGGCCAGGATCCGGAAACAATTCAAGACCTATTAGAATCACATATTAAAAAGGTTTCCCCAGCTGGTGTAACCGTAGAAGTGAAAAAGGAAAAGCTTTCTGCAAAAGCGTACAAAGTAGAACCAAATCACCCACTAATTAAAAAAGCTGCAGAAAGCTATACCCAGGCGTTTGGGAAAGAAACAGTTTACGTACGAATGGGAGGCTCTATTCCAGTTGTAGAGTGGATTGAAGCCATTTATCAAATTCCTATCGTGTTGTTAGGGTTTGGAACTCCAGACGACAGACTTCATTCTCCAAATGAAAGCTTTCCATTAGATAGCTTTGATAAAGGAATGGAGACACTCGTTTATTATTGGAATGCTGTGCATGCATAACATGATAGGATCTTAAAGGGGGGGTACTTGAAGTGGAATTGGCGATTATTACGGGTACTTCAAAAGGACTTGGAGAAGCAGTGGCTACGTTGTTTATTGAAAATGGTATTCATGTTATCGGGATTGCGCGCAATGCAAATGTTCGTTTGCAGCAGCTAGCAGTTCAGCATGACGTCTCATACACCCACCTTACTTGTGATTTAGGCGAAGGTGAGCAATTGAAACAAGCGGTCGCTGCTATCAGAGAAGAAGTAAAGCATATGGATTTAAATACAATTTTCTTAATCAATAATGCAGCAGTAGTTGGTCCTGTGAATCAAGCGATGTATGTCGAGCATGAACGGTTAAGTAACCATGTGCATGTTAATTTAGTCGCACCGATGTCTTTGACGAATGCTTGTTTGGAGTTGGCGACGACGCAAGGAATTCCGTTGTATGCTTCTATTGTTACATCGGGTGCAGCAGAACGTCCAGTCTATGGTTGGAGTGCCTATTGTAGTACAAAGGCAGCTGTAAATATGTTTGTTCAAACCGTTGGACTGGAACAAGCTGAACAGGATAGTCATCATCGTGTTATCGCATTTAACCCCGGAATTATGGATACGGAAATGCAAGTAACAATTCGCGATAGTAGCTCTGAGGAGTTTATCGATATTGAGAAATTTAAGAATTACAAAAAGCAAAACTTATTACAGGACCCTTTAACTGTAGCAGACGCATTATTTAATGTAATGAAGAACCGAAGCATGCTTGAAAACGGAAAAATATATGCTGCTAAATAACAGAGATAAAGGCTGCCACACAAATGTTAATTAAGAAACATATGGCAGTCTTTCTTGTTTATTAGCGTATCAGTAGGAAATGCCTATTCAGTTGATATTATGATTTAGTCTGCAAGAATAGGCGCTAATATGTTACACTTTAAATTGGATTAAACGGGTTCCTAATAACAAACGATTGCATATTGTTTGTAATATAAGATGATTTGTATTGATATGAAAAGGAGTAAAAAAGGAATGATTACTAGAAAAAGCAGACGAGAAATTGAGCAAATGCAGAAAGCAGCTGATTTGCTTGTAAAAACACATAAGGAAATTGCCAACATGATTCGACCAGGAATTACGACGATGGAAATCGAATCCTTTGTCGATAAATTTTTAGCGGACCATGGTGCTACCCCAGAGCAAAAGGGCTATAATGGCTATCAATTTGCTACTTGTGCATCCATTAACGATGAAATTTGTCATGGCTTCCCACGTAATGAAACACTTAAGGATGGGGATATTGTTACGATAGATATGGTTGTTAATTTAAACGGTGGTCTTGCAGATTCGGCATGGACTTATGGGGTTGGAAATGTCGATGAAAAAGGGATTCGCTTAATGGACGTAACAAAAACAGCACTGTACAAAGGTATTGAACAGGCGAAAGCTGGAAATCGCTTAGGTGATATTGGGCATGCAATTCAATCCTATGCGGAAGCAGAAGGTTTTTCCGTTGTTCGTGATTTCACTGGTCATGGGATTGGTCCAACAATCCATGAGGACCCTCATGTTCCTCACTTTGGCTTGCCAAATAAAGGGTTACGACTTAAAGAGGGAATGGTAATTACGATTGAGCCAATGATCAATGAAGGAAGCTGGAAGAGTAAAATGGATGATAATGGTTGGACTGCTCGTACGATTGATAAAGGGCGTTCTGCGCAATACGAGCATACGATTGTCATTACGAAAGACGCACCAATTATTTTAACAGAGCAAGATCCAAAACAATAATATTAGAGAAAAAAGCTAGGACAGAACCCACGAAGTCAGATCGTTCATGATTCAGGGTACTGTCTGCTTTTTTTTATGAATAAGATAATGCTATCTTATTCACTAGCCTGAATGTGGCTGCTTTACGCTGGTACAGCCACAGTCTCTACGGAAGAAAACCACTTCCCGCGGGAGTCAGTCTCCTTTCATTAGGCTATCCCTTTGCAGAGGAGTAAAAAATCTAAATCTTATACTTTTGCTTCAATGGCTGCCTTTTTGCTGCCAAAAAGAATCGTAATGATTGGACTCAGTAAGCAGAAAAAGGCAAATGGAACATATGCTAAAACAGATACACCCAACACATCAGCAATAAATACACCACAGACGCTCCAAGGGACTAAAGGATTAATTACTGTCCCAGCATCCTCTAACGTTCGTGATAATGCTTTATTGGATAAGCCGGCTTTTTGATATATTCCTTTATACGTTTCACCTGTAAGCATAATGGACAAGTATTGCTCTCCGATTAAAACATTAATTCCTATCGCTGTTGCAGCAGTGGAAACAATTATGGAACGAGCCCGCTTTAGCCTTTCTTGGAATGAAAGAAGTAATGATGGAATAATACCAGTAACAAACAATAATCCGCCAAATCCTAATGCTACTAAAACGAGTGAAATAGTAAATAGCATGCTTTGAATGCCACCTTTTGTAAGGAGACTATCTACAGGTTCAAAGCCAGTTACGCCTGTATACCCTTCAAACCAAATCATCCATATATCAGACCAAGCTATCCCATTAACAAAAAATGCGAGAAATGTTGCAGTAATAATACTGAGTGAAATAGAAATGAATGCTGGCCATTTTAAAATCGTACACGTTACTAATAGCAGGATTGGAATCCATGCCGTCCAATGGAGTAAGCCTGTTGCAGCTAATGCTTGCTGATACTGACTTGCTACGTCTATCGAAATCGTTTGATTTGGAGAAAGGACGTAGTAGATGACAAAAGAAATAAGGAATGCCGGGATGGTTGTAAGGCTTAAGTGCTTTATATGATCAAATAAATCAACATTTACGATTGTTGATGCTAAATTTGTTGTATCAGATAATGGGGACATTTTGTCTCCAAAAAATGCACCAGACACAATAGCACCAGCAGTAATCGCTAAGGAAGCATCCATAGCACTTCCAATTCCGATAAACGCAACACCAATTGTTGCTGTTGTTGTAAGTGAGCTTCCAAGTGAAACCCCAATTAAAGCAGTAATCGAAAATACAATTGCATAAAATCCTGTACCACCGATAAGCGTGAAACCAGTATCAATCAGCATTGGAATAGTTCCACTAATCATCCAGCTACTAATGAGAACACCAATGAGAAAAAATAAAAATACGGCGGCAATTCCCGTTTTCGCTCCATCAATTAGTCCATTATGAAGATCCTGAAAAGGAATCTTTCGTAAGCTTCCATATGCTACCAGAACCAATATCGAAAGTAATATAGGGATATGAGGAACTGTTCCAAGACGAATGATGAAATAACTGATTAACCCAATGAGTATGATAAAAATGCTTAAAGCTTCGATAAGCTTTGGTGAATATTTTGGTTTAATTGGAAACATCGAACTACCTCCTCTTTTTTTAAAAAACAAAAAACTCCGCCCCCTATAATAGGGACGAAGTTAGCTCCGCGTTACCACCCTGATTGATGCTTTGTAAGTGTTCATTACAAAACATCCACTCATCATGATTAAATCCAAAGGCTGAAATGTGTAATTCAATCAACTCTCCGCCAAAGCTTTCACCAAACGCTTTGTCTCTACATGCTGCACCAGAGTAATCTACTATTCATTTCTGGATTATTTCCATTCATTTTTAAATATTAATTAAGAATATACCGTGAGATGAAAGTAAATGTCAATAGGCAATTTATAAAAACAGCTTTTTAATTTTTCGTAATTGCGTTATAATAGATGAAATTTTGGTTGAGGGGGGAGAAAAAATGGATGCTGCTAAAAGAGAAAAAGCCACTTATTCTCTAGCGGGAAATATGTTTAAAAGAGGCATTACAGTAGGTCTTCCCATTATGCTCGGTTATTTGCCGATTGCAATTACATACGGTGTTTTAGCTAAGCAATCGGGCATGTCTCTGCTTGAGCTAACCTCGATGAGTGTGCTCGTTTTTGCTGGTGCTAGTCAATTTATGGGAGCGGGGATGATTGCGGTTGGAGCGAGTGCAGCAGAAATTATTATCGCGACCTTTGTCCTTAATTTTCGCCATTTTGTCATGAGCTTATCATTTATGAATCGATTACGCAGTATGGATTTAAAATGGAAGCTTCCACTATCTTTAGGGTTAACAGATGAAACATTTGCGGTTTCTGCACTCCATACAACGGAAGCAAAAGAAGAAAAAGGTGCATTTTTTTATGCTGGTTTGTTTTTAACTGCTTATGTAGCTTGGGTTGGCGGATCTTTTTTAGGTGGTGTTCTTGGAGAAATAATTCCAGAGAAATTAAGTCAAAGTATGGGCGTCGCATTATATGCGATGTTTATCGGATTATTAGTACCATCGGTAAAAAAAGAAAAAAGAGTTGGGCTTATCGCCTTGCAGGCAATGGTCATTAATGTATTTTGTCTTTATGTTCTTCAGATGAGTACTGGGTGGTCTATTGTTTGTGGAACAGTAATAGCAGGCGGAAGTGGGATCTTTTTGTTAAAGGAGGAGCAGGCATGATTTTTCTTATTATTATCGGAATGTCCCTTGTAACGATGATTCCAAGAATGGTGCCTGCATTTATCGTTGATCGATTACAATTTCGGGATTGGATTAATCGTTGGCTTGCGGCTATACCATTTGCAGCATTAGGTGCATTAATTTTTCCAGGAATTATGGCAGTAAAGCCAAATGAACCGCATATTGGTCTATTAGGTGGACTGGTAGCCGTGGGATTGTCGTTGCTCGGATTAAATATCATTTTTGTAGTTCTAGGAGCGATTGCTGCAGTATTCTTTTTATCAATTTAATCCCTTTAACATCATTCAATGAATAAAGAAGAATAGAAAAAGTTCGAGCGAAGGAAGATTTTATCCTATTTGCTCGAACTTTTTTGTCCATTAAAGGGCTCAATATGAATATGGGTATACGTTATATTATGCTTTTCAGCTAATAGCTTTTCGATACGTACGGTAATATTATGGCTTTCTTCGACATTTAATTCTGGATCGACTAGTATGGTTATGTCTATTAACGCTTGATTGCCATGAATACGGCCTTTTACATCCTCTACCTTTTTTACTCCTGTTACTTTAGCGATACTTCGTCCTATTTTTTCAAGCTGTTTTTCATCAAAGCCATCTGTTAATGCGTGGCTAGAGTCTTTGAAAATATCCCAGGCAGTTTTACAAATAATAATTCCAACAATAAATCCTGCAAACGGATCTAGCCAATAAAGTCCAAATTGTGCTCCAATAATACCGATAAAAGCCCCAATACTAACAAGTGCGTCTGATCGATTATCTTGGGCTGCGGCATAGAGTGCACCACTTTTAATCTTGCGTGCCAATGTTAGATTATACCAATAAACGATAAACATGATGGCAGCTGCACCAAGAGCAACCCAAGCAGTTAACATATCTGGTTGGACCGTTTCATTTTGCATCACTTTCTTAAATGTGTTGACAACAACTTGTAGACCCACAGCCATCATGACAAATGCGGCAAATAGAGAGGCAATTGTTTCTGCACGGTAGTGTCCATAACGGTGGTCTTGATCTGGAGGCTTTCTAGAGATGCGCAATCCTACTAAAATCGCAACAGATGCAATCACATCTGTTGAATTATTTAAGCCATCAGCACGTAATGCTTCTGAGTTTCCTGCGTAGGCGATAACTAATTTTGTAATGGCTAAAACGAAGTATGCTAGGATACTTACCCAAGCTCCTTTTTCCCCTTGCTTTAAATCATCGATTGAATTCATGGAATTCCTCCAATATGTATATGTACCATATATTATTTCAATAGCTATAACATTTTATCAAAGCAGTAGCTAGTGGGTCTAGAGAAACATTCAAGCGTGAAGGTATATGTATTGACAAGCTGAAATTAAGTTTCATACGGTAAAAAAAGCAAACATTAACAATTAAATGGTAAATTTGCATAATTTTAAATTTTTTATTGCATTTATACGCAAAGTTTAGGATAATAGAATAAAGGAATAGGAGGCGTGACCCCATGAAAAAGGAAAAGGTCATTTATCGTGTCAATCGATATGCTGGAAGGGTACTGCACGCTAAAAGGGAAATTCCGTTTGAAATAAAGCTGACATCCCGACTTATTCTGGATGAATTATGCTTTAATTGGAATAAAAAAAGATTAGAACAACAAATAAATACAAGCATTGATAATGGCGACCAAGAACAATTCAATCGTCTAGGTGAAGTGTACAAACAGTATATATGGGAATAAATTTTATAATTTAAATCCTTGCCTTATTTGGTAAGGGTTTTTTTGCGTAATAAGCAGGTATTATGTCCTGATAGTCTTGTGAAGATTAGGTCTAAAAGGGTGTCCTCTAGAAGAAGCAAAGAATGCAGTTGTTTGGATTAAATATAAAGTTTTCATAAAAAAGTGCTATTCAAGTCGAAATTTTGATAAGCTTACGTAGAAGGGGGAGTGTATGTGAAAAAAAGAAACAAATCAACCTTTAGCTGGGTGTTATATGACTTTGGAAATTCTGCATTTGCTACAACAATTATGGCAGCTGTGCTTCCGACATTTTACTATGATGTTGCAGCAAGCGGTCTGCAAGAAAATTTAGCTACAAGCTATTGGGGTTATTCCCAATCAATCGCCGCATTGATTGTAGCAGTTCTAGCGCCAATATTAGGAGCGATTAGCGACTTTTCGGCTGCAAAGAAGAAATTTCTCCGTTTTTTTGCGTATATGGGAATAATTGCAAGTGTATTGTTAGCTTTTGTAAATGAAGGAGATTATATTTTTGCTTCCATTCTGTTAATAATTGGTACAATCGGTTTCTCTGGTGGAAATGTGTTCTATGATGCGTTTTTACCGGAAATTGCGAAGGAAGAAGAAATCGATAAAGTATCAGCAGCAGGCTTTGCTTGGGGATATATTGGTGGAGGTATTCTACTTGCTATTAATATTTTACTTATTTTAAAGCATGATTGGTTCGGCATACCCAATGCAACCGTAGCGAGCCAGCTTTCTTTTGCTTCAGTAGGACTATGGTGGTTTATTTTTTCAATTCCTTTGTTCAAGCATATTAAAGAAGAGAAAAAGATTAACGTAAAACGAGAAAAGTCCTATATTTCTATTGGTTTTTCAAGAGTAGGGAGTACGTTTAAAGAGCTTAAGCAATACAAACAATTACTTATATTTTTACTTGCTTTTTGGATGTATAATGATGGTATTTCCACGATAATAAAAATGGCTACTATTTATGGTAGAGATATTGGAATAGAGCAAAATGACTTAATTGCAGCCTTATTAATCACGCAATTTGTCGGGATACCATGCACGTTTTTCTTTGGATGGTTAGCAAAGAAGATCACCGCGAAACGTGCTTTAACAATATCATTATACGTTTATATGGCAATTGTATTATTCGGATATTTCATGAACACTGCAATCCATTTTTACATTTTGGCTATTTGTGTAGGTTTTGTTCAAGGTGGAGCACAATCAATGAGTAGATCTATTTTTGGTAGGATGGTTCCAGACAACAAGCATGCAGAATTTTTTGGGTTTTATGGCATATCATCCAAATTTGCAGCGATTTTTGGACCGTTTATTTTCGCACTCGTTGGGCAGCTTACTGGTTCCAGTAGACTAGGCATTGTTTCGCTCATGTTTTTCTTTATAGTTGGTATTATTTTATTAAAATTTGTAAATGTCGAGCAGGGGATAAAGGATGCACAGCGGTTAACTAAGCCAAGTGAAGTTGTAGAGATCAAGGTTAAATAACGGCTAGAGTGTCTAATGCAAAAACCGCAGTTAAGCTGCGGTTTTGTTCTGTTAGACAATTGGTTCGCTATATTTATTTTCTAGCGCTAATTCAATCGGTTTACCAGTATCATATGAAATATTTCCTATTAATGCTTTTATTTTGTCTAGCTCAATATCTTTTTCCGAATCCCAATAAAGAAGGACAGCTGTCATAATTTCAATGGCTTCTGCTCTTCCTTTTTCATATAAATCAATAAAGCTTTCAGTCGATATTTCCCCAGTTGCTGGATGCTTCCAAGCTGTATGCGCTAAGTTTAAATAATCCACTTGATTTTTTACAGGTTGATGGGAGTATGCAGAAACAAGGGATTTTAGCAGGGCATTTTTCCAACCGTATGGATCTGAAAGAAGCTTCAAAGCTAGCTTCATATCACGATAAGCTTTTTGAATATAGGAAGATGATGATTTCGCAATGTCTGGATAATGCTTCTGAATGGTTTCGTGAAGCAATTCTACAATGCTGGCATTTAAACGTGTTCCAACATTAATTTCTTTGTAGACAGGTGTTTTCCATGTTTTTAAATTATGGTATTTTTCCATCATAATTGTATCAATGATAACCTCAAGTCTTTGGTGATTATTGCTATTATATCCTGCGCGATAATTGATATATGGATGTGTATTGCGATCCAAAATATGGTGTGTAATAAAACCAAACACATAGGCCCGAACTTCTTTATCCATTGCTTTAGCAGAGGTTATTAAATCAAGCAGAAATGGGCCACAATGGTTTGAGTGTAGCTGCATCCCAATTTCATGAACAGGTTCATTTTGTATCCATGGCCAAAAATTATAATAAAAAAATGGATCTGGCCCTTGTGCACCGAGTTTTAACATCGAATCATATTTAAAGTATGGATCTGGAGAATTGCCAATTGTATCAATTACATCTTCACAGAAAAGCATATGTGTCCAAATATTTGGCACTCGTAAAACCTCCTATCGTACCTTTCTGTTGAAAAATCGTATATCCAAACAGTTATTATAGTAGTAAATGCAAAAAGAGTAAACGATTAAAACAACTTCTAACAGTATAAATGATAAAAACGCTCATTTGTGTCACTAAAGTAGACAAATTTATGACTTTCCGTTGTTTCTATGGAAAAGTTTCAGATGGTTACCTATACATAAAAATTTGATACAATAGAAGCGGATGAGGAAGGATATGCATACATATTGTATGTTATGCGAATTTTAGAGAACATAGGGAGGAAATGAGGATGGATTATCGAATCGAACAGGATACGTTAGGGGAAGTGAAGGTACCCGCAGATAAGTACTGGGGAGCACAAACACAGCGAAGTAAGCAAAACTTTCCAATCGGAAATGAAAAAATGCCCAAAGAGATTATTCAGTCATTTGCAATTTTAAAACAAAGTGCAGCACAAGCGAATCATGAACTTGGTCTATTATCAGAAAATAAAGCAGCAGCGATTGCTCATGCAGCAGGATTAATTGTTGCTGGGGAATTAGATGATCACTTTCCATTAGTTGTTTGGCAAACTGGGAGTGGTACGCAATCCAATATGAATGTTAACGAAGTGATTGCTTATGCAGGAAATAAGTGGCTAGAGGCGCAAGGAAGTGAAGAAAGACTTCATCCGAATGATGATGTTAATAAGTCACAAAGCTCTAATGATACATATCCTACTTCGTTACATGTTGCAGCGGCCTTAAAGCTTGAAGAAGCAGTACTACCAGCGCTACAAGCATTAAAAGCAACCTTCAAGGAAAAGATGGATGCTTTTGAACATATCGTAAAAATTGGTCGAACGCATTTACAGGATGCAACGCCATTGACTTTAGGACAGGAAATAAGTGGTTGGCATCGGATGCTTGAGCGAAGTGAAATGATGATTTCTGAAAGTGCACAGCATTTAAAAGAGCTTGCAATAGGTGGAACGGCAGTTGGTACAGGATTAAATGCCCATCCAGAATTTTCCGAGCGCGTATGTGCCGCAATAAGTGATGTAACGAAAAATGAATTTCGTTCTGCTCCAAATAAATTTCATTCATTAACAAGCTATGATGAGCTTGTTTATGCGCATGGGGCATTAAAAGCACTTGCTGCCGATATGATGAAAATAGCAAATGATGTTCGTTGGCTTTCTAGTGGTCCGCGCTGTGGAATTGGAGAAATAACCATTCCATCAAATGAACCTGGCAGCTCTATTATGCCTGGAAAGGTCAATCCAACACAATCCGAAGCGGTGACAATGGTAGTTGCACAGGTGATGGGCAATGATGCGACAATTGGTTTTGCTGCTAGCCAAGGGAATTTTGAATTGAATGTCTTTAAGCCTGTAATGGCATATAATTTCTTGCAATCCTGTCAGTTGCTCGCAGATAGTATGCTGTCGTTTGATGTGCGCTGTGCACAGGGGATTGAACCGAATTATGATCAAATCGAACGGTATTTAAATGATTCGTTAATGCTTGTAACTGCATTAAATCCACATATCGGCTATGAAAATGCTGCGAAAATTGCCAAGAAAGCATTTGCCGATCAGTCTACCTTAAAAGAAGCAGCTGTTGCATTAGGGCTGTTAACATCAGAACAATTTGATAAGTTTGTTAAACCGAAAGAAATGACATATCCTAAATAATGAACAAGGCAAGCCGAATTCCGGCTTGCCTTTTCATTTCCTGTACAAAAAAGTGGCTCCCTATTCTAAATAATTAGTAGTAATTCAAGCACAAATTACCAAGCAATTTTTGTGATATTAATTCTGAAACTGCCAACAATACTTAGTACAGGAGGTGATACACATGGCAAACAACAACAGCTCAAATCAAATTTTAGTTTATGGTGCTCAGCAAGCAATCGACCAAATGAAGCAAGAAATCGCACAAGAATTTGGCGTAACGCTTGGTGCTGATACAACATCTCGTGCTAACGGTTCTGTAGGTGGAGAAATCACAAAACGTCTTGTTGCAACTGCACAACAGCAACTTGGTGGACAACAATATTAATAACGATGGCCTAAAGGGATAATCCCCCTTATAGACTATAAAAGGGAAAGCCAACTGGCTTTCCCTTTTTGTTTGAGTGAATTTTAATGGATACGTAGTTCTGTTTCTGTATCGAAGAAATGTGCGCTATTCATATCAAGTGCAAGTTCGATACTTTGTCCACCTTGGATATCTGTACGAGAATCTACTCGAGCAATAAAATCCTGGTTATTTATTTTGGAATAAAGGAAGGTTTCTGCTCCCATTAATTCTGCAACATCAACATGCGCTGTAATTTTTGTTTCCGGAGTGGAATCAATGAAAACAGGCTCGTCATGAATGTCTTCTGGTCGAATGCCAAGTACAATATCTTTATCAACATAGCCTTGGTCGCGAAGCACTTTCATTTTACCTTCTGGTACTTTAATCTTTATTTCATCCATTACAAAATAGCCTTCTGTTAATTTTCCGTTTAAGAAGTTCATGGATGGAGATCCAATAAAGCCACCTACAAAGATGTTTTCAGGGAAGTCATACACTTCTTTTGGAGCACCAACCTGTTGAATCACGCCATCCTTCATAACAACCAGTCGTGTAGCCATTGTCATTGCTTCTGTCTGATCATGTGTTACATAAATGGTTGTCGTTTGCAGACGTTGATGAAGCTTTTGAATTTCTGCACGCATTTGTACGCGAAGCTTTGCATCCAAGTTTGATAGTGGTTCATCCATTAGGAAAACCTTTGCGTCTCTAACAATTGCTCGTCCAAGTGCTACACGCTGTCTTTGTCCACCCGACAATGCTTTTGGTTTTCGATCTAAATAGTTTTCCAAGCCAAGAATTTTAGCAGCGTTTTTAACACGCTTATCAATTTCTTCTTTTTTGAATTTCCGTAGTTTTAGACCGAATGCCATATTATCATACACATTCATATGTGGATAAAGTGCATAGTTTTGGAACACCATTGCGATATCGCGATCTTTTGGAGCTACATCGTTCATCTTTTTGTCGTCAATATAAAATTCACCATCGGTTATTTCCTCAAGGCCTGCAATCATCCGTAGTGTCGTTGATTTCCCACAACCAGATGGTCCAACAAAAACGATAAATTCTTTATCTTTAATATGTAAATTAAAATCATCTACTGCAACTACTTTTTTATCGTACATTTTTTGAATATGCTCTAAGCGTAATTCTGCCATGTGTTTCCCCTCCAATAAATAATGTAAACGCATTCTTTCTTTAACTATAGTATAAAGAATGAAGTGGATTCATGTAATAGGAAACATGCACAAAGATTTTCAATCATTTTGTGCATGTTTACGGCTAAGCATTTTGTTTTTGGTTGTTTTTATGAGATAATATCGCAAAATATACGGTAACGGCTTGACGAAAATCGCGGATATCAAACCCTGTTTTATCGATAAATTTATCAATGCGATATTGCAAACTGTTTCGATGCATGTACAATCGCTTTGCTGTAACTGACAGATTTAAATTACAGGCAATAAACATTTCGACGGTTTGCAGTAGTTCTGTATCATACAAACACTCTTTTAAAACGAGTGTCGGCAATTCGTTTATAAAGGACGGCTCTGCATGATCCATAATTATGTAAGGAATGGCATCCGTGTATGTAATTACATGCATATCCGTTAATGAAAAGGCAGTTTTTGCCTGCGATGTAATCGTTTGATGGTAGTGTGGTAATTGCTGTAAATCTTGCTGATAATGACCAACATAAAATCGAATATTTACATACATATCACTCATCAGTACATCAATAATTTCTTCATAGGAAATGGCATCATCAGTTGTCGATTTTTCTTCAATAAGAATTCCTTCACGTGTAGTCTTCCAGAGAATAGGTACATCTTTATTAAAAAGGGCGCAAATAGCATCCTTGAATGTGGCTGGGTCCATTTCTTTTGATTCTATTGAGAAGTACACAAAGCGAAAAGGAAAAGCTTGTTTATTCGATCCGTTTTCAGCATGTTTTATTCGATCGTTCCATAGCCGTTCCTTTTCTGTCCAAACGGGAAAAACGGCATGATATGGATCGAAAAATGTATGAAGAATGGATATATCTCTATCAGTTAATTCCGATTTATGAATACCGATTACTTTTCGGTCTTCTGTTAAAAACCATTCATAATCCATACTTATTGGTTGTTCTACATCTACGACTAACGTAGAAAAAACGTTTTTCAATTGTTTTAACATGATAAAAAACCTCTTTTCACAGGGCTTTCATTCATTATAGCAATGTTAAGTGAAGAGAAAAACAATTTTCATTCAACGCTATTTTTTTCGAAACGCTATACATGCGTGTACACGTTTGTTATAGTGGTTCTAGATAGAAACCAAAAGCAGAAGATGCTGTGGAGGACGAAACTACATAGAATAAGGCAGTGTCAATGCTGTGACAAGATATGAAGCAGCCTTTTGGAATTCGTATTCTATGATGATGGGAAGGGTGAAAAAATATGCCTAATATGTATGATAGTGCTTATGACTTGGAAAAAGCAATACGAGAAAGCGTGGAATTTCAGGAGCTTAAGCAGGCATTTGAAACAGTAATGAACGATTCAGCTGCTAAAAAAATGTTCGAAGATTTTCGCGATACGCAAATGCAGCTTCAAGAAAAGCAAATGCAAGGCTTAGAAATTTCCGAAGAAGAGGTAGAAAAGGCAAAAAGCATTGTTGAGCTTGTTCAACAACATGAAGCTATTTCTCGTTTGATGGAGAAAGAACAACGTTTAAATATTGTGATTAATGAGATTAGCAGGATTATTACAAAGCCTTTAGAAGAGCTTTATGGCGCAGAGGAAGCAAAGCATTAAATCTATGTACATGTATCCAAATAGACCCAAATGTGTGGGTCTATTTTTTTATCCCTATTTTTGTGGGAATTTAGAAAAATCTGCTTTCGGAATAAAGGGTTTTTCTCCTTCTAGTCGAAATAGTGTTATATAGGTTGTCATTAGAAGGAGGAAGAAGTATGAATACCGTTTTATATCAAAGTATCGATCACATATCATATATTAAATTAAATCGGCCTGATCGATACAATGCATTAAACTTAGAAATGCTTGATGAACTTTTACAGGCAATCGAACAAGCCGAAAAAAACGAGGATCGTGTCCTTATTCTTACTGGTGAAGGAAAGGCTTTTTCTGCTGGTGGAGACATAAGCATGATGAGTGACTGGAGTAACAAGCAGTTTTTCGATGATGTCATGCAAACAATCGAAAAAATTGTTTCGAAGCTCTTTTTGATGCCTAAGCTAGTTATTTCCGCAGTAAATGGTTCCACAGCTGGTTTAGGTCTAAGCTTGGCATTAACAGCTGATTATATTATTGCAGAGAAAGAAGCACAGCTTGGTATGCTGTTCCTTGGCGTTGGTCTTGCTCCGGATGGAGGAGGCCATTATTGGGTGGAAAAACGGCTAGGTACCCATCAAGCAAAGCAGTTTATTTGGAGTATGAAACAGGTCAATGGCTTAAAAGCAAAAGAAATGGGGCTTGTTGATATTTTAGTGGAGGAAGCTGTGCTGGATGCTGCAACGATGCACGGTAAAAAGCTTTTAGCAGCTCCTCTCGAAGCAATGATAAAAACAAAAATGCTCTACCATACAGAACAAAGGAATACATTAAAGCGATATTTAGAGAAAGAGCGGGAAAATCAATGGTCGCTTCGACTAACGGAAGATCATAAAGAAGGGGTTAGTGCTTTTTTAGAAAAGCGTCAACCAATGTTTACAGGTAAATAATCAAACCCGACTTCTGTACTGGCTTAAGGCTAGTTCATGAAGTCGGGTTTTGTTTAGAGACGGGAATTACGATCAGCGGTGAAATAAGACTAGTTTTGCATCGGGCGAAACACAGCGATGTGTATGTTCACTGTATCCTTTTTCTTCTAGCTTTGCTTTTCCAATTTGTTGTGCTTCTTCATTATTCGTTGCTTCAAAGCTTTCTTCGAATAAAAGCTCTCCAGCTTTATCAAAAACGGTTAATACATAGGTTTTCATAAATGTCCCCTCCAGTTGCTTCGTTTCTATATAATATATTCTCTCTAAAGTTTGAAAATCCTGCATATTATTTCGTAAAAGTAATCTTGTATTATTTTATTGCATTGCACTGCAAGCGGACGCTTTCCGCGAGGCATGGCTTGAGCCTCCTCGCTCACAAAAACGTTTCGCTGTGGGGTCTCAAGACACATGCTTTTCTCGCAGGAGTCGCCGCCTTTCGTTTCAAGCAAGTCGTTTTCAGGTTCTCTTATTTCTTTTTTAAAAATGGTTCCTTGATTATTAATATTTCGTAAAAGCTATTATATTAAATCTGTTGCATTGCACTGCAAGCGGACGCTTTCCGCGAGGCATGGCTTGAGCCTCCTCGCTCACAAAAACGTTTCGCTGTAGGGTCTCAAGACGCATGCTTTTCCCGCAGGAGTCGTCGCCTTTCGTTTCAAGCAAGTCGTTTTCAGGTTCTCTAATTGCTTTTTAAAGCAATGGGTTCTTTTAATACAGTTTTCGGTTCTCTTTAGGAAGCACATAGGCGAGAGGAAGTCACGTTCCTTTCCATATTTATGTCTTTATGTCGAACGTGCATTCGCACCTTCGTTTTGATAAAATGAACATAATGATTGTGAAAGGACGGTAGAGATGAACAAGGAAATTACATTTATTCATGCAGCAGACCTGCATTTAGATAGTCCGTTTAGAGGGATGGCAAATCTTCCTGAAAAGATATTTAATGAAATACGTGAAAGTACGTTTGCTGCTTTAGATCGGCTTGTGCGTGTTGCCATTGAAAAAAGGGTCGATTTTATTCTTTTGGTTGGGGATTTGTTTGATAATGAAAGGCAGAGTTTAAAGGCGCAAATCCGCTTGCGACAAGCATTCGAGGAACTCAATAAACATCATATTCAAGTTTTCCTATCCTATGGGAATCATGATTATGTAAATGGGAATAGCTATCCGATTACGTATCCAGCTAATGTTTTTGTTTTTCCGGATGAAACAGTGCGTCAAGCGACGTATCGTAAAAATGGACAAGCACTAGCTTCTATTTATGGGTTTAGCTATGAAAACCAAGCAGTACTGCAAAATAAAGTAGCAGAATACCATGTTTCTGAGCGAAATATGCCCTTTCAGATTGCGATGCTCCATGGAAGTATTCATACGAATACGACCCATGATCGTTATGCACCTTTCCAGCTTTCGGAGCTGACAAAATTGCCGTTTGATTATTGGGCACTAGGTCATATTCATAAACGCGAGATTTTAACAGCATCCCCTCCAGTCGTTTATCCAGGGAATGTTCAAGGAAGAAGCAGAAAGGAAGATGGTGAAAAAGGCTGCTACATCGTAACCTTGACCGAAACGAAGCATGAGATGACGTTCGTTCCGTTGCAAGCAGTAGCATTTACACCATTAGCCATCGATGTATCAGATGTAGAGGACTTATCAGAGCTCGAGAAGATCCTTCGAAACGAGATAACACAATTAGCAAGCTCAAGCCCTCAGCTTATTCATTTATCGTTAACGAGTCAAATGGACTTACTCTTAGATTGGGAACAAGAAGGGCATCTAGATGATCTAGTGGAATATATAAACGAACAATTCGGTGTGACAACGCAGTGGTATTATATTTATAAATTTACGACGGAAATAACGCATGAAAAGAGCTTTCCAGAAGGAGCTCATTTTATTAGTGAGCTAGAGCATACACAGCAAGAGGCGCCGGTAAAGGACTATCTCAGCGAGCTGTATCGTCATAAGCAAGCACGAAAATATGTGCCGCCTTTAACGAATAATGAGGAAGAAGAAATAAAGCAAAAGGCAATGGCAATTTTAAAGCGGGAGCTATTGAAGGGATAGGAAGGGAGGAAAAACCATGAAGTTCATCGAAGCAACAATTTATGGGTTTGGAAAATGGATTGATGAAACCATTGATTTTTCCAATCAACCATTTATATGTATTTATGGGGAAAATGAATCAGGAAAGTCGACTTTACAGCATTTTATTTTGTTTATGCTTTTTGGCCTTCCTCCAAAGCAGCGAACGCTGTATCAACCAAAAACAAGTAGTAAGCTTGGAGGCAGATTGACAGTTGTTGATGATAACGTCGGAACTTTTGTGATTGAGCGCGTAGGGGATGTTCGAAATGGAGCTGCTGTTTGTTATACAGAGGATGGCCAGACATTTGATGAGCAGTGGTTGCAGGAACGATTGCATGGAATGAACGCAAAAATATATAAATCCATTTATGCTTTTTCTGCACTTGATTTAACGGCGATTCGACAAATGAAGGAGCAGGATATTGGAGAGGTATTGCTAGGGATAGGAACATCAGGTGCTAGCCATTTATATGCCATCGAAAAAAAGCTAGAACAGCAAATTGGGGAGTTGTTTAAACCGAATGGAAAAATACCTGCGATAAATAAACAACTGGAAAAATTAGAGCAGCTGCAGTTCGAGCTGGCGAGCATGAAAGCAGAGGAAGGAACGTATCAAAAACGAACGGATGAAGCGAAAAAGCTAGGGGAAAAGCTAGAAAAATTACGTGTAGAGATACAACATGAAAATCAGCAGCTTATACAACTGGATAAGACGATACAGTTTCTACCAAGCCTTCAGGAGCTGCATACATGCGTGAAGCGGCTTGCAGAGCTTCCGGAGGATATTCGATTTCCTGAACAAGGCGTTGAACGGTTACGGCAGTTAAAGGAAAAGTTATTACCGATAAAAAGCGAGCTCGCTATTTTAAAATCCAATGCATCTGACTTTAAACAGAATATACAACGTTTAGAAGCGACGCTAAAGGAACGATTACCTCTCAAGGAAGCGGAGTCTATCTTGCAGGAAAAGCAATTTTATATTGACAACGAAAGAGAAATCCAGCATCTTACGGATTCGATTGAACGATTGGACGTACAAATGATTTCCGAATTGAAAAAGCTCCATCTTCCTATTAATAGAGCAAATTTAAAGGACGTTCATTTCCCATTTCAATTAGAAAAAACGTGGAATACGTTAAAAAATCGTCAACAATCGCTTGAGTTGGAACAAGAGCAATTAACGAAGGAAAAGCGGCTGTTAGACAATAAAGAGAGCTATGTAGAGGCACAATTAAAAGAGCTTGAAGAACAGCTGCTGCCACAGGAAAAGCGTGATGAATTAGAGCAGCTTATAAATGAACATAAAGAATATGCGCTTCTTCAACAATTAAAGCAGGAGGATAAGAATAAGAAAGCAGCTTGGAAGCAAACGAAACTTAAAAAACAACGCAGAAGTCAAAGGATTCTCATAGCTTCTTTGTTCCTGGCGAGTTTTGTTGGAGTAATCGCATTTATGGTAGATACGCCACTCCGTTATTATTTATTAAATATCATGGCGATTGGATTGGTTGGTGGTTTTGGCCAGCACTTATGGGGGAAGAATGCAATTAGAACAATGGAGAAAATGATCAATTCTGTTGCTACTGATGAAGAGTTAGACAAGCAAGATTCTGAAAATCGAAAGGAAGCAGAGAAACGATTAACGATTGACCAAGATTATCGGACAGAACAAAAAAGCGCATTAGAACAGTTACAACAATTGAGTGTACAACAGCTGCAATGGGCAGAAAAGGAACAAATTTACCTCCAAAAGAAAAATAAGCTTATGAACGACGTGGATGCGGAGAAGAACACATATCCATTTTTAGAAGGTGTAGACGTTCAATATTGGCCAGAGCTTTTTCATTCGTTAAAAAACCTTCTCCAAGCTAATCAAGAGCAACAACAATTAATGGAGGAACGACAAAAGAAGATAGAGACGCATGAAGAATTTACTAGTAAGGTTGATAAGTTTTTACAAGCGCATTTGCAGGATTTTATTCCAAAGCATTGGTTATTACAGCTAGAGAAGATAGAAGAAGATGTCCAGGCGTATCGACAAGTAAAAGAGCAGAAACAGTATTTCGAAGAACAATTACAAGTTAATGCGAAGCTACAACAAGACATGGATAAGAAATTAGGTACGTATAATTTGGAACTTGAAAGTCTGTTAAATCATGCAGAAGTAGAGGATGAAAATGCTTTTTATGAAAAAGCAGCTCTTCAAGAGGAACAGATGGATAGAACAAAACGTAAAAATCATTATCATAACCAGCTTACAACTGCCTTTTCAGCGGAAGCACTGCAACCCTTGCTTAAGCACATGCCTAACTTAAGTGAATTGGAACTTTCCAAACAAACGGTAAAAGACACGATTCAATCCCTTGAAACAGAGCTTGAGGATGCTCGACAAGAACTGGCAGCTACTAAGGCAAAACTCGATCAAATGGAATCATCCGAAAGCTATTCAAAGGAAATGCATCGACTGCAAAATGAAGTGGATCAGCTTCAAAGTTTGACGAAGGAATGGGCCATTTTAAAAACAGCGAAAGAACTGCTTCGTGATACGAAAAAGAGCTATCAAGATAAGCATTTAGGGAAGGTACTAGAACGGACAGCACGTTACTTTAATGTTCTGACAGGTGGGGCTTATATCCGAGTAATCCTTCCTGAAGAAAACGAACCACTTTATGTCGAAACAAGGAATCAGCAACGGTTTGATGTAAATGAACTATCACAAGGAACTATTGATCAGCTTTATGTTTCCTTGCGCATCGCAATTAGTGAAGTTATGAGTGAAGGAAAACAGCTCCCGTTTATTATTGACGATGCATTTGTTCATTTTGATTCGATTCGCAGAAAACGGATGCTTCAGCTTTTGGAGGAGCTATCCAGCCTACATCAAGTACTCTTGTTCACTTGTAATAAAGATGTTTTAAAAGCCGTACAGCATGTAAAAACAATTCATCTCGCTGCAGATAAATCGTATGGTCAAATAGAAGCTCGTGCATAATTATAAAGAAAGAAAATCGTTTTCTTCATTCTTAAAGTGCATAAAAGTGCAATCCATGATAAACTATTTTCAGGAAATTGATCATGGAGAGAAAATCCTTGGAAGATTTATTGATTAAAGCAGTTGGAGGGGCTTTTGATGCCTGAGCAAAATGATTGGGAAATTTATGAAGAAACAATAGAAAAATTTATCCAAGTAATTGCCAAAAACATGAATCTTTATGGCATTACTTCATCCATAGGTAGATTATATGGGGTTTTGTATTTTTCAGAGGAGCCAATGACGTTAGATGATATGCGTGATGCTTTAGTGATGAGCAAAACAAGTATGTCAACAGGCGTTCGAACTTTATCTGATATGAAAATGGTTGAATCAACCTTTAAAAAAGGAATACGAAAGGATTTATATCAATCAGAGGAGGATTGGTATAAATCATTTACTTCGTTGTTTGGTAATCGTTGGCGTCAGCATACAGAAACGAATATGGAAGAAGCAGACGAAGCGATGGAAAAGCTAGAGCAACTTTTACAACAAACAAAAGACCCAGCATTACAAGAAAAAATAAAGCACGATATCGATCGACTTCATTATGCGAAAAACTATTATTTATGGCTAATGAAATTTATCCGTGTGATCGAATCTGGAAAAATATTTGAATACATTCCAAAAATAGATGAATAAAACAATGGAGAAGATTGACATAAAAAACAGTGGTGAACAGAAAGCTGCAAGCCTCTTTACATTGTCAATCTTTTTCATTGGGTGGGGAAGGAGTAAGTAAAATGAAACAGGAAACAAGAAAAGGGTTATTAGACTACCAAGTAGGAGAGGGATTTCAAGATTTTGTATTAATAAAGGAAGTATCAAAAGGAGTTACAAGCAGTGGAAAACCGTTTTTAACATTAATTTTACGTGATGCAAGTGGAGAAATGGAAGCAAAGCTGTGGGACGCTTCAAAGGAAGATGAATCAACTTTTATCCAAGAGCAAATTGTGTGGATTAATGGTGAAGTAAATCAGTTTCGGGGGAAGTCACAAATGAAGATTCTTTCTATTCGTCCTGCACAGCCTACGGATGGGGTAAAAATTTCGGATTTTGTTGAAAAGGCCCCAGTTGATAAAGAAGTGTTGATGGAAAAATTAACAGAAGCTGTTTTCGAGATGGAAAACCCTGCGATTCAGCGAATTGTTCGTGCTTTTATAAAAAAGTATCAAGATGCCCTTTTAACATATCCTGCTGCTTCGAAAAATCATCATGAATATGCTTCAGGTTTGGCACATCACATTGTAAGTATGCTTTCGATTGGGAGAGAGCTCTATAAGTTATATCCAGAAGTAAACAAAGATCTATTGTATGCGGGTATTATATTACATGATCTCGGAAAACTACGTGAGCTATCAGGAGTGGTAACTACATCCTATACGATTGAAGGAAAGCTTTTAGGACATATTCCAATAATGGTTGAAGAGATTAAAGGGATGGCACAAGAGTTGCAAATTGAAGGGGAGGAAGTAATGATTCTGCAGCATCTTGTATTAAGTCATCATGGCAAAGCAGAATGGGGAAGTCCAAAGCCTCCTTTAGTACGAGAAGCAGAATTACTTCACTTGATTGATTTAATTGATGCAAAAATGAATATGCTGAACAGGGCATTAGAACGAGTGAAGCCTGGGGAATTTACTGAACGTTTGTTTGCGATGGATAATCGTGCATTCTATAAGCCGCTTTTTGAACAAAGCTAGTCATTGTAATTTTTTTCAACTTGTCCTCATATACATGGGAATAAACGAAGAAGGACAAGGGGGTTAAAATGTGATTTTAGGAGTTCCTTGGTGGGTATTCATGATGGTTTTATTTATCTTTCTTAGTGGATATATGGCGTTTCGTGCAATGCGAGCGGAAAAAGAATTGGAGCACAAATTTATTGAGCAAGAGGGTAATATTTATATGGAACGGTTGGAAAAAGAAAGACTTGAAAAGAGACAACAAAAGCAGCATGCTTCAGATTAACCGATTTTCTTTTATAGAATAAGACAAGAGACTATTCTCAAAATACCGAGGAATAGTCTCTTTATTACTAGTTATTTTTCTTCTTTATCTGCTGCTTTAGGCTCTTCTACGTTAAAAAGATCCTTGAATTCATCAATTTTAATATCGATTTTTGCATTTTTAATAATTTTATCGATTTTTGCCTGTTGTTCTTGAGGCGTTACTTTTTTATTGCGTAAGTCATTACGAATGGCTTCTTTATTATCATCAAAAGAACCAATATCTTCTTCTTTCTTACGCTTGTCCTCTAGCTTGATAATGTGATAGCCAAACTGTGATTTTACGAGGTCACTAACTTCGCCAACCTTCATGCTATAAGCAGCGTCCTCAAATTCGGGTACCATTTTTCCAGCAGAGAAATAGCCTAGATCTCCACCTTGTTCAGCGGAAGAATCCGTTGAATATTCTTTCGCTAGCTTAGCAAAGTCGCCACCTTCATCTAATTTCTTTTTAACTTCTTTTGCTGTTTTTTCATCGTCAACTAAAATATGGCTTGCCTTTAGCTCCGTTTTCATTCGATCGTATTGCTGCTTTAATTCTTCATCTTTTAATTTTACATCCTCGTAAACTGCTTTTTCGTATAGAAGTGAGTTTTTAACGAGACCGCGGAAAGTTTCTTCATCACCATATCCTTGCTGCTGCAACCACATTTCAAACTGGTCGCCTAGTTGATCCTTTGTTTTCTTTACTTCGGCATCAATTTCTTTTTTGTCGACTTCAAACTTATCTTCAAGAACTTTTACAAGTACCATTTCCTGTAAAACGCTCTCGCCATAACGGTCTTTTAATTCATTGTAATATTCATCTTTTGTAATATTTCCGGCTTTTGATTCAACCACTACATCTGTGTCATCTGAATTACATGCAGATAATGCTAATACGCCGGCAGTTAGTGTTACAGCAAGTACTAATTTTTTCATCTTAACACTCCTAAATAGTTTATTGCCAAGAATTTTCGCTAAGGACAAATATACCACAATTCGAAGCTAAAAAAAACTCTCCGCCTTAAAAACTTTGCGATTGCTACAAATGCTAAAGGTCGCTTATATAAAAACAAAGCTATGTGAAGCTTTTATAGTTGCCCTTACACCATTGCATTTAACACTTCAACATAAGAAGTAACTAATAAAATAAAAATTAGTATATTGATTGTTCGAAAGACTTTTTCTTGTTTGCTTTGATTCATTTCCATTTTAATACAAAATCTATGTGTCAGTGAATTAAAAATTAACAGAATAAAGAGTGCGTAAATAAGAAAAAAAATACTCATACAAAACCTCCTTGCACGATAACTCAAAAAGCCATATTTATTAATGTATCAAATTATGACCAAACTGAACAGAGAAGAATGTCCTTTTTAGGATGGAATTATGATTTTATCTTGAAATGAAGCTTTTGTAAAAAAAATTCTCCTACTAAAAATGAGTGGGGTTGAAAGAAATCCCCACCGTTTAAAGTTTCGCTTTATATAGGGAAAGTTTCAGTGAGAAAATATTTATACCGATGTTTGAAAATACTTTTCTAGTCGCTCCATAAATGCTTTTGCTGCATTACTTAAATATTTATCCCGTCGATAAATTATTTCTAGATCTCGAATTGGTGCATCCTTTAATGGAATAGCCTGAATGCCTAAAGATTCGAAGCGCTCAATTAGTCGACTTGGTTGGATCGTTGCCCCTACACCTTCTTGCACTAGCTGAAATAGGGAGGTTGCTGATCCGGTTTCCATGATGGTATGGATGGTTAGGTTCTGATTTTCACACCAATCATCAATCATATCGCGACCGTAAAAGCCTTTTGGATACAATACAAGTGGCAGCTTCTTTAATTCTTTTGGAGTAATCACATTTCGCGCTGTTAATGGATGTTTATTATGAACATAAAGGCTATAAGATTCTGTGTAAAAAGAAGTACATTGAATACGTTTATCAGGCTTTGTAGCTAAGCCAACACCAAAATCAACTTCGTTTTCTAATACCATATTTAATATTTCTACAGATGGGATGACTTGCACCTTTGTTCGTGGAAATTCTTTATGAAAATCGATTAATAGTTTGGATAAGCGGTAATCTAAATCAGAAGGTAAGACAGCAATACGTAAATGTCCGGTATTTAATTGGGTAAGATCGGCAATGGCTTCTTTTGCATTGTCGAGCTTTTGAACTACTTCGTGTGCGTAATGCTCTAGTATCGTCCCTGCTTCTGTTTTAACGGTTTTTTTTCCAATTCTATCAAAGAGTGGGGTTCCTAATTCATCTTCTAATACACGTATTTGCTGGCTCAACGTTGGCTGAGATATCCCTAGTTTAAATGCAGCTTCAGAAAAATGAAGCTCTTTACATAAAGTTAAAAAGTATTGAAGCTGTCGGATTTCCATGTGATCTACTCCTTAATGATAGTTTTTATCTATTGTTATCATAGAAAATATAGTATTGAACTATTATAGCATTCGGATTACACTTAAATCAAGGAGTAACAAGGAAGGAGAGAGTGTACGTGAATTATTTTTATTTTGTACTCGTGTTATTTTTTATTTCTATAAATTTGCGACCAGCTATAACTTCTGTTGGTCCGTTACTTGATATTATTAAAGTGGATTTAGGCATGTCAGGGGTTGCCGTTAGTTTATTAACGACACTTCCCGTATTTGTAATGGGGTTGTTTGCATTAATCGCCGTTAAGCTTGGCAAACGATTAGGAACGGAACGAGCATTGTTTGTCGCGATGATATTTATCTTTGTTTCTACTTTTTTGCGTGCTTTTACAGCGAATGGAGGTATACTAATAGCCACTTCATTTGTCGCTGGTATTGGGATTGCGATTGCAGGTCCGCTAGTTTCCGGATTCATTAAGAAATATTTTCCCGGAAATAGTACAGTTACGGGTATTTATTCTGTTTCTATTGTCATTGGAGCGTCTATTGGCTCAAGCTTTACCGCTCCGCTTTTTGAACGGATTGATCATTCGTGGCAAGCGGCATTAAGCTTTTGGAGTATACTCGGACTGATTGCAACACTTTTACTTATTCCTATATTGAAAAAGCGCGCACAGGATACAACAGTTGCTTCTACGACTGTTCCACCAATGAAAAAACCGAATAAACATGTATATTTATCGATGTTTTTCTTTGGATGTATGGCTGCAATTTTCTTTTCGATTACTGCTTGGTTGGCACCAATAATCAAGGCAATGGGTTATAGCCATACCTTTTCAGGTTGGGTGCTTACCTTGTTTGCAATTATTCAGGTTCCGGTAAGCTTTATTATTCCAACAATCGTAAGTAAACGAGGAAATCGAAAAAAATGGTTGCTTTTTTGTGGCTTTTCAGAATTAATCGGGGTTGTTTTGCTACTACTTCATTTTTCTCCGTGGGTTGCCACAGTGTTTATTGGAGTAGGTGCCGGTGGACTGTTTCCACTTGCGCTCCTTATCCCAATTGAAGAATCAAAGTCGGTAGAAGAAGCAACCTCATGGTCAGCAATGATGCAATTTGGTGGCTTCATGATTGGCGCACTCGGACCAGTGTTTATCGGGTTTACAGTGGATCATTTTCATCCATATAAAGGACCATTATTTGTGTTATTATTGCTCATCATTGCTATGCTCGTGATTGTATCCATGATTCCAGGCAATAAGAAAGAACAGGAAAAAATAGAACATTGCTTTTCAAGACAAGCCCATGCTTAAAAATTACGGTACAAATGAAACAATAAAAATACGGACCCTAAAAAGGTGTCCGTATTTTTGATTTTTATTTATTTTTAATCCAGTGCTTCCCCTTCTAATAGATTCGTTAATCGAGTTCATATGAAGGAGAGGGAGTATGTGGACTATTATTTGCTTCCAGTAATATATCAAATCCATCGTTTCCACTTTCAATAAATGACTTTTTAGGAGCTCTAATAATATGACTTACATAGAGAAAGTCAACAAAAGAAATACCGATATTAGTACATGTGAAAAGTAAAATGTATGCGTAATAGTTTGGAAATATATAGCTTGCAAAAATACCAGGCATCGTTATAAAAAAAGTGGGTGCCAAAGCAACAATCAAGGATACTTTCTTTGTTAAGTGTGAATCAGTATAATAAGTAAATATAGGAAAAAGCTTGCTTCTTGTTTTGTATTTTAATCTTGCGCGTTTGTTTATTGCAAGAATCGGTATTACATGCATAAAGGAATGAAGCGATGGTAGCATAACCAATGCAACCATAAAAGCAAACATACCAGACTCTTTTGCATGATGACCATCATGAGCAATGGATGCTGGAACATATAAGAGGATAAATGCAATAAGCCCGATTAAAAATGACATAAAATAAAGTCGCTTCATACCAAATTCTTTATTAAAATTGATTGATTTCCAGCAATTCATACTAGGTCACCCCTTATTTTTAATGGATGGAAATACTTAACGATAATAGTATGTTTAAGCATAAAAATCAATACCTTTTTTATAGTTTTTTTCCGTTGATAAATCGCGTCGTTGTTTTCTTTTTTTAGCTACATGTAAAAAAACGGCTGTTTGCCTAGAAAAGACGCGGATATGCGGATGTTTTTGATAGTCAAAAATTTGACAAAAAATAGGTTTTTTAAAAGCGGAATTCTTCACATTATCGTATGAAACAAAAGAAGCATTGGGAGGGCTATTAATGGAGGAAGATAATAAAGAAATAACTACCGCTTTTCAATTGCAGTTAATTTCCCAAATAATCGACATAAATAAATATCCTTTTACGAAAATGATTATTGATATGAATATAACAAAAGAAGCGTATGATGATGTTTTTCTATTGTTAGAGAAGCTAAATCAGCAGTTTGAAATACAGAAAGAGGAAGGGTTGTTAGATTACACCTCACTGCTTATTCACTTTGCGGGAATGTTACAGCCGCCGTTTGAACCAACAGCAACGATTTATGCTTTAAAGAAAGAAGGTTACTTCCCACAATTAATGACTACTTTTATACATATATTAGAGTCAGAGTCTGAATGAAGCTTTTCCAGAAGATGGGTATATGAAGAATGAAACTGGACAAAAGTATTTTGTGCATAGTAAAATCCGAACGATTCACTCGAATCAGTTCGGATTATTTGTATCAAAAACAGCCTTTATCATCGCTTCGTCAAAATACTCCCTATCACCACAGGCACAAGCGCGACTTCTGCTCAAAATAACTTTCGTAATGTCTTCTTTTCCGCAGCACGGCCTCAGCCAACTTGGTAAAGAAAAAGCCTTTACCAAGTGGATCTTTCGACGTACAGGAAGTACTAGTGCAGACGTTGCTACAGGATGTAGCGGTTTTAGTCTGCGTTCCCCTGTTGCTGTTCCCGCAGGAGTCTCTGTATTTTGACTACACTTAGATTACCTTCGTATCTTATTGTTCGTCTTTTAAGTAACTTGTTTTAGAATTGTCTCAGCCTCATTTTTTATTTCGAAAAAACGCTACAACCTCTTCATGAAAGACTAAAATGCTAGATAACTGTTCTTCTAGTTTTTTTAGTTCTCGGTCATTCGGCGTCTCATCTAGTTGTTTTATCGCTTCATTTTCTATTTCTTTTATTGTATCTCGTTGATGGGCTGCGGCATCTATCCATTTATTCATATAGGAGGTAGTAAATAGCTTAAACAGCTGTCTATTTGCCTGATATAAATCCTTGCGAACGCCTTTTTTCCAGACTCTTGTAACAAGGTTTAGCTCAGACAAGCTTCGTATGTTTGTACTCATTGCCGTTTTGCTTTTACCAAGTGCTTCACTCATTTCGTCAAGTGTCATTGGTTTTTCTGCTAAATATAAATGTGCAAATAGCCGTGCCTCTAATGGATTTAAATCAAACATTTCGATTGTCTTCGAAAACTCGATCATAATTCGACGTATGATTGCTTCCTTGTTGTCAGCCATAAAATCCTCCTAAAACATTGCTATATAAAGGTTACACTAAATTGAAATTAATTGGAAACATACATTTACTATGTATTTTAAAGTAAATGAGAGTATTTAAAAGAAAAGCACTGTTTAAGTTCGTACAGAATAAACTGTACAAAAAATACAAACAAAATTAACGAAATATAAAGTTTGTGTTGTGTGTGGGAAACCATATATAGTTATAGAGGTAAGCTAACCGACGTTCGACCAAAAATCTATCAAACTTTTATCCTAGTAAAGAGGAATTATATTTCTGTTGAACGAAGATCGGAAATTACAACGATAATAATTATTAGAAGAATATGAGTAAGGAGTGAAAACGTGCCGATTATAGAAGCGAAAAACTTATCGAAGGTTTTTGGGAAAAATCCGAAGCAAGCATTAAAGCTGCTTGATCAGGGTTTATCCAAAAATGAAATATTAAAACAAACCGGAAACACGGTTGGTGTCAATCGTGCCTCTTTTTCTGTTGAAGCAGGAGAAATATTTGTTATTATGGGGCTTTCTGGAAGTGGGAAATCCACGTTGGTACGATTGCTGAATCGTTTAATTGAGCCAACAGAGGGAAGCATTCTTATTGATGGTGAAGACTTATCAAATATGGATAAGAAAGATTTGCGCAATGTTCGCCGTAAAAAAATGAGCATGGTGTTTCAACGCTTTGCATTATTCCCACATCGTTCGATTCTAGAGAATGCAGAATTTGGACTTGAGATTCAAAATGTGCCGAAGGAAGAAAGACAAGAAAAGGCAACAGAAGCATTGCAAATGGTTGGACTTGGGGGATATCTTGAGCAAAAGCCGGATCAGCTATCTGGTGGTATGCAACAGCGTGTTGGTCTCGCTCGTGCATTAGCAAATGATCCCGAAGTATTGTTAATGGATGAAGCATTTTCAGCATTAGATCCACTAATACGGAAGGAAATGCAGGATGAACTGATTGATTTGCAAGCAACGATGAAGAAAACGATTATTTTTATTACACATGATTTAGACGAAGCATTGCGTCTTGGAGATCGTATTGCATTAATGAAGGATGGCTCGATCGTGCAAATTGGAACACCAGAAGAAATTCTCGTGAACCCTGCAAATGACTATGTAGAAAAATTTGTAGAGGATGTAGATCGATCTAAGATTTTAACAGCATCCCATATTATGAAGCGTCCAGAAACAATTAATATTGAAAGACATGGTCCTAGAGTTGCTTTAGAAAGAATGCGCGAAGAAGGGATTTCTAGCATTCTTGTAGTCGATAGTAAACGTAATTTAAAAGGATATGTTACGGCAGATGATGCATCATCTGCAAAAAAAGAAGATACACGTGATTTACATGCTATATTACGAACAGATATTAAGCGTGTTGAAAAAGATACATCTATGAATGAAATCTTCAATATTATTAATGGTTCACCGATTCCGGTAGCTGTTGTAGAAGATGAAAAACTGGCGGGAATTATTGTCCGTGGGGCGGTAATTGCTGCACTTGCCGGAGATAGTGAGGTGAATTTGGACAATGCTTGATAAATTACTTGATTTTATTCCCGAAATACCAATAGCAGATTGGACAAAAGAATTTACAAAAGATATTACCGATACATTTGCATTTTTATTCGAACCAATTAAGGAACACTTTGGAAACTTCATGGAGTTTGTATCAGACAATTTGATGCTTGTGCCACCACTGATCATTATGCTTGTCGTTGCATTAATTGCATTTTTTATAACAGGAAAAAAACTTGGATTAGCAGTATTTTCCTTTGTTGGACTATGGCTTGTATACAATCAAGGACTTTGGGAGCACTTAATGGATACCTTCACGCTCGTATTGCTTGCAAGTTTACTTTCTGTCATTATCGGTGTTCCAGTAGGGATACTAATGTCGAAAAGTAGAATTGCAGAAGCGATTATAAAGCCAATACTTGATTTTATGCAGACGATGCCTGCATTTGTCTATTTGATTCCAGCAGTAGCATTTTTCGGGATTGGCATGGTTCCAGGTGTATTCGCTTCACTTATTTTTGCAACACCACCAACAGTTCGTTTTACGAATTTAGGAATCCGCCAAGTATCAAAAGAATTAGTAGAAGCATCCGAAGCATTTGGTAGCACAGGTATGCAAAAATTATTTAAAGTAGAGCTTCCAATGGCGAAATCAACGATAATGGCTGGAATTAACCAAACCGTTATGCTTGCACTATCAATGGTAGTTATTGCATCAATGATTGGAGCTCCAGGACTAGGCCGTGAAGTATTATCTGCTTTACAACGTGCAGAGGTTGGTACTGGATTTGTAGCAGGAATTGGAATTGTTATTTTAGCGATTATTATTGATCGCTTTACACAAAGTGCAAATGAAAAGAAAGACGAATAATTGTTGGTATCTTTTCATAAGAAAAGTTTCCATATAAATAAAAAAATTTAAAGGGGAGTTATTTTACATGATGTTTAAACAGAATTGGAAACGTCTCGGAATTGCTTTGGGACTTTCGTTAACATTAGTTGCTGCAGGTTGTGGATCGGATGATTCAAAAGAAGGTTCGTCTGACAATAGCGGTGACGTAAATTATGGCGAAGAAATGAACTATTCTATTACAGGTATTGAAGCAGGTGCTGGTGTATTTAAAGCGGCTGAGAACGCAACAGAAGAATATGATAACCTTAAAGGCTGGGAAGTTCAAGCATCCTCAAGTGGTGCGATGGCAACAGCATTAGGTGAAGCTATTTCGAAGGAAGAACCAATTGTTGTTACTGGTTGGACACCACATTGGAAATTCGCAAAATATGATCTTAAATATCTAGAAGATCCTAAGGGTGTATTTGGAGAAGCCGAAACAATCAATACGATGGTTCGTGAAGGATTTGAAAAAGACATGCCAAATGCCTATAAGCTGCTTGACCAATTTAATTGGACAACAGAAGACATGGAAACGGTTATGCTTGAAATTCAAGATGGAGCTAAGCCTGCAGAAGCAGCAGCAGCTTGGGTAAAGGATAATGCCGATAAAGTTGCAGAATGGACTGAGGGCGTAGAAGAAGTAGATGGTAAAGAAATTGAGCTTGTATATGTTGAGTGGGATTCTGAAATCTCTTCTACTCATGTTGTAGGGAAGGTGTTAGAAGATCTCGGTTATAACGTTACATTAACTCCACTAGATAATGCGATTATGTGGCAGGCGGTAGCTAATAGCGAGGCAGATGGTATGGTAGCTGCCTGGCTTCCAGCTACACATGGTGACCTATATGAAGAATATAAGGATCAGCTTGTTAACCTTGGAGAAAATCTAGAAGGTGCAAAGATTGGACTTGTTGTTCCTTCCTATATGGATATTGATTCTATAGAGGATTTGGAACCAGCGAAGTAAAGTTATATGAAAAGGCTGGTAATCTTCGGATGCTAGCCTTTTCTTTCATTCATTTATAAAAAGGAGCGATGTTAAACACTATGATTGCTAAAAAGAGGTTACGCGCGATATTTTACTTATTACTTGGGATCGTTTTCACGCTAATGATTACTGGGTGCGGCTCAGAAGACGAAGCGGGATCGAATGAAGAACAAAGCATTAGTGATGCAGTGGATTACACCATTACAGGAATTGAACCAGGGGCAGGGATTACAGCTACAACAGAAACAGCGATTAAGGAATATGATGCATTAAAAGGGTGGACATTAGAGCAGTCCTCAACAGCGGCCATGGCAGCTGAATTAGATAAGGCAATTGCTAAAGAGGAGCCAATTATCATCACTGGCTGGAATCCACATTGGACATTTGCAAAATATCCCGATATGAAATATCTTGAGGATCCAAAGGAAATTTATGGTGGCGAGGAAATAATTGCATCTCTCGCAAGAAAAGGTTTAAAGGAAGATAAACCGAACGCTTATAAGCTCATCGATCAATTTCATTGGGATGTAGAAGACATGGAAAGTATCATGTATGAATCAAAGGATACAGGGGATGACATTGCTGAAGTAGCAAAGCGTTGGGTAGCCGACAATCCTGAAAAAGTAGCAGCCTGGGTAGAAGGTGTAGAGGACGTTGATGGTGTTAAGGTAACGCTTGTGTCTACCCCTTGGGATTCTGAACGATCATCTTCTAATGTGCTAAAACATGTGATGGAGCAAAAAGGTTTTGAAGTAGAAATTACCCCAGTTGATGTAGCGGTTGTCTTTGAATCAATTGCAAATGGAGACGGAGATGCAACATTGGCAGCCTGGCTTCCTGTTACACATAAGAAATTTTATGATCAGTATCAAGATAAATTTGATGACCTAGGTGAGAATCTGAAGGGTGCTAAAATCGGATTAGTTGTTCCAGCTTACATGGATATTGATTCCATCGAAGATTTAGAGGCTAAAAAATAAGCGGATTGAAGCTAGTTGATCTACAGATTTACTAATAATTTTCCGAATAAAATCTTTATTCCAAGAAAAAAAGCAGACATGAATTGTCTGCTTTTTTTCTTCTATTTAGATTTCACTTTTTCTTCTAAATCTTTTAAGCTGGATTCAATTTGCTCCAGATATTCATGGATTTTTGCTTGGTGCGGCTCCACAGAAGCCTTCCATTCTTCAACAGAAGTTTTCATTTCCTTTGTTAAATCTTTAATTAGTGCTGCACCTTCTTTAGAGGTTTCCGTGATTTGTTTTTTTAAACGTAGTCCATCTCGTTTTAAGTTATCGAGTAGTTCCATTAAATCCTGTCCTTGCTGCTTTACATTGTGTCGTAATTCTCTTCCGGATGTAGGTGTACTCAAAAGAGTCGCCGTCGCACTAACTGCGCCTCCAACAAAGAATCCTAGCAATAATGATTTTCCTTTAGACATAAAACCGCTCCTTTCCCGTTCTTTTATCTTTACCTTTATTTCCTGGTCTATGAAACCTGTTTTAAAAAAAACGTTAGAAATTAAGGGGCGCATATAGATGTATGCTTTTAATATTTTTAAATTATAAGTATGCGCACAGGCTCTACTTCCATTATATATTGTTTGGAGAAAAAAATCCCCGGACAAATAGTTCTGCCAGAGGATATGTGAAATATTTAAATGGATTTAGGATGTCGTGATCGGCTGTGTTCTTTTTAGAATACTAGTAACAATTGGATAAATGACAATCATAACAAGCGTATTTACCAATGCAGCTGGTAGAACAATCCCGATAAAGAGGGCAAGAAACCCGCCTTCCATTAATCCAACAATATACAGTGCGACACTTAAGAATACAGTCCCACTTATAATCGTTCCGATGGCAGTTAGTATTGGAACACTAATATTTTCATTGAATCGTTTGCCGAAAATTAAATAAACTGCTAAAAATAAGAATGCTGTAACAGGCTTATCAATGACATTTGCTATTTGTCCACCTGGTACGCTAGTTGTTAATGCTGACATGATTCCAGTAACGGTTGCAAGCAGAATAACATATTTCGGTTTCGGGAATAGAATAATCCCTAAAAACATCATTGAAAGGAGCATATCCGGCTTCATCCCAAATAAAATAGGTGGTACGACAGCATGTAATACGGCTCCAATCCCTACAAGCAACGATAAAATCACCAATACTCTAGTCTTCATTTCTCCTCATCTCTCCTCAGCTATTCTAAATTTGCTCTCCAGAAGTGGAAAGCTTCGTTCCCAACTGTACACTCATTGTCAGCTGCGGAACTTATGTAATATTATAGCAAATAACCCGGTAAATAAAAAGTATTAATTTTCTGATACTGATATTACGTTCACTTTATTTATTCACCATGTAATTTAGTGGTTGCATGTATGTTTATTTACCGATAGATATACCGCTTCAGGTACTTAATCTTGTATTTGGAGATGGATATCGTTGGCAATTTGCTGTAAATCTTCGCTGGAATAATCGCTTTGATGGACAGTCCAATTTGCAGAATAACCATCTCCTTCTCCATAACGAGGGATGAGGTGCAAATGTAAGTGGAAAACCGATTGGTCGGCAGGCTTTTCATTGTTGTTTAGTAAATTCATGCCGATTGGCTGATAAGCTTTTTTAATCGCATTGGCGATTTTTGGTACGCGTGTAAATAGCTCCCGAGCAATTTCTTCGGAAGTTTCATAAATATTTTTGACATGTGTTTTTGGAATAACGAGTGTATGTCCCTTTGTTACTTGGCTAATGTCTAGAAACGCATACACAAATTCATCTTCATACACTTTAGCAGATGGAATATCACCTTGAATAATTTTACAAAAAATACAATCATCATGCGCCATATTACTCGCTCCTTTTTTATTTGTTTCTTCTATTGTAATGAGATTAGCATCATGATGTAAAGGATAGTGTTAATACTTTCCAAGATAAAAGATTTTTACAGAGCAACAGACTGGCCCAAAAGGACCAGTCTGCTTTATGAAGAAAGAGGAGGTGGTTGAATAAACTAATGTTTGGGGACTTGCAACAGGCTAATTTGCGTATGCTCCTTAGCATTGGTTACAAAAACCATTTTGTCAGTATCTCATTGCCCTAGAGATAATGTCTGACAAAAAAGTTTTATCGCATTAGATTTCCGTTCACTAACACCTCATTTGTGTTTGACACGAATTTTTACTGTAGTGAAGCATATTCATACGCCAACACTAACACCTCATTTGTGTTTACACGTTTCTGGTAAGTGAATCACCTTCCTCGATCTTCATTAGGTAGTTTGAGCATTGCGTATAATTTTATGCACGCTTTTTTTAAAAAAATTTGAACCTGTCGATTTTTGTAAGATGGATTCTTTTGGATTTTTTGATTAGTAATGATAAAATTTGATACAAGTGAATAGCTAGGGGGAAACAAAGTGGAACCATTATTACAAGTTGAAAACCTTGTTGGAGGTTATACACATAAAAACGTACTACATGGCATTTCATTTCAAGTGAATCCGAACGAGATTGTCGGATTAATTGGACTAAATGGTGCTGGAAAAAGTACAACAATCAAACATATTATTGGTCTGATGCAGGCGAAAAAAGGTACCATTTCTGTAAATGGGAAGACATTTCAAGAAAATGCCGCTAGTTACCGAAATCAAATAGCTTACATACCAGAAATGCCGATTCTCTATGATGAATTAACCTTACATGAGCACTTGAAATTAACAGCGATGGCGTATAATATCCCAGAGGATGTCTTTGAAAAACGATTACCACCACTGCTAAAAGAGTTTCGCTTGGAAAAAAAGCTTAATTGGTTTCCGGTTCATTTTTCCAAAGGAATGCGACAAAAGGTCATGATTATGTGTGCATTTTTAATTGAGCCACCACTTTATATTGTGGACGAGCCGTTTGTGGGATTAGATCCGCTTGGAATCCAGTCCTATTTGAAGCTAATGGATGATATGAAGCAAAAAGGATCTGGTGTGCTAATGTCTACGCATATTTTGGCAACAGCTGAACGTTATTGTGATCGCTTCGTCATCTTACACGATGGCGAAATTCGAGCTTATGGCACGTTACAAGAGTTAAGAGAACAATTTCAAATGCCTCAAGCAACGCTTGATGATTTATATGTACAATTGACAAAGGAAGATGGCAATGTTTGATTCACAAGCTTTTTTTAAACGACGTTTTTCCGCACATATGAAAGAAACGAGTCGTTATCTACGCTATATTTTTAATGGACATATTGCGGTTGCCATGTTATTTTTCATCTCAGCAGCGGCATATTATTATCAACAATGGCTTGCTGTGCTTCCAGAGGATTTTCCAGCGGCATGGATTATTGGTATCGCTTTTGGTTTGATTGCAAGCTATAGTCCAGTTCGCACATTGTTAAAAGAGCCAGATTTAGTATTTCTTATCGCGGCTGAGCATCGCATGGGACTATACTTCCGTAATGTGCTTCTGTATAGCTTTATTATTCAGCTTTACATTGTTTTGTTTGTAAGTGCTGCTTTAGGTCCGTTATATTTTGCAGCTTATCCGGAGCGAAGTGGCAGCATGTATTTAATGACGATTCTTGTTTTGTTAGTATTTAAAGGGTGGAATTTACTGGCAAACTGGTGGATGCTACGAATTCGAGATAAAAGCATTCGTACGATAGATACGATTACTCGCTTTATGTTGAATGGTGCCACCTTTTATTTTCTTATTATCGGAAATATGCCATTAGCTACGATTTCCACTGTTTTATTTGTTGCCGTGTTTTTATATGATTTATCCCTTGCTCGAAAGCAAGCTGGATTGGCATGGGATTTTCTCATTGAGAAAGAACAAAGTCGCATGCAAGCTTTTTATCGGCTTGCGAATATGTTTACAGATGTTCCGCATTTGAAAAATCGAGTTCGGAAGCGAAGTTGGCTCGTTCGTCTAATCGCAAATGTTCCTTTTGAAAAAGCTTCTACCTATGATTATTTATATCGGCTTACCTTTGTACGAAGTGGCGATTATTTAGGAATGTATATCCGATTAGTTGTTATTGGTGCGCTCATTATCTTTTATGTGCCTAATCTTTGGATGCAGGTGTTACTTGCATTATTATTTATTTATATGAGTAGCTTTCAAATGATGACATTATATCAGCATCATCGAACGATTATGTGGTTAGATCTTTACCCACTTGATCAAAGCGTTCGGCAACATGCATTAAAAAAGTGGATTTTGCTTTTAGCTACAGTCCAAACGGTTTTGTTTAGTCTCGCTTTTGTCCTCGTGCAAGCTTATGCTGGAAGTGTCATAATATTTGTTTCCGGAATGGCATTTAATTTTACCTTCATTCCTACTTATATAAGAAGAAAGCTGGCAGCATGAGCTGGAAAAATCACCGATAAAGAAAAAAGTCAGGCATATCGATGGATAGGGACTGCCCCCAAAGATAAGCATGGAAAATCGTATGGGGTCACTGTCCAATTTAGATAAACGTCCTGACTTCTTTCATTTTATTATATTCGAAAAGCATTGATTTTTAAGATGATTGTTATTCGCTTTTATACTGCTGATAAGAAAAGTATGCTTGAATTAATGCTTTGGCAGCAATCGGTATTGCGCGTTCATCAAAATCAAAGCGCGGGTGATGGTGAGGGTATTCGTTTCCTTCTTTTAATGCCCCTGTAAAAAAATATGCTCCTGGTCTTTCCATTAAATAATAGGCGAAATCTTCTCCACCCATGACCGGAATTACTTCTTCTATTTGATTAATCTCCGTTACTTCTTTTGCTGCTTTCATGACAAGTTCTGCCTCACTTGCATGGTTTGTTAGTGGGGGATAGCCTTTTTCATAATGAAAGCTATAAGATGCTTCATGTGCAAGACAGGTACCTGAAACAATTTGCTCGATCATCACAATGATCTTTTCTTGTACTTCTTTTGTTAAATAGCGGACCGTTCCTACGAGCTTTGCTTTGTCTGCAATAATATTAAACGTATTCCCAGCTTCAAAAACACCAATCGTAACAACAGCAGTGTCCAACGGATCGATTTTTCTACTAACTATCTGTTGTAATTGAGTGACAAGCTGCGCGCCAATAACGACCGCATCCTTTGTTTCGTGTGGGTAACCACCATGTCCACCTTGTCCCTGAATCGTTATTTCAAATCGATCTGCTCCTGCCATGAGGATATTTTTAGCAGTTTGAAGGGTGCCTAGTGGGACAGTTGCCCATAGATGTGTACCAAAAACTGCATCTACCTCTTGCAGTGCTCCTGCGGCAATCATTGGCTTTGCTCCTCCTGGCGCATATTCCTCAGCATGCTGATGGAGAAATACGATCGTCCCAGGCAGCTGATCTTGAAACTTTTTCATAACCGTTGCTAATGTTAATAAAATCGCGGTGTGGCCATCATGTCCACATGCGTGCATCACACCTGGAACCGTTGATTTATAGGGAACGTCTTTTTCATCTTGAATGGGAAGTGCATCAAAGTCAGCTCTGAGCGCAATCGTCTTTCCAGGCTTTCCTCCTGTTAGCTTTGCAATAACTCCATTGCCACCTACCTTTGTTTCATAAGGTATTCCAAGCTGTTCGTAAAATTCAGCGATGTAGGCAGCTGTTTTGAATTCTTTAAAAGAAAGCTCAGGGTGTTGGTGTAAATATCTGCGGATGCTGACCATATCTGGAAAAGCTTGATCAATAGCTTGATGGATAGCGTGTAGCATAAAATTCCTCCCCGTTGTTAAATTCTAATTATTATAGCATGGTTAAAACAATAAAGGGAGCAATTTTTAGAGTTGTATGAAGGTTGAAATAAAAGTAAAGGGGCTACGACAAAATACTACTGAATTGTCGCAGCCTCTTTAAATAAAGAATAAATAATTTATTTTTGATTTAAGAAAACCTAGGGTCTGCAAGTAAGCGTTCAATTTCTTCTTTATGATGGGTTTCATCTGAAATAAGGTCCTCTAGTTTCACAACTAGTTCTGTGTAGCCTAGCTTTTCTGCTTGTTTTTTCCGTGCCTCATAACGTTCAATTGTTGCAACCTCTGATTGAAGGGAAGCTTCTAGTAACTCTTTCACATCGGTAGGTTGAGGAACAGAAGCTGCCTTTGTCGTTGGTGTACCACCTAATGATTTGATTTTCTCGGATAAATAAAGCGCGTGCTCTAACTCATCCGTAATTTCGGCTTCAAAGAAAGGCTTCAGTGCCGACCGATACAATCCAGATACAACAGATGCACTGTACGTATATTGAATCGCTGCAGCATACTCATTCGATAGATCTTCATTTAATCCGTCAATTAAGTTCTTTAATTCTTTGTCCATAGTTTATTCCACCTTTACTTTATAGTTCTATATAACCATTCCCACTATTGTTTTTTTCAAACATGAAATAAGGTATAGTTGTAATGGAGGAGGAATGAGATGATGATTCGCAAGCGACAAATGATCTATATTTTACTTGGATTTTCTTTATTCATGGTTGGTATTTGGATTGTGAAAATTATCAATGGTGAACTACCATTACTTGATCAATGGTCACGCTCCTTTGTTGTTCAAATGGAGAATACGTCGATCTATACGTTTTTTCGTATTATGACTGAATTTGGATCAAGACCGTTTATTCTTCCATTTACAATCGGTGTTGCCCTCCTTTTAATGGGAGTGAATCGTGATTGGTTACCTTCTCTTGTTTTTGCAGGAGGAACATTGCTCAGCCACTTCCTTAATAATGTAATAAAATTCCTCGTACAGCGAGAAAGACCTACCATCCTAGTTGAAGCAAATGCTGAAGGGTTCAGCTTTCCTTCTGGTCATGCAATGACTTCCATGGTATGTTATGGACTTCTTTCTTATTTTATTGTTAAAAAAATAAAATCAGCTAAAATTGCTTTTGGCGTACAATTCTTTTTTGCCTTACTTATTTTTCTAATTGGAATTAGCCGTTATGTGATTAATGTCCATTATTTAACAGATGTAGCGGCAGGCTTTTTATTTGGATTTTTATTGTTCTACGGGCTCATTCAACTATATGAATATGTAAATCGACTTCGATCTCCGTCTTAAGGCGGAGAAAAAAGCCTTCTAAGGATGGTTTTGCGATGGTGGACCTCACTGTATGATAAAGGTAGTTAATGAAAAAGGAGTGTCTACCATGACTGCAATAAAGGAGAATGCAAAGGAAAATAAACACGTTTTATTTCGAAATAGAAATTTTTCACTATTATTTATTGGCGGACTTTTATCTTCACCTGGTTATTATGTCTATTTAATTGGGGTGGAGTGGCTCATGCTAACGTTGAATGATAATCGGTTTTACTTTGGCATGTTGTTTTTTGCAGCTTCGATTCCTAGGCTGTTGTTTTTGACAGTTGGTGGAATCATTGCCGATCGATTTAATCAACGAACAGTGCTGTTTCTTTCGGATCTTTCAAGAGCAATCCTAATTGCAGTACTGTTAGCATTTATTTGGTTAGACACTGTGACAGCTATACACTTAATTGTTTTAGCGGCCTTGTTTGGGATTTCAGATGCATTTAGCTACCCAGCGCTAAATTCGTTAACCCCGAGAATTTTAGAAAAAGAGCAGCTACAACGTGGAAATTCCTTTATTCAAATGACAATGCAAATAAGTCCCATTTTAGGACCTGCAATTGGAGGAAGTTTAATTGCACTGTTAGGATTTAAAGGCGTATTTTCTGTAGCATTCGTCATGCTTTTACTCGCCTCAATGTCTGTACTAGCTATCCGAGTGAAAAAAGAAGAAAAAGAAGAAGCACAGGCGTCTCCGTGGCAGGATTTAAAAGCAGGCTTTCAATACGCAAGAAAAAATGAATTGGTTATTGCCATCGTTACAATGGCCTTTTTCTTAAACTTTTTCTTTGCAGGACCACTTTCTATTGGCCTTCCTGTTATTGTAAAGGATGTTTTTGAAGGAAGTGCTGTTAGTCTGGCGATTGTCGAAATTTCAATGGGGATTGGAGCAATGATTGGAGCAATCTTGCTAGCAGCAATCACCTTGAAACAGCCAGGGAAAGCGATGGTTGGTAGTTTAATTGTTTTAGGCGTTTTATTTACAGCTACGGGGATTTCTACGGGTCTGATATGGACAGCAGCAATTGTACTATTGATGTCGATTGCTACCCAAATTGTGAATATCCCTTTAATTACAATGCTTCAACAAACAACAGATAAAAAGATGCTTGGTAGGATGATGAGCTTTTTAATGACGGTCTCTACTGGGCTTGTACCGGTATCCTATGTTTGTACATCGTTTCTACTCGCTTTAGGATTAAGTATTCAACTCATTATTATCGTTAGTGGAATTATTGTAACGATATTGGCACTCTATATGCTAAAAAACAAAAAAATTATCTCATTCACATCCTGAGAGGAGGAGCGACATGCGGAAAGGGTTCTTTCGTTATTTGATAGCTTTGATATTAATCATTGCAGGAATAATGCTTGTTTTAGAGAATATCGGTATCACAACATTTAATATGAAGCAGATATGGCTGTATTTATATCCAATACTTTTCATCCTATTTGGAATAAAGTGGATGTTTGAAAGCATTGTATATAAAGGTGGAAGTATGATTGGTGGATCCTTTCTCTTCATATTCGGTACGTTACTTTTTTTAGACCGTTTTGGAGTTATTGAATTTATTTTTAAAGATGTTTTCAAGCTTTGGCCATTATTAATTGTTTATTTTGGCTTTCTGTTTATAAAAGGAAAAAATAATCCACATTTCTATATTGGAACGAACAAAAGTGAAAATGAAGACAAACATGAAAAATACACTTCTTTTTCATTTGGAGACTATGAATTTAATAAACCAAATTGGAAGGCGGAACCGATGGCATTAAAATCAATGGCTGGAGATTTTTATTTAGACTTTTCCAAAGCATTTATTCCAGAAAAAAAGATTCCGATTAATATCCGTGCACTTGCAGGGGATATCCATATTTTGATTCCAGAAAACGTTGAATTTCGAGTGGTTGCTGATGTAAAAGCAGGAGATATTGATGTTGTCGGAAATCAAGTTGATGGAATAAACCGATCACTTGTATTTGAAACGACCCATTATGAAGGTGCGACACAAAAATTAGAATTCACCCTAAAGCTGAAGGCTGGGTCCATTCGCGTTGATTATGTGTAGGGGGAAATGGATATGATTAAACGACTTAATAGTATACGTTATAGCTATATTCGTTCTCATTTATATGGATTGTTTTTAATTACAGTTACCTTGTTATCGGTGCTGCTAACCATATACGTTTTAATTGAACCTTCTTGGTTGAATAAAACCAGTATCTTTGTGTTTATTGCTGTTTTAATCTTACTCGGTCTGTTCCTATCTTTTTACGTTGGCTTTCTATCAAGTGGTAATATGAAAGCACGACTAGATTCTATTTCCGTTTTAATAACCCAGTTTGCAAACGGAAACTACCAATCAAGCATTCATTTTAATGAGGATGATGAGATAACAAGAATTGGGAATGAATTAAACGAGCTTGGTATGAAATTGCAAAATCAAGTAAAGTCTTTACAGCGAATGGCAGATGAAAAATCAGAATTTGCAAAGTCAGCACACAAAACGGCTGTCATTGAAGAAAGACAAAGGCTGGCACGTGATTTGCACGATGCAGTTAGTCAACAGCTCTTCGCGTTAACAATGATGTCTGAAGCAGCGGTTAAACAATTTGATAAACGTCCCGAATTAGCAAAAAATCAAATGGAAGAAGTAGCAGCTACCGCTCTGCAGGCACAAACGGAAATGCGTGCATTATTGCTTCATTTACGCCCAGTTCATTTGTCAGGCGATCCATTAGATATAGGTGTTCACAAGCTAATTGATGAATTAAAGCGAAAATGTCAAATCGCTTTTTACGTTTCGATTGAGGAAAATCTAATGTTAAATCCAACGACAGAGGAACATGTATTTCGCATCATACAGGAATCGTTATCCAATATTCTTCGTCATGCACAGGCAGCGAATGTAAAAATAGACGTAGCTAAGCGTTCGAATGAATTGTTTATTCATATTCGAGACGATGGAAAAGGCTTTGATATTCGTTTGGATGCGGATAAAAAAACGTCGTATGGATTGAAAACAATGCGGGAACGAAGTGAAGAACTAGGAGGAACTTTTGTAGTTAAATCGAATATTGATGAAGGAACCTATATAGATATTCGAATTCCATGTTAAAGAGGAGTAAGTGTACACGAAAGCAGGGGAGGAAAAGCACATGATTCGAGTAATGGTTGTTGATGATCACGAGGTAGTTAGAAAAGGGATTATTGCATACTTATCTCTAGATGAGGAAATTGATGTGATAGGACAGGCGACAAGCGGGGAAGAAGGGGCAGCATTAATTTTACGGGAAAAGCCTGATGTCGTATTGATGGATTTAATTATGGAGAATGGAACAGGAATTGATGCGACAAAGAAAGTAATAGAATCCTTCCCAGAGTGCAAAATAATTATTTTAACGAGCTATTATGATGCCGAACAGGTTTTTCCAGCTCTTGAAGCAGGTGCGTTTAGCTACATATTAAAAACTTCCTCAGCTGATGAAATTGTCACTGCAATTAAAAAGGCTGCAAATGGAGAAAATGTTATCGAGCCTAAGGTGGCAAGTAAGATGATGACGAGCTTTCGTGCAGAAAAGAAAAAACTTCATGACGCGCTAACAGACCGGGAAATGGAAGTGCTTTTATGTATCGGAAATGGGATGACAAATCAAGAAATTAGCGAACAGCTTTATATTGGAATAAAAACGGTGAAAACGCATGTAAGTAATATTCTTTCGAAGCTAGAGGTACATGATCGAACGCAGGCAGCCGTATATGTACATCGAAATCGTTTGCTTGAAAAAGAGGAATAGTTTCCTCTTTTTTGTTTTTTTTGCAATCGGCTTGTATAATTTAAATGAGAAAAAAAGGTAAGGGGAAAAGTGGATGATTTCAAAACAGAAGGAAAACCTACTTTTAATTATGTGGATAACAGCATTGTTAGCGACAACAGGTAGCTTGTACTTCTCTGAAATTGCTGGTTTTATTCCGTGTGAGCTATGCTGGGTTCAGCGTGTTTTTATGTATCCATTAGTCATTATTTATGGTGTTGCATTGTGGAAGAAAAAGCAGATTATCGCTTTGCCAGGTATACTGCTAAGTGGACTAGGGCTACTCATTTCAATCTATCATTACTTGATACAAAAATTACCAGCATTACAAGAAGCAAGTGATTCATGTGGCTTGATTCCATGTAATGTGCAATACGTGAATTATTTAGGATTTATAACGATTCCCTTTTTAGCGGGAACTGCATTCTTGATTATTTTCATTACCCATATTTTACTTAAGAAGAACTAGAAGGAGGCACTATTTATGCAAAAGAAAATGCTCATGATTGTTGGAGTTATTGTTATCTTGTTTGCAGCACTATACTTTGTTAATGATTATAAAACAAATAAGACGATGGACGACAATGAAAATCCTTACGGGAAGGAAGGTCTGGATCAGGCAACTGTAAATCAATTGGACGACCCTAACTACCAGAATCAGATTACACCAGATGCGCTAAAAGAGAAGCTGGATAATAAAGAGGATGTGACAGTTTATTTTTATAGTCCAACATGTAGCTATTGTCAAAATACGACTCCTGTCCTTGTTCCATTAGCAGAGGAAATGAATGTCGATATAAAAAAGATGAACTTATTAGAATTTAAGACATTGTGGGATTTGTACGAAATAGAAGGAGTTCCCACACTTGTCCATTATGAAAACGGAAAAGAAGTTGCGAGAATAAGCGGTGAGCAACCCGAAGAATCATTTCGAGCATTCCTAACCGAAAATATCATAGAGTAGAATCAAAAGTGTAGGTGCCTGCACTGCGACGAACGGACTGGAACGAGCCGTCGGAGATAAAGGAAACACGAAGAACGAAGAGAAGCGATGTTGACTTATCGTACAGAGGAGAGTGAAGTACGCAAGTCGCAAGGCACAGAAACTAGTCGGATCAAAAGTGTAGGTGCCTGCACTGCGACGAACGGACTGGAACGATCAAAGAATGAGGTGGAGACAAAGCCTCATTCTTCTTTTATCATATGATAGTTTGTCAGGAAGGGGCGATCAGCAAAATAGGCTGGCTTCCTTCCTTGATGCGCTTCTTGAAATTGCTCAGAGTTCTTCCAATTTTCAAAGTCATTTTCAGAAGCCCACTGAGTTAACACGACATACGTATTTCCTTTAACGGGCTTTAAGAGTCGAAAGGCTTGAAATCCTGGGAAAGCGATTATATCATGTTGCCGCTTTTTAAAACGATTCTCAAAAACGGGCTGTCCGTCCTCTGTCACAGGTATATTGTTCATTACAATATACCCTTTTTCGTTTAGCGTTCCTACTGAAAGTAAGATGTCGTAGGCTCTCCCAGCGGCAAATAGTTGTTTGTTGTCTGCTTCATAGTACGCTAACGTACTTGAATCATTACGCATGAAATAAAGGTGAAAATGCGGATGGTTATCTTGTAGCTTTTTAAGAAAGTGATAGGTTCCATTTGTCATAAAAGCTTTCATTTTGATCCCCTCCTCTTCTTATCATCATACCCTAATTTTACTAACATTAGTATACATTGTAACCTGCAATAAGCATTCACTTTCAATTTTATAATTATTATTATTTGATAAACCCTATTGCTTTATGGATGTTGAAATTTGTCGTATAATAACAGATGGTGATCTGAAATTGTCCAGAGGTGAATGGATGAAAAAGTGGTTTGAAAGCATAAAAAAACTTATAAAGAATACGCCTGCAAAAGTAAAAATTCCGATTGCGCTCCTTAGCATGATCATTATCCTTAGTTTAGCTGGATACCTTTTTATTTTATTCGGCGGTAAGCTTGTGGTAGACGAAGAAGCAATGATTCAAGATGCGGTAACGACAATAGAATCAGAAGATGGCGAGATAATCGGCAAGCTTTATGAAGAAAATCGAATACCAATCCATATCGAAACGCTCCCTGATCATGTAAAAAAAGCATTTATTGCGATCGAAGACCGTCGTTTCTATGAGCATGCAGGTGTCGATATGAAATCAGTAGCTCGCGCTGTCTACAGAGATATACTTGCTGGGAGTAAGGTAGAAGGGGCGAGTACGATTACACAACAACTCGCTAAAAACGTATTTTTACACCATGATAAAACGTGGATGCGTAAAACAAAAGAAGTAATGGCGGCGATTTATTTAGAGCGTCATTTGTCGAAAGAACATATTTTAGAATTATATATAAATCAGATTTATTTCGGTCATGGTGTGTATGGTATTGAAGCAGCTTCACAGAAATTTTTTTCAAAAACAGCTAAAGAACTAGAAATTAGCGAAGCGGCGTTAATAGCTGGACTCGCTAAAGCACCAAATGGGTATTCTCCGATCAACCATCCGGATAAGGCGTTAAAAAGAAGAAATATCGTATTGCGGGCAATGGAAGATATGGAGATGCTTTCAACGGAAGACCGTCTCAAGGAACAAGGAAAAACGCTCGGCTTAAAAGTTCAATCTACGAAAGAAAAACCGTGGATGGCTAGCTATATCGACATAGTGACGAAGGAAGCTGCTGCATCCTATAAGCTATCCATCAACGAGCTTCGCCGCGGGGGATATCGAATTATAGTAAATGTGGACGATAGCCTACAACAAATTGCTTATAAGCGTATGCAGGAAGGGGATTATTTCCCAGGCAATAGCAAAGGGGTTGAAGGTGCTTTTGTCATGACAGAAGCTGAGACGGGAAGCATTGTTGCTGCAATAGGTGGAAGGAACTATCAAGCTGGAGATCTCAATCGACTATTCGTTAAACGGCAGCCAGGTTCTACCTTAAAGCCAATTGCTGTTTATGGACCTGCAATGATGCGTGGGGAATATGGTCCTTATTCTTTGTTAACCGACCAAAAGATGGAAATTGAAGATTATGCTGTCCGTAATAGTGATGGGAAATATGAAGGTATTGTATCGATGTATAACGCGATAAAAGACTCTAAAAACATTGCAGCGGTATGGCTTTTAAATCAAATTGGTATTCCGTATAGTAAAGATTACTTGGAAAAAATGAATATTTCTATTCCTGATGAAGGCTTAGCAATTGCGCTTGGAGGCTTGCGTGATGGAGTAACCCCATTACAAATGGTAGAGGCGTATGGTACATTTGCAAGCAATGGAACCTTTGTTCAAGCAAAAGCAATCGATCAGATTTATGATAAGAACAATACATTAGTTAAACGAACTGATGTAAAGAAAAAGAAGGTGTTTTCTCCACAGGTTGCTTGGAATATGACGAGAATGCTTGAAGCGGTGGTTCAGAATGGCACAGGTCAAAGCGGTTCCTATCATAAGGCATTAGCAGGAAAAACTGGATCAACAGGGCATCCGTTAGCAAAAGGAAAAACAAAGGATGCATGGTTTGTCGGCTATACCCCCGAGTACGTGACAGCGCTTTGGATGGGCTATGATCAATCCGATGAGCATCACTATTTAACTGGTGGTAGTTCGTTTCCGACTACATTAACGAAAGCGATGCTGACAGAAATGGATAAGACCCACCCGCAGAAAGCTGCATTTGCACAACCAGCAGATGTGGAGGAGGTAGAAGATCCCATTATACTTCCGGAAATAAAACACGTTAAAGCGGAGCATGTTTTTGGAGGATTCGCTTTATTAAAAGCAAAGCTTACTTGGGAAGGATCTGAGGACGAAAGGGTCATTTACCGTATATATAGAAAGCAAGAAGGAATCGATAAAAAGGTTGGCGAAGTAGAAGGGAAGCATATGTTCACATTAACTGGATTATCTGCTTGGAAAAAGAACGCGTATTATGTCGTTCCATATGATCCATTAACAAAACTTGAAGGAGCCCATTCTCAAACGGTTGAACTAGCTTTATGATTTGACAAATTCATGACAAAAAACAGCGTTTACTATACACATATGGTTTGAATAGCTATAGTTAATAATTAGGTAAAGAAAAATACGCTTTTAATCTTTTGATAGAAGCTAAATAAAGCGTTAAAAAAAGGGTGGATGGCATGTCAAGGAAGATAAACGATACAATTATTAGAGCGTACAAAGGGGAAATAACTGATTATACACCAGCATGGTTTATGCGCCAGGCTGGACGGTCTCAAAAGGAATATCGTGAGCTTAAAAAGAAGTATTCCTTATTTGAAATTACACATCAACCAGAGCTTTGTGCTTATGTAACACGACTACCAGTTGAACATTATAATGTAGATGCAGCTATCTTATACAAGGATATTATGTCTCCGTTACCAGCCTTAGGTGTTGACGTAGAAATTAAATCTGGAATTGGTCCAGTCATTCATAATCCAATCAGTAGTTTAGAGGATATAGAAAAATTAGGGACAATCAATCCGAAAGCGGATGTTCCCTATGTACTAGAAACCATTCGAATCTTAACGAATGAACAATTGAATGTGCCATTAATAGGGTTTAGTGGTGCTCCGTTTACATTAGCTAGCTATATGATTGAAGGCGGACCATCAAAAAATTATGCGAAAACAAAAGCGTTTATGTACAAAAATCCAGAAGCGTGGTTTGCGCTAATGGATAAGTTAGCAGATATGGTAATTACATATGTGGAAGCACAAGTTGAAGCAGGAGCGAAGGCAATTCAAATATTTGATTCTTGGGTTGGTGCTTTGAATGCAAGTGATTATCGAAGCTATATAAAACCTGTTATGACACGCATTTTTGCGGAGCTACAAAAGCAAGATGTACCATTAATCATGTTTGGCATCGGTGCGAGTCACTTATTACTAGAATGGAATGATTTGTCGGTAGATGTCATTGGATTAGATTGGCGTACTTCTATCGAAGAAGCCCGGGCATTAGGTGTGACAAAGGTGCTGCAAGGGAACTTAGATCCGGCAATTTTACTTTCTGATTGGGAAACGATTGAGAGTCGAACAAAGAAAATCTTGGATCAGTCGATCAAGGATGGCCATCATGTATTTAATTTAGGACATGGTGTAACACCTGATATTGATCCAAGGACATTGAAGAAGCTTACCGATCTAGTGCATGCATATTCTGCTAGATAACCTTAAAAACGAGAGAGTAGAGGTGTAGAAAATGGAAAAAAAGAAAATGGGATTACTTGTCATGGCTTATGGAACGCCATATAAAGAAGAAGACATAGAACCATATTACACACATATTCGTCACGGAAGAAAGCCATCCGAAGAAGCGTTGCAAGATTTGAAAGATCGCTACAAGGCAATTGGGGGGATTTCTCCATTAGCGCGAATCACGGAAAATCAAGCAGGTGCATTAGAAGCGGAATTAAATGCGATACAGGATACGTATGAATTTACCGTATATATTGGATTAAAGCATATCCACCCATTTATCGAAGATACCGTAGAAAGAATGGCTCATGATGGTGTAAAAGAAGCTGTTTCAATTGTGCTTGCACCACATTATTCTACGTTTAGTGTGAAAAGCTATAATACACGTGCGAAGGAAGAAGCAGAAAAGCATGGCATTACATTGCAATCTGTAGAAAGCTGGTATGCTGCTACTGGATTCATTCAATATTGGGCAGATAACATTCAGAAGCAATACGCGAAAATGACGGAAGCAGAACAGGAAAAAGCGGTGCTCATCGTTTCTGCACATAGCTTGCCTGAGAAAATTTTGCAATATGGAGACCCATATCCAGAGCAGCTAAAAGAAACAGCCAAATTAATTGCAGAAAAAGCAGACATTAAACACTATGAAATTGGCTGGCAAAGTGAAGGAAATACACCTGATCCATGGCTTGGACCAGACGTACAGGATTTAACACGGGAATTGTATGAACAAAAAGGGTACGAGTCCTTTGTTTATGCGCCAGTTGGTTTCGTCGCTGATCACTTGGAAGTACTATACGATAATGATTATGAATGTAAGGTTGTTTGTGATGAAATAGGTGCAAATTATTATCGCCCGGAAATGCCCAATGTAAAGCCCGAATTCATCGCTACATTAGCGAATGTTGTGTTAGATAAAGTAAGAAGTGAAGCATAATGGAGAAGAAAAAAATCTTAATCACTGGTGGCGGTATTACAGGATTAACGGCAGCTTTTTATTTGCAGCAAGAAATTCAGGAAAAGCAGCTTCCATATGAAGTGAAATTAGTGGAAGCTAGTAATCGTCTTGGTGGTAAAGTGAAAACAACTCGGAAGGACGGCTTTATCATTGAACAAGGTCCCGACTCTTTTTTAGAACGTAAAACACCTGCAGTAAAGCTAGTAAAGGCATTAGGAATGGAAGAAGAGCTTGTTCGTAATGGTACAGGGCAATCCTATATATTAGTGAATGGAAAGCTTCATAAAATGCCAAGTGGTGCATTTATGGGGGTGCCTACCCAAGTAAAGCCGTTCTTGTTTTCCGGTATTTTCTCACCAATTGGGAAGCTTCGAGCCGGTATGGATTTTTTACTTCCAAAAGGTAAGGAAGTGGAGGATCAATCTTTGGGTGGATTTTTTCGGCATCGGTTTGGTGATGAACTGGTCGAAAACTTAATTGAGCCATTGCTGTCGGGAATTTATGCTGGAGATATTGATGAAATGAGTTTGATGGCAACTTTTCCAAACTTTTACCATTTAGAGCAAAAGCATCGTAGCTTGATTCGTGGCTTGCAGAAAACGATGCCAAAGCCGACAAAACCAAAAGGAAAAAAACCTGGCATGTTTTTATCGTTAAAAAACGGTTTAGAATCGATTGTGGAGCAGTTAGAAAAGCAGTTAGATCAAGTAGATATTATACAAGGGGTAGCTGTTAACCATATCGAGAAAAAAGAACAAGGCTATGGCGTCTTATTAAGTGATGGTGAGGTATATAACGCAGATGCAATCATTATGACAACTCCTCATCACAGCTTGCCTACTATTTTTAGTCAATATGATTTCTTTCAAGCATTTCATGAAATGCCAGCAACGTCTGTTGCAAATGTTGCAATCGCATTTGATCAATCTGCCATTACCCAAGATATTGATGGCACAGGGTTTGTTGTTTCAAGAAACAGTGATTTTCGAATTACTGCATGTACGTGGACACATAAGAAATGGCCAAATTCAACCCCAGAAGGAAAGGCGTTAGTGCGTTGCTATGTCGGTCGTCCGAATGATCCAGAAGCAGTGGATCTTTCTGATGAGGAAATGGTGGAAATCGTGTTGAATGATTTACGTAAAACGATGAACATCCAAAAAGCTCCAGAGTTTTATGTTGTAACACGGTGGAAAAATGCAATGCCACAATATAACGTGGGGCATTTAGCACGGATATCCGAGATACGAAATCAAGCGAAAAAACAGCTGCCAGGCGTGTTTTTAACAGGAAGCTCGTATGAAGGAATTGGCTTACCAGATTGTATGGAGCAAGGAGAAGAAGCAGTAAAGGCTGTATTAGGTTTTCTAGAATAATCCTTTTATATTTTCAAAAAAAGAAGTCAGGCAGTTCATCAACCATCGATGATCTGCCTGACTTCTTTTTAAATGGTTAGTAGCTTTCTTCTAATTGGTCAATCAGGGAGCCAACATATGCGACTGCTTCTTGAATCGGAGCAGGCTTTGACATATCAACGCCTGCTTTTTTAATTAAGTCAAACGGCTTCATTGTACCACCAGCTTTTAATACTTGAAGCCAACGATCTACGGCAGGCTGTCCTTCTTGCTGGATTTGTTTGGCAACATTTGTAGAAACGGTTAGTCCAGCAGAGTACGTATATGGATATAAGCCCATGTAGTAGTGAGGCTGTCGCATCCATATAAGACCAGCTCCGGCATCTAATGTAACACTGTCTCCCCAGAATGCTTGCAGTGTATCGTATTTTTGCGTAGAAAGAACATCAGCAGTTAACGGTGTGCCAGCTTCCGCAAGCTGGTAGACACGACGCTGAAATTCAGCTTCTAGTAAATGGGTAACAAAGTTATGGTAATACGTTCCTAATAGCTGTGTGATGACCCAACGCTTCATCTGCTTATCCTCTGTTTTTGCAAGTAAATGATTTGCTAATAATAGCTCATTTAAGGTAGAAGGAGCTTCGACAAAGTAAGTAGATGGGCGTGTATTACTTAGAGATTGGTTTTTCCCTGCAAGATAGAAATGACCTGCGTGTCCGAGCTCATGAGCAAGGACGAAAGCACCTCGCATTGTATCGGTCCATGTGATAAGAATATACGGATGAACGCCATACGGGCTTGAACAAAAAGCACCAGTAGCTTTTCCAATATTATCGCAATAATCAACCCAGCGTTCGCTAAGGCCTTTATGAATCATGTCACTATATTCCGTCCCCATTACTGCTAATGCTTCTTTAATCGTTGTCGTAGCTTCCTGATACGTTGTTTTAGGATTAAAAGCTGGATCTAGTGGTGCTTTTAAATCACAGTAATGCATGTCATCAAGCTCGAGCTTTTCCTTTTTTAATTTCGCATATCGACGCATATGTGGTGCAAGTTCCTTTAGAATCACATCTAGCTGCTGCTCATACATTTCTTTTGATACTTGCTGTGAATGCAACAACATGTCTGTAACGGAAGGATAGTTTCGCAATTTAGCTAGGGTTACCTGCTTTGATACCTCTGTTGCATAAGTTGCTGCAAAGGTGTGCTTATAGCTATTCAATGTTTTGGTAAAAGATTGATAAGCAGCACGGCGAATGTGCGTGTTTGCTTCAAATTCATAGCGATCCTCGTAAAGTGCTGCGGACATCGGTAACGTTTTTCCATCGGTAGATTTAATCGCGTCAAATTCCATGTCAGCAGATTTGCTTCTTCCATAAATCATATATGGTGCATCATGCACCTGACTTAAAGCTGCGAGGGTTTCTTCTATTTCTGGACTTAGGGTGTGCGGTTTTTTTTCAAGTGTATCTAGCAGTGTCTTTTGGAAGAGCTTTAGCTTTGGTTCTTCTTGTAAATATTGGATTATTTTTTGCTCTGAAAGAGTAAGAAGCTCAGCCTCTACAAACGAAAGCGCTGCACTGATTTGAGCCATTGCTGTAGCAACTTTTGCGGAATCACGTTGATTATTTGCATCACTACCGTCTGCACTAGCTCGTAAACTTGCATATGTAGCAACGCGAATCAAGCGTTCTTGATAATTCTCTAGCGCCTGGAGACAGCTTAACAAGGCTTGTGCATTTTTTGTTACGTTTTCTTTATACGCGGTGATTGATGTAACCTCTTCCTGAATCGCTTTTAATTCCTGCTCCCATGCTTCATGAGAAGGAAATAAGTCTGATAAATCCCATGTTTGTGCTTGTGCTACTTCCTTTCGATTCTTTCTTTTTGAAGCTAAATCGCTCATATCTATTCTCCTCTCCAAAATTAAAAATATTTCGTTACTCTAAATATTATCATATGTTAAAGGTTGTGAATATTGTTTTTTTCATCTATAGCTTTTAAAAGGGAGAGGGTGTTTAATGATAGTCTTAATAAAAAAACAGCTATTTTAGAATAGCTGTTTCATAACAGATAGATAGTATACATGGTATGATTTAGATATAGGGGAATGATACAGGCTAGCGAGCTGGGTGGTCGCATTCACAACAAATATTTCCATAGCAGTCAGCTTGTTCATGCATCTCATTACCGCATTGTTGACACTTTTTCTTTGGGAGATTCCTGAAAAATTCAATAACGTTCATCATGTTACACGCCTCCTTATTCGTAAGATTGTATCATAACAATAAACTTTATGTTTTTCTGTATTATAACAAATGTTAATTGTATTGTATTATAACAATATGCGATGTGTCAATACTGTGTTACAACAAATTTTAAAAAAGGAATGATTAGATGAAATTAACCGTTGTCGGCCATTGGGGTGGCTATCCTGCAAAAAACAATGCAACGTCCTGTTATTTATTAGAAAAAGATTCATTTAGTTTATTAATCGATGTAGGTAGTGGAGCATTATCTTGTCTACAGGATTATAAAGAAATCATGGAGATTGATGCAGTGCTCCTCTCCCATTATCATCAGGATCATATAGCAGATATTGGTGTGCTACAATATGCATGGCTCGTAAATTCCTATTTAACAGAAGATAAGCGTGTACTTCCAATCTATGGTCATAGGGAGGATGCTGCGGCGTTTTCCGTTTTGACACACGAATGCACAAAAGGAATTGCATATGATCCTACCCGTGTTTTAGAAATTGGTCCATTTTCAATAACTTTTTTACAGACGGTTCACCCAGTCCCATGTTATGGAATGCGAATATCAGATGGCGAGAGAACAATTGTTTATACAGCAGATACAAGCTATCAGAAGGAATGGATTCCGTTTTCAAAAGGAGCAGACTTATTAATTACCGATTGTAATTTCTATGCGGAACAGGATGGTTCCAAAGCTGGCCATATGAACAGTAAAGAAGGAGCAATGATTGCACAAGCGTCTGGTGTACACGAGCTTTTACTCAGTCATCTGCCACAGTATGGTGAACAAACGCAGCTCGCGCAAGAAGCGAAGCGTGATTATAATGGTAGAGTGCATCTCGCCTGTAAAGGGTTTACTTGGCAAAAGTAGGATGTAGAATTGGTTTCGCATAAAAGTATGGTATATTTTGTATGGAGAAAATGAGAATTCTTTGATTGCGTCGCTACTTTCTATTAAACTGAATAAAGAAGAGAAAAGATAAGGGGGTAAAATGATGAAGTTTATTGATAACAAGGGGATTACAGACCCTACAATCAATCTTGCATTAGAGGAATATGTACTTCAAAATTTTGGTGAAAAGGATACATATCTTTTATTTTATATTAATGAACCGTCGATTATTGTTGGGAGAAATCAAAATACGGTTGAGGAAATTAATACCGAATATGTAGACAGCAATGGGATAAAGGTTGTCCGTCGTTTATCAGGTGGTGGAGCGGTATATCATGATGAAGGAAATCTTAATTTTAGCTTTATAACAAAAGACGATGGTGAAAGCTTTCATAACTTCGAAAAGTTTACAAAGCCAGTTGTTGAAGCATTAAACAAATTAGGCGTTCCAGCAGAATTAAAAGGCCGCAATGATCTCGTAGCAGATGGAAGAAAAATATCTGGAAATGCCCAATTCTCTACAAAGGGGCGCATGTTTAGTCACGGAACATTAATGTTTGATTCAGAAATTGAACATGTGGTGGCTGCCTTGAACGTAAATAAAGCAAAAATCGAATCAAAGGGGATTAAATCAATTCGTAGCCGTGTTACGAATATTTCTGAATTCCTTGATGAAAAAATTACAATGGACGAATTTAAGGCACTTATCTTGCGTTCGATTTTTGATGTAGCAGATGTAGCGGATGTTCCTCGTTATGAATTAACAGAGAACGATTGGGAAAATGTTCGACAAATAGCAGAAGAACGCTATCGTAATTGGGATTGGAATTACGGTAAGTCACCGACATTTAACATTCAGGAGTCCCACAAATTTGATGCTGGTCTTGTAGATGTTCGTTTGGATGTTTCAAAAGGAAAGATAAAAAATTGCAAAATTTATGGCGACTTTTTTGGGGTAGGAGATGTACGTGTAATTGAAGAGAAGCTACAAGGGGTTCGTCATGAGCGAAAAGCGATTGAAGAAGCTTTAGAGGGAATAGATATTCCGCACTATTTAGGAAGAATTACAAAAGAACAATTTATCCAATTAATTTACTAATCATTTACGTAAAAACCGGAGGACTGCCTTCGGTTTTTTTGCTATATGTAAGCAGGAAAGTAATTACGTCACAATTTTGGTAGCGGTTTCACTTGAATTGCAGCAGCCGCTATTTTATAATTTAAATTAGATTAATATTCACAATTTATAGAAGAAGGGGTTGGGATCAAGAAGGATATGTGCGTCTAAATAATGAATGACTATTCATTCATTATTGATTGAGGATTTGAACAAAGGGGGAGAAAAAATGAATTTAAGTCTACAGCTGGAGCGTACCGCGCATAGTATGCCAACGAAGTCTGCTTTCATTTTTCAATCGCAACAAACAAGTTACCAGGAATTAAACGGTGCGGTAACAAAGCTAGCTTCACAACTCGAAGCATTAGGCTGTAAAAAAGGGGATCATATCGCACTTATAACTGGAAATAGCCCTCATTTCATTATCGGGCTATATGCAGCATTGCGGATAGGGGCGGTCGTAGTACCTATAAATCCAATGTATACGATTCCTGAAATGCTGTATATTTTGAAAAATGGTCATGTAAAGACTGTTATTATGCTGGATGTACTTATTCCAAAGTTCGTTGAAATGGAAAAAGATCTTCCAGCTATTACGAACTATATTGCATGTGAATCTGGAAAGATGGGACAGTTTGATAGCAACCTATTATCAGGAAAAATAAAATCGTTTGCAACACTTGTTTCGAACGGCAATTTGGACTACAAGCCACCTATTATTAATGAAGGGGATACAGCGCTCATTTTATATACTTCGGGAACGACTGGACATCCAAAGGGCGCAATGCTTTCTCATAAAAATCTCTATTCCAATGCAAAGGATGTTGCTGATTATTTACAAATGAATGAAGATGATCGAGTGGTTGCAGCATTACCAATGTTCCATGTGTTCTGTCTGACGGTTTCATTAAATGCACCATTGATGAATGGTGGAACAGTATTAATCGTACCGAAATTTTCACCGCATGCTGTATTTGAATTAACAAAAACGTATGAGGCAACAATATTTGCTGGTGTACCAACAATGTATAATTACTTATTACAGGCAGGTATACCAGACCACAAGGCTGATTTTTCTTCTGTACGACTTTGTATTTCAGGCGGTGCATCGATGCCTGTAGCCTTGTTGAAGAACTTTGAAAAGACATTTGGTGTAATTATTTCAGAAGGATATGGTTTATCAGAAGCGTCACCAGTAACGTGCTTTAATCCGTTAGATCGACCTCGCAAGCCTGGCTCTATTGGTACAAGCATAAAAAATGTAGAAAACAAAGTAGTCGATGAATTTGGCGAAGTGCTGCCACCTGGTGAAGTTGGCGAGCTTATTGTTCGAGGGCCGAATGTGATGAAGGAGTATTACCAAATGCCCGAAGAAACTGCAGTGACACTGAAGGACGGGTGGCTATATACGGGTGATATGGCTAGAATGGATGATGAAGGTTATTTTTATATTGTTGATCGAAAAAAAGATATGATACTTGTTGGTGGATATAATGTATATCCACGTGAAGTTGAAGAGGTGTTGTATGCGCATCCGCTTGTTGCAGAAACCGCAGTCATCGGTGTGCCTGATCCTGAAGCAGGAGAAGCGGTTGTTAGCTTTGTCGTTGCGAAGGATGCTTCTCTGACAGAAGAAATGTTAAGGGATTTTTGTAAAGAGCAACTCGCACCGTATAAAATCCCTTCAAAATTTGAATTCATAGAAGAATTACCAAAGAATACAACAGGAAAAATCATGCGCCGAAGCTTGCGCGATCATGTAAAGCTATAAGGATTCACTATAATAACGATTAATAATTCCTATTCCTGATATGTGGGTAGGAATTATTTTTATTCCAGTTATAAATTGTCTGTACCTTGCGCTAATTAGGAATAAATGGAAGGAATTTAAGCCATACTAAAAAAAAGTGAAAGGACGGATTGAATGAAAAAGCAGGAAGAACAATTGGAATTATCAACCTTTACAGTACTTAATCCGCATTTTTATCCAGAACTGGAAGTACATGCTGTAACAGAAAGCAAAATGGAAGATGAGCAAGAAGGGAAAACTGAATAGTTAGTGATATTTCATTTCCATATACATCATTTTTTGTGAAAATTGTAATTTTATGTATACTTTTATAAAAATATCTGATAAATTAGAATATAAGCCTCTTTCGATTCATTTGATATGGAAAGGATGAATGTTATGTTGGATGATCTTTATACCTCATCTCATGAGGTGACTCCTGTTACATTGGCCATCATTGCTGGGGAAGAAGCAAATGAGAATGCAAGGGCAATCATCCTAGAAGAAAAAAAGGAATACCCTGTAAGTATTCCTCCAAGCAGGATTATTGATCAAGCCTGTAAATTCTACGGATCTAGTCTTAGAGGTAGGCAAGAAGGGACAAAAGAGATCTGTGGAATCACCCACAAGGCGCCCATCTCCATTGATCCGACAAGCGGCATGTATTTTTTCCCCACGAATTCACCCACGAATCCGAAATGCTCCTGGATTGCTCATTCACACATAGATCAAGTCAACCGATCCAAAAATCAATGTACGGAAATCGTTTTTAAAAATGGTCGAAGTATCGTACTAGATGTTTCTTTTGGATCGATGCTCAATCAGGTGCAACGAACAGCGCAATTCCGTTATTTATTGGATAACCGTATCAAGTATTTGCAAAAGCATATGATTGATCTGGTTGCAGAGCCTTACGCATAAGCTCCAGTATTATCGTTTCTACTTTTTTCTGAATGGTTGGATTAAAGTAGTTGCGTTTTTCCTCTCGTCCATTGCAAAGAAAGAGATAGGAGGAAAACGTGTTGTTTTTCTCCAAAGGAATTACTTGTAGCTTATGCTTCTGCATTTGTTTCCTTAATCGTTTTCGCTCATTTAATGCTTTTGAAGCCATTCTTTTCAACAGTTCCACATATGGTGCTTTTATTTTAAAGGCTCCCGTTTGGATCAGATGAATATCCTGTTGAATAACGATAATGGCCATCGAAAGAAAAAGAAACTTCGTTGCAATGTTTACTTCTTCTTCTGTAAGATAGCGCAAAGCAAATCCCTCCAATAAGAGAACGTTTGTTCTATTATATGCGTTTGCAAAGAAAAAATATACAAAAAAATATTGGAAATGAAGTCGAAAGAGGCAATTGATATATTTTAACTTTGCAGATTGCATCGTTTCTATTAAAATAAAAGGGTATCGGAAAATACTGCTAATGTGCTCGAAGCATAATGCGACTCTTTTATCACACATTAACGCTGGTATGGATTAAAGGTTCTTTTAATGGATGAGGAGATTATACGTCATGTATTTACATAACATCTTGACTGATTGGAAAATAATGGCTGAAAATGATACGTTAGATGAATATATTATGCAATTGCTAGAGGATTATAGTAATCTTGGGCCATTACCAGGTATATTACTGCCTTTTATTGAGGCTTTTCTTCCCTTTCTACCACTGTTTGTATTTGTATTCGCCAATGCTGCAGCATATGGTTTGCTGAAGGGTTTTTTACTTTCATGGGCTGGTTCTAGTCTAGGTGCAATTGTTGTATTTCTCATAATTCGTCAATTACAAGATAAACGAATTATGGTTGCGATACGCAAAAATAAGCAAGTAAAAAAAGTGACGAATTGGCTTGACCGTCATGGGTTTGGTCCGTTGTTTTTATTGCTTTGTTTCCCTTTTTCACCGTCGTCTGTCATTAATGTTGTAGCTGGCTTATCAAGGATTAGTCTACAGCAATTTATTTTGGCAGTCTTATTAGGCAAATCCGTGATGATTTTTTCAATTGCTTATGTCGGATCAAGTATCGTCTCTTTTGCCAAAAATCCAGTGAAAACAATTGTAGTAGGCGTTTGCATTGTTTTATTTTGGGTGCTTGGGAAGTATTTAGAAAATCGATTGCAAAAAAAGGCCGCACAGAAAGATGCTGAAGAGTAGCAATCAATGGTATAGAAAGAATGCAGATCAACGTACAATGGTGTCTACATACAAATGAAAATAACTATAATAAAGCTTCTGTCTCTGATAAAATAAGAGGATAGAAGCTTTTGCTATATAGCATGTTGTTTAAGGAGGGAATAACAATGGGACTCCGTTTTATTATAGGACGGGCCGGTTCTGGAATAAGTGAGCAGTGTATGCAAGAAATAAAGCAGGAATCACGTCACAATCCTCAAGGTCCTCCTATTTTTTATATCGTGCCGGATCAGATGACGTTTCAACAGGAATATGCTTTGTTTCAAGATGCTGATTTTCAAGGAAGTATTCGCGCACAGGTTGTTAGCTTCTCCCGTCTAGCATGGCGTGTTCTCCAGGAAACAGGAGGGGGGACAAGGCAGTTTATTAGCTCTATTGGTATTCAAATGATGCTTCGAAAAATCATTGAAGAAAAGCAAGGCGACTGGCAAGTATTTCAGAAGGCATTGGAAAAGCAAGGCTTTTTGAGCCAAATGGAGAAAATGATTACCGAATTCAAGCGGTATCAAGTTACCCCAGAGCTTATTCAACAGCAAATGGAGCAAATTAATCGCTTTACCCATAAAGAGCCAGGCGAAGAAGCGTTAGCAAAAAAACTAGCTGATTTGCTTTATATATATGAAAAGCTTGCCATTGCTTTGCAAGACACGTATATCGATAGTGAAGACCAGCTGCAATTATTAGCGGAAAAAATAACGGAAGCACGTTTTTTAGAAGGAGCAACAATTTATTTGGATGGCTTCCATCGATTTACTCCTACAGAGCTTTATGTTGTAGAAGCTTTGTTGAAGAAATGCAGCAATGTAACGATGACGCTTGTAGTCGATGATCCAGAAAATGAAACATCATCAGATCTTGATTTGTTTTATCAAACAACGGAAACGTATCATACATTAAAGGCACTTGCACAAGAACTCGCCATTGAAATCGAAGAAACAATGGAATTAACTCCCCAAGAAGCGAGGTTTCAAGACCGCCCTGCTTTTGCTCATTTAGAGGCGCATTTTGATACACGACCTGCACCAGAGTTTAGTCAGGAAGCGCCGATTAACATTGCAGAAGCAGTACATCCGCGAGCAGAAGTAGAGGGAGTTGCACAAGAAATTCTCCAGCTTGTCCGTGAAGAAGGCTATCGTTATCGCGACATTGCCGTGTTTATAAGACAAACGGATACATATCACGATCTCATTGCAACGATATTTAGTGATTACGATATTCCTGTTTTTATCGATGAGAAGCGTTCGATGTTAAATCACTCCCTTATCGAATTAATTCGATCGGTGCTAGAGGTTGTGGAAGGAAATTGGCGCTATGATTCCGTATTTCGTGTGTTGAAAACAGGATATATCCCAGCGGCAGATACAGAGTATCCATTAACCAATGATGCGATTGATGAGCTCGAAAACTATGTATTGGAATATGGAATTCGTTCTCGTAATCAATGGTATGCCAAGGAAGGGTGGATTTTTCAACGCTTTCGAGGCTTTGACAAGGCAGCGCAAACCAATGCAGAAAAGGAAATGGAATTAAAGCTAAATAAATATCGGGAGCAGGTTATCGATGCACTCCAAGCTTTTGATGAACAAATAAGGAAAGCAAAAACGATTCGCGCACGTTGTGAGGCCATTTTTGGATTGTTAGAACGGATGGATGTGTCGCAAACATTAGAGAAAATGCGGACCCATTATGATGAAAGTGGTCAGCTTGAAAAAGGAAGAGAGCAGGAGCAGGTTTGGAATGCTATTATGCAGCTTTTTGATGAAATTGTTGAGATCGCTGGGGAAGAAGAGATGGATTTATTAACATTTCGTTCCATGCTTGAAGCCGGTTTTGAATCATTAACATTTGCGCACGTCCCACCAAGCATAGACCATGTTATTGTAGGTACAGTAGATCGATCAAGAGTAAGTGATATTAAATGCTCATTTTTGCTTGGTGTGAATGATGGCGTATGGCCACTAAAGCCACCATCAGATAGTGTAATTAATGAACAAGAGCGCGAATTGCTAGCGATTCATGGGTTAAAGCTTGCTGATACAAGCAAGCGACAATTATTGGATGATTGGTTTTATATGTATCTCGTATTCACAGCTGCGCAGGACAAGCTTTGGATTAGTTATCCTTTAAGTGATGAAGAAGGAAAAGCAAAAATGCCCTCACAGCTTATTCATCGAATGGAGGATTTGTTTCCACATGCACGAATGCATTCATTATTACAAGAGCCTGATGAGTTGTATGAAGCAGAACGGTTTATTACAACACCAGTAAAAACACGTGCAGCACTGACTGCTCAATTGGCAAGAAACCAAAAAGGGTATCCAATGAAGCCAATTTGGCTAAATGTATTAAATTGGTATATCGAAAATCATGACCGCAATGGAACGACCCACACCATTTTGCAAAGTCTTTTTTATGACAATAAACCTATTAACCTATCAACACAAACGGTAGAAAAATTATATCCTAAACAAGTAAAGGCAAGTGTATCTCGCTTAGAGACCTATTATCGCTGTTCTTATCAGCATTTTGCCAAATATAGCTTAGGATTAAACGAACGCAAGACGTATAAGTTAGATGCACCAGATATCGGACAATTATTTCATGAAGCATTAAAGCTTATTACAGAATGGGTGAATAAAGATGGAGGAGATTATGCGCAGCTAACAAAGCAGGATGCAGGTGGATACGCTCAAAAAGCAGTCCGACAGCTAGCACCTGTTCTTCAGCATCAGATTTTGCATAGCTCTAATCGCTACCAGTATATTCAGGAAAAGCTACAGGAAGTAATTGCACGCGCTGCATTTGTACTAAGTGAACAAGCAAGACAAAGTCACTTTTCACCAGTAGGATTAGAGCTTGGCTTTGGTACGAAGGACACGGATTTATCGCCAATGACCTTACAGCTACCAAATGGATTTGAATTGATGTTACGTGGACGTATCGATCGCGTTGATAAAGCGCTCGAAGGAGAAGAGCTCTACTTACGAATTATTGATTATAAATCAAGTGCAAAGGGATTAAATCTGTTAGAGGTTTATTATGGCTTAGCATTACAAATGCTCGCTTATCTTGATGTTGTATTAACGAATTCCGAGAAATGGCTCGGAGCAAAGGCAAGCCCAGCTGGCGTGCTTTATTTTCATGTTCATAATCCATTTATTAATGGATCAAGAGACTTGTCAGAGGATCAAATAGATCGGGAAATATTTAAAAAGTATAAAATGCAAGGGCTGCTAATGGCTGACGAACAAATGGTACGATCAATGGATACGTCGCTTGAATCAGGAATGAGTACGATTATTCCTGCAGGTGTAAAAAAGAATGGTGGATTTTACAGTAGCTCGAGGGTAGCAGACGAGCAAACATTTACGATGCTACAGCAGCATATTCATCATTTGATGGTACAGGCAGGAATCGATATGACTTCTGGCGGTGTAGCACTCAATCCATATCAGCATAAGCAAAAGACAGCATGTACGTTTTGTCCATTTTTATCTGTTTGTCAATTTGATCCAATGCTTCCGAATAACAACTACCGAAAATTGCAGGACATGAAGGATGACGATGTACTTGAGCGGATTAGCAGAGAGGAGGATGGAGCATGGTAAAGTGGACACCAGAGCAGGAAAAAGCGATATATACAGAAGGAAGTGATGTGTTAGTCGCAGCAGCAGCAGGCTCTGGAAAAACAGCTGTACTTGTAGAGCGAATCATTCAAAAGCTGTTAAATAAGCAGAACCCTGTCGACATTGATGCATTATTAGTCGTTACATTTACGAATGCCGCCGCACAAGAAATGCGGACACGTGTTGGTTTGGCACTAGAAAAAGCATTAGCAGAAGACCCTACATCGATCCATTTGAAAAAACAGCTTTCTTTGCTTCAGCGGGCATCAATATCAACCTTACATTCCTTTTGTTTAGATATTGTTCGCCAGTATGCATATTTGCTTGATATCGATCCTGGCTTTCGAATTGCGAATGATATGGAAGCAGATTTAATGCAGCAGGAAGTTCTCGATGAATTATTTGAAGCATGGTATGGAGGAGAAGACGTTAATCAAGCACAATTCTTTTCTGTTGTAGACCGCTTTTCTAGTGATCGTAGTGATGCAGATGTAGAGGATTTAATACTGAAATTGTACACGTTTGCGATGCAAAATCCTTCTCCTGAAAAATGGTTAGACGAGCTTGGGAACATGTACCAAATTCCAGCAGAGTGGAAGGAAAGTGACCTCGCTTGGTTGGAAATCATGAAACGGGAAGTGGTTAATCAGCTAGAAGCGATGGAACAGGAGATGCAGCTTGCAAGGTCAATTGTGCTTGCAAGTGATGGTCCATATCAATACGGGGATACCATTGATGCAGATATGGCGATGCTAGAACAGGCATTTCATTCCACTACATCCTGGGAAGCGATGCAAGCATTCTTTTCTAGTACTAGCTTTACAAAGCTTTCCAGTAAAAAGGCAGATTGTGATGAAGAAAAAAAAGAAAAAGTAAAAACAATTCGAAATAGCTATAAAAAGCGTTGGAATGATATGAAGCAGGACTGGTTTAGTCGAAATCTTGAGAGTCATGTAGCAGATATGCGTGAGCTTGCGCCTGTTATCAATCAATTGACCGCTTTAGTAAAAGCATTTAAAAACCGTTTTACAGAACGTAAAAAAGAAAATGCTGTGGTTGATTTTTCTGATTTAGAGCACTACTGCTTACAGCTGCTTATTGATGAAACATCAACAGACGAGCAGTTTTTCGCCTCTTCTGTTGCGAAAAGCTTGCAAAGTCAATACAGTGAGTTATTGGTAGATGAATACCAGGACACTAATTTAGTTCAAGAGACGATTTTAAAGCTAATTAGTGATCAGGTAGGAGCAGGCAACATGTTTATGGTAGGAGACGTAAAGCAGAGTATTTACAGGTTCCGCCATGCTGATCCATCTTTGTTTATTCATAAATATAAACAATTCGCCAAGTCGAATACTTCAGGCAGACGAATTGATCTCGCAAGTAATTTTCGAAGCAGGGAGCATGTATTAGTAGGTGCAAATTATATTTTTAGACAAATTTTTGATGAAAAACTTGGTGACATTGAATATGACGAAGCAGCAGAACTAATTTACGCAAATAAAATGTATGATTCGCTTGAAGCGACAGAACCGAATCCAGAGCTTATTATAATTGATCGTGAACAAGCAGAAGAAAGTGATGAGCAGACAGAAGGTTCGGAGGATTATGCTGATTTGGCTAAAGCGGAGTTGGAAGCCCGTGTATATGCACAAAAGATAAAAAAATGGATCGGACAAGATGAGGAGAAAAGCTTGCAAATTGTCGATAAAGCTACCCAAGCAAAGCGTGATGTTCAATACCGTGATATTGTTATTTTGCTTCGTTCCATGACATGGGCACCAATTATCACGGATGAACTAAAGAAGCAGGGCATTCCTGTATATGCAGAATTGTCAACTGGCTACTTTGAAGCGATAGAAATCAAGGTAATGATTAGCCTGCTGAAGGTCATCGATAATCCACGTCAAGATATTCCCTTAGCCTCTATTCTAAAGTCGCCGATTGTTCGCATGGATGAAGAGGAAATGGCTGCAATTAGACTAGCAAATCAACGTGAAGCTTATTATGATGCGTTATTGGCGTATTCAAAGCAGAACAATAATGAAACAGCAGCAAAGGCTAATGAGTTTTTAACGCAGTTAGCGCATTTTCGATTAGAAGCAAGACAAGGTGCTTTGTCTGAATTAATTTGGAGAATTTATCGTGAAACAGGCTATTATGATTTTGTTGGTGGTATGCCTGGTGGTAGACAGCGGCAAGCAAATTTGCGTGCACTTTATGATCGAGCACGGAGCTATGAAACAACTTCGTTTCGTGGGTTGTTCCGCTTCCTTCGATTTATTGAGCGAATGGAGGAAAGAGGAGATGACCTTGGAGCTGCTCGCGCATTAAGTGAGCAAGAGGATGTCGTACGAATTATGACCATCCATAAAAGTAAAGGGCTTGAGTTTCCAATTGTTATTTTAGGTGCAATGGATAAACAATTTAATTTGCAGGATTTAAGAGCACGATATATGCTGCATAAGGATCTTGGATTTGCTAGTAAATATATTGATCCAGTTAAGCGGATCACATATCCTACCTTGTTTTATCATGCGATGCAAAAAGAACAGCTTCGAGAGCTGCTTGCAGAAGAAATGCGCGTTCTATATGTTGCGCTAACTCGGGCAAAAGAAAAACTCGTGATGGTAGGTAATGTTGCTTCCTTTGAAAAGAAACAGGAAAAGTGGCAAAAGGTTCTTGACCATGCAGAGTGGGTATTACCTGCCCATTACCGTCTTGATTCGAAGACATATTTAGACTGGGTTGGTCCTGCACTTATTCGGCATGAAAATACATCTTCTTTGCGCACTGAAGTACTAGGGGATGCGGTACTAGAGGAAATTAAAGTAGATCCTTCGAATTGGGATATTACGGTAATCCATGGAAGCGAGCTCGTTAACGTTAAAAATACGATTGGTAAAGAGGATGCGTTGTTAAAAGAGCGTATTATCGAATGGAAACCGCAGGACTCGGAGGACGAGGAAAGAAAAGCTTTCGTAAATAAACGTCTTTCTTTTCACTATCCGTTTGAAGAAGCAGCGCGCTCACGAGCAAAGCAAACCGTGACTGAGATTAAAAGACAACGGCAATTAAAGGATGATTATAGTGCGGATCAACTTGTACAGCCTTATAAAGCGCCGATTGTACGTAGGCCAGCGTTTATGAAAAAGGAAAAAACGATGTCAGCTGCTGAAAAAGGAACTGCAATGCATGCAGTTATGCAGCATATTCCATTTGAACATGAAATGACAGCAGCTGAAATTGAACTATTTATTGAACGTTTAGTAGAGCGGGAAATTCTCAGGAAAGAAGAAGCGGAAGTTGTAGATATTGCAGCAATCGGGCGATTTTTCAAAACAGAAATTGCTGCTTATATGATAAAGCAAAAGAAGCTATATCGAGAGGTTCCGTTTAGCCTGACGCTTCCTGCAAAAGAAGTGTATGCATCGTGGGATAGTAATATAGAGGAGCAGGTTCTTCTACAAGGGGTGCTTGATTGTGTTATTCCCAAAGAGGATGGCTGGATAATTTTAGACTATAAAACGGATACCATTAATGGGGAAATTACAGAACAGGTCGTTCATGAGCTTACAAAACGCTATGCCGTGCAAATGGAGCTTTATCGAACGGCGATTGAACGAATTTGGAGGCAACCAGTAAAGGAAACTTATTTATACTTTTTTTCTAAAGAATTACTTGTAAACGTACCAAAAGAATAAGGCCAAGACAAGTTTAGCATTTGTATCAATTAGGGCCACCGCAATTTAGGAATGGGTTAGCTTATGCGGGTCCGACCTCAACTAACATGGGAAAGATAATACGCTTTATCGTGTGGATCTTTCGACGTACAGGACGTAGCGATTTTAGTCTGCGTTCCCCTGTTGCTGTTCCCACAGGACAAGGAACGCTTCGGCAGCGATACATCACACGCAGAAAAAGCGTTTTTCCTTTTCAAGGAGTCTCTGTACATCTGGCTTTCACGCGAATGATATTCTGCATGCTAGGTTTTCGTATAAAGGTTATAAAAAGCACTCCTCTAAGCTTTTGGTAGTCTAGATTAGCTACCAATATGCAAGATTTGAGGAGTGCTTCTTTTTTGTGTTTTGAAACCTTTGCTCTATAAGGAATAGGTTTTACGAATTTCACTAAATAAAAAGGTTTTTTGTTTCAGCCCGTCTCTATAAAGCTAGACAGGTTGTCCTACGTCTTCATTGCTATTGCTGTTTAAATTGGGGTTCCTCGGATTGAATGTATTGTAGTCTGGCATTAAGATTATCTAGTATCGTTTGTTGTTGCTGTGCCATGTTTTGAAACATTTGCTTTGCATTTTGATCTTCCGTTTCTAAAGAAAAGCTATTCAAGCTAGCTAGCACACTTTGGCAGCTTGATATCGCTTGTTGCATTTGTGTACCTACTGTCATATTATCACCTCCATATTTTATGTTTTCCCATTAACATCGAAATATGATAGATATTTCAAATGCAAACAGAGTGTTTCCATGTTGAAAGGGAAAACACTCTGTTATGCATTTGCGGTTACATTTTGATCTGTTGCATCAGGATCAAATGGATTTGTGGAGCTTACTCCAGTGTTAGTACAAATAAAATCCCCGGTGTTTAGTGAACCAGAACCTGTATTTGTTTTGGAATTGCTTTTTGGAGATAAATAAAAGGAATCCCCAAAATTTACTACCCCTCCGCCAACACTATTTATTTTAACGGGTCCAACAATAGATGGCATGGAAAACACCTTCTAATGGTAAGTTTAGTTCATAATATGACTAGTACATGCTACTTGTGTAGGTCAACTTATCGGTTTGTTCCTGGAAGTTTACGAATGTGCTTTATTCTCGATTCGGAGTCAATGATATCTAAATTTCCGATTTGGGTAATTCCAGACTGACTTATCCCGGTAATATTTATATCCTGTACATTGATCGTGTTTTTATGGTTTGTCGTTTTAAGATGAACTTCTTTCGGATTGGATAGATTCCATCGTGGTTTCATGCGGAAAAGTGGGAATTGGGCAAAGGTTTCATCCGTCTTATTAGAAAAAACGGCAAAGGGCTGTTGTATAGCAATTGCCTTTGATCGTGGTTGTGCAATTCCGGAGTCGCCAATATTAAACATGCCGGAAAAAATGATAGATGTAATTTCAATATGTTTCACTCGTGACGTGCGTATTCCCATATAACCCCTCCTTATACAGCAGCCAGAGGAACGACAGAGCCAATAATATAGGATTCAGGTGGAGTATCAAAAAAAGATGAAAGTGTAATTTCTTCGTTATCTCCAATTAAAAAGACAGAAGAGGAGGTAACTACTTTAACCTGCACATTCTGTACATTAAGATCCCAATTGTGTACTTCTAGATTCATTTTTCTTCTCCCTCACTATTCGTTGATTGCATATGCTTTCTTAATGAATTTAAAATTTCTTGCTTGATTTTTTCACAGGTGAAGTCGTAATCATCCAGTTCTTGCCCTGCGAGGTGTTTCTTTTTCGCTTCTGATTCGTAAAATTCAATTCGTTGAGGAAGCTGTTTTTCAATGTCTTGTAAGATAAGCGTTAAATAAGCCTCATCAATGGGCTTTTGATATTCGTCTGCAAGACTACGAATTAAATTTGGACAGCTGTGATGTAAGTAATTGGTGAGATCGGCTAGCGCTCTTCGTTTCCATTCGTCCTCCTGGTTTGCTTCTGGAATATTCAATTCGTCTATATTTGCAAGATCATTTGGGGATAAACCAATATGCAATGTTCCATCTAGCTTTTCTATTTTCAGCTGATCAAAGTGATATTCAATTTTTTCAACGTTATTTCTATTTTTCATTTTTAAGCTAGTGGATAATTGATCGACACGTTCCTCTAACGCTTGCATACGTTCATTTTGCGCTTGATAAGCTTGCTGTAATTGGTATAAATAATTGTTCCAATCATGATAGTTCATAAAAGCTCCCCCTTCATAATTCATAGGCGAATGTCTACTTTAGCGTATGCATAAGCAGGAAAAATGTGCTATTGCCCTGTAGGAGAGAGAGGGATGACAGGGGATACGCCCTCTACGTATGGGACAGGTTCTGCCAATTCGGTATACCCGCCTGTATTATAAGTGTCTGATCTTGATTGAATGCTTCCAGAGGTGCCAATTTGAAAAACAGACGAGTTCATAACAGCTCCAACTTTTATGGTATTAATAGTAATGGATTGATAAATGGTTAAATCCATGTGATTCACCTCGTTGATGTAATCGTTTGATCCAGTTGATCTGGATCATTCACCTGCGTATAGGAGTTAGCAAGATTAATATGTGTTCCATCTCCTGTATTGAAAGAGCCTCCACCAGCGTATGTTTTGGCAGTGCTTTCTGGCGCCATGGAATATACATCACCAATATTAAAAATACTTGATCCGGATACATTGATTACTTTAACTGCACCTACAATCGCTGGCATATGGAACCCTCCTCATCATTATTTTATGTTAATCATTTATATTGTTGATTATTTCAAGGAGAAGAAACATAATGATTCGGTGAATGAAAAGGGAAAGAGAAAAGGCTGAATATGAGAATTCACCTCTCGTTATTCAGCCTTTACGTATTATCCTCCTAGGATTGCTTTAATGTGATCTAACGCCCAATCTAAATCATTTTTTTCAATGGTTAAAGGTGGAGCAAAGCGAATGACATTTTCATGGGTTTCTTTACATAGAAGTCCTCTTTCTTTTAATCGTTCACAGTAAGGACGTGCCGATTCTGTTAATTCCACGCCAATGAATAGTCCTTTTCCTCTTACTTCTTTGATGGTCGGATTAGATATTTTTCTTAATTCTTCCATCATGTATTGGCCGAGCTCTAACGAACGATCTGCCAAATTTTCATAAAGCAATACATCAATCGCTGCAATGGAGACAGCACATGCTAACGGATTTCCGCCAAACGTAGAGCCATGTGATCCTGGATTAAATACGCCCAAAATGTCTCTGTTGGCGACAATACAAGATATCGGCATGACTCCACCGCCAAGCGCTTTTCCGAGGATTAATATATCAGGTGATACATCTTCCCAATCACAGGCAAACATTTTTCCACTTCGACAAAGTCCGGCCTGAATCTCATCAGCGATATAAAGGACATTATTTTGTTGACAAACGTCAAACGCTTCTTTTAAGAAACCTTCAGGTGGCAGCACAATTCCTGCTTCTCCTTGTATAGGTTCAAATAGAAAACCAGCCGTATTTTCATTAATAGCAGCCTTTAATGCTTCAATATCTCCATAAGGAATTAGCTTTATTCCAGGAAGCATTGGACCGAATCCGCGTTTGTACTCTTTTTCAGAGGATAATGACACAGCGGTCATTGTGCGCCCATGGAAGTTGCCTTCACATGCAATGATTTCTGCTTTATTCTCGGTAATACCTTTGACATCATAGCCCCATCGACGAGCAGCCTTGATAGCAGTTTCCACTGCTTCGGCTCCTGTGTTCATTGGTAAAGCCATTTCCTTATTTGTTAATTTGCAAATTTTTTCATACCACGGACCGAGTTGATCGTTATGAAATGCACGGGAAGTTAGTGTAACACGGTCAGCTTGTTTTTTTAATGCCTCAATTATTTTTGGGTGCCGATGTCCCTGGTTTACAGCTGAATATGCGCTTAGCATATCCATATAGCGATTTCCCTCAGGATCCTCTACCCAAACGCCATCTGCTTTTGCAACAACAATCGGCAATGGGTGATAATTTTTTGCGCCAAATGCTTCTGTTTGATGAATGACTTCTTGACTTGTTTGTCTCATTTTACCCCTCCCATATCTATGAAACCCTTTGAATCATTAAAATATTCTATAAAATGATTATAACAGTAATTCAATTTTCTTTAAATGCTCGATAGCTAATGGTAGGAATTTAGATGAAATACGTGGTATGATTATTACTATGAAGATAGGAAATACTTAATAGGTTAGGAAATAGGAGGAAATTTTGATGAATACGCATTTACATGTAACAGCTTGGGTGCTTGCGTTTATTTTGTTTATTGTTACAATTGTGCTTCGCAAGCAGGGGAAAGCGAAGGGCGCTAAAATTGTGCAAATGATTCTACGACTAGATTATTTATTAATTTTATATTCTGGTGGAGATCTTCTTGCAGGGTATTTCAGTGCAAAAGGTGCAATATTAGGGGAAGCAATTGTAAAAGGCTTAGCAGGTGTATGGATTATAGCAGCGATGGAAATGGTCAGTATGAAGCTAGCAAAAGGAAAGTCTACCAAAGGAGCATGGATACAGCTTATCATTGCTACAATAATTACATTAATACTTGGCTTTGGCCGTCTTCCTTTTGGATTCCTGCCATAAGAAACAACTTCACTATCAGAAGTGAATAAAAAAGGATAAGGGTCTGGCTATTTTTTGCCAGACCCTTTCCTGTGTACTGGTGTTCCTATTGACGAATCAAGCTTAATAAGAGAACCACTTGTCGTAATTATTATTGGGGGTATAAGAATGAAAAAGCATTTTATATATATTCTGTTAGTGCCATTACTTTTTTATTGTCTTCCTCTTGGTCATGCGAGTGCGGCTGATGACGTATCAAATCAAGTTATTTATGATATTTTAGTTGATCGTTTTAATAATGCAGATCAATCAAATCATGAACAAGTAAACCTTGAAAATCCGTTGGCCTATCATGGTGGAGATATTGAAGGGATTACACAAAAGCTGGATGAAATTAAAGAGTTAGGCTTTACAATGCTTTCCTTGTCACCGATTATGGCAAACACTCAAAATGGCTACCATGGCTATTGGATCGAAAATTTTTATGAAGTGGAAGAGCAGTTCGGTACAATGGATGACTTGCGGCAGCTTGTGGATGAAGCACATAAACGAGAAATGAAGGTTTTACTCGAATTTGTACCAAATTATGTTTCAAAACAAAGTCCACTTGCTACAGATTCCGCAAAGGCAGATTGGATTGTTCCTAATGAAACGGTAACTGTGGATGCTGCACCATGGCTTTCGGAAGTAGCTGTATTAAATCAGCAGAACGAAGCGGTCCAAGCTTACTTATTGGATGCTGCACAATATTGGATGGATGAAGCAAATGTGGATGGTTTAAGACTTTATGGAGTAGATGAGGCACAGCCTGCTTTTTTGGAAAGATTTACTGCAGAGCTCAAAGAAAAAAATCCAGCAATGCTTTTAACTGCAACAGTGCTTGGAGATAATTCACCAGCGTATTTACTCGAGAATGATGCCATAGATCTTTTAGAAAATCGTGCATACAATCGTACAATCACCAATATTTTTTCAAACTCAGATCAGCCCGTAAAGGATACATACGAAGCATGGAATTCTAGCGGATCGAAAGCAACAGGACTTCTTCAGATAGATACACCGTTTACACCGAGATTCACGCAACAATTTGCAGAGCAAGGAAGAAATTCTGTAACAGCCTGGAAGCTAGCATTAACGTATTTATATACTACTCCTGGTGTGCCGAGTATGTATCAAGGCTCGGAAATTCCGATGTATGGGGGAGCATATCCGGATAATCAACGACTTGTTGATTTTAATAGTGGTGATTCAGAATTAAAGGAGTTTTATACTCGAATTTCCGCACTAAGAAATGAATTTCCTGCTTTAAGAAAAGGAGATTATAAGCTAGTGGGATCTGATAAGGGAATGAGTGTCTTCTCACGTTCCTACGAAAATGAAACCATTTATATTGCCATTAACAATGATAGTGAATCACGGGTTGTTTCGATTGATGGAGTCACTTCAGGAAAGCAGCTTCGAGGCTTGCTTGGAGATAATATTACGCGTGAAGGGGATAATGGCGCATATAAAATTGGGTTGGATCGTGAAACAGCTGAAGTGTATACGATAGAAGAGGATAAAGGGCTTAATTGGCTATTTATCGCACCAATTCTGCTTGTGTTTTTCCTTTTTATAGGAGCTGTACTTTATTTAAGTAAAAAACAGAAAAAGCGTTCCATGGAGCAAGCCTGGAACAATAATAAGGCATAAACAATAAGCATACCACTAAATACGGTGGTATGCTTATTTTCACTCGACTTTTAAGAAGAATATTCGTATTCGTGTGCGGAAATAGCACCTCGCCCAGCTAAGTATCCATAAAGCCTGCGATACTCACTAATATCAATTTCACCAAAAATATACTTTTTTTGATAGAAGTCTAATAAATCATTCATGCTTTCAGGCAGTTGGTTGCGTTCAGCTTCAAAAGTAGTGATTAATTTGTTAATTAACATAGAATTCTCCTTCATCGTGTAGTGGGATAATCGACTCACTAAAATATATGAAGGAGAATAACGGTTCATGCTATTTTCTTTTTACATCAAAATCCAGATTGCTCTGGGAATGTTACTTTTGCAGTTGTTTTTTCCTTTTTTAAATTATATATCTGCATACCATCCATGGAAAACGTATAAAGCATATCTCCAATCGAAACGGCACGTTGAATTTGGGATTCCCACTGTTCATGAGCATTATTTTTGGGCTGGTGGGATATCGATCCCTTTAAGACAATACCTTTCGTTGGTGAAATCTCATAGAGAAATAATCCTTGATATAAAAATTGTTGTTCTTCATAGACTGCTTCTCCTTTTTGAACCCGTTTCGTTTCAAAAAGCGTTGCAGGAATGCCGAACAAATCTTTTGTAGGATGTTTAAATAAGGCATTATGATCCGTATTTATTTCCGAATAAGAATGGCCTTGCCCTAATATTTCATTTGATTGCTCTACTGGTTTCGCAGGATTAGTTATATCGAATAGAGATATTTTTAACCCATCTATCCGAACCTGTGGATCACCATTTCCTTCTTTAACAAGCTTTGTTTGCTGTCCAAAGCCAATAAGATGCTGCTTGCCTAATGGGTGTAAATAATCACTAAAACCTGGGATTTTAAGTTCTCCTAATACGGTCGGTTTTTTCGGGTTTTTAAGGTCTATGACAAATAGTGGATCCACTTGTTTAAAAGTTACCATATAAGCAACATCCTCCATGAAGCGCACACTATATATACGTTCTCCTTTCGCAAGGCCTTTGATAGAACCAAGCGGTTGTAATTGAAGGTCAAACGTATACATATTATTAGTAGAAGGTTTTTCCCCAGCTCCTATCGCGTTTTCTGTCGTTGCCACGCGAAATGTTTTATTCCGTTCATCCATAGAAAAGGAGTTAATTAGACTACCTGGAACGGTAGTAGAAGCATTATAGTGTATGCCTTTTTTTTGGATTTTAAATTGGACAATCTCTGTTTGGCTGACAGTGGAGGGGAGAGCTGCTTTTTCGTTTGATGAAGCAGCTGCTTCGGGCTGTTCATACTTGTTGACAGTCGTATATAAATGTTTTTTTGACATGTATATATGATCAGAAGAACCAAGGTAACTTTCTATGACAGCTTCCTTTGTAAGATCATTTAAGTTAATCGCTGCAATGACCATAAAGTTATCATCCTTGCTATCCGGAAAAAAGTACATGTTCTCAAAATCAAGTGGCCCGCTATCCTCTCCTTTTGCACTATCTTTTATAAATGGTCGTGGATCGATCGTTTCATTTTCCATTATGTGAAAGGGAGGTCGTTCATTGGCAATGATATAAAGCTGATCATCCATTTTTCGGGAAGCGGAAATAGTGCCTTCAAGGGATACTTCACGTATTCGCTTTGGCTTTGATGCATGAGATAAGTCGTATAAATAGATCGTTGTTTGGCTTGAATAAGTCGGATAGATGGCAATATCCCTTTTAGCTTCTGAGGAAGAAGCTTCTTTTTCCTCTTGGATAACTTCTCTCATAGGTTCATGCTTATAGCCGATACTAATTAAGAGGTTGTCATGGAGATAGATTTCCTCAGGTGTAAAGTTCTTTTCGGAAATCGTTGTCACTTGCTGCTCATTTGAGGCTGAAGCAATTACAATATCTCTTTCACGCGAAAAATAAATATATTCTCCATCTGTTTTTATGCGATCGCCTTCATCGATGCCAGCGACCTGTACATTGGTAGATGAAACTGCTGCTTCTTCTCCGGCACTTTCATTGACAGCTTTACTATCCTCCATCTCCATACTGAATAATTCATTTTCTCCTGTCTGATTCATGCGTTCCTTTAGCAATGTCATTAGCTGTGCTTTATCCTTAATTTTTTGGAGAGATTCCCCGGCTTGAAAAGTGTGTGAAAAGGCTCGTGCAAGCGTTTTTCCAGCTGTGGTTTGCACATCTTCTGTAATTTCAATGGAATAATTCGTATTAAGTTCATATCCGTTTTTTGGAGCGACAATTGTGACTGTTGTATAGTCATGGTTCCATTTGAGAGATATATCAATTTTTTCTCCTTGCTCATTTTTTACAAAAAGATTGTCTTTTGTAAATGAAGCAGGATCCATCTTTTGATTAAAGTGAATCTGCCAATTTTTATCCTGTAACACATAGCTAGAAGGAGATGCTAGTTCTGCTATTGGCTGGATAAAAAATGTTCTATATAAGAAAATTCCCGTAGCAATAAGTGCCATACAAATTGGTATCACAATAAAAAGTGTTCGTTTCATCATTTACCCACCTTGTTTGTTTTTTATTAGTAAGACGACGAATGTGAATGTATTGTTTCATTTTGAAGGGATATAACCTATTGCAGAAGGGAAGAAGTCGTTTTACAATGCAGTATTTTCTCAAGCAAAAAACGGAACAGGCAAACTTGTGCTTGTTCCGCTTTACTCGTATTATTTAGAATTTGAATTAAGAAAAAAGAGTGCGAGTGTTCCTGGTCCTGAATGAGCACCAACGGCAGAACCAACCATTTCGATGACAAAATCTTTACAACCGAATTTATCCTGAATCATGCTTGCTAATTGCTCTGCTCTATCAAGGTCATCACCGTGACTTATTCCGATTGTCTGTTCTTTCAGATTAACCCCACGTTCCTCCATAATCTCAAGCATTCGTCCAAGAAGCTTTTTGGAGCCACGAATTTTTTCAAGTGGAATTAATTTTCCTTCTTCTACATGAAGAATCGGTTTGATCTTTAACAAGGAGCCTACAAATGCTGCTGTTTTACTAACACGTCCACCACGATATAAATATTCAAGATCATCGACAGTAAAAATATGCTCCATGTGTGTTGCATGAAAAGCTGCCCTTGTTAATACTTCATCAAGACTTGCTCCGCCTTGTGCGAGCTTTGCGGCTTCTAATACTACTAAGCCGTACCCAATTGATGCACATTTTGTATCGACTACATGGATTGGAGCGTCTGGATATGTTTCTTTTACTTCCTGTTCCATCATTTTTGCTGTTTGGTATGTACCTGATAACTCAGATGAAAAGGCCAAATACACTAAGACTTGATTTGTTTTGGCATAAGATGTAAAAATAGTCTTAAACGTTTGTGGAGATACTTGGGAAGTTTTTGCGCTTTTTCCTTCGCGCATCGCATCATATACCTTCTTAGGTGAAATGGTTTTTCCATCCTCATAATCGTTTTCATCCAAATGCACGGTAAGTGGTACCATTTCAATGTTATATTCGTTATACTGTTTTTCTGTTAAGTCACAGGCAGAATCAGCAAGAATCTTTATTGCCATACTTTCACCTTCATTTCATATATCATATTACTAACAGTTTATAGCTTGATTGCTGTTTAGTCAAAGTGTAATTAATAATATTTTCAAAAATGGAAAAATAAACTTAGGAATTTGATTCCAACAGAGGAGGCTGTCATGTTTTTAGTTGAAGCCAAGCGAATGGTTATTGTAATTTTCGGTGCCTTTTTAAATTCAATTGCCTTGAACTTCTTTTTAATTGGTGCAAATGTTTATGCAAGCGGGTTTACTGGAGCGGCACAGCTTGTTTCCAGTGTGTTTAAAGATTTTCTTGGGGTTGGAATAAGTACAGGTATTTTATTACTTTTGTTTAACATCCCAGTCGCGATTCTCGGCTGGTTGAAGGTAGGTAGAGGCTTTACGATTTACAGTGTTGTGTCTGTTATTTTTACGTCGATTTTTTTAGCGATATTACCGGTATTAACGATATCAGATGACATTTTACTTAATGCTGTATTTGGCGGTGTGATTGCTGGAACTGGTGTTGGGATAACGTTAAAGCTAGGTGCATCAACTGGTGGAATGGATATCGTAGCAATGGTCCTATCGAGAATGAAGGATAGGCCGATTGGTATCTATTTTCTTTCCTTAAATGCAATTATTATAGCATTAGCTGGAATATTGTACGAGCCTGAAAATGCATTATATACACTCGTTGCACTCTATGTTACAACACGTGTAATCGATGCAATTCATACGCGTCATGAAAAAGTTACGGCAATGATTATTACACGAAAAGCAGAAGAGTTACAGCTTGCGATTCATAAAAAAATGGTTCGTGGGATTACCATCGTTCCTGCTAAAGGAGCGTACTCTAATGAAAATAAAAATATGCTCTACTTAGTCATAACCCGTTATGAATTATATGATTTAGAAAAAATTATTAAAGAAATTGATCCGAATGCATTTACAAATATCGTCGAAACAGCAGGAATATTTGGCTTTTTTAGAAGGGAAGCATAACTATAGAAGATAGGGGAAGAGCGTATATGAGATATATTGTATTTTTACTTCTTGCTTTTAGTTTAATCGCATGTAGTAATAGTGAAAACCCGAAGAATAACGAGCAAGAATCAAATATAAAGACAGCTTCTGAAGCACAAGAACAAGAGGTTGCCGCTAATTTCCGTAATGTAGAGGTGCGGATTACGGGTGGAAAAATTGAAATGGTAGGGGAAGCTAAAGGAAAAAACATTGATTTTTTTTATGAAATGAAGCAAGGAAAAGCGGTAGTGAAAAAGGAATCACGTATTCCGTTCGATACGGAAGAGGGATGGAAGAAGTTTACAATACAACAGGATATTACGGAAGATATGAAAGAAAATGAAGATCCAGTTGTGATTATTACTGCCTATGGAAAGACGAGCTCAGGTGAAAAAGTAAATCCGAATTATATTCCAGTTGACCTGTCCTATCGATAACGGTATAAAACAACAACGTTCCGTGTCTTTCCTTCTAAGAAGGATTCCACGGAACGTTGTTTAAGCGTACAGCTTTATGTAAAGTATTAATAGCCGTGTTTTTCGAAAACTTCCATTACATTAGGAGTAAGCGTCTCCCATGCAGCATCCATATCTTTGTTTACGGTAATAAAATTTTGATAGCCAAATACATTGGCAACCCCGTCAAGCTTCATTAAGTCATTCATAATTTCATGTTCACTTGTATCACCAGGCATTACTGAAATACTATTCGTTCCTTCAAAAATTAATGTATCCGTCGTAAATTTTAGTGCATTCGGATTTGGTGTGGATTCCGCACGTACACTCATTTTTATTCCTCCTCATCTTTCATATGTACTTACATAGTAGCAGAAATTAAGGAAAGAAAAAAGGATAAGCATGAAACAAAGGATGCTCTATCTTAGAGCATCCTTTGTATGTTAGCTGCTTGCAGCAATCCCTTTTCATCCTGTATAAATGAATTGGTAATTGCCATCACAGACGGAGTGCGTTCGGGAAATTCCCAAAGGACTTACGGCAATGTGATGGAGGTTAGCTTAGTTGTTGTTGCTCAAGCTGCTGTTCTAGTTGCTGCAAATGTTGTTTTTCTTCTGGTGTACAATCATTGTACGCTGCTTGGATTGCGTTTTTAGCTGCTTGTTTATCCTGTTCATTCGCATTTCCTTGCATATTCATCATTTGCTGAACAGCATTTTTAGCTTGTTGGAATAAGTTATTGTTTTCCAATTTAAAACCCTCCTACATGATGGTCTTCTGCTTCCTCGTGCTTGCGCTCGACATCAGAAAAACGGGAACGGTAAGGAAATCGTTCTGCATGCTTTTTAACAGAATCAGATCCGTATTGAACAAATCGTCTTGATTTACTCTTTTTTCCCATCATAATCCCCCCCAGCAAAATGAACGTATTCAACGTTCTTTACTAGTATGATACGGAATAACTGGAATATTGCAGGTAAAATGAGGGAAGGGAAGCAATTAAAAATGGACTCCATTTTGTGGAAGTCCATTTTAAGAATTATATCGCTTTTTCTACATTGATTTTTAAGTATTCTTCTAGAAATTGACCGATACCATCCTGCTCATTCGTGTTTGTCACGTGCTTGGCAACCTTTTTTAGTTCATCAATGGCGTTCCCCATTGCAACACCAACACCAGCATAATCAATCATTTCTAAATCATTATCTTCATCCCCAAAAGCGATAATGCGTTCTTGAGGAATGTTATAATAATGTGCCACTTTTTTTAATCCAACTGATTTATTCATTCCTTTTTTGACGATTTCAATGATGTTCCATGGTGCTCCCCATTTACGATGCTCAATCATTTCAGCGTGATAGTCGTCTAAATGATTGCGAAGCTCAATAATATGTGATTCCTTCGGGTGAATAAGGAGAGATGTCGGATCATCATTTAGTTTGGTTTTTAAATTTCCTACCGTAAAGTTCGTGTTTGCTGATGCTTGATTAAAGATGCTAATGATTTCGTCATCATATTTGTCTATGTAAACATTATCCTGAACTTCAGCTAGAATATTTTTAACGGATAATTGATGACAGGCATCAACAATACCAAGTGCTGTTCGTTTTGGCATTGGATTATGAAGCGCGTCCCACTTTTTATCTAATGGGTGGTGGATTAATGCGCCATTAAAATTCACCATTGGTGTTTGGAGTCCGAGCTCATGATAGTAACCAATACTTGCGCGATGTGGTCTGCCAGTTGCGATAACAACGACATGTCCTTCTTTCATAGCCTGTAATACAATCTTTTTCGTGCGATCGCTTATTTGTTTTTTGTCTGTTAGAAGTGTTCCATCTAAATCTAATGCAATTAAATGTTTGTTATTTTTCATTTGTTTCACCTCGTATTATTTTAGTGTATTAGTCTTCTCTAAATAAGTAAAGAGCGAATTACTTTGATGTTTATAAAAAAAGATATTAAGATGAATAGTAGAGAGAAACTTAATGAGGAGTTGTGGCGAATGATCGGTATACAAAAATTAAACATCGGTAGCATACCTACCCTTATCATTCAGGATTATACAATGGAAGCAAATCCACTTCCTATTGTTACATACTTTCACGGTTTTACAAGTGCGAAGGAGCAAAATTTACCTTTAGCTTACATGCTTGCAGAAAAAGGATTTCGCGTCCTACTTCCAGATAGTATTCATCACGGCGAGCGTGACAATACATTATCTTCTCAACAAAGACAGCTCGCTTTTTGGAATATTGTGCTTCAAAATCTGCAGGATTTATTGCATATCAAAACATATCTCTCCAGGGAAGGACTTCTATTAGACGAGCGTTTTGGAGTAGCTGGTACGAGCATGGGAGGAATTACGACCTCGGCGGCAATGACACAGTTTCCGTGGATTAAAGCAGCAGCAGTTCTCATGGGAACCCCCCGTATTACAGCTTATGCAAAACAGCTTATGAACCACTTTACGAGCGAAGGTCCATTGCCTATGTCCGAAGAAGCAATCCAACAATTATTTAGAGAATTGGAGCGAATCGATTTATCGCTACAACAAGAAACGCTAGCAAATCGTCCGCTCTTATTTTGGCATGGTGATGCAGATAAGGTTGTTCCTTTTGATCAATCTTATAGTTTTTATCAAGAGGTAAGAGAGCAATATCCGGATCGAAAAAATGTCCGCTTTATAAAAGAAGTGAATCGAGATCATAAAGTTAGTCGTTTTGCAATGCAGGAAACAACTAAATGGTTTGAACATTTTCTGCTCCAAGATAGTAAAGCAAATCATTTAAAAAAAGCATGAAATATGTTTAAATAAGAATATATCGCGTTAGAGGAGGGAAATGCATGGAGGAAGCATTAAAAGAAAATTTAATGGGTGCGCTTGAGAACGTAATTGACCCCGAGCTTGGAATAGATATTGTTAATCTCGGTTTAATATATGATGTAGAATTGGATGCGGCCGGACTCTGTACAGTTACAATGACATTAACCGCAATGGGGTGCCCATTAGCAGGGCATATTGAATCAGATGTTAAACGAGCGCTTTCTGATATTCCAGAAGTAAAGGAAGTAGAAGTTAAAATTGTTTGGAACCCGCCATGGGGGAAAGAAAGAATGTCACGCTACGCAAAAATTGCGCTTGGAATTCCAGACTGATTTTGAAACGAACACGTATTGTTATGAAAAAGAGGGTTGGTTCATCGAATGGATCGGCCTTTTCTTTGTAAAAAAGCAGATAGAGGTAAAGAGATGGGAATGTCGCAAAATACTCTAATAAGTCAAATTGTAGGCTATAAAAACGCAGGAAAAACAACCGTCATGGTGAAATTAATCGAATATCTCTCAAAAAATCAAATAAAAATAGGGACAATTAAGCATCATGGACATGGTGGTAATCCAACACATGTATCGGGGACAGATAGCCATTCACATATGCTTGCAGGAGCTAAGGTGAGTACAGTGCAAGGAGAAAGCCTTTTGCAATTAAACGCTGAGGCTTCCTTTTCTTTGGAAGAGATTATTGCTTTATATCGTTCCTTTTCATTCGATTTATTGTTAGTGGAAGGCTATAAACAAGCGCATTATCCTAAAATCGTTTTAATTCGAAATGAGGAAGATTTAGAATTGCTAAGCACACTATCAAATATCGTTGCTGTTGGCTTGCATGCTAACGTCGTTTGTCAGGAACATGACTATTATACATTTGCCTTATCAGAATTAGACGATCACATCCCAATATTGGCAGAATTATGTTTGAGAAAGAGGTAGCTATGGACAAAAATTATTGGATTACAACGGACCCAATTGATGTACAGGCAGCAATAAATCAAGTAGTTCGTCCTGAAGCAGGAGCGATTAGTACATTTATCGGTACAGTAAGAGAATTTACGAAAGATAAGCGAACTTTATACTTAGAATATCAAGCATATGCATCAATGGCAGAAAAAAAGATGCTGCAAATTGGTACCGAAATTGAAGCAAAGTGGAAAGATACACAAACAGCTATTGTTCATCGCATTGGTCGATTAGATATTTCAGATGTAGCTGTTGTTATTGCTGTTTCTACACCGCATCGTAATGATGCATTCGAAGCAAGTCGATATGCTATCGAACGGATCAAAGAAATTGTCCCAATTTGGAAAAAAGAGCATTGGGAGGACGGTACTTCATGGATAGGAGATCAGAAAGAACAAATATCTTATGAGAAGAAGATACCTTCTAAGGAGGAAATGAACAATGGTTGATCTATTATTTTTTGCGGAGCTTCAAGAATCTGTCGGAAAAGAGAAAATCTCGGTAGAAGCAGCGGGGATGACTGTTCAAGAATTGAAAAATACATATCTAAGGAAGTATGATATTCAAAACACGGAAAATGTCATGGTCGCGATCAATGAAGAATATGTGACAGACAATTCCATCTTAGTAGATGGGGATGTTGTCGCATTTATTCCTCCAGTGAGTGGTGGCTAATGGCATCTATTTAACGGTGTATTTAACATAATAAAAACTCTAACTTTGGTACCAGCAAAGTTAGAGTTTTTAGTTAGCTTTCTGTTGAAGTATTTGTATTTCCGTAGCCTAAAAATGCTTTTCCAAGCACAAGCATACTTCCAAATGCAAATATCGTTATCCATAAGGACGGTGTTACGATATGCTGCCCTGCTGTGGCTTGAACGCCAAAATACGTTAATGCTATGATGCTCGTTAGCCAAAAAGCAAAGGATAAGATTGCATCAAAACGTTTTACTCCACTCCACTTTTTCGTTACAAAGTAAAGACATGCCATTAAAAAGTATGAGAATAACGATATAATTGTAATTGATCCAAGAAGTCCCATCTTCCATACCCCCATGTTTATGTTTAAAAAGTGATTAAAAAACTCTAGAAATAATAGTGCTAATAATTGATTCATCTTTATTATAAGAAATGTTCACAAATCTGTAAAGAAATATTAACGATTTAGACACAATTTAAGAAGGAAAAGAAAATCCACCCACTAGGATAGGGGTGGAAAAGCTTAAAAGCATTACATGAAAAGTAGTACCAGCACACCGACAATGAAACAATAAAAAGCAAAATATTTAAGGTTTCCTTTTGCCATGATATTTATAAACCATTTTAACGCAAAGTAAGAAGCGATGATGGAAGCAATGAATGCAAGTAAATAAGGAATCATTAGTGCATCAATGTTCGGATCGTTCACAATATCTCCGATTGATAAAATACCAACACCTAAGCTTACTGGAATATATAATAAAAACGAGAAACGGAGAGCTGTTTCTTGCTTCATTCCAAGCAACATCGCCGCTACGATAGTTGCACCAGATCGACTTATACCTGGAATTAATGCAACAGATTGAGCCAACCCAACTATGAGAGCATCTTTAATGGTAATGTCACCATCATTTTTTCTACCACGTAAATTACGAATAATCCACAAAGCAAGTCCTGTAATGAGTAATGTAATACCAACAGTAGATGCTTTACTAAGATCGCCTATTTTATCCTCAAATAAAATACCAATAATGCCTGTCGGTATCGTTGCTATTACTAATAATAGGATAAAATGAAAATCTCCTTTTGCTTGTTCTTCTCTTGATATAAGATACCTAAACCCATTTTGTATTAATCGGATAATATCGTTCCGATAGATGAGCAGAACAGCAATTAGCGAACCAAAATTAACTAGAATCTCAAAGGAAAGTCCTTTAATATCGAGCATGAATAACTCACGCAAAATAACGAGATGTCCACTTGATGAAATCGGGATTGGTTCGGTAAAACCTTGGATAAGTCCGAGTACAACATATTTAATTATCAACCATAATTCATTTGCTATTTCCATAAAAAAGTAACCTCCTGTTTACATTCTAAAAAGAAAAGATTGAAATATGCGTGCAAGCAGTATTTTGAACAATGTATAAATTGATCACAGCTTCCTCATTTCATCCGTCACCACCATTTGGGCGTTTGAATATCCTAAATGGTGAGGAGGGGTATCATATGAGACATGATCAAAAAAATATATATAAATTGTGTAAGGAGCATATGCATTCCTACGTACTTGTCGAACTGCATGATGGATCGACGTTTGACGGAATAGTAACTGGCTTGGACGAAGAGTATGCTTACTTTGCTGTGCCAATTTCGTATAATGAAACCGATTCACCAATGGTCTCAGCTGAAGAAAGTCGTTTTCTCGGCTATGGCTATCCTGGATTTGGTTTTGGGTACCCAGGCTTTTATGGTCCATTCGGTTATGGAGGCTATGGCTTTTACCCACGGCGTTTTAGACGATTAATATTACCACTCGCAGCAATCGTAGCGCTTAGTGCATTACCTTGGTATTAACGGAAAAGTAGCTCGTTATGTTATTTCTACGGGAAACCGAACATGCCAAGTAAAAAGGAATGCCAGTATGAATGAAAAACCCTTGCCGTTCATCCCAAGAAGGCAAGGGTTTTCCGTGCATACTTTATGTAAAGCGGTAAAACCGATAGCATATCGGTTCTATTAGTTGCTCTTTTCTTCGCGTAGTACACCTTCACCAAGAATAAAAATGAAGATCGCGAAAATTGCGCCTAAAATAAGCGTGTCTTTTAAAACAAATGGGTTTGCAGCCATACTGGAAAGTACATAGGATAACACGCCACTAATTAACATTGCCCAAATTATTGTCCATATATAACGCATAGGATACACCTCGATTTTCATATTAAAATAATTTAATGAAACGTATATATTCATTTATGCACATGATTCTCATTAATTTTATCAAATGAGTGGAGAAATGAAAAGCATTTCTTCTGAATAAAATTGTTATATGACTTTAAAATAAGGGGGATTTTCATGACAACCTTGGTTATGAATTGCTTTCATTGGATAGGATATCACATTGTAGATCATTTACTCCAACAAGGTGAAAAAGTGTATGGATTCGACCATGTTGATACGGATCAAAAAGATCATTTATCAATGTTTTTTGGTAGAAATGATCAATTTACGTTTTGCAAAACGATAGATGAAAAGCGATATGATGATATTTTTATCATTGAACAACAAAATGAACATCCATTACCAAGTTCGCATAGAGCCGTACGCATTGGAACTAGGGAAATGAAGCAGCTAGATGATCAAATGATAGATATTCATATTCCGTATCTTGTTGGAGAATGGATGCCAATGGCAAATGATGGTGTACGTATAGGAGGAGAATGGATACCCTTCAAGTCCAACCTTTTCATTCAAGAAGCAATATATGTTAAGGATTTCATTCCGATTATGTTACAATGGAAAAATCATACGTTTTTGGAACCAGCACTAACTGTAAGATCTCAACATAGTAAGGATCAAAATAAAAAGCTTGAAAATTCTATCAGTATTCGTGACAATAGACCTAATAATACCATCGTGCGTATTTTAAAGGAGCATTATGAACGTCATTCATGGTATTATCTTCTTTAAGAAGAGATAAGAAAGGCAGCAGTGGAGCCTTATCATGACAAATGACCTGACCTCAAAGAATAGCTAAATGATTGGAGTGCCTACATTGAAACGATTTATTCTCATTCAATTAATTATGATTTCACTTTTAATAGTAGCTGGCTGTGGCGATATGGCACACCAAGGCAATCTAGAGAAAGTCGGGATGCTAGTGGAAGGAACGATTAAGGAGAAATCATGGGATACAAAGGGCTATGAAGGACTGCAACATATTAAGGACTCCTTTGATGTAGACGTTTTTTATAAAGAAAATGTAAAAACGGAGCAAGATGTGCTTGATGCGGTAGATGAATTCGCACACAAAGGAGTCAACTTAATTTTTGGTCATAGTAGCAGCTTTGGTAAATATTTCGTTGATATTTCAGAGCTCTATCCAGATGTTCACTTTGTGTATTTTAATGGTTCTTATTCGAGTAACAATGTAACAAGCTTTAATTTTAACGGACATGTCATGGGTTTTTTTGCTGGGATGGTTGCTGGAAAAATGACCCTAACCGATCAAGTCGGTATTATTGCAGCATATGAGTGGCAGCCTGAAGTAGAGGGGTTTTATGAAGGGGTAAAATTTCAAAATCCATCAGCTAATGTGTTAATTGATTATGTTCATGATTGGAATGAAACAGAAAAGGCTGTTGATATGTATGAAGAGATGAAAAAGAAACGAGCCGACGTTTTTTATCCAGTTGGAGATGCGTTCAGTAAAAAAATACTGGAGCTTGCAGCTAATGATTATTTATATGCGATTGGATATGTGATGGATCAATCCAATGTTGATCCTGATGCGGTATTGACAAGTACGGTACAGCATGTGGATATGTTGTATAGCTTAGCAGCTGAAAAATTTAATAAGAGTAAGCTAAAGGGAAAGGTTTATTCCTTTGATTTTAAAAACAATATTATCTCACTCTCTCCATTTAGCCGAATTGTTCCCGAGTCTTTTCAGTTAACGTTAAACAAGGCAATTGACGAATATAAGGAAACGGGACTTTTACCAAATCAATACGCGGATCAGCAATAAGGAAAAAAGCGTTTTTAGCGAACTACTTGCTAGAAAATCTTTTTTGCATTAAAATTAGTACCAAGTCATAACATTTGATAATAACATTATGTGTAAGGGGATGGATTTATGGGCGTTGGCGTAATTGGAACAGGTCATTATGCTCCACCAAAAATCGTTACAAATAAAGATTTGGAAAAAATAGTAGATACAAGCGATGAGTGGATTCGCACGCGTACTGGAATAGAGGAAAGAAGAATTGCTGCTGATGATGTTGATACATCGGATATGGCGTATTTTGCAGCGCAAAAAGCGCTGGAGGATGCGAATATCCAGGCAGAGGATATTGATTTAATTTTAGTAGCGACTGTTACACCTGATACACCATTTCCATCTGTTGCTTGTGTGCTGCAAGAAAAGCTTGGTGCAGTAAAAGCGGCAGGAATGGATGTAAGTGCTGCTTGTGCAGGCTTTATGTATGGAATGATTACTGGAAAGCAATTTATTGAAACCGGAACGTATAAGCATATATTGGTAGTGGGTGTTGAGAAGCTATCGAAAATTACTGATTGGACGGATCGTAACACGTGTGTATTATTTGGTGACGGCGCCGGTGCTGTCGTGCTAGGTGAAGTATCAGAAGGTAAAGGTATACTATCCTTTGAGCTAGGAGCAGATGGTACTGGTGGAAAGCATTTGTATGAGGATGATCAAAAGCATATTATTATGAATGGTAGAGAAGTATTTAAGTTCGCTGTTCGACAAATGCCAGAGTCCTCGGTTAATGTCATTGAGAAGATAGGTTATAATAAAGAAGATGTAGATTATTTGATTCCGCACCAAGCAAATATTCGAATTATGAATGCTGCACGCGAGCGATTAGGGATTGCAGAGGATAAGATGGCAACAACAATTAAAAAGTATGGAAATAATTCTTCAGCGTCCATTCCTATGGCTTTATCAGAAAGCGTTCAGAACGGTAAAATAAAAGACAATGACCTCATCGTCCTCGTAGGCTTTGGCGGCGGATTAACGTGGGGTGCAGTTGCAATTCGCTGGGGACGATAATAGCGATAATAGAAAAAGAACCATGCATGATAGGAGGGTAAAAATTGGAGAATAGAAGGGTAGTCATCACAGGGGTTGGAGCGATTACTCCACTTGGTAATGATGTACAAACGATGTGGGATAGCTTGATAGCAGGCAAGTCAGGGGTTGACTTTGTCACACATGTGAATAAGGATGAATTTCCTGCAAAAGTAGCTGCAGAGGTAAAGGATTTTGATGCAGCAAAATATATGGATAAAAAAGATGCACGTAAAATGGACCTATTTACACAGTTTGCTGTTGCTGCAGCAAAAATGGCTGTTGAGGATGCAAAGCTTGTTATTGATGAAAGCAATGCAGAACGAGTTGGAGTTTGGATCGGTTCAGGAATTGGTGGTATGCAAACGTATGAAGATCAATTTCGAAAGTTTTTAGAGAAGGGGCATCGTCGTGTGAGCCCGTTCTTTGTGCCTATGATGATTCCAGATATGGCGGCAGGTCAAGTTTCGATTCAATTAGGAGCTAAAGGAATTAATTCTTGTTCAGTAACAGCTTGTGCTTCTGGAGCGAACTCTATTGGTGACGCATTTAAAGCTGTGCAACGTGGACAGGTCGATTATATGATTGCTGGTGGAGCAGAAGCACCAATTACAAATATGTCGTTTGCTGGCTTCTCATCCATGAAGGCTCTGACATTTAACGAGGACCCAACAAAAGCAAGTCGTCCTTTTGATAAGCATCGAGACGGGTTTGTAATGGGGGAAGGTGCTGGTCTTCTGGTACTAGAAACATTAGATTCTGCTTTAGCGCGTGGGGCTAACATTTATGCTGAAATTGTAGGCTATGGTGCTACAGGGGATGCATATCATATTACTGCTCCTGCAGAAAGTGGAGAAGGCGCAGCAAGAGCGATGAAGCAAGCACTGGAGGACGCACAAGTTAATCCAGAAAGTGTGGACTACGTTAATGCGCATGGGACAAGTACAGATTTGAATGATAAGTATGAAACAGCAGCAATACGCGATGTTTTTAAAGATCATGCAGATCAATTAGCTGTTTCTTCTACGAAGTCAATGACAGGGCATTTGCTAGGAGCTGCTGGTGGGGTGGAAGCAGTAATCTCTGTTAAAACAATTGAAAATGGAATGATTCCACCGACAATTAATTATGAGACACCTGACCCTGAATGTGATTTAGATTATGTTCCAAATGAAGCAAGAAAGCAAGCTGTTCGCTTTGTAATGAGTAACTCATTAGGGTTTGGCGGTCACAATGTTTCCTTATTGTTTAAGAAATATGAATAATAGTGTTTTATTATGTTGAAAAGGGCTGTTCCATAAGTCATAAAAGATTTATGGACGCCTTTTTTTCGTGTGAAAAATAGTGCTTTCCTATCGAGTTGCTTTCTATAAAGGATTGCCTTGCATGAATGCTTGTTCGCTTGCATAAAATGGTATAAAGCATTGGACAAGCGTGGGCGGTGGTATGGTGGGAATAATTTTTATTTTTTTACTCGGATTTGGGCTCGCTGTTTCTGGCGGTGTAACCTTAATTGCCTATATGAATTTCTTGCCAGCAGGCGTGTCATGGACCGAATATTTTATTTATATAAGCGGTCAGTTGGAATGTTATTTTCTTCCCATTGGTATCGTAATTATGACAATTGCTATCTTTCAATTTCCGACCAAACCTTAACATCCAATCGAATATTTTTTGTTTTAGTTGGTCATAATGATGGTAAGGTACACGTTCAAAATGTACCAGTTTTGGAAAAACTCATGTAGCTGCTTCGCCATTATGACTGTCTCTGAAACAATTTTGATTGAAGTGAGGGTTGACTATGTTATATTTGCATGATGTTTGGGTGAATTGGTTTGAGGGAGAAGAAAATGGATATAGTGTTTGCTATTTTCACGAATGGCGAAAAGAAGATAAAATTGAGTTGTTAGACCAGGTTCCGCTCGTATACATAAGTAAACCACTGTTTCATTTTATTGAAAATGATATGCATGATCTGCCTAAAGCATTGCTTGATATGATTTATAAGCGTGCATATATGCGTAAAGGGCATGAACGATCTGTATTAGATTATGCATGTGTCGTAACAGACGGCACTGATATGCTTGCTTTTGATACAATTGGTTATCAAATTCCAATCCGGAAAAGTAGGTTGATACCAAGACAGGAACAGCTTGTATACGATATGATTGAAAATACTAAACCACAGCATTTTAGTTTTGATGAGACGGCATACAAAAAAGAATACCATATGCTATCGATGCCACCTGAGCTTGTATATGGATTGACGAGGCGGGAAAGACAGCTTAAGCAGCTTTTAATGATGGCGTTGGATCAGCTACATACATCAAATAACATTAATGAGCTTCGTTATTGGTTAACCGAATGGGACCCAAAGCAATATCCGGCCATTCGTTATATGAACGAGGAAAAGGTATGGGAAGCGCTATATGAAGGAGTGAATTATGGTTGGACAGACGCCCATGAGGATTTATGTGAAAAGCTGATAAAAGGTCAGCCTTTCCTTGAAAAACTGTGGGAGTTCGAGCATGCATATCATCCATCAAAGCAAAAATCAAAAAACCAGTGAAGGATATTTATCCTTCGCTGGTTTTTTTCGGGGCCGATATCTAACCGACTCCATGACTATTTTTTACGAACTCTTCCAAGTCCCATTGCCTTTTTCGCTTTTTGTAGCATTTTGTTCGCTGTAAACGATGCTTTTTCTGCGCCTTGATCAAGAATCAAATCTAATTCATCCGAATCGATAAGCTGATGGTATCGTTGTTGAATTGGTTCAAGCAACTGAATAACAGCATTTGCCACATCCTGTTTAAATTGACCGTAGCCAACACCTGTATATTTCTTTTCTAATGCTTCGATTGATTCTCCTGTGCAGCTTGAATAAATGGTTAACAGGTTAGAAATACCCGGTTTGTTTTCTTTATCAAATGCGACGATGCCTTCTGAATCGGTGACTGCACTTTTTATTTTCTTTTCAATTTTCTTCGGCTCATCCAGCATCGAAATAAATCCCTTTTCATTTTCATCGGATTTACTCATTTTTTTCGTAGGCTCTTGAAGTGACATGATACGAGCGCCGACCTTTGGAATCTTTATTTCAGGAATGGTGAATATATCATTGTATCGATTATTGAAGCGTTGTGCTACATCACGTGTTAATTCAAGATGCTGCGTTTGATCTTCGCCTACTGGAACGATATCTGTTTGATATAACAAAATATCTGCCGCCATAAGGGATGGGTACGTGAATAAAGCTGCAGATACAGCCGCTTTTCCATCTGATTTTTCCTTGAATTGTGTCATGCGTTCCAATTCGCCGATATAGCTCTGCGATTGCAAGATCCAACCGAGCTGCGTATGAGCAGAAACTTCCGATTGAATAAATAAAGTAGATTTGTGTGGATCAATGCCTGCTGCTAAATAAAGCGCGGCTAAAGAACGAATATTATTTCTAAGCTTTAGTCGATCTTGTGGTACTGTAATTGCGTGCTCATCAACGATGCAGAAATAGCATTGGTGATCATCCTGTAGCGTTACAAATTGTTTCATTGCACCTAAGTAGTTACCAAGTGTAAGTGTACCACTAGGTTGAATTCCAGAAAAAATCGTCTTCACTAGATATCACTCCCATATTTTTTTAAGCATAAAAAAATCCATTCTTCCCCTAAAAAGAAGGGACGAATGAACCGCGGTGCCACCCTATTTATTTTGCATATGCAAAATCACTTAATCCGTTCGATAGCTCGAAAGTCCAATTCCAATTCACCTTGATGCTTGTTTTCACCAGCCACAAGCTCTCTAAAAATCAGGGGGTAATTGTACTCTACCTTTGTCATCGCTAGAAATATGAATTTTAAAATATTATATATATGTTTTAGTTAAAATGCAAGTGAGGTATTTTTGCTTTACTCGTTTTCTGACATAATACGCTCAACAACACGATGCTTATCCCTAATTTTTATGTGATAACTTGGATATGAGAAAAACCATCTTTATAACGAACCTAAATGATTTTTGACACACATATTAGTGATTGCTAATATATTGTTAACATATTCGTTTCGAGTAATATAAGGAGCGTGTCGTTTGGTGGAAAAAGTTGATATCGATATTAAAATGAAATTTTTGCACGGGTTTTCAAATAAAACCAGAATTCAAATCCTTGAAAGTATTAAAACGGAAGAAAAAACAGTTACTCAAATTGTTGATGATTTAAATGGAAATCAGTCCAATATCTCGCAACATTTAGCTTGCTTAAAAGGGTGTAGGCTTATTGTCGGAAGGCAGGATGGAAAATATGTATATTACCGTGTACGTAATCAACTCGTACGTGATTTGTTAACTAATTTTGATGTAGTGCTTGAAGATATTCAAAATGATATTGCTTGTTGTAATAGCCATATCTATCAATAGAGGTGAAAAGAATGAATTCTGATCCAAAAGAAGTGCAGGCAAATGTAAAAGATAACTGCTGTAATCGAAATGCTTCAGAAGAAAAAATGGTTCGTTGTTGTAGCGAGGTTGAGGAAACGCCTCCTATTCATTTCAATCCAGTTAAGGGAGAAAAACTCGAATTTTTGATCCACGGAATGGATTGTCCTTCTTGTGCATTAACGATAGAAAAAGGACTGGTTAGGTTAGATGCCATTCACGAGGTAAAGGTGAATTACAATACTGCAAAATTGCAGGTAATTGGGGACGACACTGTATCCTTTGACATTGTAGAAAGGACAATTCAAAAACTCGGCTTTACGGCAGAACCATTAAAACAAAACAAAAGTGTAAGAACTTACGCTGTTGTAGGAATGGACTGTAGCAGTTGTGCGAAAAGCATTGAAAATCATTTAAATGCGATTCCAACTGTTCATACAGTTACTGTCAATTTTTCAACTGGCAAAATGAAAATAGCACATGAAAATAGTGTTGAGGATATTGTTACGGAAGTATCGAAGCTTGGATATAAAGCTTCACTAATTACAAAACGTAATAAAACTATAGTTACACCCCAAAATAAAGAAGGATATGGAGGCATTACCTTCTCTGGTATCTTAATAGCACTAGGATTTGTTGGCTCCTATACTGGTGTATCGCATTTAATGACCACTTTTCTATATGCTATTTCTATTGTTATTAGTGGTCATAAACCAGTGAAAGGTGCCTACTATTCGATAAAAAGCCGTTCCCTTGATATGAATGTTTTAATGTCTGTTGCAGTAATAGGAGCAGCTTTAATTGGAGAATGGTTTGAAGGTGCAACTGTCGTATGGTTATTTGCTTTAGGGAATGCCTTGCAAAATAGATCGATGGAGCAAACGAGAAAATCAATTCGCAATTTAATGGATTTGGCACCATCAGAGGCATGGATTAAAGTTGGCACAGATTTAGTTAAAAAGCCTGTAGAGGAAGTTTCAGTTGGGCAGGTTGTAGTTATTAAACCCGGTGATCGAATTCCGTTAGATGGTGAAATTATTCAAGGTGAGACGAGTGTGAATCAGGCAGCTATCACCGGTGAGTCTATCCCAGTGGATAAATTGACTGGAGATATGGTATATGCAGGTACCATTAATGAAAGTGGCTCGATCGAAGTCAAAGTCACCAAACTAGTCGAGGATACTACGATATCAAAAATCATTCATTTAGTTGAAGAAGCACAGGAGCAAAAAGCCCCTACCCAAGCATTTATTGATAAGTTTGCCAGTATCTATACACCTATTGTTTTTGCTTTGGCATTAGTAGTAATCGTGATACCACCCCTATTCGGCTTTGGTGCTATAGAAGAGTGGGTGTATAAAGGGCTTGCATTATTAGTAGTTGCCTGTCCTTGTGCATTGGTTATATCTACTCCTGTTGCCATTGTTTCTGCAATCGGTAACGCCGCAAAGAATGGTGTCTTAATAAAAGGTGGAACGTTCCTAGAGAAAGCTGGAGCCATTGATGCGATAGCGTTTGATAAAACAGGAACATTAACAGAAGGAAAGCCAAAAGTAACTGAAATTGATGCATTAACTACCACAGAAGAAGAATTAGTATCATTAGCATTTACGTTGGAAGATTACTCCACACATCCAATAGCAAGAACAATTGTTGAATATGCGAAGGATAAGGGAGTTAAGGTTAAGAGCGGAACGTTATTTAAAAATATTGTCGGGAAAGGTGTTCAAGCAACAATCAATGGAGAAGTTCATTATGCCGGTAATCTAAAACTGTTTGAAGATCTAGAAATATATTTAGATGATGTTAGGGCCAAAGTAGAAAAGATACAAAGTTATGGGGAAACTGTCGTGATAATCGGTACACAAACAGAAATAATGGGGATTATCTCTGTTTCTGATACGATTCGCTTATCTACTGTTAAAGCATTAAATGGTTTGAAAGAAGTTGGCGTTAATCAACTGGTCATGCTAACTGGTGATAATGAAGGTGCAGCTAAGAGGATTTCAAGCGAAGCACGTGTCAATCGTTATTTTGCAGAGCTGTTACCGGCCGATAAAGTAGATGCGATAAAACAATTACAACAAGAGGGCTATAAAGTTGCGATGGTTGGTGACGGGATAAACGACGCACCTGCACTTGCTACTGCAGACTTAGGAATTGCGATGGGGGGAGCGGGAACAGATACCGCTATGGAAACGGCGGATATTGTTTTAATGGCAGATAATCTAGAAAAATTACCACATACCGTTAAGCTAAGTAGAAAAGCATTAGCGATTATTAAACAAAATATTTGGTTTTCGTTAGTGGTAAAATTTATAGCATTCGTTCTTATATTTCCGGGCTGGCTTACACTTTGGATGGCCGTACTTAGCGATACAGGGGCTGCCGTCATCGTGATTTTAAATGCGCTAAGACTTTTAAAAGTTAAAGGATAAAGTTTGGGGCGAGCTATTCAATCTCTAATTGAATAGCTTTCCTATTAATAACGCAATTTCAGCTAAGAGTTCTATGGTATAAAAATAATTTCTTTATTTCTTCCCCCTAATATTAATCGTCGGTTCAGAAGGCGGAGGAGATTCAATATTCACTTTTTGCATTGTATTTTCATCCATTTCTTTTTTAGAATGTTTAGGTATAGGGGGAGGACTCATGCCTTGTCCATAATTTGCCCCAATATTTAATCTACCCCCTAGCTCTTTAATTCCTAACGCCCCAATATTATTATTTGTCTCGTATTTATCAATATAAATGCGATCCACGTCAATTTTCTTAATATGAATTGGCTGCATTCTTTCATCCGTAATGAACTGATCTAATTTTTCCTGCAGCATACGTAATTCATCTAGAACGTGTTCCTCCGCGGCTTGCTGCTTGAGTCGCAGAAGCTCGGCTTCTAGAGTTGTTATTCGTTCTTTTATGGATGGATCTAGAAACAAATTAATAAGGTTTCTAAGCATGTAATCCCACTTTTCCTTCAAATAGTAATTATTTCGTAAAGCAATGCATACTTTTTCATAACGACACTCTATTTATAAAGAGAGGGAAGAAGATGAAAAAAAGAAATATTAATATTCCTTTTGTAAAAGTAAACTCAGTTGACTATGCATCACAGGCATCGGTTGGTATAAATAAAAAGCGCTCCTATCAAACAGGAATAAAAAGATCGATGATGATGCGACAATTTAGTGATGGAACACACTTAGTAGATACACAGCTATTTATCAATGATGCGGATTTCTCAGACAGTGTCTCCTATAAAAGTGAGGACTAATCAATGATAATTTTACGACTTTGAGAAGGCTTAAGTGAAAACTTAATAATTAACAGTCCTTGATCCATGAAGGAAGAGACTTTACTGGGGTCAACTCGATTAGGAAGTCCGATGATTCGGCGAAATGGTGCTAAACTTCTTTCTTGCTTTATGTAAGCGTATTGATGATAAAGCGCACTCGGATTTCCTCTTATCATTAATTGATGTCCTTCGATAAATACTTCCACCTCTTCTTTAGTTAGACCTGGAATCTCTACAATGATTAATAATTCCGTTTCATTACGGAGGATATCAATAGGAGGGTGTTCTTTTCCATCGTGTTGTTGTTCCGGTTGTTCAGAAGAATTCGTAGATGTATTTTTAGAATGATTGGAGGTAAAAGCTTCCATTTGCTCATTAAAAACATTATCCCAAAAGTCTTTTCCATGGAATTGTTGAGCTACCTCATACCATTTTTTAAATTTATCGATATCCATTCAATGTCCCGCCTTTCTTTAACTATACATATTCAAAAATTAATGACATATACATTTTAAAAAGGGGGATACGGGATGAATGACAGACATTCCATTGTGACGAATAATATCTTTATATTGAAGATAAATTCTGTTGAAAACGCCTCTGCTGTAAATATAGGAGAAAATTATTTGTATGATTGGAATAACTCGGCAAAATATACACAAGGATTCGGCTCCAATTATGGAGATGCCTGTGATTTCCTCGGATTAAAATCGGCTATTGATGATCGAGACTTAATTGATTCACCATCAACCTATCGAAAAAGCTATGAATCAATTCCCAGGGAGGGATTAAATGAACTTCATGCCGATGTATATTAATTTGTTTGCTTTTAAAACGAATACGGTTGATAGAGCTTCTGCTGTTGGATTTGGACCAAACCAGCAGCTTGATTTATTTGTTTCAACGAAACGAAATCAAGGCATTGAATCGATGGGGGACTGGTCACCAAATACTTCGACAATGACAAATATAATGGATTCCGATTTAATGGATGCACTTGCATCAAAGGGGAGTGTCGTGTAGCTTGTTTCCCCCCACTTTAACTATTAGTTCAAGAGAGTAAGTGGGGGAAAGTACTTTGTTACAAAAGGAAGAATAAGGCCTTGTTATACTTGTATATTTCTATATTTCGAAACAAAAAGCAGCAGATATCGTCAAAGCGCCTTTCTTTTAAAGTGAGCGCGCTTTTTTTTGTTTTGAAGAAAAATGCAAATAAAGGAGGAAAATCTGTGTCCCAATTGCAGGCTACTGGAAATCGATTTGCAAGCATCCTCAATGGGGAGTGTACCATTAACAAATATGGCTGTATGGTGTCGCTCACACGTGATTTTGGTGTGTATATTCAAGGGAAAATGAGTAATAAAGCAACATCTGTTGGTGTTACCTTTGAAGCATTAGATGATTATGGAAACGCCTTAAATTTAGCTGAAATCGCAATTTTACAGGATGAAGTTTTTCCATTTGTTTTTGCTGCAAGCTATTATGGACTGCATGTTAGTGCTTTACATAATCATTGGATTTTTACCGAACCAACGATATTTCATATCCATTTGCAATCTATTGAATCTCCCCTTTCTTTTGCTCTAAAGCTAAAGCACTCCTTTTCAGCGTTACAAAGCGAACCAATTTCAGGATAATCAATTAAAGGTCGACAAAAACTTTGGAAATTCGTTTAATTTGTTTATATTTTTCTATATAATAAAGTTAAACAGAAATTAGGAGATTGATAGGGATGCGTAAAAATCGTTCGAGAATCTACATATTTATTGGCATTCTTCTATTTATTGTATTGGCCTTCACGATACCAATAAAAAGTAATGGGGATAAGCTAATGGAAGTCACACTACATAAAGAACGGAAAACAACGATCAAGCTGTTACCGACGAATGAGAAGTTTACCCGGTTTACGTTTGATTCAGGCTTTCATTTTGAATACCCAGATGCAGTAAGGGGAATCTATGTAACTGGTAATTCAGCTGGAGGTAGTCGATTTGACACACTATTAAACCTTGTAGAAACCACTGATTTGAATGCAATGGTTATTGATATTAAGGATGATCATGGAAATCTCACGTTTACACCCGAAGAAGGCTCTCCATACGCCTCCATCGCGCAAAATTATATCCATGATCCAAAGGAAATGATGCAAGTCTTAGAAGAAAAAGGGATATATCCAATCGCACGGGTTGTTGTTTTTAAAGATACAAATCTTGCAAAAGCAAAGCCGGATTTATCATTTAAAGAAAAAAACGGAAAAGTATGGGTGAATGGTAGAGGTGAAGCATTCGTAAATCCGTTTTTGAAGGAAGTATGGGAATATAATGTTGCAATTGCTAAAATAGCTGCAGAGATGGGATTTCAAGAGATTCAATTTGATTATGTTCGATTTCCAGAAGGCTTTGAGCGTCGTGACGGTGAGCTTGAATATAAGCAGGGAGATTATATGAATTCCAAGCTTGATAATGTAAAACGCCGGGTAGAAGCAGTTACGGATTTTGTCGCTTTTGCCAAAAAGGAATTGGAATATTATGATGTTGATGTTTCCGTAGATATATTTGGATACGCTGCGACGATTCCAGAGACACCTGGAATTGGTCAAAATTTCTCGCGGATTTCAGAAAATGTAGATGTTATTTCTTCGATGATCTATCCAAGCCATTGGACGAATAATTATTTCGGAATCCCCATGCCAGATAAAGAACCATATCGCTTAGTTTCGGAATATGCAAAGGTAGAAAATGAAGTGCTTGGGGAGCTAAAGAATCCGCCAACCTCTAGACCATGGATTCAAGATTTCGAAGCTCCATGGCTATACAAAGGTGCTGCGATGCAGTACGGTAAAAAAGAAGTCGAGGCACAAATTAAAGCACTAAAGGATAATGGAATAAATGAATATTTAATTTGGAATGCTGGAAACGTGTATTCACCAAATGTGGATTATACACCTTAAGTGAAAAGAAGCAAAAGCAGGAGAGCCTGCTTTTGCTTCTTTATTTTTATGTGCCTTGTATAGTTTTTATCTAAAATGGCCATAGATAAACAAATTATTTGTTTAAAGAAGACAATTACTTTACATCATGAATGGGATATAATAATTTATGGAAGATTAACAGGGGAAATCTTGTTTTAAACAAGATCAATTATTTAATCTAGTTTGCATTTATAACCCCATATTTACATTAATACTCATGAATGACATGTAGAGAGGCGGTATAGCATGAATAATGCATATTCAGGAAAAGAAGTGGAAGACAAGCTTGTCTGGCTAGGCAAATTCGGTGGGAACCCTGATGGCGGCGTTTCAAGACTTTTGTATTCAAAAGAATGGGTAGATGCCCAAAACGCCTTGAAAAAGCTACTGGAAGAAGAAGGCCTTGCAGCACAATTTGATGAAGTTGGAAACCTATTTGGCCGTTTAGAGGGGACTACTTTTAAAGATGAGACTATTCTAACAGGCTCTCATGTTGATACGGTTAAAAATGGTGGGATTTATGATGGACAATATGGAATTATCGCAGGATTTCTTGCGCTAAAATACTTAAAAGACACGTATGGCCCGCCGTTGCGAAATTTAGAAGTTGTCTCGATGGCAGAAGAAGAAGGAAGTCGTTTTCCATTTTCTTTCTGGGGATCCAAAAACATTGTGGGACACCCAAGTGTTGAAGAAGTAAAGCACATGGAGGATTTTGATGGTATTCCTTTTGAAGAAGCGATGCATAAAGCAGGATTTGATTACAAAAAAGATCCACAGCAAGTGCGTCAAGATTTGAAAGCGTTTGTTGAGCTCCACGTAGAGCAAGGAAACGTATTAGAAAAAGAAGGCAAGTCGGTTGGGATTGTTCAGCATATTGTTGGACAACGTCGCTTTACTATTACGCTTGATGGGGAAGCAAACCATGCAGGAACAACGCCGATGGGATATCGTAAAGATGCCATGAATGCTGCATCACGAATGATTTGTGCAATTAACGATATGGCTTTAGAACATGGTGATCCATTAGTTGCGACAGTTGGGAAGCTAATTCTTGAACCAAACACCGTAAACGTTGTACCAGGAAAAGCTACGTTTACATTAGATATTCGTCATACACATAAAGATGCTTTGCATCAATTTACGGATGAAGTAACAGCAAAAATGAATGAAGTTGCTTCACAACTTGGAGTAAGAATCGATATCGATATGTGGATGGATGCAGATCCGGTTCCAATGGACCCAAATGTTGTTAAAGCGATACAAACACAATGTGAGCTTAATAAACTGGATTATAAGATGATGCACAGTGGTGCGGGACATGATTCACAGTTAATGGCACCAGCAATGCCTACTGCGATGATTTTTGTTCCGAGTCGAAATGGAATTAGCCATTCTCCACATGAATATACCAAACCAGAACAGCTTGCTGTAGGTGTTAATGCTTTAATTGGTGCATTATATGAGTTAGGGTATAAGGAATAATTTAGATATTTTACTTTTCTGGAGCATGGGAAAGATTTATTACTTCAGAGAGGTAGATGAATAATATGAAATAAGGAGTGTTTATAGATGGGTTATCCAAAAGATATTTTAACGAGTAGAGCAGTTATCAAACCAGGAATGTATGCAATTATTCCACCTGAAGGTCTAGTAAATAATGTTGTGCCAGGATTTGAAAATGTAACGATGAGTATTTTATCTTCTCCAAAAATCGGTGCAAGCTTTGTTGATTACATTGTTACATTCCATGAAGGTGGAAAAAACGAAAAAGGTTTTGGTGGACAAGAAGATATTGAAACATTTGTTTATGTGCTAGAAGGCAAAATTCAAGCAAAAGCAGATGATGAAACGTTTGTACTTGAACAAGGCGGTTACTTATACTGCCCACCATCCGTAAAAATGTATTTCGAAAACCTAGAGGCTGGAGATTCCAAGGTGTTTCTTTATAAGCAGAAGCACATTCCATTAGAAGGCCATAAGCCATGGGTATATGCTGGAAACTCAAATGATATCGAAGAAGTGATTTATGATGACATGGAAAATGTACACATCCAAGACTTACTTCCAACAGATATCGCTTTCGATATGAATTTTCATATTTTAACGTTTGACCCAGCAGCTAGTCACCCATTCGTTGAAACACACTATCAACAGCATGGTGCATATTTGTTATCTGGTGAAGGGATGTACAATTTGGACAATGAGTGGATTCCAGTGAAGAAAGATGACTATATCTTTATGGGACCATACTGCTTACAAGCAGCGTATGCAGTTGGTAGAGAAAAATTATCTTATGTATATTCAAAAGACTGTAATCGTGATGTAACACTTTAAGATTTGTGTGAATGGTAAAGAGTAGGATTGCTTTTTACCATTCTTCCTTAATAGGGATGTTTAGTGATTTTAGCCCTTATGTATGCCATCATGCTTGGATGCTGCATAGGTCGTTAACCATTTTAACCATCTATGCAGCATCCAAGAGGTTACGAACGCATACAACCTTGAACGAACAGTGCAACTTATTATTTTTTTACAGAAAACAAAGAAATAATTACCTATTACTACTGTGTAAATCATACTAGAGGTGAGCTTAAATGAGATTATCCAAACAGGATTTGAGCAATCTATTTAAAACGAAGCTGATGAAAGCTGGATTAACGGAAGAGCATGCAGCTATTGTCGCTGATGTACTCGTGTTTGCAGATGCAAAAGGAATTCATTCGCATGGTGCAGTTCGTGTGGAATACTATGCAGAGAGAATTGCTAAAAATGGGATTAATCGAAATCCAGATTTCAGATTAGAAAAAACAGGTCCTTGTACAGCGATTTATCATGGAGATAATGGTGCAGGACATGTGGCAGCAAAATATGCGATGGATGAAGCGATTAAAATCGCAAAAGAAAATGGTATTGCTGTAGTAGGTGTAAGAGAAATGAGCCATAGTGGTGCAATTTCTTACTTCACGGAAGAAGCAGCAAAACAAGATTTGATCGGTATTTCAATGTGTCAATCAGATCCGATGGTTGTCCCTTTTGGTGGAGCTGAACCATATTATGGAACAAATCCACTCGCATTTGCAGCGCCTGGAACAGACGGAAGAATTATTAGCTTTGATATGGCAACTACTGTACAAGCTTGGGGAAAAGTTCTTCATGCCCGTTCTAAAAATACCGCCATTCCAGATACATGGGCTGTAGATGGCAATGGAGAACCGACTACGGATCCATCCAAGGTAAGAGCATTATTGCCAATAGCTGGACCAAAAGGGTATGGATTAGCCATGATGATTGATGTTTTGTCAGGGATTTTATTAGGGCTTCCATTTGGAAATAAAGTTTCTTCTATGTATCATGATTTAAGTGAAGGAAGAAATCTAGGACAGCTTCATATTGTTATTAATCCAAGTGCATTTACTTCAATTGAATTATTTAAAGAAAACATTGGACAAACAATGGATGATTTGAATGCAATTAAGCCTGCAAAAGGGTTTGATAAAGTTTATTATCCAGGGCAAAACTATGAAAAAATTGAAAAAGATTATGCTGAAAATGGCATTGAAATAGTTGACGACATTTACGAATACCTTGTATCCGATGTTGTTCATAATAATGCATATGATCATCAAGGAACATTTGTTGAATAATCATCCATGCTGCTTCTTCAAGGATTTACTTTAATAGAAAAATAAGCATTTAATGAAACCAAAAGCATTACAATCCTCTTTCTAACAAGAATGATTGTAGTGCTTTTTGATTTTATACACATTTATATGGTGTATCTTGACATGGAAGTTAATGTAATATGTATGTTTCATTTAATTAGGAAAATCCTATATATAGTTGAAAAGCTTTTTAATCAAATATGTGTATAAAGTGTGAAGTGAGCGGTAAGATACATTAAATTTAATACCAATAACCCATTAGCACTATGTACGTGTTGTAAATTATAACCCAGCAGAAGGTAAAATTGGAAGGTTATTCAATAAAAAAGCATACTTTATTGTGCAAAGTAAACAATAAATAGTGCAAAAAGGTATATTTTCTAAATATATTATGCATGCTATACAACTTATCCTATATATTTTGTCCAATAGGTATGATGACCCTCTATTTTAATTATTATATAATGTGAACAAGGAAGTTGAAAGCGGTTAAAATCGGTATTCACTCCCTTGAATAGCAGTTATTTTATATCATATTTTTGGAAAGGGATAGACGAGTGTGCTTTTGGATCCGTAGCTTATCACGCGTAGCATTCAAAGTTATTCCGAAATGATGCATCAAAAATATTAGAACCGCAGAAGGAGTCGAACACAATGACGAATGATCTCAATGGAACAAAAGAGGTGGAAGTGCACGCTATTAATGAAGATAGTTCATTAAAGCCGAATGGCGCAAAAGATAGAACCGTTGGTAAAGTCCCGTATATTTTTATGTGGATTGGTGACGGCGTTAACATGGGTAACATGACGCTAGGAATGAGTATTGTTGTAGCGGGTATTGCGACGCTCAACATTTGGCAGACAATCGCTGCTGCATTCATTGCAATTTTAATTATTTCCGGTATTTTTGCTTTAAATGACCGTGCTGGATATCGTGAAGGTATTCCGTACGTTGTTCAATTAAGAATGTCTTTCGGATTTAAAGGTACAATTATTTCCTCACTCATGAGAGGTGTACCGGCCATTATCTGGTATGGTATTCAAAGTTGGATTGGTGGTACGGCACTGAATGAAATTATGAAGATTTTAACAGATGGTGCATTTGACAGCATCGCAATCTGTTTCGTCGTTCTACAAGTTGTACAAATTGTGCTTTCCCTATATGGCTTTACAGCTATTAAGTGGGTAGAAACACTTGCATCAGTTGTGATCATGGGTGCTATGCTTTACGTATTTATTATCTTAATGTCAGATTACAGAGGCGAATTATACGACAGCTGGGTCTCTACTGAAGGTACTTGGGGCTTACCGTTCTTCGCATATATCATGGTATTCTTGGGTAACTATGCTGCTATTTTCCTTAACGCAAGTGACTACTCAAGAGAGCTTGAAACAGGTATTAGTGATACAAAACGTGGTTTAATGTATTTCTCACCAATTATGATTTCATACGGTTTTGTTTTGATCGTCGGTGCAATGGTTGCTACTGTAACAGGTGTTAACAACCCTCCTACAGCATTGGCTATCGTTATTGACAATCCATATGTAACAGTCGGTGTATCAGCATTTATCGTAATGGCTACAATTGCTACTAACATGGTTGCTAACATTATTCCACCAACCTATGTTATTCAGTTGATTACAAAAGTACGTTACAAAGTTGCTGTAACAATTACTGGTTTACTTGCTATCGGTTCATTCCCTTGGTTGTTAGTTAAAGACGACAGCTCAAAAGGTTTAGACATGTTCATCTTGATTTACTCAGCATTCTTAGGACCGATTGTAGCAATCTTGTTAATTGAATATTACGTTTTAAGAAAACAAAAAGTAAATCTAAAAGAGTTATACAATGAAAAAGGTATATATGCTGGCTATAACCCTGCGGCTATGCTTGCTCTATTTATCGGTGCGGGTGCTGCATTTGTCGAAGTTGACCTTGCTTGGTTAGTTGGATTCATCGTTGCAGGTATTTCTTATCTGTTATTGTCCAAGTATGCATTCAAAGGGTCTAAGTTTAAAGAAGGTACAATTTATGAAAATGAATAGGATAAAAAGTTAGAAAATGGATGTTTGTAAAGAAACACAAGCATAAAGCTTCATTCTCTTACTAAAAACCTCGCTCAAGGCACTCGTGATTTCAAATGACTGGTGCCTTGAGTCATATGAAAGGAATGACATAGTGATGAAATATGACTTAATTATTAAAGGTGGAGACGTTGTTTTTCATGATGGTGTTCGAAAATGTGAGCTAGGAATAAAAGACGAAAAAATCGTCTGTATTGCTGATCAAATTGAAGCAGATGCAAAAGAGATTGTAGATGCAACAGGACAATATGTTATGCCGGGAATGATTGATACACACGTGCATATTAGTGAACCAGGGCGTACAGAATGGGAAGGCTTTGAAACAGGCTCAAAATCCTTAGCAGCCGGTGGAACAACAAGCTATGTGGAAATGCCACTTAACGCATTACCAGCTACAACGAATAAAGCTGCACTTGATCTTAAATTAGAAGCAGCTAAAAATCAAAATTATGTTGATTATGCTTTCTACGGTGGACTAGTTCCTGATAATTTGGATAATTTAAAGGAGCTAGCAGATGCGGGTGTGCTTGCATTTAAGTGCTTCATCTCGAATTGTGGAAGTGATATTCCAGATGACTTTACGAATGTAGATGATTATACACTATATAAAGGAATGCAACGTCTAGCTGAACTAGATCAGTTACTATGTATTCATGCAGAAAATCCAACGATTACGAGCATGCTTGCAGAGGAAATGGTAAGAGAAGGTAAAACAACGGCAATGGATTATGTGGACTCTCGCCCAGTATTTACAGAAGTAGAAGCGGTACAACGTGCTTTGCTTTTTGCGAAAGAAACTGGTTGTAAGCTGCATTTTGTCCATATTAGTACTTCTGAAGCAGTTCAAGCTATTTTACAAGCACGGGCAGAAGGCGTAGATGTAACGGTTGAGTCTTGTACACATTATTTTGCACTGACTGCTGAAGATGTAGAAGAAATTGGACCAAGAGCGAAATGTCAGCCTCCTTTACGTAAAAAGGCAGACCAAGCAAAGCTATGGGACGAGCTGATGGCAGGCAATATTGATTGGCTCACATCTGATCATTCTCCATGTACAGAGGATTTAAAAGAAGGTAATATTTTTGAAGCATGGGGCGGTATCAGTGGTGCTCAAAACAATGTGGATATCATGTTTGATCTCGCAGTTAAACAACGTGGACTTCCACTTGAGAAGTTTGTTGATTTAATTGCTGCTACGCCATCTAAAAGGTTTAACTTGCCAAATAAAGGCGAAATCGGCATTGATAAGGATGCGGACATTATTCTCGTCGATCCAAATCAATCCTATGTGTTAAAAAGAGAAGACTTGTACTACAAAAACAAACACAGTGCCTATGAAGGTAGAAAAATCGATTGCCGTGTAACAAAGACAATTGTTCGTGGAAATATTGTTTTTGATTTGGATAAAGGCATCGTAGGAGAACCAAAAGGTAAGCTAATGTCTGCAACCAACTAAACATGAATAACATAAATGGAGGGACAATCATGGCTACTTATGATCTACTAATAAAAAATGGAACTATTGTTACTGATCAAAAAACAATGCAAGGGGATATTGCCATAAAGGATGGAAAGATTATGGAAGTATCCACTAACATAAATGCAGATGCAACGCAGGAGATTGATGCAGAAGGACTTCATATCTTCCCAGGTCTGATAGATTCTCATGTGCATTTCAATGAGCCTGGAAGAGCAGAATGGGAAGGACTTGAAACAGGAAGTAAAAGTCTTGCTGCTGGAGGAGCTACGACCTTTTTCGATATGCCATTAAATAGTACACCACCAGTAGTGGATAAAGAAAATCTGCTAAAGAAAAAAGCATGTGCAGATGAAAAATCAGTTGTGAATCCAAGGTTCTGGGGAGGACTTGTTCCTGAAAATATCGATAAGCTAAAAGAGCTTCACGACAATGGAGTAATTGGATTTAAAGCGTTTATGTCTCCTAGTGGGATTGACGATTTCCACCATGCTGATGATGAGACTTTATTTAAAGGAATGAAGGAAATTGCATCCTTAGAATCATTGTTAGCTGTGCATGCAGAAAGTACCGTAATATGTGAGCAGCTTGCTGCAGAAAAACAGCGCAATGGACAAACAACAGCAAGAGATTTTGTTGAGTCTCGACCAATTATTTCTGAAATAGAGGCAGTTAAACGTGTTATTTCCTATGCTGAAGCAACAGGATGTAAGCTGCATATTGTTCATGCGAGCAGTCGTAAAGTAGTGGAAGTGATTGAAGAAGCTAAAAAACGTGGTGTTGATGTAACGGTTGAAACGTGTCCACATTATTTATCATTAACTGTAAAAGACTTAGAAGAACAAGGTGGATTGGCAAAATGTATGCCACCATTACGTGATGAAGATGAAGTTGATGAATTATGGAATGCAGTGAAAAATGGAGAAATTAATGTAATCGGTTCTGATCATTCACCAGCTCCTGCGTCTATGAAGACAATTACAGATAATTTCTTTGAAGGGTGGGGCGGTATTTCTGGCGCACAAAGTACTTTAAACATCCTATTAACAGAAGGTTATTTTAAGCGTAATGTACCGCTAGAAACAATCGTTAAGTTAACCGCTACTAACCCGGCGGAAATATTTAATCTTACTACAAAAGGAAAGCTAGCTGCTGGCTTTGATGCAGATATTACACTTGTAAATTTAAATGAAGACTTTGTTTTAAATAAAGAAGATCTAATGTATCGTCATCAGCACTCACCTTATGTGGGAAGAACATACAAAGGAAAAGTGAAAAAGACAATTGTTGGTGGGAACGTCGTTTTTGATAATGGCGAAATCATCGAGAATAAATAATAGAGAACAACTGGAGGAGAATTAATAACATGAGAAAAGCCTTTAATGCAAAAAGTGTTTCTGCATCTGGTCCGTATTCCCATGCCATTGATTCCGGAGAGTATGTATATTTATCTGGACAGACTGCAAAGAACGCTCTGAATACGGAAAGTGATGGAGATATTGCAGCACAAACAAAGCAATGCTTTATCAATTTGTATGAAGTGCTTGCAGAGGTTGGTTTAGATGAATCACATGTTGTGAAGGCAAATGTGTATTTGACTGATATGAAGCATTTTGAAGCGATGAATGAAGTATATAAGACGAAGTTTTCTGAGCCTTATCCAGCAAGAACATGTGTAGCAGTTAAACAGCTTCCTCTAGGTGCTGACGTTGAAATCGAAGTTGTGGCAAAGCGCCCTTAACATGCGCATTTAAAGCGATGAATTATTTAGTTAGATATTAAAAGCGAGTATGAGCAAGATGATGCTAGAATGCATTCTTGCTTATACTCGCTTTTTTAGTTTAAGCTACATTTGGTTCAGTTTTTTATGTCCCAGGTCCTTAATGATTATAGTTGAAGCAGATTGCGACGTTCCTCCGTTTCGCTTTCTTCAATGATATGACCAATTACTAAGGCTACTCGTATTCGTAAAGAATCAATCGGATCGTGGAAGGAGCAATTCAATACTTCTTCTGCTTTCTTGATTCGATATTTCACTGTATTCCGGTGAATATATAGCTTACGAGAAGTCTCTGAAATTTCACATTGGCAATTTAGATATACTTCAATCGTTTTTAAGAGCTCTTGATCTTCTTTTGTTTTTGGATAAGCAAATGATTTTAATGTGCTTTCATACAATGCTTTTAAATCTTGTTTTGGAATCGTGCTAAGCAGCTCTTTTACTTCTTTTGGTTTATAAAAATTAATAAAGCCTTTTAAATGTAAGCTATATCCGTACGTAATCGCTTCTACTGCTTCACGATAAGCGACAGACATATCGGAAAGCTTTTGGAATGGATAGCTTACACCAAAGGAAATCGATTGATCCTCTCCAAGAGTTTGTTGAAAATGATCAATAAACCGTGTTACAACTTCAATTTCGTTGTCTGTATACTTGGAAAACTGAAGAATTAATACAAAATATTTTTCTTTTGTAAATAGTGTTGCTTCTATGTTGCTCCCAGCAATTTCATCTTCCAACTGATCATAAATATAATTGTGTAACTCGCCTAATTTTTTTTCATAAAGCTGGTGTGCATCATAGCTGTCTGACTCTGGATCCATTGTACAAACAGCACATACACTATATTTATTTTCAAATAGCCCATAATAATTCGCACGACTTACAATCTCTTCCTCTGAGTTGATTCGATCATCAATTAAGTCAGCGAAGAAATTATTTTTAATTAAGCGTGCATTTTCGTTTATTGCTTGTTCTTTGATTAATGTAAACGAGAGTACATTTCCTGCTTGCTCAATTGCCATTTGGGACGACGGATACGGCAAGGTTAAGGAATCTAATATAACAAGGATGCTAGAATACCGTCGTTTTGTTTGAATCGGAAATGTCGTAAATGCTTGATCATCCGTTCCTGGACTACTAAACGTACTTCCACTTCGAGCAGCTTCAATATTTTCTTTTACCTTATGAATTACCTTGCGATTTAAATCCTTCATCGAATCTGTCCGAAAGTGATGACTTTGTGCAATTTTTTCACCAAGGTGATTGAGCAAAATCGTTGGACGAGCTAAAAAATGCCCTAAATGCTCGACAAGCTGTTTAATACTATATTCTTTCAGCATCATATCTGAAAACTCTTTTTGCACATGCAGTGCATAGTATAACTGCTCTGCTTCATGATCATTTAAATAATTTAAAATATGGCGGGATAGATCCCCTAGCGTTCGTTCAGTCGGTAAATCAATAATTGGAAAAGCTAAATCATCAGCAAGCAATTTTACTTCATCAGGTAATTCCTTCAGAAAACGATTCTTTTTAATAATAAGTCCTGAGCAATTAAGGTCATGCATTTGTCGAACTAAATCAATCATTTTTTCAGTGTCATTTGCAAATCCATAACATGTAGTAAGTAATAAATGATTTTTATCTAAAAAATTGATGACATCCGGTGTGTCCGAAATATTGACAAATTGTACATTCTTCGTCAATCCTCGATGACCCGCGAGTACAACACATTCCTTCATCCCATCAAGTATGAATAAATCGTTTAATGTTTTCATAAGCAGCCTCTTTTCTTCTACCTATAGACTATTCATATATTTATATAAAAAGGAGATGCTAAAGGGGATTATCCACCTATATTATACATTAATTATAGACAAAAAACAAAACATTATTTAGTCATTTTGAACAATGACTGTATCGAGTATATGGATTATAATTTATATAGGAAAAAAGGGGATTATGCAAGGATTTTCAGCCGTTTTTTACACGGGAAAGTATGTACAATATCGTGTCTGTTTTATAGAGAAACAAGAAAAACTGGGAGGAATTAGAAAATGAGTTATACTGATCTGAACATCCCGACTCGAACAATTATGACACCTGGTCCAGTTGAAGTAGATCCAAGAGTTCTCAGAGCGTTATCTACACCGATTATTGGCCAATTCGATCCATCCTTTCTAGCACTTATGGATGAAACGATGGAGCTGCTACGTTCTGTTTTTCAAACGAGCAATAAGCAAGCTTTTCCAGTTGATGGGACATCGAGATCTGGAATCGAAGCTGTATTAGCAAGTGTTATTGAGCCTGGCGATAAAGTGCTTATTCCAATTTTTGGGCGGTTTGGTCATCTGTTAGTTGAGATCGCGAATCGCTGTGGCGCAGAAGTGTATGCGTTAGAAAAAGAATGGGGACAAGTCTTTGATCCAGAAGAAATAATAAAAGAAATTAAAAAAGTAAATCCTAAGTTAGTAGCGATTGTCCATGGGGAAACATCTACCGGGCGTATGCAACCATTAGAAGAAATCGGCCATTTTTGTCGAGAAAATGATGTGCTCCTTATTGTTGATGCAGTAGCTACACTTGGTGGGGTGCCGTTTAAAACCGATGAATGGAATGTTGATGCGGTAATTGCTGGTACACAAAAATGTATTGGTGCACCTACAGGGATGGCACCGGTAACGTATAACGAGCGCATCGAAAAAATCCTACAACAACGGAAAAAAATTGAGCAGGGATTATCTTTAGATTCCATTAACCCGAGAAGAATCCAAAGTAACTACATGGATTTGAGCCAGATTCAAGATTACTGGTCTCCAAACAGACTGAACCATCATACAGAAGCTACAACGATGCTGTATGCGCTTCGTGAAGCGCTTCGTTTGATTGAGGAAGAAGGATTAGAAGCGCGATTTGAGCGGCATAAGATACATGAAAAAGCATTGGTACTAGGACTTCAAGAGATGGGACTTGAATTGTTTGGAGATGAAAAAAACAAAATGCCAGTCGTTACGGTCGTAAAGGTCCCTGGTGAAATAAACGAAGCGCAAGTGAGAGCAACAATGATTAATGAGTTTGGAATCGAAATTGCTGGGGCGTTTGGTTCATTAAAGGGACATGTATGGCGAATTGGGGCGATGGGATATAGCAGTAGAAAAAGCAATATTCTTAGTGTCCTAAGTGCGCTAGAAGCAACGCTAATATATTACGGGGCGAAGGTTAATCGTGGGGAAGCCTTACAAGCAGTGCTCGCTTTTTATCAAAGCATCGAGAAATAGCGTTAAAAGATTTTAGAATAGAGCAGTTAAATAGGTGATGATTATGCCATTATGGAATAGCATATTTCTTGCTTAATTGTTATTTCATGTGGCATCAGCCTAGTATAGGTATGGTTTAAAGGAACTGATTAGTCTCATTAGCCACGACACCATAAGAAAATATAGCGTTGTAGCTAGTTGAACATCATGAACTTATTAATTTTTTAAAACGAATACAACATAGGGGAAGTGAACAACGAAATGAAGAAGGAAATATTAGACTCATCAAATTGGCTTGGTGGCGTACAGTGGCTAATGTATATGTTCGTAAATACGGTTGTTGTACCGATTACTATTGGCGCAGCATATAAGTTGCCACAAAGTGATATTGTTAGTATTATGCAGTTTTCATTTATTTTAGGGGCTATAGCTAGTATATTGCAAGCAGTGATTGGACATCGTAGGCCTATAATGTCAGGCCCATCAGGATTATGGTGGGGAGTTATTTTAGCACTTACATCTATCTCTGCAGCACAAGGGGTTCCTTTAGATGTTATTGGAGGAAGCTTAACAGTAGGTGTTATTATATCAGGTATCTTAACGATTCTTGTAGGAGTTACTGGTTTTGGTTATTATTTAGAAAAGTTATTCAATCCTAGCGTTATGGGCGTATTTATGTTTCTATTTGGCGTCTCTCTCTGTATCACTTTCTTTAAAGGAATGCTAGGAATTTCTGGTGGAGAAGCGACAATCAATATTGGAGTTGGATTATTAGCAATTTTTATTGCGGCATTTGTATTAATTATTACAATTAAAGCGCCAACGAATATTGCTCAATATTCGATGCTTATCGGGATTGTTATCGGATGGCCTTTATTTACAGTTCTTTTCGGTAATGAAAGTCAGCTTGGTGGGGGAACCGTATCCATTCAATTGCCTGTTTTCCCATTAGGAGAGCCAGCATGGAACATTGGAATTATTATTACAGCTGTTGTGACTGGTATACTCAATTTGTCTAAACAATATGGTTCCATTAAGGGAAGTAATTTTATCTATGAAAATGATGAGCCTACAAGTGGAGACTATCGCAATTCCTTTGTAATCACTGGGGTAATGAGTATCATTTCTGGTTTTCTAGGCTTAGTACCATATTCTCCGTTTGTATCATCAATTGGATTTTTACAACAAACAGGGATGATTAGACGTATGCCGTATATTTTCGGCTCTGTCATGTTTTTATTTATGGGTATTATTCCACAGGTTGGATATTTCTTTACGTTATTACCTTTAAGTATTGGTAGTGCGGTATTGTTTGTATCATATGTTCAGTTGTTTGGATCGTCAATGGATTGGTTCGTAAAGGTGAAATTTACGACATCCAATTTATATCGAGCGGGTATTCCGTTGTTTTTAGGAATCATCTTGATGACTCTTCCTGCTGAAGTATTTGAATCACTACCTGGATATCTTCGTCCTTTACTTTCAAATGGCTTATTAATGGGAACGATTGTCGCAATTATGATGGAAAACATGGTGAATTGGGATCATGCGCCTGCAACTGCAAAGGAAAAGGATAAGGAAAGCGTAGGGAATATCACACAAGAAATTAGTAATGAGGGAGCTCATTAAATAATAACATCGTGTCTCGGGATTTTGACATAGTCATTGTCCTTGGGGCACGATTTTTTATTTGTATAAAAGCTCTAAACTTTCTATTCCGAGTAGTGGTGGCCGTGCCCGGGGAAAGCGAACCTTTTTTAATTGCTTTGGTGTTGTTCAGATATTGATACAAATATACATATTTTTACTCATCCACTTTTTGTCGTTTTTTCATGTAGGATTTTTTTAGATTAATAATTATTTTTAATGTTTTTGTAATGTAAGTAAATCTTATTTTATTCGCCTGTAATGTTGATTAGCGTATGCTTTTATTGAGGTTAGGAATCATTTTATTTGCTATCTATCACAACAATACGGTTAGGAGGAAATAAAGATGGCAGAACAAAATGTAGTAAACGAATCAAAAACATTAGTACCATATTGGGTGAAAGTTGTTATTGTATTTACATTAGGGTGGGTTGCGTTGTATGCAACGCGAACGATTTTAAATCCACTAATGGACAACATTCAAGTAGACTTTGGGCTAACAAATGCGCAGCTTGGATTAATTATGAGTATTTTCTTTTTAGGATATGCAGGGATGAATGTTCCATCTGGAATATTAGGAGATAAGTTAGGGAAAAAACGTGTCCTTATTCCTGGGGTTATTCTATTCGGTGGATTTGCAATTATTACAGGAATGATGCCTACTTTCTTTTACTTTATGGCAGCATGGTTAATGGTTGGTATTTTTCAAGGGTTCTATTATGGACCGCAATACGGACTTTCTTCTGAAGCAATTCCTACAAAGCGAATAACATTAGGTAGTGCAATTATAAATAGTGGGATGGCTTTTGGTACATCGATTGGGTATTACATTTCAACCTATACAGTAGATGTTTGGGGCATGGACTGGAGAACACCATTTTACATTATTGGTGTACTCGTTATCTTGATTGGCCTTGCAATGTGGTGGGTCATTAAAGATAAGCCAAAAACAAAAGATGAACGAGCTGCTGATAAGGTAGCTGAAAATAAAGTTAAACTTGGAGACTTATTTAAAAATAGAAACTTAATTATGGCTTACATTACAATATTCTGTGCGATTTATGGCTTTTTTGTAATCATTACATGGCTTCCATATTACCTTGAGCATGCACGTGGCATTACAGGTGGATCTGTTGCATTTGTTTCTTCGCTTGTACCATGGGCTGCAATTCCAGGTTCTATCTTATTTAGTTGGATTGCTGACAAAATGGGAAAACGCCGTCCAGTATTACTCGTAATGCTTCCACTTTCCATATTGGCTGTTATATCTATCGTTGCATTTGATAGCATGACAGTACTTTATATCGCATTAATCGGGTACGGTATTTTCGGTAAAATTAGTACAAACCCAGTACTAGTTGCTGTAGTTGCTGATAATGCACCAAAGCACGCTTATAGTACATCCTTTGGCGTATACAACTTTATTGGTATGTGTGGATCTATCTTAGCCCCATACATTACTGGCTTCCTTACTGATATTACTGGTAGCTTAAACACAGGCTTTTATTTCGCAGCGGGACTTCTTGTAATTGGTACGATTGCTAGTATCTTTATCAATGAAGATAACCGACCAAATGTAGAGCAGGCTCAAGCTTAACACTGAGACCTTGAAGTACTAACAAGCGAGTAAGTGGACATATTGTTCATTCACTCGCTTTTTCGTTGTTTTCCAATTTGAGGGTTATTTCTTTAGATTGTACATAGGTTATAAGTATGAATTATTTATTCGAGTCGAAATGTAGGTGTTTGGATTATTTTTACACATTCATTTAACAAAGTGACTATCTTTCGTTATAATAAAAACCGACTACAAATATAAGGAGTAGATCAATGAATTGGTATGAAAAGTTAAATCAGTATTTTCCTGTGGAAGAAATGAAATCAAGAGAACACATGGAACTCCTCTTGGATGAAAAAGGAGACGTTTATTATAAGGATGAAGGGAAATATCATGTCCTTATGTATGCAGAATTTGAAACGTTTCTGTTTATTGACTATTTATGGGTATCTTCACAAGCAAGAGGACAAGGTATTGGTCATAAACTAATTGAAAAGCTAAAAAAGAAAGAGAAGCCCATTATTTTAGAAGTTGAACCGATTGATTACGAGGATTCAGATACTGAAAAACGGCTTCGTTTTTATAAAAGAGAAGATTTTTCTCATGCGCAATCAATTGGGTATAATCGACGTTCTTTAGCAACCAATGAAGAAACACCCATGGAGATTTTATATTGGTCTCCAAATGATGAATCAGAAGAAATGATATTTGAACAAATGAAAAAAATGTATGAAGCCATTCATACGTATAAAGATAAAGAAATATATGGAAAATCTTATCAGCATGTGGATGAAGTGTTAAGCTATGATGAAAATAGAGATACAGACGATTTATTAGAAAACTTAAATGTGCCAGAAAAAGCGTAAAGAGAGGAATTATAGACTTGTCCTATTGAGAATAGGATAGGTCTTTTTTCAATTTACATTGGAGTTCTAAATTATGTTTTGCCTCCCCTTACAAAAAGAAGTGCTGATTTTAAACTTTATCTAAAATATCTGGTGAAAATATTTTCAAAGGAGGTGTTTATTCTTTCTTTATTTGGGGAATGTTACAATTAAGTGAAAATCAAATGTAACGTTTAGAAAATTATCGATTTTTATTTGAAATCCCCTACCTTTTACTTGACAAATATAGTATACTTACAATAAGAGTTATTTAAAGTAATTATTATTTAGAAAAATGAACAAATGTGAGTATTTATGAAAGTAAATATAGACATAGAATGAGGAGTGAAGTTTCATGGTAACACTTTATACCTCACCAAGTTGCACATCTTGCAGGAAAGCAAAGGCGTGGTTGGAAGAGCATGACATACCGTTCAAAGAACGTAATATTTTCTCCGAACCTTTAACATTGAATGAAATAAAGGAAATATTGCGCATGACTGAAGATGGAACTGATGAGATCATATCAACAAGGTCCAAGGTATTTCAAAAGTTGGATGTGAATATTGATCAATTGCCATTAAAGCAGTTGTTCGACTTAATCCAACAAAATCCTGGTTTGTTAAGAAGACCAATCATCCTTGATGAGAAGCGATTGCAGGTTGGATATAATGAAGATGAAATTCGTCGTTTCCTTCCAAGAACAGTTCGCACATTTCAGTTACGAGAAGCACAGCGCATGGTCAACTAATTGTCAGCTATCTTGGACAATGTTAAAATAAAAAGCGGAGATCACAGTTGGTAGATCTGCGCTTTTATTTTCGTTTACAAATTTATCATATCTTTTTTGGCTTCTTTTGATGACAAATTACGTTTATTCCTTTAAAATTATTATTTAAATCTATATAAATTAGGCGTATACATTTTCCTAGTATGGTTTTGAAACATACAATAATGGAAATAGTTAATTACAATACTAGGAACTAATCAGGGATATAGATAAAAATGACATCCTCAAAAAATAAAGGGTGAAGAAACTCCCACCTGAATGAAGTGATGAAGGGAGAGAAGAAGATGGAGATAGAAAGAATTAATGAAAATACGATCAAGTTTTATATATCTTATATGGATATTGAAGATCGCGGCTTTAATCGAGAAGAGATTTGGTACAATCGTGAGCGAAGTGAACAGTTATTCTGGCAAATGATGGAAGAACTGAATTATAAAGAGGATTTCAATGTAGAAGGTCCATTATGGATACAAGTACAAGCAATGGAAAAGGGACTTGAAATCATTGTAACAAAAGCACAGATGTCTAAAAATGGAGAAAACCTTGAGATTCCTACCGATGATGGAAATATGATTGATATTTCTATTCATGAGAAGGTAGAGAGTTTATTAGAGGAAAAGTTAGATAATAAGAATGTGACAGAAGATAATGACACAGAAGAGGATACGGGAAATTTTTGGCTTATCGTTGATTTTGCTAGCTTTGAAGACGTCATTCAATTAAGTCATTCCTTTGAAGATGTAAAAGATGATATGAAATCAGTTCTCTACCACTATGAGAATAAATACTTTTTGTATATAGAATTTGCTGAAGAAGTGGAAGATGAGGATCGTCAAGAAGACTTAATCAGTAGAGTACTGGAGTTTGCGGATGACGCAGACACGACAATTCATATGTTAGATGAGTATGGAACTTTAATATTTGCAGAAGATACATTTGCACAAGTCAGGAATTATTTTCCGGTACAGCCATAGATACCTAATAGAGAGGTATCTATTTTTTTTGTCTATAAAATGGACAAGACGAATTTCTAATGGGTGTAAATGAAAAGAAGGAAAAGCAGTAAAAGGTGTCGAATAGATTAAGGCAGGAGGTGGTTTCCCCAATGCTACAAGCTTTGTCAGAACACGGGAAGGAAGTTATTTTAGCTACTCTTGCTAAGAATGACATTAATCAGCTTCGCAAGACGACCCGCTTTTATTGTCCAGCTTGTAAACAAGAAGTGCTTATTAAAGCAGGCTCTCACGTGATTCCTCATTTTGCACACCAATCCACAAAACGTTGTCACACTCACCATATTGGAGAGGGTTATTACCATGAACAGGGCAAGCTTCAGCTTTACCAATGGCTACAATCATTAGGATACAAGCCCAATCTTGAAGTTTACCTTCGTGAAATATCACAGCGCCCAGATATTTTCCTATCCATTAACAAAAAGCATATTGCGCTTGAATATCAATGTGCAACCATTTCCTCCGAAGAATTTAGACATCGAAATCTTGGTTACCAGCGAATTGGAATTACGCCTATATGGATATTAGGAGGAAATCGATTACAAAGGAAAAGGAATCAACAACTGAAGATTAATGCAAATACTCGATTGTTTATTCATCAATTTAAGCAGGAGCATCCTACGAAGCTATTTTTTTATTGTTCGAATTCAAAACAATTTCTACGTGTAAATGATCTCTATTTTTCTAATCAAACAAGTGCATTTGCCCATTTTCAATTTTCTAGTTTAGATAAGCTGTCATTGCAATCGATGTTATTAAACACATTTGTAGACAAGCAAGAATTGTACAGGAAATGGGAAAAAGAAAAATATCGCTTTCGTTTATATGGTGGTAGAGGTGTGGGAAAACAGGCTGGTCAATGGCTAACATGGCTGTATAAACACCAAACGTCGATAGAACATTTACCTTCTGTTGTTTTTCTACCTGTTCCACATGCACATGTGATCAATCGGCCACTTTGGGACTGGCAAAGCAGAATTTGCTTATCGATTATAGAACCACTTCCAATAGGAGCTTGCTTCTCCCTTACTGCTTGTAAAAACCTCTTAAACCCTCATGAAATACTTTCTGGAGCTTCTCCTATCTATGCATACCTTCAGATATTAATCACTCTCGGCCTCCTACAGGAAAAGACACATGGAATATACGAAAAAATCAAACCGCTGCAATTTCATCAACATGTTGAACAGGCAGTCTATGCTGATCGTTCTTTAATGCACTATTTACGAACGCTAGAACGAAATACTAAGCATGATTCTCAAGAAAACAGTCATACTATATAAAGATGCTGACATTTTTGAGAAGGTAAAAACTATATTCATGAATATTATTTCGAGATCCGAAGTGTTATATTTTGAAAGAATAGAATGGATAAAGTAAAATTACCTCTATAAGGTTTTCATATGTGGATCTGTAAGGGATATGAAGTGATGAAAGGTAGAAATGATGTTAGACAAAAATGAAGTCTAACAATCGTATAAGAGGAGGAATGAATATGAGTAAATCAACGAATGAACTTCAAAAGAGAAGTGATGTACCAGAAGAACTGACATGGAGATTGGAAGATATTTATGCAACAGACGAACATTGGGAAACTGAATTCGCAAGCTTAAAACAAGACTTTCCAAAGATAGAAAAGTTTAAAGGAAAGCTCGCACAATCTGCTGAAACGGTATATGAAGCATTTAAGCTTCAGGATGAATTATCGGAGCGGCTAGGAAAGCTCTATACATATGCACATATGCGTTATGATCAAGATACAACCAACTCTTTTTATCAAGCAATGAATGCAAAGGCAGATAATTTATTGACGCTCGCATCTAGTGCAATGAGCTTTTTCGTCCCGGAATTATTAAGTATTGAAGAAGATAAACTCCAAGGGTTTTTAAAGGAAAATAAGGAATTACAGCGTTATGAGCATACGATTAAAGAAATTACCAGACAGCGCGAACATGTGCTTAGTGAGCGGGAAGAAGCAATTTTGGCAGAAGCGTCGGATGCGTTATCTACTCCATCACAAACCTTTAGTATGCTGAATAATGCTGATCTATCTTTTCCAACCATTAAAAATGCAGATGGAGAAGAGGTTGAGCTTACACACGGTCGTTTTATTACGTTCCTAGAGTCGAAGGATCGTAACGTCCGTGAAGCAGCATTTAAAGCAATGTATCAAACATATGGAAGCTTTAAAAATACATTTGCATCCACACTTTCTGGAAATGTGAAAACCCATAATTTTAGTGCTAAGGTACGGAATTATGATTCTGCTCGTCAAGCAGCTTTAGATGATAATAACATCCCCGAGGAAGTGTATGATAATTTGGTAGCCGCAGTTAACGAGAAGCTCCCCTTGCTTCATCGGTATGCGAAACTACGTAAGCAAGTATTAGAAGTTGATGAGCTTCATATGTATGATATGTATACACCGCTCGTAAAGGATGTTGACATGAAGATATCTTACGAGGAAGCACAGCAATATGTAATCGATAGCCTAGAACCGCTTGGACAGGAATATACGGATATCGTAAAAGAAGGCTATGCAAATCGTTGGATTGATGTAGAAGAAAATAAAGGAAAGCGGAGTGGCGCGTATTCATCTGGTGCATATGGTACAAATCCATACATTTTGCTTAATTGGCAGGATAATGTGAATGATTTATTTACATTAATTCATGAATTAGGGCATTCTGTACACAGTTATTATACGCGAAAATTCCAGCCTTATCGTTATGGAAACTATTCTATTTTCGTAGCTGAAGTAGCTTCAACCTGTAATGAAGCATTACTAAATGATTATATGCTGAAGCATGTGGACGATGAAAAACAAAAGCTATATTTATTGAACCACTTTTTAGAAGGATTTCGAGGCACTGTATTTCGTCAAACAATGTTTGCAGAATTTGAGCATGAAATTCATAAGCATGCTCAAAGTGGAGAAGCGTTAACCGCTGGCAAATTAACGGAGATTTATTACAACTTAAATAAGAAATACTTTGGCGATGGGGTTGTTTCTGATGAAGAAATTGGGTTAGAATGGGCACGCATTCCGCACTTCTATTACAATTATTATGTTTATCAGTATGCTACTGGTTATTCGGCAGCAACAGCGCTGGCAAGCAAAATTTTAACAAAAGAAGAAGGTGCGGTTGATCGTTATCTCGACTTCTTGAAGTCTGGAAGCAGTGATTATCCAATCGAAGTATTGAAAAAAGCTGGTGTGGATATGACTTCCAAACAACCTATTCTAGATGCACTCGCTGTTTTTGAAGAAAAATTAGATGAGATGGAGAAACTCCTTTTAAAAGGATAAATTCCTAATTGAGTATACAATAACTGAGAAAGCAAGCCTATTAAAAAAAAGAATGACTGTGTTGCAGCAGTCATTCTTTTTTATCGATATATATCAAGTTGTTTTAGCGCATTCTTCCACGATATGCATTTTTATGTGTAAAGGTATAAATGGTGAAATAAATCGAAAAGAACAAAAGTGGGAGTGTAATATAGAGTGGAATTAATCGCATTAATCCGAGTATGTTAAGAAAGAAGGCAATGATTGTTAACGTAAGAAAGAGAAAAGGCATAAGTTCGCGCATAAAACATCCTCCTCATTTAACCAGTTCTATGAATATCCTATGCATGTACGAAAGAAAATAGAAGGATTGTGACTAAGTGAACAAAAAAAGTGACATTTTTGTGAATACATGAGCAAAGCTATTGAAAGTAATGCTAGGACTTGTTATTATATAAATGTGAGATGAATCACAAACAAAACCCCTTTGTTTGATCATGAATCTTTCTCCCATCCCCCTTTGTTTAAATACAAAGAAGTGAGAAACGAAGGATATACGTGAAAACGTATATCCTTCATTTTTTTTGATTTTATATCTTCATTTAATAAAACGCCAAAATGTCCCGTGTTTTACTGGAATCTTGTTCACGATTTGCTTTAATTGAAGTTTTTTCATTTCGCGCTCGGCTTTTGCAAGCGACCAGTCATAAACAACAGCGATTTCTTTTGTTGCGACCATATGATAAAAGGCTACAAAATCTTCTAAAGGTGGTTTTTCAGATGGAATTGGACGTTTTTGCAAGATTTCATTTAAAACACGTACATAGATTTCATATGGATAAAGACCAGAAACTTTAATGCCTTGTTCATCGATCCGTTGATTAAAGAATACCATTGTAGGAATATAATCAACTTCCATTTCATTAGTCAGTTTAATATCACATTGAAGTGCTTTTCTGGCAGAAGTAGAATGAAGATCATTTCTAAATTCATGAATGTCTAGCCTTGCCTCACGTGCACAATCAATTAAAACACGTTCATCTGATATATTCTGTTTTTTTAAAAATAGGCTTTCTTGAACCTTTCTTAGAAAAACGCGCCCTGCCTTTTTTCCTTGTAGTTCAGCCGCTTTTATTGCTATGGCAGCAATTCGAGGAGATGAAATCGGATTTTCCAGCCATAGATCGCCATCACAGCTCATTCCAGTCCGTTTTGCAGTACGCTCCCAAATTTCTTTTAATTTTTTGGGTTGTTGAAAATGGTCTTTATTTAGTGGATTTGCATAGCTGCTTAGAATAGGCCGAATCGTAAAAAAGCGCCCATATTCGATAGAAAGTTTTTTGAGATATGGTTCCAATGACCAGCATTCTGGACACAAAGGGTCAATAAATACATAAATTTCAATTGGTTTTTGAACAAAATCAAAATAGCTATATTGAGGCGATGTGTTTGTTTTTGTTGAGCTATTTAGCTCAGTCTGCTTCCAACTCACATCGATTCTCCTTTCTGATTATTCTGGTGTGTTCATCATATGGTTAGCAGTCATGCTTAATTTTTCAAAGATTGCGGTACGGTATGGTTCTTCAATTTCTACTTCCGCAAGTGCTGCTTCCATACAGGCTAACCATGCATTTCTTCTAGAAGGAGTAATTGCAAATGGCAGGTGTCTCCTTCGCATCATTGGATGACCACGTTCTTCGGTATACCACTTCGGACCACCGAAAAATTGTGTTAAGAATAATCGTTGCTTTCGTGCTGTTTCAGTTAAATCGTTTGGAAAAATAGGTATTAATTGTGGATGATTTCCTACACGTTTATAAAAGGCAGTAACGAGTCTTCCAACCGTCTCCCAACCACCTATTGCTTCATATATTGTGCCAGCTTCTTTCATTCATATGGCTCCTTAACTAGTTTGTATATATTGTAGCAACGTAACTTGTCATGGGCAACTTATCTGATTAGCGTCCATGAATATTAGGAACGAAGCGTAGAAAAAAAGCGCTGAATTTTATTTGGTGTTGTTCGATGTTCGATATTCAAATGTGTGAGGATTTGATCGAATGCTTGTTGTCCTATTTGTGCGTTAGGGGCTTCGAGTTCAAATTCATAATCGGAAGTTCCATGATACGTACTAAAATCAAGAACGAGTAAAACATCTTTATACTTACATTCACGACGTGCTGTCACGAGGCTACCATGATAAACAAGCTCATCGATGGATATTCCTAGCTTGACGAGCTGCTTTGCGGTATGATGTTGACCTCGGATGTTTCCTTTAAGCCAATCCTCTGCTTCTTCTTTTGTTAACGAATCATGCGTTTCAAGAAGCCCTTCTGCAGCAGGTTCCTTTAATGTTAGCTGATATTTACCATTTTTTTCACGAATACGCAGTGCGCTTTGTCTATCTTTTAAAGCAAAGTTCCTTGTTTCAAAATAATGATTCGTTTGGATAATGGGCTGTTCTGGAAAAGGGAAGGCGAATAATAATCGATCGAACTCCTCTTTTGTAAGTAAGTTTTTATATTCAATTTCAATTTCTTGTGCCATACGTTTGCCTCCACATGCTTGGACTACTGAATTAATATTGATTATGGCGAATCTGAAAGAAATATGCAAAGATTATCCTTTTCAGATCATTATGGTAAAATAAGGACGATACTTGAAATCCGATATTAGGTGGTGTGTAATATGAATTGGGAAGCAATACTTGCTCCTTACGCACAGGTCGTGGAAGAATTAAAGGTAAAGCTGAAAGGAATGCGTGCACAATTTGAATATGAATCACGGCATTCTCCAATTGAGTTTATAACTGGAAGGGTAAAGCCAATTCAAAGTATTTTGGAAAAGGCCGAAAAAAAGCAAATCCCATTAAATCGAATTGAAAAAGATATTCAGGATATTGCAGGTGTACGTGTTGTCTGTCAGTTTGTTGATGATATATATACGATTGTCAATATGCTCCGTTCTAGAGGAGATCTTATTATTATCGAAGAAAAAGATTATGTGACAGAAAAGAAGGATAGTGGATACCGATCTTTTCACATGGTGATTGAATATCCGGTTGAAACGATTCATGGTAGAAAAAATGTGATTGCCGAAATACAAATTCGTACATTAGCAATGAACTTTTGGGCAACGAATGAGCATTCATTGAATTATAAATATAAGGGAAGAATTCCGGAGCAAATTAAACTCCGCTTGAAGCTTGCGGCAGAAGCTGCATTTAAGCTTGACGAAGAAATGTCTAAAATTAAAAATGAAGTACAGGAAGCACAACGCATTTTTCATCGAAAACGGAATTAAGATTCAACAAGAAAACAGGATGGATACATAAAAGATTACATACTAGTAGCATGGTGACAAAAGGGGATGACAGAATGAAATTTAAAATCGTATCAAAAGGCGATCGCCGTTCGAATCAAATTAAGGCAACAATAAAGCAATATTTAACGGATTTTGACCTCGTATATGATGTAAATGAACCAGATCTCGTCATTTCTGTTGGAGGCGATGGCACTTTACTTGAGGCATTTCATCGCTATATTCACCGCCTCGAAGAAACAGCTTTTATTGGAGTGCATACCGGGCACCTTGGTTTTTATGCAGACTGGTTACCTGATGAGGTTGAACGCTTAATTATTGAAATCGCAAAAACGCCTTTTCAAATCGTAGAATATCCATTACTTGAGGTGATTATTCGTTCGCACGCTGGTGGAAAAGAAGATAGGCACCTTGCATTAAATGAGGCAACGATAAAAACATCAGAAGGTTCTGTTGTATTTGACGTGGAAATTAAAGGCGAGCATTTTGAAACGTTTCGCGGGGATGGACTATGTGTTTCAACTCCATCTGGAAGTACTGCTTATAACAAAGCACTTGGAGGCGGAATTATTCATCCCTCCATCGAGGCAATCCAGTTAACAGAAATGGCATCGATTAATAATCGCGTATTCCGTACGATAGGATCTCCGTTAATATTGCCAAAGCATCATACATGTTTATTAAAGCCGATGGTGGAACGAAGCTTTTTAATGACAATCGATCATATCACATTAAATTATACGAATGTAAAATCAATTCAATGTCGCGTAGCAAAGGAAAAAATTCGGTTTGCTCGCTTCCGTCCATTCCCATTTTGGAACAGAGTTCGTGATTCCTTTGTAACAGAAGATAAAATCTAAGCGGAAGTTTATAGAAATATTCAAGTAATATTGGGAAATTTCTCATAATCGCAGGTGACTAAGGTTGAAATGGATAATTCATAAAAAACAAGGTGGCATGCTTATTCGTGATTATTTACGAATAGAGCATGCATTTTCGAGGCGAATTATAAAAGCAATTAAGTTTGAAGGTGGGGAGATACGTGTTAATGGAGAAATCAAGAAAGTGAATGAGCCTCTCGCAGAAGGGGATGAGCTTTCAATCCGTTTTCCAATTGAAAAAAAAGCTGCATATATGAATCCAGCAGCTATCCCATTGGATATCGTGTATGAGGATGAAGCGATTTTGGTCATTAATAAGCAAGCAGGAATCGCTACCATTCCATCGCTAAATCAAAATGAGCTAACGATTGCTAATGGAGTATTAGCCTATTATGAGCAGAAAAATATCCCTTATACCATTCATATTGTTACGAGACTAGATCGAAATACATCTGGATTGTTACTTATTGCCAAGCATCGCTATGCGCACTCGCTTCTTAGTAATTCGCAAATTGCTGGACATATACATAGAAAATATCGAGCTATTGCAGAAGGCGTTTTACAAAGTAAATCAGGCAGTATCCGTACGAAAATCGGAAGAAAAGAAGGTTCCATTATCGAACGAGAGGTGCGAGAAGATGGGAAGGAGGCTGCTACAAATTACACGGTGATAGCCGAAAAAGATACGCATTCGCTTCTTGATATCGTGCTGGAAACGGGGAGAACCCATCAAATTCGTGTGCATTTTTCCTCTATCGGACATCCACTTGCTGGTGATGATCTATATGGTGGAAGTACCTTACGAATAAAACGCCAAGCCTTACATTGCCGAGAGCTTGCTTTTGAACATCCTTTTACAAAAAAAGAGCTTACCTTTCAAGCAGCTATGCCAACAGATATGGAAGCGTTATTGAAAAATAGCCCTTGAAGTTAATTGTAAGTTCTTGATATGAATGGGGGAATAAAGTTGCGGTTTATTTCGGTTGTAGAATATGATTCAAGCTGGAGAGGTACGTATAGAGAAGAAGAAGCACTTGTAAAGAAGATTCTTCAAAAAGAATTGATACGCAGTGTTCACATCGGTAGTACGTCGGTACCTGGACTCAAAGCAAAACCTATCATTGATATGCTGCTTGTCGTTCAAAGCATTGAAAGGCTAGATACGTTTTCCAAGGATTTTTCAGATGCCGGCTATGCGGTTATGGGGAACATGGCATTCGTGGAAGAAGATTTTTTTACAAGGGGAATCAAGAACGCACGCACCATATTCATGCCTATAAGTATACCAATATCGGAGAAATCGAACGACATGTAGCTTTTAGAGATTTCCTTTGTGAACATAAAAAGATAGCTGAACAATATGGAGAATTAAAGCACCAGCTTGCAATGCAATACCCATTTGACTCAGAACAATATTGTAATGGAAAAGACTCTTTAGTAAAGAAAATCGAAGACGAAGCACTAAAATGGTATTGGACAGTACGTTGAGCAGTATGAAATAGCATAATATGTAAGCCTGTTTCTCTAAGAAACAGGCTTTTTTTTGTTAATGGTTTGGAAATGACCGAAATTTTTCTGGAACAAAAGGAAGGGAAGAAGGTACGGAAACGATTGATTCTTCAGGTAAACGAAAGGCGGTTAGCGCATTTCCAAAAACACAGCCTGTATCTATATTTACTGTTTGATTGATAAATCGAGGTTCAAGTACAGGCGTATGACCATATACAATCCAGTCTGCTCCATGATAATGCTTGGCCCAGTCACGACGTATTGGTTTACCAGCTTCATCGAACTTCCCGGTAATATCTCCATAAAGTACAAACGTCTCTGTTTTCTTATCTTTTTTTCCTATGAGGCTTTCTTTAATACCAGCATGTGCAATTATTGCGTTCACCTTTGGCAATTGAAGATAAAGGTCTGCCTGCTCATATAGCTCCATAAATTGCGTGCGAATAGTATGTTGCACATCCGGTGATAGTGCTTTGAATTCAGCAACTGTCGTTTCTAAGCCATGCTGAATCTTTACATTGTTTCCAAGAAAGTAGCGATAAAGCTTATTGCAATGATTCCCAGGAACATAAGCTGCTACCTGATGAATGTGGACTAACGCATAGACGAGTTGAATGACTTTCATCGATTCTGGTCCCCGATCTGTAATATCACCTAAAAAGATCGGGATTCTTCCATCAGGGTGAACAAATATTTTCTTTTGCTTCTGATAGCCGAGTTTTTCAAACAGCTGACAAAGCGTGTTATAGCAACCATGGACATCACCAATTACATCAACTTTTATTTTCAACTCCTCCTATCGAAATGGCCTGCTCCTAGGAAGAGGAACAGGCCAATAAGTTAACATTTTTAAAACGGGTTGTTAAGTAAACAGAGCTGAGTATTACTAATCCTGCTATTAGTATGCCAAATTCCGAATTAATCAAACATAAATGTTCGGGTACGGGAATGCACATTTAAGACAATACCAATCGCAATTAAATACGTTAATGTTGAGGTTCCTCCATAGCTAAGGAACGGAAGCGGCAACCCTGTAATCGGAAGCAACTGGATGGACATGCCGATGTTTTGAACAATTTGATACGTAAACATACCAATAAGTCCGGTAACTAAATAACTCCCATAGCTATCATTACTTTGGATACCAATATGAATCATACGGTAAATTAATAGGAAAAACAGTGTAATGACAACACTTGCTCCGATAAAGCCAAATTGTTCAGCAATTGCTGTAAAAATCATATCCGTATGTCGTTCAGGAATATAGACTTCGAATGTGTGCAAGCCTTTGCCGAAAAGCTGTCCTGAGCCAATAGCGAGCATTGCATAAACAAGCTGGAAGCCTGAATCAGGATATTTTTCGGGGTCAATCCACCCATAAAAACGACTTGCGACATGATTAAAAACGGATTCATCTAGAAATGTCCCTATAGATCCAGGGAACAGCTTATAAGCAACAAATAAAACGGCTAAACTGCCTATACCAACTCCAATTATAGAAAAAATAACTCGCCAGCGAATACCTGAAACGAGAATCATTGCACTAGCAATAGCTGCTAACACGAGAAACCCGCCCAAATCTGGCTGTACTGCAATTAACCCCATTGGTGGCAGGGAAACTATCGCAATTTTAACGAGTAGGCCTAGATCACTATGCACTGTTCGATTCACGTATTTATGATTATGGCGGGTAATGACGTCAGCAATTGCAAGTACTAAAAAGATTTTCATAATCTCTGCTGGCTGGATTGTTCCGAGAACAGGAAACTTTATCCAGCTGACAGCGTTGTTTGCTTCATAAACAATGGATGAAGGAAAGTTGAAAAATAGAATGAGCAAAAGGACCATGCCAAGCCCGTATAGCCACCAGGTTATTTGTCTAAAACGGTCATAGTCAATAAGCATGACGAAAATCACCGCAATTCCGCCCAACACATACCATACCGCTTGCTTTATTGGAAAATGGTAGCCTTCATATTTAGCTGGTAAGGTTGGTTCAATGCTATATATCGTAAAAACACTAATTACACCTAACAATATAACAATGAAAATTAGTGTGCTATCTAAATTTAATTTTGTATGATTTGATTGGTTCATTTTTTAACCTTGCTTTCTCTAATTGATGGATTTTTTTAGAACCCTCCATGCTTTAGTTTACACGATTTCCAACATTATTTTAAGTGTCTTTTTAAAAAGAGTACGAATTCAGTAGAAAATACCGCTTTCAATTTAAAAATTTTGTATGACAACATATTTAATGTATGGTATAACTAATAGGTGTTTTAGCATAAACGCTTGAAAGGATGTGTATAGAATGGAAAACAATGATAGATTAAATCAAAGTCTAGAAAATCTCGATTATGCCTTAGTGAATGATGACATTGGTGTTTTTCGACAGGATTTTTTAGATTTACATCCCTATGATCAAGCGATGTACTTTATGGAACAAATAGAAAGCTATCGAATGAAAATATATGCCTATTTATCTCCGCTAGAGGTAGCAGGATTGATGGAGCATATTGAATTAGATGATACAACATCGTTTTTTACGGAAATGGATCCTCGATTTGCTTCAGCAGTGTTAGCGGAAATGGCTACAGATGATGCTGTAGATATCCTTAATGAAATGGAAAAGGATAAAGTAGCAAGCTTTCTAACCATCATGGATAAACAAGCAGCAGAGGAAATCAAACAGCTTCTCCACTATGAAGAAAAAACTGCCGGAAGTATTATGACGACAGAATTTGTCGCAATCGATAAAACGAAAACCGTACAGGAGACGATGCTCCAGCTTAAAAAAGAAGCGCCAGAAGCAGAAACGATTTATTATTTGTATGTCGTTGATGAAGATAAACGGTTAGCTGGAGTAATCTCTCTTCGTGATCTGATTATTGCGGATGATCATGCGATAATTGGAGATTTAATGAGCGAGAAGGTTGTTTATGTATCTGTTGGCAAGGATCAGGAAGATGTTGCGCAAATGATCCGTGATTACGACTTTTTAGCGTTACCTGTCGTCGATTTTCAAAATCATTTACTCGGTATTATTACTGTTGATGATATTTTAGACGTTATGGAAGAAGAAGCAAGTGATGATTACTCGAAATTCGCAGCGGTATCAGATGTAGATCGCCCAGATGAGAATGCATTTATTGCAGCGAAAAAAAGGCTCCCATGGTTAATTATTCTGTTGTTTCTTGGAATGCTAACCGCAAGCTTAATTAGTCAATTTGAAGATACACTGCAAAAGGTAGCTGTATTGGCTATTTTTATCCCAGTCATTGCTGGGATGGCAGGAAATACAGGAACACAGGCACTTGCTGTTGCTGTACGAGGGCTTGCTACTGGTGAATATGGAAAAGGTGGAAAGCTAAAGTTAATTCTTCGAGAAGGGGCTACCGGCCTTATTACTGGCTCTGTATCTGGTATAGTCATCGCCCTCGTTATCTTTCTATGGAAGGATCAATTGTTTTTAGGCTTACTTGTCGGCTTCTCTATTATGGTGACACTGATCGTAGCGACCTTAACCGGTTCATTAATTCCCATTTTAATGGATCGTTTGAAAATAGACCCTGCTGTAGCCTCAGGTCCATTTATTACAACCATTAATGATATTATTTCCGTGTTAATTTATTTCGGAATGGCTACATTGTTTATGAATCTGTTAATATAATAAGCTCATTCTATTGATGATTTGCTCCATTGCCATAGCTTTTAGCTAAGGTGGTGGAGCTTTTTTCATTGTACAGAATTGTATTCATAAGGATTGTAAATAGGCAGGAACACAATTTTAAAAATTGCTACATATACTAGAGTGTCAACTTTAAACAAAGGGAGAGAGAAGAATGGGCGAAGAACGTTACGCTAAAAACCCGTTATTGTATATTAATCAGCCAAAGGTTGTAAAGCCAGAGGCGCGTATGCAACATCAATATGTAACACCAAAAAAGGAAAGAAAAACCGTACAACCGATTTCTATACCATCCAGTCCTAATACAAAGGAAATAGAAAAACAAAGGAATACGGAGCCAAAGCCAGTCCGTAAAAGACCTGCTTTAGGAAACGTTACAAAACCACAGCAAACAGAAGAAAAGGAAACGAATACAGCAGCTGTAGAGCACGTCGAAGAAGACATAGAGTCTGAATCTGATTCTGATCCGCATGTGGAAGGCTATGAGCAAAATAAAAAATTTAAAGAAATGACATTAAAAGAACGTATAGAATACTTTGCTAGGACGCCTAGCCATATTCCAAAGATGCGCTGCGAGTTAAAAACAGAAGAGAAAACGTATCGCGGGGTAATCACTGATTTTGATGGTGAAAGCATTACTATGAGAACAGGTCGAAGAACACAAACGATAACAATTCCTTTTGAGGCTGCACAGCAAGTACGAATGCTAGGATTTTAATAGCATTCATTCGCTTGTGGAAAATGGAAGCATGATAAAATACCCCATTGCAATGAGGGGGGCTCGTTGCAATGGGAATAAAGGAAGACTATGCGTTACCAAAAAGAGAAACTGCTGGTAAGCAAGTAACGTGACAGAAGCAGTGTAGATCAACTGTGATACAAATACCTGTTCCGTATAAATTAGTTGTTTCTTGCTTGCACGGATCATCAAGGTGCTTACAAGGTGTATTTTCATCTGCAGATTTAATTAATTCTATTACAGCACAGCAATCATCATCGACACGCTTTACACGGAATAAGAAGCTTGCTTTTATCGGACCTGTACTGTTGTCAGCACTGTTTGGCAAAGCACCGAAGCCCTTAAATGGCTTACAGGAGTCTTTGCAATAAAGAATGATTGGTACCGTGTCTAAGCCATTACCTGGCTCAGTTTCTCCTAATAGATCGCTAATTGATTGCTCACAGCTTGTCGTACAACAATTCTCTACAACATCGTTTTGAGCGGCCTCGATTTCCTTTAGAATGTCACATACACATTGGCCAGTTTTAAAATCTTTACCACATCCACAACCCATGAATGAATTCTCCTTTCTTGTGTTTGATGACTTATCCCTAATAGAATATGTACGGTCGCTTGGAAGGTGTGGGCAGCTGTTTGAATTTAGAAAAAACAAGAAAAAAGCTGCTGAATCCAACTTCTAAATTAATTCGTAAATACGGGCAATCGTCCATACATTCCACTTTTGACCACATAAACTATTAACGACTAACATGCAAAAGGAGTGATAGCAGGATGTCCGAAAAAAATAAAAAGGTAATCCATGTGCGGGATCTTGTCATTAAGGCAGATCAAGTACATCTTGAGCAGCCACCTCCACCGCGTCGTAAATCACCATTTTGGGGATTCGGTCCCGATGATCGTGAGCACGAAAGCAGAGAAGATGGGAGAGAATCTCATAATCAAACTTCGATGAGAAGACAGCGTGGAGAAGAAGGGGAGGAAGGAGAGTCCTCCAATAGAGAACGCGTAGATCCATTTTGGGGTAGACCGATGAGAAGAGAGCCGGAGCATGTTGAATCAGCAAGCAAGGAATCGGAGTCACATGAAAGCAGCAGTCACGAAGATGAGGAAAGTAATGATGATCGTCGTGAGCGAAGGCCATTTTCTTGGATTTAATCATTAAAGCACAGCTTATTACCTGTTCGTAGCCCAACTGCTTTTAAGGATGAGACAAAACAAGCGCATTTGTATCAAAAATCCGAATAATTCCTTGCAGTTTGAATATCGATCTGCTTTTTACCACTGGCATAAGCAAGTCATCGGCTCAAACTGTTCCCGCTGGAGTCTTACTCATTTCAACTGCTAGATAAATCTACTTTATTAATTTTAAATGAATGTCGTCCATATTTCGCTTGGATTTTTGGGTATAAAATTGTTTTGTCCCAGCCTCTTTTTTTTGAAAATATGGACAGACATCTAGTAGCTGTTAGCTCATAAAAAGTGTTGGTATGGTATGCCCCGTAATGTTGAGGAGGAGGCGATAACATGGCAGAAAAGCCAGAAATTCCATTTGTCAAACAGTTGGATATTATAGAAAAGCATTTAGATAAAAATGAAAAATGGTTTCAATACCCCGAGGGAAGAATGCTTGACTTCGATAAAATGATGAGTTCATGGAATACCGGGTTTCTTGAGCAAATGCAGCAGCTTGAAAAAATCATGAAGGATTTAGAAAAGCAATTTGGTGATTGATAATAGGTTTCATCATGTATAAGAAAGGGTATAGCTAAATAAGTCATAAATTTTTGTTGTTTAACGAATCATATAGTAAGAGAAAAGGCATTTGCTGGAGGGGGTATTTATATGGGGTATATCCTACCAATTCAAAGCTTTCAATATACGGATTATCAGAGTCGTCTAAACAAACCAACCAATTCTATTCCTACCGTTGAAAAACCTTATAAGGTTGTGTTTGAATCACAATATGAAGATGTAAAAGAAGAGCCAAAGCAAGCAAGTGGTGCTTTCCCAAAATATTATCAACAAAAATTGTTTGAGGAAGCACGAGGTAAAGACTCTTTCCCGTTATTTACAGGGAAGGGCTATTATATAAATGAACACGTATAATATAAAAGGCAAGTGCAAATCGCACTTGCCTTTTATATATGAAAAAGCATCCCTGATTAATCGCTTTCTCTTTTTTTCTCTTCAATGAATGGCTGAAGAAAGAGCTTTTGTCCTTTTACATATTCACCATAAAAAATATCTTTTACACTAGTATAACCTTGCCGTTTTATCTCGTTATGAAGCCATTCTTCTGTTAATCCAGCTTCAATGATATTATCCATTAGTATCTCCCCATCACTAACAACTGTGAAGGGTAAGAACGGTTCCGTTGGATAAACATTTAAATCTTTTTTATTTGGTGACTGATAGTCGGCTTTCTTTAAAACAGACAATTGTCCATTCGTTTCTAGAATGGCGTATTCTACTTCTTGCACAGAAAAAACATCCTTTACGCGCAATAAATGCTGTAGCTCGCCAATATCAATTTTATTTTTCTTCATTTCTTTGCGGATAATATTTCCTTTATGGATAACGAGAGAAGGCTTTCCTTCTAACAAATACCTTGTACGTTTAAACCTCTGCGTGGTAATTTCTACACCATATAATAATCCACCCCATAAAATAATGACAAAGGCAATTTCTAGGATGCCTGCTTCTTTATCGAACAAGGCGTTTCCCACGAGCTCACCTAATATAACTGCCGAAATAAAGTCAAATGCTGTAAGCTGTGACATTTGGGTTTTACCGAGAATTTTAGTTAGCACAAACAAGGCAAAAAAACCAAAAATCGTATCAACGAACATTAGCAAATACGAATGCATGTCTGTCCCCCTAACGCAATATCATAATAGTCTTAGCGTAACCAGTTAAAGGGAAGTCATGCGTTTCACCAATAAAAAATCAGGCTCTATGCGGAGAGCCTGTTGTTCGTGTAGAATTTATAATTCATTATGAAAATTCATTATCGGTTTACGAGTTCTTTCAGCATGGTAACATGTGGAATACCAGCATCGATAAATTCCTCTGAAATGACCGTATATCCTAGTCGTTCATAAAACGCAATTGCATGTGTTTGGGCGTTTAGCTTTGCTCTCGTGTACCCGTGCTTCTCGATTACCGCTTCCATTTCTTTAATCATCTGTTTTCCGTAACTTTTTCCACGGGCTTCTTTAAGAACACAGATGCGTTCTAGTTTCCCGTAGTTATCAACGAAGCGTAGTCGGCTTGCTACAATAGGCATCTTGTTTTCATAGCCAATAAAATGAATCGATTCTTGGTCAAAGTCATCGAGTTCTTCTTCTGGAGGTACATGCTGCTCTTCAACGAATACGACCATTCGAACGTAGAATGCATCATCGATTTCTGCTTGGCTTGTTGCGATTTGGATGTTCACAGCTGTTCCTTTCCAAAGACAAAGCTTTCATATACTGTCCATGATCCATTTTCCAATTGATACAAAAGCTGAAAGCGATCGATACGATCCTCAAAATTAAAGGTTTTCATTTTCAAGCTTCCAAAAACATCAGAATACTCATCATGTAATAAATTCTGACCAATCGTAATATGGGGGACAAACGGATGCTCATTACTTTTAGGGAACTTGCCAGAATGCATGTGCGCATATAGATCATCTAGCTCTTTCATTGGTTCTACCTTTAAGTAGATTGTGTTCGTTACTGGGACGAAGGAGCTAACCTTCTTAATTGAAATAGAAAATGGATCTGTAGCGTTTGCGATTTTCTTTAATTCTATAACGAGCTCATTTATTGTATGATCGTCTGCTTCAAATGCTTCTTTAATGGTAATGTGAGGTGGAATTAGTGCATAATGTGGGTCATAGCGTTTTCTATATGAATTCGCTTCATCTTGGATTTCTTTGGATGGAAAAATAGCAATACCATATCTCATTGTAAAACCTCCTATTTTATATTTTCTACATACCATTCTCCGTGACCTTTAGTGTATACGGTTTATTATAACAAAAAACTTCCGTGAATTTAGAGAATGATACTATATTTTTGTTAATAAATAACATTTTAGCTAAAAATTCTACTGAAACATTTGCTTTAATGCGTTTGGCAAGTCCTTTTGCCAATACTTCCATGTGTGTACGCCTTCTGGTAATTCCTTATAATGGTAAATAGCGCCCTTTTCTACTAAAAGCTTATTTAGCTGCCTATTTGGTGTTAAAAAATCGACCTCAGGATTGTCTAATGTTTGAACAGCTGTTTCATCTGCACCAATCGTATGGTATATGTCTATGGTTGCTATATTAGATGCATTGCTGACAGCTTCTAGTACGGTTTTATCTACATAAGGTGATTGCATAATTACTTTGCCAAACGTATTTGGATATTTTAATGCAGTCATTAATGCTAATGTACCTGCAAGTGAATCGCCCATTAATGCTCGTGATTGTCCCATATGATACGTAGGAAGGAGACGATCAAGCATTGGGACGACTTCATGTACAAGAAATTGCATATAGGCTGCTTGTTGCTCTCCTGATGGATGGTATTTTTTTCTGCGATCAAATCGATCCTGATAATGAATTCCGACAAAAACGGTGTTTTCGATTTCTTTGTCCCCATGAAGCCTGTCACTAAATGTAGCAACACGTCCCATTTGAAAATAATCATTTCCATCCTGCATCATACAAACATGATATTTATATAGCGGTGAAAATGTCTCAGGCTGATAAATTTTAATTACCATTGCTTCATTTAGATACGTACTGTTTATTTCTTGTTCGATCATTTTTCCTTTTCTTCCCACTTTGTACACCCCAATTAGAATCACAGCTTGGACACATCTATTAATTTATATTTCCCCTTTATTATACAGGTCAATCTTTTTTGAGTAATCCAAAGCTTGTTCTCTAGTTTATCATTAAAAGTCTGAATATTCCATAGGCTATTGGTATAGTTCTTCGCCTTGTTTTCCTTGCAGCTGCCCTTGATAGAGTGCAGCATATTTTCCTTTTTGTTGAATTAGTTCCTTATGGCTGCCTTGCTCTTGGATTTCCCCGTGCTCAAGCAAGATGATTTTATCGGCGTTTTGTATCGTATTGAGACGGTGAGCAATAATGAAGCTCGTTCTTCCCTGCATGAGGCGATCAAGTGCAGCTTGAATTTTTAATTCTGTAATCGTATCGATATTACTTGTTGCCTCATCTAATATAAGAATGGAAGGCTTGGCAATAAATGCTCGCGCAATTGTAAGGAGCTGTTTTTGACCTTGGCTTATTCCACTTCCATCCTGATCAAGGATCGTATCATAGCCATGTGGTAGCTGTGTGATAAAATCATGTGCATTCGCATTTTGCGCTGCTTGTTCAACTTCCTCGTCAGTTGCATCAAGTCGTCCGTAGCGGATATTTTCCCGTATGGAAGCTTGGAATAGAAAAGCGTCTTGTAAAACAAATGCCATATGACTACGAAGACTGGAACGTTTTATTTTTTTGATATCGATGCCATCCAAGGTTATTTGTCCAGCATCGTAATTGTAAAAACGTGCAATAAGATTAATAATGGTCGTTTTTCCTGCTCCAGTATGTCCGACGAAGGCAATAGATTCGCCAGGCTTTGCTTCAAAGCTAACCTTCTTCAGGATAGCTGTATCCTCGTAGCCGAAGGTAACGGCATTAAATACCATATGTCCTTTTGTTGCGGATAAAGTTATTGCTTGTTGTTCATCTGTTTCTTCCTGTGTCTCATCAAGCACTTGAAATACGCGTTCTGCACCTGCAACAGCAGATAATAAAATATTAAATTGATTGGAAAGCTCGTTTAATGGTCTTGTAAATTGGCGAGCATATTCAGTAAATATAACGATTACACCAACCGTTACATAGCCTTTAATTGCCAATAAACCACCAACAAGTGCAATAAGTGCAAAGCTTAAAAAGTTTAACATGTTCATTACTTTTGGTATGAATCCAGAAATCGTTAATGCCCAAAATCCGGAGTGAACAAGCTTTTTACTCTTTTCATCAAATTCCGCTTTCACACGCTCTTCCTGTGAAAAGGCTTTGATAATATGTTGTCCAGAAACAGTTTCTTCTACATAGCCATTGAGTGTGCCTAAATCCTTTTGTTGGACCTTATACAATGGGCCGGTACGTTTTGTAATCCAGCGCATCGCAATATACATGATTGGAATAATTGTCATTGTCACTCCGGTTAGCAAAGGGCTTAAATAAAGCATGACAGCAATGGTTCCAATGAGTGTAAGCACACTCGAGAAAATCTGGATGACTGACTGATTTAGCGTATTGTTGACATTATCAATATCATTCGTAATTCGACTCATTAATTCACCATGCTGCCGTTTGTCAAAATACCGAATCGGAAGCCGATGAAATTGCTGAAAGAGCTCTTTCCTCAAGGTAAATACAGTTTTTTGTGCAATACCAACCATCCAGTAATTTTGTAAAAAGATCGATAGAGAATGAAGGAGAAAGATTCCAATTAATAAAAGTAGCAGGATTCCTAAGCCAGCACTTTTCTTTGTAACGATAAAATCATCAATCGCCATCCCAATCATAAACGGTCCTAAAAGGCTTAGCCCTGAGCTAGCCATAACTGCGAGGATAACGAGTGTTAACGTTACCTTTTCGCGGGCAAGATATGCACTAATTCGTTTAATTGTACCTGCTGCATCCTTGGCCTTGTTGCGTTTATTGTTTGCAACAGTATCCAAGGGGATTTTTTTATATTGAAAAGGCCGCTTTACTTCATTCAGCATGCTGAATCTCCTCCTTCCCAAATTGGGATGCTACGATTCTTCGGTAGAGATCAGAGGTTTTAATGAGCGCTTTATGTGAGCCAACTGCCAGCAGCCTTCCCTGGTCCATTAAAAGAATGCGATCTGCTTTCATTGCTGTAGATACTTTTTGGGTAATGATGAGCATTGTACTTTGATAATTATTCATTGCCTGCAATAAATTCGCTTCTGTTGCTAAATCGAGTGCACTCGTGCTGTCATCGAGCATTAATATTTTTGGATTTCGAATTAAGGCTCTTGCAATTGAGATACGTTGCTTTTGACCACCGGATAGATTGACCCCTTTTTGACCTACCTTTGTTTCATATTGGTTCGGTAGCGTCATGATCGTATCATGTATTTGTGCAGCGGTCGCCGCTTGGATAACCTCATTCCTTGTTGCGTTCTTTTTCCCCCATGCGATATTATCAGCAATTGTTCCCGTGAATAAAAGTGGGCTTTGCGGAACATATCCAATGCTTTGTCGCAAATGATCTAACGAATACGTTGTAATTGGCTTATCATCAATGGAAATGGATCCTTCTTTTGCATCATATAATCGGGGCAACAGCTGGAAAAGCGATGTTTTCCCAGATCCTGTTGCACCAATAATCGCGAGTTTTTCTCTTGGTGCAACAGAAAAGGTAACATGATCAAGTACCACGTCATCAGCAAGCGGATAGGAAAAGGATACATCGTTAAAAGAAATCTTCCCTTGTTTGATTACTTGCTGCTGGTCGGCATCATGATGATCCTTGAGGTCAATCTCAACAGATAATACATCCTCAATGCGTTCAGCAGATGCTTTTGCCCGTGAAAAGGCTAGAATAATAAATGTAAACATCGAAATCGCCATCGCTACGCGCATCGCATAGTTGACGATCGCAACAACATCACCGACCGCTGTCGTTCCTGCTACTGCCTGCATATTCCCAAACCAAAGAATGGAAATAAGACTTAGATTCATAATGAACAAAAGGACAGGCATGGAAGACTCGATAAAGCGAAAGGTAGTTTGTGTTGTATCTGCTAACGCCTTATTTGCTTTATGGAAGCGCGTTTCTTCATGATTTCGTCGTAAGAACGCTTTAATTAACCGCATTCCTGCGAGATTCTCTTGCATGACACGGTTTACTTTATCAACGCTCTTTTGCACGCCATCGAACATAAAGGTAGCTTTTTTCAACACCCACAGTAAAAAGCCTACTAATAAAGGGACTGTAATACAGAAAATCAAAGCAAGCTTAGCGTTAACGACGAATGCCATAATGACCCCACCGATTACAATTAAAGGTGCTTTTGACATAATACGTAGCGCCATAAAAATGGTATTTTGAATTTGCCGAACATCGTTTGTAAAGCGTGTAACAAGCCCAGATGTTGGATATTGATTTAAGCTAGCGAATGAGAATGCCTGGACTTTCTCAAATAACTTTTTCCGAATGTTATAGGCAAAGCCCCAGCTTGTATGGGAAGCAAAGAAGGTGTTTAGAATCCCTGCTATAAACGAGATGAATGCGAGCGCAATCATGATGCTTCCCCACTTGATAATTGTTTGAACATCCTTATTCATAACACCAGAATCAATCATTTTACCAAGAAAAAAAGGGAGTAGCAGCTCCACAGATAATTCAATTAATGTTAACGCATATGCAATAACAATAGCGATTTTATATGGTTTAAGAAAAGATAAAACAGTTCTCACTTGTGAGGTAACCTCCATTTATATGTAAATTCAGAAATGCAATCATAATTTTCATTTTATTATATCGGAATTAAAATGATATATCCATGAATGTATTTCGGGAATAGAAGTAAAAGGGGAGAGGATGATCCTTTCTAGGATTATTCACTAGATAATGTGAGAGAGCTACATAAAAACAATAGCATGCGTAGTGATGAAGTGAAAATAGATTGACAGAAGGGGATGAACTACCTATAATAAATAGTGCAGTTAAATCCCATACGATTCCGTAGCTCAGTTGGGAGAGCGCTACCTTGACAGGGTAGAGGTCGTTGGTTCGAGCCCAATCGGAATCACTAGTTATACCAAGAGGTTAAGACTCTTGGTATTTTTTATTACTGGTTTTAAAACCAGTAATAGAAGGAGACCGCTATTTAATAACGGTCTCCTATTTTTCTTATAAAATATCCAATTGGGCAACTAATGCAATTAGGATTTGAAGAAGAACTTGAATGGATACAGCCACATCTGTATCAGAGGTTGTTACTTCTACATCGTTTGAGCCTTCAATAAGAAGCTGCTGATGGGGAAGAGGGACTAGAAATAGCCGAGCATTTATAATTATCCGTTTTAAGAAAAAATCTCGGACAAATAAAGAAGAATATTCCATAAAACAATATAGTAAATATTTCCTGGTCATAGTATAATTAATCGATGAAAATGAATAGGAGAAGGATGAGATGAAAGAAATTCACTGTTTCCGTTTTGAAGCAGAAATATATACCAATATTGATTTAGTATCAGAATGTTTGAATAAAGATGAACATGTCTTAAAATGGAATACACAAATAATCGAAAATATTTACGATGGAAGTGAAGATGACTTAGGAGAAGGGGCAACTTTCATTACGAGACAAAAAATAGGGAAAAAAGTATATGAGTTGCAAGGGAAATATACAAAATATGATCCACCAAACTATGCTTCAGTTGAAACTGAAACAAAAGAGGGGATTAGTAAGACAGAATATAGTATGGAAGAAACACCAGAAGGTACAAATTTTATTGTTAACGTTTCTTTAGTTCCTTCGAATTGGATATATAAACTAGCCACACATATGTTTAAGTGGTCGTTTAAATACGTTTATAATGAACAATTCGAGAGATTCATAGAATATGTATACGATGTAGAGTATGAAAGAGCTAGATTTGAAAATGAGTTTATTAAAGATAATCTAGAAATTGGAATGACAGAAAGTGATGTAATCGATCTACTTGGAGAAGCAGATGCGGTAGGGGTAGACGATACAAATGCTTCCCATTTATGGAGATATGATATTGGAGCTATAGATGAGTATAAGAATCCGTTAGATAAACAATTCGCAGAAAAGGGCTTTAATGTTGTTGACGAAAAGGGAATACGAGATGGATTTGTCAAAATGCAATTATTTATAGGCTGGAAAGACGGTAAAATCAGCAGCATAAAGAATACTTACTTAGAAGATGATAAATTGGTTACCTACAGCTTGTTATCGGAATAAATAGAGAGAACAACATATTTTTCCTACAAGCAAGGATAGAATTTTAACATGATACACGATATCTTGGTGAATGTGTTAAAGAATTGTTCTTACTTTGGACGGTTCTTATGTTAGTCTGTCTGGAACCGAATTAAAAACTTTGTGAAGAAAGCCTTCAACGAGGCATGAAAAATGGATACGTTTATGCAGACACATCTGAGTCTTATTTGTCGAAGAAGAAAGTGAAAACACTCCCTCAATGTCCCAACCTGAGAGAGTGCTCTTTCTAGTTAATCAAATATATCAGATGGCTCATATTTTTTAAAAATATTAATGATTTGCTTTCCATCGCTTGCATGCGTCTCAGAATATTGAACAGGGAATAAAGCAAAAAATATATAGTACACAGAAAAGTATCCAAACTGATAAAAGAATTGCAGCTCTGGTAGCCAACCAATCATGATCAAGCTATTGACTATAATTACAGAAATTAAGTTTAGCAGAATACCACCAGCATGTACTAAAATATGCGTTAGTCGATTGTCTATTTTTAAAGATTCGTAATGACATGCGGAATCTAGAAAATAAAAAGCTCTAACTTTTATCGACGTACCGATTTCAAATAGCGTCTTTCCTCTACCTACTACAAGCTCTGAATTGCCTCCAAAGAGCAATGCCATAAGGTAATGGCCAAGCTGATGTATAAGTGTTACCAAAGGGAGCAAAACAAAGAATGCCCAAAATGCTGTGTAAAAATCGTCCCATGCAAACATATAAGATGTACCTCTTTCTATCATGATGTATAGGTGTTTAATAGCCCGTGCGAGTTGATATTAAACCTATCTCTATTAAATCAGTGCTTTTGATCTACAGTGCACAGGATGAAAGTAGGAAGATTTACTAGAATCGTTTAATAGAGAATAGAAAGGGTATAACGTATAAGCAAAGGAGGTGCTCTCATGGCTGAAAAAGACAAAGGTAGAGTAAAACCCGGTGAAGTTAGCAAAGAGAACACAACGAATACAAGTAAGAAAGATTCACGCTTAGAGGGACGTTCTGGCCCTAATAAAAATTCAAAATAACCGTTACAGTACCTGTCCAATTGGATGGGTGCTTTTTATTTTTAGAAAGCAGGGAGATGAGCTGCTATTATATAAGGGTAGATAATATGAAACAGCCTGTAGCTTTTTTAGACTACAGGCTGTTGTAAATAATTTAACGTTTTTCTTTATATGCCCTTGCATATTGGTCAGTAGCATAAATAGCATCGACGACATCGTCGGCAGTAATGTTAAATGCTTGGTGAATGGTTTCGCCCTCAACAGTTGCTGCTTCAGCGACTTTTCTAATATCTTCTTGTGATGCATTCTTTAATTTAATATCTTCCAATGTAACTGGTAAATCTAAGCTAATATATAACTCAATGTAGCGTTCGATTTCGTGAATGCTATGCTGTTCTAAAGTAAGCTGAACAAGCGTTCCGAAGGCGACCTTTTCTCCGTGTGTGAGATTATGAATGTCTCCATGCAACGCGGTGAATCCGTTGTGAATCGCGTGTGCTGCTGCTAGTCCACCACTTTCAAAACCAAGACCACTAAGCAATGTATTCGCCTCGACTACTTCTTCTAATGCTGGTGTAACGGATTTTGCTTTTGCCGACTGATACGCGAGGACTGCATATCGAAATAGAGTTTCTTCACATTTTTCAGCAATCGCTTTTGCAGCGATCGTTGTACTCCCGCCAGCCATCGTTTTACCACCAGCATTAATGACACTGCGAGCTTCTACCCAAGTGGCTAAGGCATCAGCAATACCAGAAGTTAATAGACGTGGTGGTGCTTCAGCAATGATTTTCGTATCGACTAACACTAAATCCGGATTCTTACGATAAAAACGATATCCTTCAAAAGTTCCTTTATCTGTATATACAACAGATAGTGCACTCGTTGGCGCGTCAGTTGAAGCAGTTGTTGGCACAATGACCATATAACCTTTAACCTCATCTGAAACAGCTTTAGCAGTATCAATTGTTTTTCCACCGCCGACACCGATTACAATCTTTGCATTCTTACTATTTGCAACCGAGGCAATACGCTTAATTTCAGATACCGAAGATTCCCCTTTGAAAACAATCTCTTCTGTTTCGATTTTTTCCTGTTTCAAATGTTTAACTACATCATTACCAGCAATTTTCCAAACCGTTTTATCGGCTATAAGAATCGCTTGTTCTCCAAATTCCTTTACAAAATGACCAATTCGTTGAATTACATGCTTTCCTTGTACATATTTAGCAGGACTTATAAAAATACGTTCACTCACAGCTATCCACTCCTTTATTTTTTCTATGAATAGTTTTCCCGATATCTCTATTAAAAAACACTTTTATTATTGTTATTTCACTTTTAAGAAGTTAAAAGATTAGATACCTGGATTGAAAATAAATTACAAGGTATAGTTGGGAGTGGTGTATATTAGGATACGTTTGACCACGTATATAAGACAATCCTCGCTCAGAAAATCCTACTTCGATCTTAAAAGATATAGAAGAAGGGTTACAACAAAAGTCTTTTCTATCCTATGCACTTGTGGTAGACCGAGATAAAGCTATTCAGCAAGCGATTGATATGGCAACTACTGGGGATGTGGTACTTATTGCGGGGAAAGGACACGAAACATATCAAATTATTAAGAATCAAACGATACCATTTGACGATGCAGAGCATGCACGAGAAAAGATTCAACAAAAACTTTATTGAATGTGGAGCTCTCTTTCAGCTAAGAGAGCTCCGTTTCCATGCTTTTTTGAACTTTTTTTAATAACTCGATAAGCTCGCGTTGTTCATTTGCATCAAGTCCTAGAAACTGGGAGGCTTGAAATTGCTCTTGTTCTGGAACAATTTCTGCCATTAGGGATTTTCCCTCTTCTGTCAGAGCAATCGTTTTTGTTTTCCAATTTCGTTCTCGTGTAACCCAACCGAGCTTCTCCATTTTCGTGATTAATTGGGTGATGTTGCCCTTTGTAACAAAAAGCTTTTCGCCAAGCTCTTTTTGCGTAATGGCATGATGAACTCCCACTTGAATGAGTACATCAAATTGAGCACTCGTTAGTCCCCATTTTTTAAGGAAATCATTATTTTTCCGAATGCTATGGTTGTATACGCGCGAAAGACGAAACCAGAGCATTAAACCGAGCCGTTTTTCTTTTTGAGTTAAATTCCATACATCATTCATTTCTGTCATTATCCATAGCCTACTCTCCATGAGTTTTCTGTGATTACGTTTATTTAGTTGGTAATGGCTTTAGCTTTGCCACAATTTGATGTCGCTGTGCTTCTAAAAATGGAGGAAGGGAGAGCTGCTCACCTAAATGCTCTAATGATTCGTCGATCATAAAACCTGGTCCATCTGTCGCTAGTTCAAATAAAATGCCATTTGGTTCACGAAAATATAGGGAACGAAAATAGTATCGATCAATGAAACCTGAACTTTGAAAGCCATCCTCCTCGATATGTGCAACCCATTGCTTTAGTTCTTCTTCTGTCTGAACACGGAATGCTACATGATGCACACCACCCCGACCTTGTCTTTCTTCAGGGAGATCCTTTCGTTCTTCCAGATGAATGGCTGTCCCGTTTCCTCCTTGACCAGTTTCCAATACATGAATGATCGAATCAGGGTTATTGTTAGAGGAATAACTCCCAACAGCTCTATAACCCATCAGGTCAGTTAGCACTTGAAAAGTAGGCTCGTAATAGCGAACGGTTAATGTTACCGGTCCAAGGCCGATAATGGCAAATTCTTCGGGGATATCCTTGTTAGACCAGGGCTTTCCACCTATTAGCCCTTTGTCATGCTCATCAGAAACCAATGTCATACGATGCCCCTCTGGATCACGGAAGGAGAGTACAGCATTGTGAAACTGGTTTGTAATCTCATCGTGATCTACGTTAAACTGCTCAAACCGATTTTTCCAAAATGTAAGTGCCTTATTTGATGCAACACGAAGTGATATATTGGAAATACTATTTGTCCCTGGATGATTGACAGCCAAATTTGGAATCTCAAAAAAAGTCAATTCTGTACCAGGGCTTCCTTTTTCATCACCATAAAACAGATGATAATTCGATGTATTATCTTGGTTAACCGTTTTTTTAACTAGACGAAGCCCTAATATATTTGTGTAGAAGTGTAAATTTTGTTCAGCGTTTGCAGTGAGTGAAGATATATGGTGAATTCCAGTTAATTGCATCGGAGTTCCTCCTCTTTGTGATAAGTTGAAGCATTGTTACTTGCAAAAAAATAAATGATTATGTATTATCAGTTTAGAGGTAAACTTAAAGGAAGTCAACTTCTATATCTATTTGGTGAGGGTGAAGGGGTGCGATACTTTTTTCATAGAAGCAAGCATTCAGCAGATACATTTATTTTATTCCATGGAACTGGGGGAAGAGAAACGGACTTGTTAAGGGTTGCAGGAAACGTAAATCCTTATTTTTCAGTATTCGGAATAAGAGGGAATGTGATCGAAAATGGGCAACGCAGATATTTTAAGCGATTAAAAGATGGTTCATTTGATAAAATCGATTTAAAAGCACGTACCCAAATTATGCTCCAATTTATAGAACAGAAATTGAAGGAATATCAGGCTGGAGAAACACGCCTTCATTTAATTGGCTATTCGAATGGGGCGAATATGGCTGTTAACCTGCTGCTTCATTCTCCTGAGCATTTTCAAAGTGCGGTTCTGCTGCATCCAAGTGCTTCACCACATGCGATAAGTCATGCTAACTTGTCAAACGTACCTGTTTTTATCACTGCTGGGGCAACAGACCATATCGTTGCACCAGGAGAAGCTGTAACATTAAAAAGACAGTTAACGGAATCAGGTGCATCTGTATCATTATTTCTTACAGATGGTGGACATGAACTGCGTGAGTCGGAAGTTTCCGAGGTTACAAGCTGGTGGAATCATGGAATGCGCATTTAATAACCAAGGATGAGTCGACTATTTTCAGCTATTCTGTCTTGTTCTGCATATTACTAGTGGTGAAGAACAAAAAGAAATTCCAATTGGATATAGTTTTTAATAATTTAGTTTATCCAGTGATACCGCGAAAGTTGGATTTATTACAATATATTTAGGAGTGAGGCATATGAATCATTTAAAAGGAATTCATCATGTAACAGCAATGACAAGTAGCGCAGAAAAAAATTATACATTCTTTACGTATGTGCTTGGAATGCGATTAGTAAAGAAGACGGTAAATCAAGATGATATACGTACGTATCATTTGTTTTTCGCGGATGATAAAGGAAGTCCTGGAACAGACATAACATTCTTTGATTTTCCTAATGTGCAAAAAGGAAAACATGGAACGAATGAAATTTCGAAAACATCGTTTCGTGTACCTTCGGATGAGGCACTTACGTATTGGGAAAAACGTTTTGACCGATTACAGATAGCACATACAGGGATTCAAGAGCAGTTTGGTAAGAAGACGTTAGCGTTTAGTGATTTTGATGATCAGCATTATCAGCTAATTTCTGATTCGTTAAACAAGGGCGTTGCAGCAGGCACACCGTGGCAAAAGGGACCTATTCCTTTAGAGTACGCTATCACAGGGCTTGGTCCTGTTTTTGTACGAGTAGATAATTACGCTTTTTTCAAACAGATACTAGAGGAAGTTCTGTTATTTGAGGAAATTGCAAGTGAAGATTCATTTCATTTATTTGAGGTTGGAGAAGGAGGAAATGGTGCACAGGTTATCGTTGAGCATAATACAACAGCGCCGCATGCAATCCAAGGGTATGGGACCGTCCATCATGTTGCATTCCGAGTAGATAATCGAGCGGTATTAGACGAATGGACAGAAAGACTAAATCGATTTCGTTTACCTAATTCTGGTCATGTGGATCGGTTCTATTTTGAATCGTTATATGCGCGGGTAGCTCCACAGATTTTATTTGAGTTCGCAACTGATGGACCTGGGTTTACTGGGGATGAGCCATATGAAACGTTAGGCGAAAAGCTAGCCCTTCCACCTTTTTTAGAGTCGAAGCGGGAAGAAATTGAACAGATTGTTCGACCAATTGATACAACTAGAAGCACGAAGATTTTTGAGAAAGAGTACGAATAAGCCTTTATTACATGGATTGCCACCATTTTAAGTGGCAATCCTTTTTTTGCATATTAAAGTTCTTCGATGATGAACTTATAATTGGTAGGTAAAAGTAAATCTGTATTTAGCGTTACAACATATTGTTCTGCTTCTTCTATCGTTTTAAAAACAAGCGCTTCTTCATTTTCAGAAACAGTTGCTTGCACACTGTTCTTTCCAATAGCAATGATTTTATACATTGTTTTCCCCCTATTTGTGTGGCTTAAAGCACAAAAAAACCGAAAAGGATGCTTTCCTTTTCGGCTTATGTCTTAGCGCAAATTGTCTAGACATTACCACCAATTTCTTCTTTTTCTAAGATAAACACAATATAACCAATATTCTTTTCGAAATCCCAATCAACAAAGACATCTTGAATCTTTTGTTGGAGAACGCTTTCGATAAATTCTCTGTTTAGTAAATTCTTTTCTAATCTGCGTTTTGTTAATCGAAGCTGTTCACGAAATCCGGTTCGGATAAGTTCTTTTTCAATTAAAACAAGAATGTCTTCTCTTTTGGATATAATGGTACGTTCATTTAATCTATATGAAACAATATTTCTTGGTGTTTTTTGAGCCTTTTTTGTAAAACGGGCAATTTCTTCATGTACTTTTTCCTTCGCATCATAGTCTAAGCTTACTTGTAATTTTTCTTCATTTTGCTTCTCTGTTAATTCTGCAAAAATAATGCCTGATTCTTTTTCTAAATCCCAATCATAATACAATTGTTGTACGGGCATTTGTATTTGGGTAGAAAGAAGAACTTTTAGCTCGGGTACTAATTCTTCCATCATAATATCTCGTGTTTCCTGCACTTTCACTAGACTATTTTGCTTCAATAGAACTTGTTCCATCGGTGCTAGAAAATGTTGGAGATATATAGTTATAAATTTGTTGCTTACAGAGACGTAAATGGTGCGAGGACCTTTACCAAAATACGAACGAAGTAATTTGCCTACAGAGCTTGAAATTTGTGATTCCAAGTTTTTCATATTCAATTGTTCATTCCTTTTATATAGGAAGGCACATTATATTGCATTCCCAGTTTTTAGTGTAACATTACCACAAATAGGTTCAAGCAAAACCTTTTATTTGATTTCAATAATTATGTTATAAAAGCGAATAAGGGGAATCCAGAGGGTTGGTATGGAAAATGGTGATAGCGATTCACTCTTTTCTTACAGCCGAAACTGGTTCACTAAGAAGAGCAGGGAGAGATAAAAAGCCAAACTCCTTGTAGTTTGGCTTTTGCGTATGGGTAACTTATAAAATATCGTCAATATTTTGCTGTGCTTCTTGTACCTGCTGACGGGTATCGTGAAGCGCTTCGTATGCTTGCTGGAAATGTGGATGATTGATTGCTGTTGTGCCATACGTTTGCTGGGCGTTTTTTAATTCGCCTTCTGCCTGATGTAACTGCTCGTATGCTCGCTCTAATAAGGCTTTATTCGTTCCTTGTGCTTGTAAAATGGCATCCTGTGCTTCTTTTATTTTGCTGCTTACATGTTGAAGCTGTAATTGTAGCTTTTCCGTATTCAAATCGATCCCTCCTTAAGACGTGATAAAAATTAGTTTTCGCATGGAAGGGAATCGATATGTATCAATTTTTCTTGTAGCTATTCATTGTTTACGTATTTTTAGTGAAAACTATAAAAAGAAAACAATTAATTGAGCGGCGATAGCAACAAAGATTAGTGCAAAAGGATAAGCAGCTGCATAAGCGATTGCCGGATCCTCTGAATCAATGAGTTGGTTTAATGCTCCAAGCCCTGGCGTACTCGTCATGCCACCTGAAAGCGCTCCTAGCGAATGAATGACACTCAGCTTAAAGATTTTTTTGGCAATGAAATATCCTACGATAATAGGGATAATAGTAATGAATGTTCCTCCAACCATCAGCTTTAGTCCTTCCGTTTGAATAACCTCAACTAAGCCTTGACCAGCTGTTGTCCCAGCACCAGCTAAAAACAATACAAGTCCTAGCTCACGAATAACGTGGTTCGATCGACCATAATAGCGTACATGAATAGGTCCTAGCTTACCAAAGTGTCCAATAATGAGTGCAACAAAAAGGGGACCACCAGCTATACCAAGTGTGATCGTTCCAAGCCCTGGGAGATGAATAGGCAGCATTCCGAATAAGATACCAATTAACAACGTAATACTAATAGAAAAAATATGAATGTTAGTTACAGCAAGCTTTTTCCGTGTAAATAGCCTCTCCACTTCATCTAATCTGCTTTCACTGCTCACGATCGTTAGCACATCGCCACGAAGCAATGGCATATTTGCATTTTGATTAAGTTCAATTCCTTCACGTTGAATCCGTGTCACCGTTGCTCCATAGTTCCTACGCAGCTTTAATTTTTTAATGCTTTTCCCGATTACGTCATCTGCATCAACGGTAATTTTTCGTAGTTGAATATTATCAGGATTGTCTAAATGAGTGTCTACTTTTTCTCCAACATATGCTCCAAAAGCAATAAGCTCCCCTTGAACCCCGACTGTCACAAGTTCATCACCGAGTAATATGACAGTATCACGAAGCGCAATCATCGTATGCTCGTCCCGAATCACACGGCTAATGACAACCGATTTTTTGCTGAAGGCTAGTTCCTTTAATGTTTTTTTATGAAGCGCAGCATTTGTCACCTTAAAGGTCATCACTTCTGGAGATTGCGCTGTCTTTATTGGATTATTTGTTTCCTCTAAATCCTTTTGCAGATCGACTTTCAGAAGGCGTGGTAAGAGCTGAACAAATAATACGACAGCAATTACACCAAAAGGATAAGCTATCCCATAACCAACAGAGGCTAAGGGATCGTTTGTTGCTTGAAGCGCTGCGGCAAGTCCGGGTGTGCTTGTAAGTGCACCTGTCATTAATCCAACGCTTAATGGCGCGGATAAGTGAAAGATTTTTGCAACGAGAATGGTCGTAACGACAGATACAATAACAATACAAAATGCAATCATTCCAAAAACGAGTCCATTCGAACGGAGCATCCGAAAAAAGCGCGGTCCAGCTTGTAATCCAATTGCCACAATGAATAAGCTAAGCCCTAAGTTTTGAATAATCGGGGAGACCTCGTAACCAAAATGACCGAAGACCATGGCAACTAGTAAAACACCAGCCGCTCCAAGACTAAGTCCTTTTATTTTTATTTGTCCAAGAGAAGAGCCTAGAAACAAGATCACAAATACTAAGATAAGTGGTTCATTAAGTAGTTGAAGTATATCGTCCATTGTTTTCTCCTTTATCCCTTATGTAACTAGCGGAACCCATCTTCCAACTTGCCTATCAGGCAAAGATAAGAGGAAAAGTTTGGGATTAAACTGAAAGTTAATAGTCCAACTTCGTTTAACGAACAATCAGTGGGGATAAAAGAAAATCCACCGATTGAAGTTTTGTACAAAGCTTCTTCAAGTATAGTGTACTATAAGTATTTGGATTAAAACGGAAACAAGTAGAAAATTCACGATTTCTTCAATGATAACGTTTTCTATTAGGTAATATGCTCTCACTAATTAAAGATCGAATTAAGCACATAGTTCGATGGGGAAAGGTGTAAAATAATAGGAAGATGACTTTCTTTTTTCCTCTGATAGAAGTTTCATTTTCAGTAAAAAAAGTAGGGTGTCATACGCTATATGTTGGAGGTTTAAAAAATGAAGAATGAAGCATCAAATAAGGAAACGAACAGGAAGGATTTCAACGCTGAGATGTCTTACAATGAAGCAAAGGAATGGATAGCGAAAACGACGGGTGGTCATGGAACATCGATTTATAGTGATACCGATGTAGCAGAAGTAAGAGAACAGAATGCTAAATCAATGGAACAAGCTAAAACGGAGTAAGTATGACGTTTTAATTGAGTAATGAACAGCATTAGAAATGTCAACCTTAGATTGCGAGGATAAATTCATGGAGCAAGAAAAGAATCAAAAGCCTGTTATTTTACTAAATATAGATTCGCTTATGCCCCAAGCGTTAGAAACTGCTATCCAAACTGGACGAGCACCAGCGTTAAAGTTTTTAATGGAAAAGGGATATTATAGCAATGAGCTTGTAACCTCGTTTCCGACAATGTCTGTCACAATTGATACGAGCCTACTTACAGGTACGTATCCAAATGAGCATAAAATTCCGGGTCTGCACTGGTTTGATACGACCTGGAATTCATTTGTAAATTACGGTACAGGTTTTCGAGAGACGATACGGATTGGTGCACGTCGTACCATACATAATATGCTGTATCGTTTGAATAATGTACATATGAATAAGGAAGTAACAACGATTCACGAGGAATTGGCCAAGCTAGAAATACCTACAGCGTCGATTAATTCGTTTGTTTATCGTGGGAATTTTCCGCGACAACTGCATGTACCACGGTTATTACGTCCATTTACACAACTAGAAGCTAGCACCCTGACACCATCCATTTTTTCGTTAGGTGTTTTTTCGCGAATACGCCCAAGAGGGATACCTTTACAAATTACTGCAGGTAACTTCACATATGCTGCGCGTGAGCTTCGTTATTTGATCCAAGAAGAGAAGCTCCCTGGATTCACGTTTTGTATTTTCCAGGACATGGATGCAAGAATTCATTTAAAAGGCCCGTTTGATATGAAAGGGATTAAAAAAGTCGACAAAGAGATTAAAAAAATATTGGATATGTACGACAGCTGGAAAAATGCACTCGATGAAAATATATGGCTTGTTATTGGAGATAATGGGCACGCGGCGACAGGTTCGAAGCGTCGAAATGTTGTAATTGATTTAAGAAAGCTTCTATCAACATATAAACTTGCTCAAATTGAACGCCCAGTAAGGAAAAATGATCAGCTTGCAATTTGTGTAAATCAACGGATGGCTTATATTTATGTTCTAGACGAGGGGACTAAACTAAAAGCGGTTGCTAATTACTTGCATCGTGATCAACGAATTGATGTAATTGCTTGGCGTGAGAATGAATCGATTACGGTTATTTCTGGTGGAAAAAAGAATTCGCTTGTGTTCCAAAGGGGAGGCGATATAGAAGATAGGTATAAGCAATCATGGCGGATTTCGGGGGATTTAACATTACTTGATTTGACGATTAACGATTCAAAGCTTATTTACGGAGATTATCCTGATGCATTAGCAAGACTCTATGGTGCCTTATTTTCGCAGGAAGGAAGATTTCTAGTAGTTAATGCACAGTCGGGTTGTGAATTCAAAGCACAATCAACACCAACGCATTTAAGTGGTGCTGCTCATGGCTCATTAAATAAGCAAGAATCGCTTGTTCCGTTAATTATTGCGGGCACAGAACAAACACCAACATATAATCGTATCATTGATTTAAAAGCATTTATATTAAAATTGCTCACCGAATAAAAGAACTAGTGTGAATCTGGAGAGTAGCTTGTTTGTTCCTTCTTACTTATGCTACGATGTGAACAAAATAGGAATAGGAGTGAAAAGGATGAAAGTTGGTATGATAGGGATCGGTGACATTGCAAAAAAAGCCTACCTTCCAGTGTTAACACAATTAAGTGGAATAGAATTACATGTTTATACGCGGAATGCACATACGCTACAGGAAGTTGCAGCACAATATCGTATTAAACATATTTACACATCATTTGAGGATTTGGTAAACAGTGGCGTAAAAGCAGTGTTTGTGCATTCATCTACCGAATCGCATGAAGCTATAATTGATAAACTATTGAATCATAATTTACATGTATATGTTGATAAGCCGATTACATACGATGGGCCTTCTTCCGAGCGGTTAATTCAAAAAGCAAAGGATAGAGGGCTCCTTTTAATGGTTGGATTTAATCGTCGTTTTGCACCGCCATATCAAGCATTAAAAGATGTGAAAGATCCTAATTTGCTTATTGTAGAAAAGCATCGTGGACACCAGGCTGCAGATCCTCGAACATTTATCTTCGATGATTTTATCCATGTGATTGATACGTTACTTTATTTATTTCCTTATTCAATAGAACATTACCGAGTACGTGCCAAACTGGCTGATAATCAACTTCATCATGTTATGTTGCAGTTAGAAGCAAAAGAAGGCACCGCTATTGGGATAATGAATCGGGAAGCAGGTACTACGGAGGAACAGGTAAAAATTTGTAGTACAACTGAAACGAGAACCGTTCGTAATATACGTGATGAAGCTAGCTTTCAAAATAAAACAATGACCTTAAAGGGAAGTGATGACTGGGAGCCAACTTTATATAAACGAGGCTTTCACCATATTGTCGAGTGCTTTCTACATAAGGTTAGAACGGAAACGATTCAACCAAAAGACTATGCAGAAGACTTAGAACGGCACCTTGTCGCGGAATTAGTTGTAAATGCTATTCATGAAAAGAATTCTGAATTTAGTTAAGGGAGGTATGGAGGTTGTTTGAAGCATCTAAAGTAAAATTGAGGAAAATGTCGCTAGAGGATATCCCGCTTTATCATGCTTGGCGAAACGATACATCGATTATGCAATCTACGAGTCTATCTTTAGATGTTTATGATATCGAAGAGACCACACAGTTCGTCGAAAATATTATGCTTGGACAAGCGAGCGCGAAAACCAATATCATATTATGCATTCCGGGAAATGAACCTCCATCGAGTATCTTTACGTGTGTTTTCTTTCAATAACCGGGCGATTTAATTATATCAAAAGCTAGGATTTGTCCAGGAAGGAACGGCTAGGCAGAGTTTGTTTAGAGCTGGAAACTGGCATGACATTGTTTTTATGGGGTTATTGCAAGAAGAGTATGTTGATTGATTAAACGAAGAAGTCAATATTTACAGATTGTAATTATTGTAAAGTGGGTGAAAGAATGACATTACAACTTCATTATCCATGCAGTGGTATGCAAAGAAAGCTTGGTACTTACACTCATAATGGTATGACATTGGAATATTCTATTGTAGGAGAGGGAAATGAGCCCATACTTGTAATGCATGGTGGGCACTCAAACTGCATGGAAGCGTTTGGTTATGAAGCTTTAATTGAAGAAGGTTACTCGCTTATTACTCCGTCAAGGGCAGGGTATGGAAATACTTCTCGTGAAATTGGAAAAAGTTTAGAAACAGCTGCACAATATTATTTAAATCTATTAGATTATCTGGGGCATGAAAAAACGCATCTTCTTTGTATGTCAGCAGGAGGTCCAAGCGGGATTTATCTTGCTTATAAATATCCTAAGCGGTTTAAAACTATTACGTTACAAAGTGCGGTTTCGAAAGTTTGGCATCAAAAAGGTGACATGCTTTATAAAACTGCTAAAATATTGTTTCATCCAAAAACGGAACGACTGACTTGGAGGATGATTGCAGTTCTTAATGCTTGTGCTCCACACTATTTATTCCAGCAAATGTGGAGTTCTTTTAGCCTTGTACCATATCAACAAATCAAAAGCGAAATAGAGAAGTCAGATATTGAAGCATTTAAAAAAATGAACCAACGCCAGCGCTCATATGAGGGATTTATGATAGATATTGATCAAACGAAAGATATTACGTTAGAACTTTTGCAATGCATTACGACACCTACGCTTATTATGCATAGTGAACAGGATGCAGCAGTGCCAATCGAACATGCTTATCATGCCCATCGTCATATAAACTCGTCGGAATTACTTGTACTTAATTCTCCAGGGCATCTAATCTGGATTGGAAAGGGAAGTAAAGAAGTCACCAATAAATATGTAGGTTTCTTGGAGAAGCATCGGATAAGAAAGTAAGTATAAAAGGTGATTTTTCAATCCATAATCTTCATACGATGGCATACTATAAATATATGTAAAGTCACTATTATTTGTACAGTGGCTTTTTTTATATAAAATGAGTGAATATGCCTTCCCCTTTATATAAAAAATATATTGTTATATCTACTGTTGTTGGTACATGCACGAAATCAAGAAAAATTGAAAATCATGAAATGACACATTTCAGACGAAAATAAAAAGTATATCCGAGAGAACTTCAGCTATAATAAAAATATAAAGTATGTTCAACATTTCACAAAGGTGGAGGAGATCTTATGAAGAATGTATTTATACTTGGTGGAACAGGTTTATTAGGTTATCATACAACGAGAGAGTTATTGAAGCGTGGCTATACAGTTTCAACGGTTTCATTGCCACCGATGCCTAGTGCGGAATTATTACCTCCTGAGGTTGAATGTGAGCTCGGTGATATTAATGAAATGAGTGATGATAAGATACTTGCATTATTAAAAGGAAAAGAAATGTTTATTTATGCGGCGGGTGCAGATGAACGAATTGTTCCAGATGCGCCAGCAGTGCGTTTTTTCTATGAGCAAAACGTGTTACCTACGCAGCGGTTAGCAAGACTAGCGCGTCAAGCAGGTGTGAAGCGTTTTGTGCTTTATGGTTCTTACTTTGCCCACTTTGCAGAAAAATGGCCAGAATTTAAATTGGCAACCGACCAAGCTTATCCAAGAACTAGATTGCTACAGGAAGAAGTAGCGATATTAGAAGGCGAAGGTAAAATGGACGTAATGACCTTGCGTTTGCCGTATATTTTTGGAACAATGCCTGGACGCACACCATTATGGAAAATGTTCCTTCCACAAATTCAAGGAAAGGAATTTGTTCCTGTATTAGGTGGAGGTACGGCAATGGTTACAGTCAAGCAAGTTGCGGAGGCAACCATCGGGGCATTAGAATTCGGGAAGCACGGTGAAAAGTATGCCATTTCCGATACAAATATGAAGTATCAAGCATTTTTCGAGTTGATTGCCGATGTACTAGGGCAAAAAGATACAGTTGTTCAAGTGGTTCCATTAGAGAAAATGAAGCCTGCCTATGCGAAAAGGGATGAACAAGCGGCAGAAGCAGGGAAGGAGCATGCAATTCATGCTGCTGTAACAGCGGATCTTCAAAACCGGGATGCATACATTGACCCGAATGATACGATGCCAATACTAAAATATAACAAAGATGATGTAAAGGCTTCGATTATTGAAACGATAAAATCATGCATAGAATAAATGATTGCAAAGACTATGGTTCTCGAGATGGATAGCAAGATCTAACTTCAAGCCTAAAAGATAAAGGTATACAAACGGAAAATGTCCAGTTCTTTTCTATTAGAAAAAAGCGTCTGATTGAATTTTCGCGTGATAAGGTCAAACTCCCCTCCAACCCATGGAGGGTTTTGTTTTATGAAGGGACGATTTAATTGGTGGAATAATGTGTATTTTCTCAATAAATGCAGAAATTTGTTTTCTTATTACGATATTTAGTATATGATTAAAATTGAAAAAATATGGGGGAGTGAGAGATTATGGATGAAAGAACGACAAGTGATGATCGTTTATTTGCAATGTTAATTTATCTTGTTAGTTTATTTGTTCCAATAATTGGACCGCTTATCATTTGGATGATCAAACGTGATGAATCAGAGTTCGTGGATTATCATGGAAAGGAATATTTTAATTTCTTTATCTCATTTGCCATTTATTCTTTTATTAGCGGAATATTAATACTGGTTTTGATTGGAATTCTTTTAATATTTATTGTTGGTGCGTTAGCATTAATTTTTACACTCATCGCATTGTTTAAGGCATATAATGGAGAGCGTTATCGAATTCCACTTGTTTTTCGTTTAATTAAGTAAATATGTATTCTAAAAAGAGGAAGCTACCATTTTAAACATCATTTTTATGGTAGCTTCTCATTTTTATTGGAAATTACACGGCTATCTTTTATTCTCCTAAATCAACATTATGGTAGACTTGCTGCACATCCTCTAGATCCTCTAAAGCATCGACAAGCTTCTCGAATTGCTCTTTATCCGCTGGTGACAGATTGACCTCGTTTTGTGCGAGCATCGTTAATTCTGCAACTGTGAAATCGGTTATATCAATCTTGCGGAATACTTGTTGAATGGCATGGAATTGGTCTGGCTCCGCATAGATGATAACATGGTCTTCTTCCTCTGAAATATCTCGTACATCGATATCATTATCTAACAATAATTCAAATACATCATCAGAAGACTTTCCTTCTACACCAAACACAGCTACATGATCAAACATATAAGCAACTGAACCACTGACCCCCATGTTTCCGCCGTTTTTCCCAAAGGTAGAACGGACTTCAGATGCAGTTCGATTTACATTGTTTGTTAGTGTATCTACAATTAGCATCGATCCATTTGGACCAAACCCTTCATATCGGAGCTCATCATAGCTTTCTTCAGATCCACCTTTTGCTTTTTCAATGGCACGATCGATGATGGATTTCGGTACACTATATGTTTTTGCACGCTCTAGAACGACTTTTAAAGCTTGATTCGACTCAGGATCTGGCTCGCCTTGCTTGGCAGCTACGTAAATTTCTCGTCCGAATTTTGCATAGATGCGACTTGTATTTGTATCCTTCGATGCTTTCTTTTCTTTAATATTTTGCCATTTTCGGCCCATAATGAACACTCGCTTCCCGTTTCTTTCAAATCTACATTAAAAATAGTAATACAAAACGTTCCATTTGTTCAACATTTTTTTATTAAAGAGATCTAGATAACTACCATTCATGTTTTAAATTAGAAGGCCGATATAAAGGGGGAGTTGGAAAGGAGTTTTTAGATGCGAAATATTTTAAATGTATTTTCAAAGAGAAAAAAACCTGCAGATGAAAAGATAAGGAAACAGCCTTCGGAAAAGAAACAAGAGAAGGTTGCTTTACGAAAAGGAGAAATTGGGGAGTATAAAATAGATATACAATTAAGTCAGCTGCCAAAGGAATATCGATATATAAATGATTTGATGATCGAAAATAAAAAGTCTATTTCTGGCTATTCACAAATTGATCATCTCGTTTTGACTCCTTATGGAATTTTTGTCATTGAAACGAAAAACTATCAGGGAACCATTTATGGAGAAAAAGATAAAAAAACATGGCTTGTGAACGGAAAGTTTAAAATGCTGAATCCAATCGTTCAAAACTATGGGCATATCAAAGCAATGAAGCCATGGATTGATAATAAATTCTATTCTAGCTTCTATTCGATTGTCACGTTTACTAAAAGATGTACATTAAAAATTGATCAAACGCTAAGAGAAATTACAGCAAATGAGATGGTAATATATGATCTTTATTTGACGGAAACAATAACGAGGAAAATTTCACGAGCAAAGCTATTACATAAAGAAGCTATACTAAGTAATGAGGATATAAACGAAATTTTTCAAGCACTTTCAAATGTAAACATTACGGATCCAGAAAAAAGAATGGAGCATAATGCTGCGATTAAAAAAAATAGAAAGGCAAACGAAAGAACGAGTACTGCAAAATGTGCTATATGTAATAAAAGCGTTTCTGAAAAAGTGGAAAAGTATTGTCAATCGAATGCAAAATATAATGGAGAGATTTATTGTTATGCGCACCAAAAAGGATTTTAGACCATTTTTGAAATCACGGTTAGTTTTCAAGCATATTTATCATTAGTTTAGCTGTTTTGGTTTACAATAAACATAGGGAAGCATGTTGCTTTCTAGATAAGTTGATTTAGAGCAGTACGGTGAGGAATACAATATCTATGAAGGAGTTGGATGTTTATGGATATGACAATTAAGTGGGATGGAAAAATGGCGTTTTCGGGAGATACCCCTTCTGGACATGAAATAAAAATGGATGCATCTCCAGATGTCGGTGGTGAAAATGGTGGATCACGTCCAACGGAGCTACTATTAAATGCGGTAGCTGGTTGCACAGGGATGGATATTATCTCGATTTTAAATAAGATGCGTTTGGATCCTTCATCCTTTCAAATGGATGTAACAAGTGAGCGGGCGGATGATCATCCAAAGCGTTTTACAGCGATTCATATTCATTATGCATTAGAGGGTGATTTGCCAGAGGATAAAGTTGCTCGGGCAGTACAGTTATCTAAGGATAAATATTGTTCTGTTGCCCATTCGTTAAGTGCGAAAATGACAGCTAGCTATTCGATTAATGGCGTAAAAGGTAACGTATCCATTTAACATTAATAAGGTGTTTCATATAAGACGTTTCTCCATATCTGGGGGAGCGTTTTTTATTGACAGTGCTACAGCACATTGGAAATTTGATTGCATATGCTATGTATTAAGTATGACATCCTTTTCATTCGGAGGTAGTGTGCATGCAGTACGCGAACTTAGTATATCACCCATATCCATTCATTTTAGAGCCTATTTATGTTCATCCTCTTTCCTTTGCATATCCACATGATGCCTACATACCTTCTACTCGACAATATCCACCAGTTGATCCTACGATTTTTTCAAAATCAGCTCAATCCTTTGAGCCTTTAATGGTGGATGCCAAGCGAATCGTTGAAAAGATCTCAGTTTCAACTGATTTTGCCAGAGACGTCATGAAGGCAGCACAGGAAAGTGATAAAAAGACTGTGCAGCGTCTTATTAAATCAACCGGTATAAGCTCCCGTTCGGTAATTGACTATAATCCAGATGGGATAAATATTCGACTGGAAGCAGATATAGGCGAAGTAGAGTGCTGTAAGCTGACAATGGCTATTCGCTGGCGATAATGAAGTTACTCCCAATTAAAAAATGAAAAATCGGATTCTGTTTTATAAAAAATTAGTCAAGCTACCAAGCATTGAGATTGGTGCATATAACAATAAAAAAAGAATCGTTATCCCGCTGTTGCAAAGGACGATTCTTATGTTTGATCTTATAAATAAGGTCTTTTTTATTTTTCGTTTTTCTTGTTCGTAAGTCTAACTCAGCATAAGGGCTTCGCATCAATTCTGGGTCAAGTCTTCCTTCTCTTACCCGTTTCTTTCGTGTTTTTGCTGCTTTTGATCTAGCCAATGTATGCACGCTCCTTTTTCATTTTAAAGCTATTATACACGAAAAAAGCAATGATTCCTGCCTTTTTATGCAATTGATCACCTATGTTATATAAAATGATCTTCGAGAACCATTTATTATCCTAAATGAAGTTTTATTTTATTGAAACTTTTATTTAATTGCTGCGTATTACAAGTAAGAAAGTCTTTCTGAATTCTGGTATGATAGTAAAAGGGAATTATAGAATTGTTTAGGAGGAACAGTATTGGATTTTAATGGAAACATCAACGTTACGCAGTTACATAAAATGAAACGAGTAGGCAAGCGAATAGGCTTTATAGTAGCCATTTTGCTCGCATTAATTATTATTGCCCTGATTTCCTTCCAGTGGGTTACTGATTATATTTGGATGGATTCACTCGGCTTTAGTAACGTATTTACAACTATTTTTTCTAGTAAAATCATGCTTGGTGTAGCAGGCTTCATTTTGTTTGCGATAGTCAGTTACTTTACCTTGTTTTGGATTCGCCGCTCGTATATGACTCATTTAGGCCCGCAGAAGGTTCCACCAGTAATCCAATATCGTAAACCGAGCACGCTTATTATGCTTGGAATTGCGCTATTTCTTGGATTAATTGGTAGTATGATCGTTCAAGGGGTTGGTTGGGAGCCGGCTTTAAAAGTATTAAATTATGCTTCCTTTGGGAAGACGGATCCATATTTTAACATGGATATATCTTTTTATATTTTCGTCCTACCATTTGTGGAATTTATTTTGTATGTATTGCTAGGTTTAAGTATTTTTTTCCTGTTTATTGAAATTGGAGCATACTCTGTTTTTAATATGTACTTAAAGAGTAGATCCGCTCAGTTTCATTTAGGTATAACATTAGCAGTTATTGGTGTGTTATTAGCAGGTCTTCATTTGCTTGCACCTTATGGTACGTTGTTAACAAACAGTGTGAATATCTTTCAGGATAGTGTTGTTCATGGATTAAGCTATACGGATAAAGTAATCAATATTCCGAAGGCTTATATATTAGCGGCAGTGGCGATTATTGGAACGATTTGGATGATTGTTTCACTTGTTCGTGGCAAGCTACATGCAATGGTAGTGCCGGTAATTGCATATGTAGGCTTAGTCATCGTTGGGCAGGCGGCTTCGATTGTCGTGCAAAACTTTATTGTGTCACCAAATGAATTTACCAAAGAGAAGCCCTATTTAGAGCATAATTTGAATTTCACCCGAGCTGCCTATGATCTAGATAACATTAAGGAAAAGGAACATCCAGGTAATCATTCTTTAGATGAAGCGATGGTAGAGCGGAACGCGTTGACAGTCAATAATGTAAGAATTAATGACTCGCGACCATTACTTGATATTTATAATCAGCTTCAGACGTTTCGAACGTATTATAAGTTTAATGATATCGATATCGATCGCTATCAAATTGATGGAAAGTATGAACAGGTTTTTGTTGGTGTTCGGGAAATGAATACGGATAGTCTTCCAGATCAAGCAAAGACTTGGAGAAACCGCACGTTACGCTATACACATGGCTATGGAGTGGCAATGAGTCATGTGAATAAAGTAACCTCACAGGGACAGCCGGAATATATGTTGAAAAACCTGCCGCCAGAAGGCGTGATGGATGTAAAACGTCCGCAAATTTACTTTGGGGAAGAGTCCTATCCGAACGTGGTAGTAAACTCAAAGGTGGATGAATTTGACTATCCATCTGGTGATGAGAACCAGACAAATCGTTATGAAGCGAAAGCGGGTATTCCATTAAAAGGAATAAACCGATTTTTGTTCGCGATTCATGAAGGCTCTTTCCGTATGTTAATTTCCGATCAGGTAACAGAGGAAAGTCAGCTATTAGCGACGAGGAATATTAAGGATCGTGTAAAACGTATTGCACCATTCTTTAAATATGACAAGGATCCATATATCTTCGTTCGCGAGGATGGAAGCTTGGCGTGGATGCTCGATGCATATTTATCTGCTGATAACTATCCTTATTCAGAGCCACATAAAGGAAATGAAAGCTATGTGCGAAACTCTGTGAAGGTTGTCGTTGATGCCTATACGGGTGAAGTGAGCTTTTATGTGGTTGACGGAAAGGATCCATTGCTGCAAACATATATGAACATCTTCCCAGATATGTTTACAACGAAAATACCTGCTGATGTGCAAGCGCATTTCCGTTATCCAGAGGAGCTATTCAAAATCCAAGCAGCAATGTATGGTACGTATCACATGTCTAATTTAGAAATTTTCTATAATCGGGAAGACTATTGGCAATTCCCGACAGAGAAATATTTTAATAAGGATATTCAAATGGAGCCATATTATATGACGATGAAGCTACCAGAATATGATGAAGAAGAATTTATCCTCATGATGCCATACACGCCAAAAAAACGGCAGAACATGATTTCATGGATGGGTGTACGAAATGATGGAGAAAATTATGGCGAGATTTTCGTTTACCGTTTTCCAAAGCAGAAAAATATTTATGGACCACAGCAAATTGAAAATCGAATTAACCAGGATAGTGTGATTTCACAGCAATTAAACTTATGGTCACAAGGTGGATCTAAGGTGATTCGTGGTAATTTGCTAGCTATTCCGATTGAGGATACGGTGCTTTATGTAGAACCGGTTTATATCGAGTCGTCCAATGAAACATCGCTTCCTGAAGTAAAGCAAGTGATCATGGCTTATGAGGATCATATTGTAATGGAAGAAACCTTTGATAAGTCATTACAAAAAATCCTTGATTTAATAAATCCAGATCGTAATGGTACGACAGAACAAAAGCCTCCTCAAAAGGATGAAGGGGAAGATTCACAGGAACAAACAGATCCGATTCTTGGTGCAGAAGATGTGTTGCGGGAGCTTTCACAGCAATTTGAGGCTTATCGTGAGGCAATGGCTGAAGGGGATTGGAAAAAAGCGGGCGAAATCATGGAAGCAATTGAAGCTCGTTTAAATGAAGTAGAATAAGTAATAAGCTAAAAATAACGAATCGGTGGTCATGCAAAATGACCACCGATTTTTTTACTTCTGTCGATTGCAATGCCGCCAGATGTGTAGCTAGAAGCTCTTAAAATGGCGGTATATCCATATTTATCTCGAATCTGATCCATCACGAATCCAATATCCTTACGCTTACTTGTATCTTGAAAAAGGCTGAGCTGTGTTTCATTGTCATCAGACAAGTTATCAAGTGTCACATACACCCGGCGGATGCTACTATGTCCATCATAAAACTGATGAAATAATTGCATACAAACGTCGTACATATCCATGGTGGTGTTTGTTGGAAGGAGGAGGGATCGGGATCTGCTAAAGCCACCACCAACCTCTTTCGAATAGCCAACACCAAGGTGGACCGTTTTTCCTACCTTTTTTGCAGTTCGTGCTCGTCGGCAGGCTTCTTCACATAAATCAAGGATGCAAACCGGAATATCTTCCTTGGAATAGTCTTGTAATAAGGTCATTCCATGTCCAAAGCCTTTTTGTTCTGTTTTCGTAAAGTTTCCAAAGACAGGGCTTAAGTCAATCCCCCAGGCATGCCAATAGAGTTGTTCTCCCATTACGCCATATCGTTTTTTTAAGTGCTGTAGATCGGTCTTTGCTAATTGTCCGAGGGTAATGATTCCCATTCGATTAAGATTTCGCTTCATATTACTGCCAATCCCCCAAATTTTTTCAATTGGAGCGGGCCATAGCTTATTTTCAACATCTTCATATCGACACTCGGCAATGCCAGTTTTCTTTGCGTGGAGATCCATGACAACCTTAGCAAGAAATTTATTATCGCCGATGCCGATAGAGCATGTAATACCAAAAGAGTGCAGGATATCTTCTTTAATGGTATGCGCGATTTGATGTACATCCCCGAAGAGCTTTTGTAAGCCATCCACTGTAATCCAAACCTCATCAACCGAATACGGGTGAATTGCTTCTTTAGGCGCATAATTGTTGAGGAGCCTTGTAATAGCAAGTGAGACTTCAACATAATCTGCCATATGGGCTTGAACGATAACGAGGCTTGGATCATCGGTTGGAAGCTCAAAAAATCTACTTACATTACTTATCCCGTATTTTTGTTTTAAAGCAGGCGAAGCGGCTAAAACAATGCTGCCTGATCGGCTTGGATCTCCAACAACTGCAAGTAATGCTTTCATTGGATCAAGTCCAAGCTTTATCGCTTCAACACTTGCATAAAAAGAACGCATATCAATACAAAGTACATCATGACGAGGAAAACGTGTGTAGTCCATTTTATCTCCTCCAAAAATAGAACATTTGTTCTTATTATACCAAGAAGAGATCGAACTACCAATGGGAAAAAATGGTGCATGGAAAAGGCTTGTATCAATCTAATTAAATCCGTATTTGGGAATAAAAAACAAAGCAACCGCTTTCAAAATAACAAAAATATTTTCTTAATAAAAAATAGTCAAAAAACAATAGACAAATAAAGTAGAGGGTGATATATTACATACAATATTTTAAAAATTGCAACATGAGGAGGGTATTACATGCTTAGTAATCCACTAATTGCTACAGTAATGATTTTCGCACTAATTGCATTTGGAGAGTGGCTTTCCATTATTTCAAGGGCAAGAATTCCGATGCTGCTCACTGCCATGGTAGGCTTTCTTGTATGTGTATGGACAGGGGTTTTTCCAACGGATATTTTAGAAAAATCTACGTTGCCTGCACTTGGAGCTATTTTAATCGGACCAGCTATTACACACATGGGTACGTTAATTCCCTTCTCGTTATTAAAGAGTCAAATAAAAGCGGTTCTCATTGCTCTAGGCGGACTAATTGTATCAGGGATTTTAATATTAACGATTGTACCGTTGGTCTTTGATTATCCAACAGCGGTGGCGGGAGTTGGTCCAATTAGTGGAGGCATTATTGCATTACTTATTACTTCGGAAAAGCTAACAGAAATCGGCTTATCAAGCTTGGTCATCATTCCAGCATTAATCGTAGCATTTCAAGGTGTGATGGGCATGCCAATTGCGATGAGCTTTATGCGAAGGTATGCAGCAAAAATTATTCAGGAAATGGACAAAGGGACATTTGTTCCAATGGTAAAGGAAGTAGATAAGATAGAAGGCGGAAAGAAAGCTGAAGGCTTAGACCCGCTAAAATCAAGTATGACTTTAAAGCTGTTCTATGTGTTTGTTGGTGCGGGAATTGGTGTAGCATTAGGAAGCGTTACCCCTATTCATTATAGTCTATGGTGTCTAGCAATTGGGATTGTAGGTTTAAAGCTTGGATTATTAGAGGAAAAATCACTTGAGAAGGCAAATTCGTTTACGATTACGATGATTGGTATCATTTTTGTAGTGATTGGTACGATGGCAGATGTTACTCCAGGAGATGTATTAGAAAATCTTTCAAGCATTGTCCTTATTCTTGTTATCGGTACAATTGGCATAACTATTGGTGGATATGTTACCTCGAAATTAGTGAAATGGCATCCATATAAAGGAATGCCTGTAGCGTTGACAGCATTATTTGGTTTTCCTGGTGATTACATTCTTTGTGAAGAAGTTAGCAGGAGTACAGCTAGAAATGAAAAGGAATCCTCCATCATTTTTAATGAACTTTTAGCTCCGATGCTTATTGGTGGTTTTACAACAGTTACGATAGCTTCGGTTGTGTTAGCAGGTATATTAGTACAAACATTATAGCTCTATCTTTAATTGAAAATAAGAAGCTGCTTAGCAGCATAGGATTATAAAAAGCTTACTCTATATAAGGGAGGACATAGCATGGCAATCGTATTTAAAAATGGACGAGTGATAGATGGCAATGGTGGTGAACCAATTTCAAAGGGGCTAGTAGTTGTTGAAGGAGCCTACATTGCTTATGCAGGACCTGAAGATGGATATGAATTAAAGGGGGAAGAACAAGTTGTTGATGCGCAAGGTGGTACGATCATGCCAGGCTTGATTGATACACACGTACATATGATGATGGAATATTCCCCATTAGCGGAACGATTAGCAACTCCATTTTCATTTATGTATTATCAAGCCGCGCAATATTTAAAAACGACTTTACATGCGGGAATCACTTCTGTAAGAGATGCCCTTGGAACCGATTTAGGCGTGAAAAAGGCTGTAGAGGAGGGGGTTATTCCTGGTCCGAGGCTACAGCTAAGCATTAATGCCTTAACAATAACAGGTGGGCATGGGGATGGTTATACGGTCTCTGGAAAGGAAATGGACATTTTGCCATCAGATTATCCCGGTATGCCAAATGGGAAGTGTGATGGTATCGAAGAAGTTAGAAGAAAGACGAGAGAAATGCTACGGGCTGGTGCTGAGGTTATCAAGGTACATGCAACGGGCGGTGTATTAAGTGCAACCGATCATCCAGAATTCACCCAGTTTTCCTTAGAGGAGTTAAAGGTCATTGTAGAAGAAGGGCGATTCCGTAAAGGGATAAAAGTAATGGCACATGCACAGGGAGCAGAAGGAATAAAAAATGCGGTACGAGCAGGAATTCATTCGATCGAGCATGGTATATTTATCGATGATGAAGCAATTGAATTAATGCTGGAAAACGGAACTTATTTAGTGCCTACTTTGCTCGCACCGGTGGCAGTTTTAGAAACGGCCAAAGAAACAGGAATGCCAGAAACAGCTGTGCAAAAATCAAAGGAAGTAATCGAACAGCACCAAGCAAGCTTTCAAAAAGCGTACCGTGCAGGTGTTAAAATTGCAATGGGAACCGATGCTGGTGTCATGAAGCACGGCACAAACCTCCGAGAGCTTGGACTAATGGTTGACGGAGGAATGACGCCAATGGAGGCGATTGTGGCTTCCACAAAAACCGCTGCAGCTTGTCTAGGCTGGGAGGATCGAGTTGGAACGTTGGAAAACGGAAAGCTTGCCGATGTAATTATTGTGAAAGGAGATCCGTTAGCTGATATTTATTCTCTTGCCAATAATAATACGGTGCAAGTCGTTATGAAAAATGGCAAAATCGAAAAAAATGTATTATAGGTGATGAGGCTGCCAAATTGGCGGCCTTATTATTTTTTATAAGAATTGGTCTTTACTGGAAAGTGGCACGAAGGATAGTATATGATATTCATAAAAGCACAGAAAGCTTATTGGAGGATAAGGGATGACTGCCAAAATCATATTTGCTTCAAATAAATTGGAAAATATTAATGACCAACAAATAAAGCAAATGGTTGACAAACAAGGGCTTGGTCAATTCATTTCCGCACAAAGAACAGCACAAGGTGCAATGGGACAAACGATGTATGTTTGCACGACAAAGGGAGATTATGTGTTAAAAGGAAACCCGTTGTATGAAGGGCAGCTTAAAGAGGAAAAATACTTTATTGAACAGCTTCATAAACACACGGATATTCCCGTTCCAGTCCCATACATTCTTGATGAATCTGAAGATATTTTCGGATGGAACTATGCAATTATGCCTCGTCTCAGTGGATATCATCTAACAGATAAACAGCTTTACGAAAAGCTTCCTTATGAGGAGAAAATAAAAATCGCCGAGAGGATCGCACATACATTAACAGCATTTCATCAATGGCGGGTTCGTGATTGTGGAGAATTAAATCCATTAACATGTTCTATTACTCCATTCCAAGAGGGATACCAAGCTTGGCTATATAAACGAATTTATTTTTGGTTACAGGATGCAACGAAGTATTCATTGATTTTACCGAAGGATATCGCATGGGTGCAGCACATATTAGATACATCGCAATCCGCATTTGCAGCGTTTTCATCGCCATGCTTTGTGATGGGAGATTTTAAACCGGGAAATTTTTTAGTTGATCACACAGAAACGGAAGGATGGAAAGTAAGTGGTGTCTTTGATTTTACGAACGCTTACTTTGGTGATCCATTATCTGATTTAATAAAGCTTGTCACGCTATATATAGATAAGGAAGAAGAGAGCATCGCCTTGCATTTGATGAAAACGTATATAAACGGTTGTATGCATTCGTATGAAAAAACGGAAATAAAGCAACGTCTTATGGTGCACATGCTTCATCAGCGTATATTGGATTGGGGATGTGCAAAGGCTATAAATAAAGTCGATTGGGATAATGATCTTGCATTCTTTATATGGGCTAGTCGTTACACAGAGAAGGTTGCAGATTTCGTAGACAAAATCGATAACCCTTCCTGCTTACATCAATAAAGCAAGGAATTTTCTGAATTAATTTGATCATAAGCTGTGTATAATTTCTGATTTCGTGGTATAATACGTTTAGAAGTTAATTTATCATTAAAAACCGCCCCATGCGGATGCATGGAACGGTTACAATAGACCAACCCCAGCAAGAGGGGAAGGCACGATTTGGGAATAACCCTTCACGTCTCGGCTAAAGCACATGAGGGGTTATTTTTTATTGTTCTTCTCGGACATGATAAAAGCGATTAACATGCCGAATGAAATCATCAGCGTTAATACACCCTCCATATCCATAGGCATCACCCCCCTTCAAGGAAAACATCCTAGAAGGTTAACAGTGTGCCCGAACCCCTCATGTGAAGCCGGCCTATTGTTAACTAAATTATACCATATTCGATCGTATGTTCCTAATTTTTTTTGGCTATTTATAGTCCGAAACGAAAGGATGCTGCTTATGCACAGCATCTTTTTTTGATTTTAAATATTTTTTGAATTTATTTCGTCATCCCCCCCTCAAAATTCGACACAATGGCGTATGAATGATAGATATTTTCAAAATAAAAGATGAAAAAGGCAAAACCATTGAAAGGTGGTGACGCAAAGCTAGAGGGACTAAAGATGTTTAATGGAGAATATCTATGTCAGCCAGCTGCCGTGTTACATAGGAACTAAAAATTGTCTTTATAGTACTCATGTCTAATTTTTAATACAAGGAGAGAAGTCAAATGGAGAATAAACTAAAAAAAATCTTAACAACGACTGTGTTTGCGGGGACTTTACTCGTTGCAAACTCCGCCTACGCGGATACAACTGGAGTAGAGGGGAATAACACAACAAAGGAGCCAGCAACCGAGCAAGCAGGAATGACACCTGATCATTTCTTTTATTTCTTTGATAAGCTTGGAGAAAATATGCAGTTGCTCTTTACAACAGATCCAGAAAAAGAATCAGATCTATTATTACAATTTGCTAATGAGCGCTTATCTGAAGCAGAACAAATGGCAGGAAAAGATAAAGATAAGTACGTTAATAAACTTATCGATGCTTATTTAACAAATTTAGAAAAAGCACAGGAAAATGTGGCGGAAATTGTAATTTCAGAGAAAATCGATCAAACAGTAAAAGAGGATTTATCGACAAAACTGGAAGATGTAACGTCCGTTTCTGATGCTGTAACAGAAAAACTGGAAGAAGAAAAAGCAGTAACCCTAGAGGAAAAAAGACAAGAAGCTTATTTAGTTGCTAATGTAGTAAAAGACCTTGATCCAGAGAAAGTAAAAACACTTCGTGAACAAGGATTTGGCTTTGGTGAAATTGTTAAAGTAGTGGCTTTAGCACAAGAAAGTGGTAAAACCGAAGATGAAATAGCAGCCATGCTTAATGAAGGAAAAGGATATGGCGAGATAGCGAAGGAATTAAATGTAGACCCAGGTCAAATTATGAAAAAAGTAATTAAGAAAAAAGAGAAATACATTGATCAAATGCTTGAAAAAGCAAAAGAAGCTGGCGATGAAACTGTCTTTCAAAATCTTCTAAAAGCAAAGGAAAACATTAAGCGTAAGAAAATCGAGTTTAAAATTGTCAAAGAATATGCAGAGCTTGAAGAGGAAATTAAAAAAGAGTTATTAGAAATTAAAAAGGATCTAGCTGCTGGAAAGATTACACAGGAAGAAGCGGATCGTAAAATTAAAGAATTACAAGAAGAAGCGGCAGAAGAATTTAATGAGTTAAAAGAGGAAGCCGAAGATGAAGCAAGGGAAGAAGACGATGATCTTGATGATGATCAAGAAGATGCAGATGATGAAGCGGAAGAATTAGCAGAAAAGCAAAAGGAAAAAGCTGAAAAAGCACGTGAGAAACGAGAAGAAGCAGAAGAAAGAGCAAGAGGAAAAGCTGAAAAAGCACAAGAGAAACGCGAAGAAGCTGAAGAAAAAGCAAGAGAAAAAGCTGAAAAAGAGCGCGAGAAACGAGAAGAAGCAGAAGAAAGAGCAAGAGAAAAAGCTGAAAAAGAACGCGAAAAACGCGAAGAAGCTGAAGAGAAAGCAAAAGAAAAGGCTGAAAAAGCCAATAAAAAAGAAGCCGATGATGACGATCAAGAGGACGATGAAGATTAATTGAACTTGGCTGGAACAAAACAATTTTTCATCCGAAAAGTCCGAATGAAATAATGATGATAATCATTTAAATTTAATTGCATGCAGTTGAAATGGGTGAGATTCCTTCAGGAACAGGAACCATGGAACGCAGACTAAAATCGCTAAATCCTCTGGCAACGTCTGCGCTAGCCTGTCCTGTACGTCGAACACCAACACGGAAAAGCAGACTTTCTTTTCCGTGTTAGCTGTGGCCGTGCCTGGGGAAAGCGAACCCATTTTTAAACTGTGATGCTATTGTTCATATTTTGAGGCAAACGATTTCGTATTGTCTCATTCTTATTTGGATTTACTTAAAGAATTAATGGGTAGTAGAAAAAGACTTTACCCCCAACATGGAAACACGTATGATTATTCTAGAAATGATTATTCGATCGGGGGAAATGGAATGCAGGAACTGGAAATCGCCGATTACGTTACATTAGCTGCGGAGGGCGATGAGCTAACAAGAGAAAAGCTAATCCGGCATTACAGACCATATATTATAAATGTAGTCGGTCAAATTTGTAAAAGGTATGTTACGTGGAGTGATGAAGAAGCAAGCTTAGGATTATTAGCGTTTAATCGCGCAATCGATACATATGACAAGAAAGAACGAAAATCATTTCTAAATTATGTCTATTTATTAATAAAAAGAGATTTAATTGATTTTTACCGAAAAGAAACAAAGATGCAGCACGTTCCGTTAGTTATACCCAAAAAAGATGGGACAGGCAATGTAAATGTGTATGATGTAGAAAAATCAATGGATACATATCAGCAATCTATGGAAGAAGAAGATTTAGTTGAAGAAATATTGGAATTAAATGAAGTACTGCATCAATATGATATTGCATTTGAGGAATTAGAGAGATACTCCCCGAAGCATCGAGATACGCGTTATATGCTACAACAATTGGTAGGAGAATTTTTAGTTTATCAAGATTTAGTAGCGGAATTCAAGCAAAAGAAACAGCTGCCTGTAACCCTTTTTTTAAAACGTACAGGCTATAAGCGGAAAACAGTGGAGCGTCATCGAAAATACATTGTTACACTCCTCGTGTTAAAGCTTCATCCCGAATGGAACAGGCTGTCGGAATATGTAGAAGGATCTGCTAGAAAGTGGGGGAAATCATGAAGACGAAACAATATGATGGAATAGTTGTCAAAGTAACTTCAACAGATATTGTACTCTTATGTTCAGATGGACAATTTAAAAATGTTCCCCGTGCTAAAAATGATGTACCTCGTATTGGACAAGCATATACTTATACAGAAAAACGACAAATGCCATTTTATAGAACAACAAAAATTTTGACTGCAATAGCTATTATCTTTATATCTCTTGTTGCTTATACCATGCTAGATACAATGAAAAAAGATGAAGCATATGTCTTCGCCCTTGATATAAATCCAAGCTTGGAAATATATACGGATAAAGATTTTCAAGTAATGCGCGTAAAGTCATTAAATAAAGATGCTAGCGCTGTTGTAGAAGGTATTAAAAATAAGAATAAAGCACTTTACGAATATCTTGATGAAGTCGTGACAAATTCTGTGAAAAAGCATTATTTATCAAAAGAACATAACAATCGGATAGCTATCACAGTTGTATCACTAGGGAAAGATGAACATTCGATACCAAGTGAAAAGGTATTGGAACAAAAGGTCCAGCAATCTTTAAAGGCTCATGCGATTGCTTCTGTTGTTACGATAAGAAAGGGAAATAAAAATTTATTAGAAGAAGCAAGAAATGTAAATTTATCCTTAAATAAATATCAAGTCTATGATGAATTAAATAAATTAGGTGTACGTGTTAGTGTAAAGGACTCACGAGAAAAATCAATTTCTACCATTTTGAATGAGAACAAACAAAACATTAAAGAAGCAGTAAAAAGAAATAAATCAAAAAAGCCAACAACGAATGCTCCTGCTACACCTAAGAAAGAAAAGTCGTATACAAATGATGAAAAGAAAGATCGCGAGCCAGTTCAAGATAAAAGTGAACAACGAACAGACGATGATGATAATAATGAGGAAGATCGACAAGAATTAATAGATGAAAAGAAAGAGCGTGAAAAAGAAAGACGTGAAGAGCAGGCAGAACGTGAAAAGGAACGTCAAGAAAAGTTAGCAGAAGAAAGAGAAAAGAAACGTGAAAAGCAAAACGAATTAGAAGAAAAAGAGCGTGAAAAACAAGAAGAAATGAAAGAAAAAGAGCAGGAAAAAGAGGAAGCGGAAGAAGATGATGAGGAAGAGGAAGAAGATTAAGCACATTGTAATGGAATGTTATTAATAGCGGTTTGCATAAGAGTCTTCTTATGCAAGCCGTTGTTTAATTGACATATAAAAAAGTAAAGAAGACGGCCTCCTAGATTAGACGTAGGAGGCCATTTTTAAAGCAGTAGTCGTTATGCTGCTCGTTTCTTTTCAGATTTGTCTACGACGGCAGCACCAACGATATCGCCGATGACATTTGAAGCAGTTCCGGCCATTCCAATAATGGCATCTACACCCGCAATAAGTGCAACAATTTCAAGCGGTAATCCAAACATACTCAAAACAGCTGATAAAGTAACTAAACCAGCAGCAGGAACACCAGCAGTTCCAATCGATAACAATGTCCCTATTAAGATAATGATAAGAAAATCAGTTGGAGAAAGTGCTAGATTCGTTATGTTTGCAGCAAAGACGAGTGAAACCCCCATACGTAAAGCACCACCATCAGAATTAAAAACAGCACCTAATGGTAGGGCAAAATTTGCGGTAGTTTCGGAAACACCAGCTTTTTTTGCGGATTGAATTGCAATTGGTAACGATGCAATACTGCTTGATGTAAAGAAAGCAGTCGTATAAGCTTCTTTTGTCTCCTTAAAGAAGGAGAGGATTGGGGTGCCAGAAAGTTTAAGAAATGCTGTATAAACAAATACCCAAAGCAAAAGAATACCAATGTAAAACACAGCTGTAAATTTAAAAAGCGATTGGATTGTTGACCAGCCTTGACCGCCAAAGGCAGAAGCACTAATAGCAAAAATACCAATTGGTGCGTATAAAAGAACCCCTTGCAAAATCTTATAAAACATTTCATTTAAAGCAGTAAAAAACGTATCGAGCATAGTTCCATATTCCTTCATCTTTTTATCAGTAGAGAATCGCATGGATGAAATAGCAACACCAATAATGATAGCTAAAAACAATATTGCCATTAAATCGCCAGCTGTAAATGCTGCAAAAATGTTTTTAGGAACGATTTGAAGTAAGATGTCAGAAAAGCTTGGTGTTGTTGGTTTGTCGACTTGTACATTTGGTAAAGAAAGATTTTCACCAGGGTTAATCCAAAGTGCTAGGCCTAAGCCTATTAATACGGCTGCTGCAGTAGTAGCAACATAGTATAAAATCAGTTTTCCACCCATTCTTCCGAGCTTTGTTATGTTCATTTTATTAACAGCGAGTACAACAGTAAGAAAGATAACTGGGATAGCAACTAAGCTAAGTAAATGAATGAGTAATGTGCCAAGCGGTGCAACAATACTTGCTTGTTGACGAAAAATGATTCCGAAAAGAATTCCTAATAAAAAAGCAACTGACATTTTTAATACAAATGATGTAGATTTGTATTTTTTCCATATGTTCATCATGGTTATTCCACGCCTTTTTCGATAGATTTAATGTGTATTCTTATCTTACCAAAAAAAGACGGATTACTACATTCAGATGATGTAAATGTGAAAAATAACCCTTTTTGAATGATTTATGATGACAATGAAAGCATGGATTGTCTCATTTTTTTGTAGAATATGTGACAAAACGTTGATTTCACTCTTTTTCCTCTGAATTATATTAGATTTTAAAGTATAATTAGTGGGAGAAAGAGAGGAATGTAAGTATGTCAAAAATGCTTTATTTTTTTATTATAGTTTCATTTTTAGATACATTTATACAGCTTCCGATTATTACTCCTTTTGCAATAGAATTGGGAGCTTCGGAAATATTAACTGGTGCAATCGTCGCAGTATATTCCTTAACCAATATGGTTGGAAATATAATCGGTGGGCATTGGATTGATAAATATGGTCGAAAGCGGATGCTTTTTACAGGGATGATATCTGTTTTTGTTATTTTACTGTTTTACCCACTTGCACAATCTGGTGAGCAGTTGTTCGTCGTTCGCTTTATGCATGGGTTAGCAGGAGGTCTCTTAATCCCTGCAGCATTTGCTTATATCGGAGATCAAACAATAAAAGGATCTCGAGGAAAAACGATGGCATATACTGGAGCGGCAATCGGAATCGCTGCTATTATCGGGCCTGCTATTGGTGGATCAATGGCGGCGCGCTCTGAAGTAGAATATGTCTTTTTACTTGTGGCAGGATTGTTCTTTATTACATCACTGCTTGTACTAAAATATCTTCACGAGTCTTTTGTTTCTAGAGAACGTGGGAAAGTCAATTTAAAACATTTTATTCCGTTATTAAAAACACCTGCATTGCTTCAAGCGTCACTTGGTGCATTTGCCTTAATGGTGAGTAATGGAACACTTGCATTTGCTTTGCCACTTAAGGTTCAGGAATTAGGAATGACAACAGAAACAACGGGCATGCTGTTGAGTACGTTTGGAATTATGGCACTTGTCGTGTTCTTAACGCCAATTAATCAAATATATGATCGGTTCAGCCCTTTATCTTTAGTAGCTGCTGGACTCACACTAATTGGAATAGCCCTCTTTATTTTAAGTGTTACCCCGTTCTTATGGATTGGAATTGTAGCAATGATCGTTTATGGAACTGGCTTTGCCTTTGTATTTCCTTCCATGAATCGAATGGTAGCTGATGCGTCAACACAAGTAGATCGCGGAAAGGCGTATGGTATTTTTTACGCGTTTTTCTCTTTAGGTGTTGTTGCCGGTTCGTTTATTTCAGGAATTATTACAGAGATATGGGGAATTCCGTTTATATTTAGCGGTGTAATGATGCTCTTTAGTGCAGGGCTGCTTCTTTATATTGCTAAAAAATGCAGTTTTCATACACGTGCAAGAAAAATTTCCCTTTAATATTTTAAGACGTATAACCAATCCTATTCTATGAAAGGAGAGGTTATACAATGAGCCAACAATTACGAAATGTAATGACTTCGGACGTTGTAACTGTAAACGAAACACAGTCTGTTCAAGAAGCAGCAGCTTTAATGAGTGAAAAGAATATTGGCGCAATACCAGTCGTGAATAATAGTGGTCAAATGACTGGCATTATTACAGATCGTGATATTACGTTAAGAGCAACTGCACAGGGGGAAGCAGCTCAAACCCCAGTATCCCAAGTGATGACTGCGCAGCGTGTTGTGCAAGCAACAACTGAAATGGAAGTGGAGCAAGCTGCCCAGCTCATGGCACAACAACAAATTCGTCGCTTGCCAGTCGTTGAAAATGAAAACATCGTCGGGATGGTTTCACTTGGTGATTTAGCTGTTGATAAGCAGCATGATCAAAAGGCGGGACAAGCGTTATCTAGTATATCCACTCCTTCCGCGCCACAGCAATAGAGAAGATAGCCTCTCATTTTTTGAAGTGAGGGGCTATTTTTTGTTTTACATGGTAAAATGAGGAAAAATGAGGGGGGAGTAGATGGAGCCTATAACACGGAATGAGATCCCATTAAAAATAAAGAAAAAATGTGGTGATATCGTAAAGATTTCTTTTCCAAAACAAGGATGTACATCAGATGTCGCATTTATAGAAACAAAAGAAATCGATTATGTATTGAAACGAGCAAAAGGAAACCAGTATCGGTCTTGGCTAGAGAAAGAAATAGAGGCTTTAGAAATGGTGGATAAAACGAGCTTACCGACCCCAAAGGTCTATGAGAAAGTAGTACAACAGGAGTTAAATCAATGCTGGCTATTAATGGAAAGACTAAAGGGAATCTCGCTAGGAGAGGTGTTAATACAGCTGTAGAAAAAGAACAAAAAGAAAAGCTGCTTTTTCAGTATGGAAAGATATTAAAAACAATACATCTTACTCCGTGTCCGAAAGAATGGCAACAGGCGAATAATATTTGGTTAGATGATATGCTCGATAATGCCATGATTAACTTAACGCATTATCAAGTAGATGGCTCACCAAGCTTACTGCAGAAGCTGAAACAGAACAAGCCTGCTTTTTATCCACAAAGACTAATTCATGGGGACTTTACTGTTGATAATGTATTAATTAGTCATGGGAAGATTAGTGGTGTCATCGATTGGAGTGGAGGTGCATATGGAGACCCACGTTATGATGTTGCACTTGCCATTCGCCCGAAGCCATTCGCTTTCCAAACGGAAGAAGATAGGATCCATTTTTTTGCGGGATATGGCGAAAGGTTACTAAACAAGATGGAATATACATATTTTGCGGAAGGATTATACGAATTTTTTTAAGAGTTTTTTTATAAAAGATAGTAGGTCATTTACCTTAAATATATCTGAAAATTTATAAAATATAGTAAAAAAACGTCTGTTTTTTAAAATATTTCCAATGTTATTCAATAAATTTTAAAGTAATAAAGCTTAATTTTATTGGGGTTTCCTATTTTTTCTCAAGATGAAAGGGATATTTTTGATAAAAAATAGGCAAATAGTTCGAAAAAAAATGGTTCGAATCGACATTTTTTTCCCAACCCATAAGAAGCAGGATATCAGCTCTTTTTTTAGAATACATATGTAAATCTTAAAAAGGAGGAATTTGCAATGAAATCTAAGTTTCTGAATGGGTTGGCTATCGCATTATTTATTATCGGGATGCCAATAGTGAGTGAAGCTGCTGTCAGTCAAGGTGGAGAAGAATTGACGAAGGAGACGTTAGAAGGTAGTGCTGTTACTGAAAGTCGCTTTGTCAAAGATGAAGTTATCGTAAAGTTTAATGAAACCGTATCAAATAAAGTGCAGCAAGAGCTTTTAAAGAAATTGGATGCCAAAGAATTGCCAGATTTAGATGCTGTCAAATCTCCGTTTAAGATATTAAAGGTAAAAAATGTTGAAGCAGTAGTGAAAGCATTGAATAATAATCCTAATGTGGCATATGCAGAGCCAAACTTTAAATTTAATGTAGCGTGGTCACCGAATGATACGTATTTTAGTCCTAACTATCAATATGGGTTATTCCATACGTATGCCAATACAGCCTGGGATGTTGCTAAGGGGAGCACGGGTCAGGAAATCGCTGTCTTGGATACAGGTGTTGATTATAATCATGCCGATTTAGATGGAAAAACAATTCTTGGATATGATTTTGTTGATCAAGATTATACCCCTAATGATTTAAATGGGCACGGAACACATGTCGCTGGAATTGCTGCGGCAGAAACAAATAATGGAGTTGGTATTGCAGGGATGGCTCCCAATACTCGAATACTCGCAGTTAGAGTACTTGATGCAAGAGGAAGTGGGTCACTTGCTAATGTTGCGGATGGGATAAGATTTGCGGCAGATAATGGCGCAGAAGTTATTAATCTATCACTCGGATGTGATTGTAACACAACAACATTAGAAAATGCAGTTAATTATGCATGGAATAAAGGAGCAGTTATTATTGCAGCAGCTGGAAATGATGGTGTATCCACAACATTTGAACCTGCCTCCTATGCAAATGTAATCGCAGTTGGTGCAACAGATCGTAATGATCGAAAAGCAAGCTTTTCGAATTATGGTACATGGGTAGATGTAATGGCACCAGGAGTAGATATTGCTTCTACCTATCCTAACAATCGTTATGTTTATTTATCAGGTACATCTATGGCTTCTCCTTATGTAGCAGGATTGGCAGGTCTATTAACAGGTCAAGGGAAAAATAATTCCCAAGTACGTGCAGCAATTCAAAATACTGCTGATACAATCCCAGGAAAAGGAACCTATTTTAAGTATGGAATAATTAATGCCTTTGATGCAGTAAACTATTAGTATAGAAAAAAGAGCAACGTTCCACTTTACTTTGTGGACGATGCTCTTTTTTTATTAAGGAATTTTTTTGACTATTCATGGCTTTTTTGCCGTTATTTATAATCTATTTTACGACTTAGTAATACCAAGCTGCTCCAACAATTACTAAGAGGATAAACAATACAACGATAAGCGCAAAAGCACTACCTGCGCCAGCGCCGTATGCAGGAGCTGAATATCCATATCCTCCACATCCACAACCATAAGACATAACAATTCCTCCTTACTTACTTATTTGATTAGTACCCAATGTAGGCAGCACCTACGATAACTAAAAGAATAAACAACACGACTAGTAGGGCAAATCCACCACCATAGCCGTATCCAGCACCTCCAGCAGCTCCGCTCATAAACAAACACCTCCATACGCTATTTATTTTCAATATATGCAGTCAGGAATGGTTGGTATAGTTGTTATCCCATTTTTTTAACGATTAGGCGTTGTTCATAGATAGTTAGATTAACCTTTTGAACATTTGGGGGATTTTTAAATTTCTGTGTGGTTACTATCCCTGACTAATTGGCAGCTTTAATCAATGTGTGATTTATATTAGCACCAAGCTGCTCCTACGATGACTAGTAGGATAAATAATACAACGATTAAGGTAAAGGTTTTTCCCGCTCCGTACGCTGGCGCTACTGGAGCTGTGTAACCATAACTTGGGCAACCATAACCATATCCTCTACCGAAACTCATTTAAATTCCCCCTTTCTAATTAGAATTTCACTGTGAATGTTGCATTAAAGAAGGGAAGTGTGTCACGTGAAATGTTACATAGGAAATGCTCGTTGTAGGTGAATTCTTATTGCGATTAATAGCCGCAGCAAATAAATTTTTTTCTCCTTCTTTCAAAATGCCACGGTAGCCAATCTTATAGATGCCGGGGTTGTAATTGGCGAAAAGAACGCTGGTGTATTTCTATATTTGTGTAAGAATACTACACAGTGATTAGCAAAGAACACCATGTTCTTTTGCAATTAATATATGTAAAGCGACTAAGTTTGCTATGGTTATTCCCCCAAATCCGCTGTATTAGGGCAGATGCCTAGTGGAGGTTTTTTCTCCTAATTTTCGAAAGTGCATGTGAATCGAGATGACAAGGTTTTTCAAATGATGTGAATTATTCTCCGCATTTTCCCTGATACAGTTGTCCCTTACGGTAAATAAACGATCTACATATAATGTCATATGCTCATAATTTTTGGAGGTGAAATAATGTCTGTACAGCACTATCATCAATTATGCAATCGTTATAAAGGTAGGGCAGTTGAGATTAAAACGAGAGATGGAAGAGTCCATCGAGGAATTATTCAAAATGTAGATCACAATCGTGTTTATCTACGTCCGCTTGGTCAAGGCGGGGGATATGGATACGGATTTTACGCACCGTTCTATGGGTTTGGCTTCGGTCTTGCGCTTGGTGCAATTGCCTCATTTGCATTACTTCCATTTTTCTTATGGTAATATTGCGATGTAAAAATAGAAAAAAATGAACAATTGGTTCATATGGTTGTTTTTAATAATCCCCTTTTACGTTAAGAAAACAGACGGCGTATTATTTCCGTCTGTTTTCATTTTCCATAAAAAGTCCAGCTATTTGTTCGGAAGGAATTTTAAATAGGGTTTTACTATCGCATGTATGTTTTAATAAATATTGCTTTACTTTATAGTACCCTGCACAATAACCAGCCATTTTAGGGTAAAAACGCATTCCATATAAAATATCTCGATGTTTTCGGAGCGCTTTTGGTAAATCGTACGATGGAAGAATAATATCATTCCATATTTTTTCTAATTGTTTATCTGAATAAAGGGAGGTCCAGCTTGCAGTATATGCTTCTCCAAACCTTTCTTGAACAGCATTTTCGGCGAGCCCTTCTAAAATGATTGAATCTAAAAGTATATAATCTGCTTCGTCTTTTTTATCATAATGCAATCGACAAACATGATTATATTCATGTGTAAAGAGTGCTTTTATTTCTGTTGCGGTGTTTTTTTCGGATACGAATAAGAAGAGTTTGTCGCGAAAGGATAATCCTGATTTAGAATTATAATTATCTCGAAGCTCCTTGTTGTATGAATCAGAGGGAAAGATAAAGATAGGAATATCTGGTCCGTTCCATTTTGCTTTTAGTTTTTTTACGTCTGATCGAACGAGCTCCCATATTTTCATTTTATTTAGCTTCTCAATAATAGTATTGTCTTTTCCTAGCTGTCTATCTAACCCGTGCATTTGTAAATATCGAAGGATATTTACACCATCATATCCACTGAAATAGGGACTGAGTTTTTCCCCGATTGATTGAGCATCTCCATCGTTATCGAGCAACCAATTGTTCGTTGGAATAACGCCCATTTTTCTACCTCCTCGCTTTAGGGTTTATCTTAATAGCCTTTCAACACCGCCTTAATAAAAGTGTATGTATTGCTTCGTATCTATGGCACTATCTCGAAAGTAGTGAAAATTTACTAAATGCTGGACATTTATCTTTTTCAAAGTAATAGAATCTAGAATATGATAGTACAAATCGGAAAATAGGAGGTGATGCAGGATGTTTCCGTTTGGACCCCCACCGAATCAAGGTCCGCCTCAGCAGCCACCAAGACCAGGACTTTTTTCTAATCGCCCGCCATTTCAACAACCTTTTCAACAGCAGCCTCCTCAGCAAAAAAATACAACATCTAACCTAATGTCTATGTTTCAAACCCCTGATGGGAATTTTGATATGAATAAAATAACCAATACAGTTCAACAAGTAGGAAAATTATATGGTCAGGTAAGTCCGATGTTAAAGTTTTTTAAATAAGAATCCATCATCGTTAGATTTCGTAGATATGGAACAATTGGCTGCTGTAGTCATACAATAACGTATGAAAAATTAAAGGCGGAATGTGATTTGGAAAAAAATAAATACTTGGAGTGTTTGGCATATATGGGAATTGGTGGTGCACATCCCGGAGGATTACTAGCTACCAAATACGTGCTTAATGAAGTGAGCATCCCAAGAGGACTAAACATCCTAGACGTTGGATGTGGCACAGGTCAAACAGCAGCCTTTCTCGAAAAACAGTATGAGGCAAACGTAACCGCACTAGATAATCATGAAATGATGGTAGAAAAAGCTTTAAAAAGAAAGGAACAGGAGCAACTCACAATAAACGTTGTAAATGGCAATGTAGAAGCACTTCCTTTTGCAGACGATTCATTTGATATGGTTATTTCTGAATCGGTGCTTGCATTTACGAATGTATCAAAAGCGATATCAGAAATATGTCGTGTATTGAAAGACGATGGTATCTTCTATTGCATTGAGATGGTGCTAGAGAAATCGAGTAAAGAGCTTAATCAGATTACTGATTTTTATGGAATGGAAAAAATATTTAAAGAAGAGGAATGGGTGTCTTTACTTCAGAATGCTGGCTTTAAAATGACTAATTCTAAAACGTTTGAATATGATATCCATCAGATAACAGTTGATGACGCACCTGAATTTCAGCTTTCAGAAAGCGTTGATGATGCACATGTAGATACACTGCTAGAGCACGATTATTTAACAAAACAATTTCAGAAAGAGCTTGGTTTCCGTATTTTTCATTGTAAGCTGTAAGGATATGAATTGGTGTGTTTATCAGACAATAAAACAAAATGGGGATGGTTAAGGGATGCTAATAACAAAAGCTACAAATGATGAAATAAAGTTTATCCAAAGCCATTCCCTTGTTGTAATGCATGAGGCTACAGTTGGAATGGTAAAGCCAAGTGAATTGCTCGTACAGACAATGGCATCCTTTTTAGCAGATGGTGGATATTATCTTGTCTTTAAAAAAGACTTCCAAATCCAAGGATGGATTGGTGTCGGAAGAACGTTTGATATGTACTCGAACGAAATAATTGGCATGTTAACCGAGCTTTATGTCTTTCCCCGATATAGAAAGCAAGGTATTGCAAGAAAATTATTTATAGATGCATGTCAAAGATTAGAACAAGAAGGCTATTCGAAAGTACAATTAAATGTATTTGCTGGAAATGGAGCAAAGCTGCTTTATGAGGAATTAGGCTTTTACGATGTGATGACATTAATGGAGAAAAAATTTAAAGATTAGAAAATAATTAAGCCGGGCATAAGTTCCGGCTATCTTTTTGTTCCGGTAAGTAGCTTGGAAAATCAGAAGGAATGTAAAACTTATCATTATCAATATACATTCCATTCAATAAGCGACTTTTCGGATGTTAGATTCCTTGCCCATGTAAAGAAAAATCCCGAAAAAAGCATTCGCAATAGAGGGATGCGAATGCCATTAGAATAAAGGTTATTCCTCATGGATGTCGATATATTTTCGGTTTTGATTCTTTTTGGGTATTAGAACCTTTAATTTACCGTCTTCAAATTGTGCTTTCGTTTCTTTTTCTGGGATTGTAAATGGTAATGTGATAAACCGTTCCATTCGTTGCAAGGAGCGTTGACTATGGAAATATTGCTTGTTATCATGTTGTGTTTTCTGTGATGCCTTATCCTCCGCAGCAATGCGTAATTGATTTCCAATTATCTCTAGCTCGATTTGATCACGCTTATAGCCAGGTAAGTCCGCCTCCACAATGACATTTGCTTCCGTTTCACGCACATCAACCCAAAATGGTCTTAAATGAAAGATTGAATTGGCTTCACGAAAGGATTCATTGAAAAAGCGGTCCATGTGTTTAACGAAATCCCTAAAAGGAGACATATCCACATCGAAGCGGGAAAGGTTATTCTTTCTAGAATCCATATCATTTCCTCCTCCAATATTAATTTACATTAATAACCTATGCGTGAAATAGGAAAGAGTAGTGGGCGAATAAAACTATTTTATGATTAGCTTGAATCAATGTGAATGCATAAAAAGGAGAGTCACAACAGACAATAAGTAAAAATGTTCCTGTTATTTTTGAAGGGGGACGTAAAGTGAATGAAACGTTAGTTGTATTCTCTAGAGCACTAATTGCTTTTTTTTCTTTGTTGATTTTTGCGCGTATTCTTGGCAAACAGCAGGTAAGCCAGCTTACTTTTTTTGATTATATTCTTGGCATAACTATTGGATCTATTGCAGGTTCGCTTACCATTGATTTAGCAAATAGTACATGGGCACATTGGGTGGGACTTGCTGTTTGGGCATTGTTTGTATTAATTTTTCAATGGTTAACAATTAAGCGGAGAAAGCTAGAAAAATATATTGATGGGGAGCCGACGATTGTCATCGAAAAGGGGAAGCTATTGGAGGACAATATGAAAAAAATGCGATATCGGCTAACAGATTTATTAGTTCAGCTTCGACAAAATGGTGTTTTTGAGATGACGGAAGTAGACTATGCGGTCCTTGAAACAGATGGAAAGCTATCGATATTAAAAAAACCGGAATATCAACCAGTTACATTAAAGGATTTGCGGTTAAAACCGAGTTATAAAGGGATGAGTACGGAGCTTATTTATGACGGAGAAGTGATGGAGAAAAATTTACAGCAACTTCGTTTAAATTATGCTTGGTTAGAAAAACAAATAAACGATTTTGGATTTCAACATCCAAAAGAGGTATTTTTAGCAGTGATTAATGAAGCAGGAACTATTTTTATCGATGGCTATCAAGATAAATTGCAGCAACCAAAAGATATAAGTGACTATAAGGATCTAGAATGGTGATGATATGAAGAAAGGTTGGCTGAAGATAATCCCAATCATTGTGTTGGCGGTGTTTATTTTTATTATGACCTCAGGTGCTTTCTTGAAGCAACCATTATGGGGGGATGATGATGTTATCCATTATATAAAGCAAGTGGAAGGTAGTGTGAAAGAAAATGATTGGAAGAACGCTACCGAGAGCTTAAAAAAAGCGCAACATGCATGGAACAAAGTAGTGATGCGCATTCAATTTAATGCAGGACAGGATGAAATAAATGATATTAGTAGAATGCTTGAACGGGCACATGGACATATTGATGCCAAGGATCAGATTGGAGTCATTGCAGAAATGGCGGAATTTCGATATGTATGGGCGGAAATTGGACATTAGCAGATGAGAGCGATGAAGAACGATGAATAGGATGCTACTCTTGTTCTTCTTCATGGAAATGCTTGTATGGAATTGAAATATGATATAATTTCTGTGAATACAAACGTTTTTTAGCTAAGAAATGAGTAATTACTGAAAAACTTTTTTCAAGGGGGTAACACGCTTGCCAATAGTTTGTCTAATCGATTATGTCAATGATATTTTTAATTCGGATGATTTGGAATGTATAAGCAGGAAGGAATATGTGATGTGAAGCCTCTGAACATAGTGGAGGGAAAGCTGGATACGGTCGGAATTGATGCTGGAGGAACATTAGTGAAGGTAGCTTATCAGTTGGATAACAAGTTATATCTTAAAACTTTTGCAACGACAGAATTGCATAAGCTATACAAATGGCTCGAGACGAATGCGCCAGATGCAAAGCTTGTTGTAACGGGTGGAAGAAGTATGGAAATAAAAGCACAAATAACACATGCTGCAAGCATTGCTGATGAATTTTTAGCTACGGTGACAGGAACCCGTTATTTACTCCAACAGAAAAGAAGTGAAGAAGCCTTTATTCTAGTTAATGTGGGGACAGGTACATCGATTTTTTCGGTGACGGCGGATCATTATGAGCGTCTCTTTGGAAGTGGAATCGGTGGAGGTTTGTGGATAGGTCTAGGAAGCTTGTTAACAGAGAAAGCTGATTTTAAGTCTCTGGTATCATTAGCATCAAACGGAGATCAGCAGAAGACAGACTTACTAGTGAAGGATATTTATCGACAAGGCGAAGCTCCACTTAATGGAAATTTAACGGCAGCAAATTTTGGCAAAGCACATTTAAACATGGAAGGAACGAAAGCAGATCGAATGGCTGCTCTTGCACAATTAATTGGCGAGACTCTTATTGTATTTTCGTATCAAGCGGCTGTTTCGAAAGGAGTTTCCTCTATCGTATTCGTTGGTAGCACAATACATGAAAATGCCCCATTAAAAAATGTGTTAGCTCAGTTTAAAGGGATGCTAGATTATGAACCTATTTTTTTAGAAAAAGGAACTCATGCAGGTGCAATTGGGGCATTATTTTTGGTTTAAGCGGAATTTATAGCATATATTTTTTAGAAATAAGACGGTGTGAGGAGTATTCACATCGTCTTATTTCTCATCTCCTTCCTTATCATGAAGATTTATTAATTGCATTCTTTCATTAAATAAAGCTGGATAGCTCAAAAAACCAAGTAGTACACTTGTAATGACAGCTGCAGTTAACAATAGAAACAAGATCAGTAACTGAAAGAAAACAGCTTGTACAGGGTCTGCTCCTGCAATGATTTGTCCACTCATCATCCCAGGAAGCTGTACAAGCCCAATTGTTTTTTGACTTTCAATCGTTGGAATTGTACTAGCTTTTATAGAGTTAATTAATTGTTTATGAATGGCTTGTTTTGGTGTTCCTCCTAGTGAAAGAATTAATTCGGTTTCATTTCGATGTGTTTCTGTTTCCGCAGTAAAGCGGTTTAAAAATAAGATAGACAAGACCATTGAGTTCCCAATCATCATGCCACTTATTGGGATAATGTATTGAGCGGTTGGTGGTGTGATTTGTAATCCAATCAAGATTCCTTGCGTTAAAATTTCAACTGTGAGAAATGTTACTACTAACTTCCAGGTAATTCCTCGAATTGAAGCGCCTTTTTTTCTAGCGTTATGTGTAGCGGCGGTAATCATTAGTCCGATCATGAGCAGAATATATATGAAATTATTTGCATCAAAGACAAATTGAAGTACATATCCAACTGCAAGCAATTGAATAATCGAGCGGATCGTTGCAATAACCGTATCTTTTTCTAGCCCTAATTTTAATGTTTTTGATAAGAGAAGCGGTAGGAGCACAAAAATTAATGCTAGTGATAATGTAAGGTAACTCATTCAAGCTCCCCCTTTATAAATTGCTTTGCACGATCGGTTGTTGGATTTTCTAGCATCACTTCAGACCTTCCTGTTTCGACTAATTCGCCTGCCATCATAAATGCAGTATAATCACCAATTGATCGAGCCTGCTCTAAGTTATGCGTAATCCATAGGATCGTCGTTCCATAAGTATCATTAATCCTTTTAATTAATTTTTCAATTTCTCGTTGCGATACACGATCAAGTGATGACGTGATTTCATCAAGCAATAAAATGTCTGGTTGGTTTACAAGTGTTCTTGCAATCGATAATTTTTGCCTTTGCCCTCCTGAAAGATCATTTACTTGTTTATGAAGAAATTCCTTTTCTAACGCCACCATTTCGAGTAGTTCGGAGGCAACCACTTTATCTAATTGCTGCTCACGTAATCGAAGCGGTAATGATAGGTTGTCAAAAACGGTACCTTGAATCATTGCTGCATCTTGCAATGCAATGCCCACCGTACGTCGAAGTTCAACGGGTTCAAACTGATTAATATGCTTATTGGCAATAAAAATGTCCCCAGCATTGGGTGAGATTAGTCCATTGCAAAGCTTAAATAAAGTTGTTTTCCCAGCTCCTGAAGGACCAATCAAAGTGGTAATCTTTCCTTTATGAAAGGTGCCGGAAATATTTTTTAAAATCGCAGTGTTGCCATTCGAATAACTAACATTCTTTAATTCAATCGCAGGTTCTGTCGTTGTTGACAATGTGATCCACATCCTTGCGTGTCTAGTATTATAATTAATAAATAAATTAATTAATGCTTCAACTAGTTAGTATGTACTTCATTCGTTTTTATCTTACATGGCTATGCGCTTTTTTGCCACGAATTACATTTTGTTTGAATTATCGCAATAAAAAACATACTTGTGTAAACCACAAGTATGTTTCAAAGCATGTAACACTCCAATTAATAATTTGTTTTTCTATTGTGAATAACTTTCTGGATCTGCGCAACGACAGAAGGATCTTCTAAACCAGTAATATCTCCAGCTACCTCACCGGTCGTTACAACTTCTTTTAATAATCGACGCATTATTTTTCCACTTACTGTTTTCGGTAACGCCTTGGTAATAATAATCTCTTTCGGACGAGCGATTTTACCAATGTTTTCAATAATGGCGTGGTGAATCGATTGTTCAATTGAACCCGTGTGTTCTATGTCATCTGCTAACCGAGCAAATACAATTGGAACCTCTCCTTTAATTTGGTCAGGTACGCCAATTACAGCAGCTTCCACCACACCATCTACCTCTAAAATGGCACTTTCCATTTCCATCGTACTTAGGCGATGACCAGCTACATTAAATGCATCATCAGATCGGCCGACTACCCAAAAATGCCCATCCTCATCCATGAGTGCCAAATCACTTGCAAAATAACAGCCATCTACCTGGCTATAATAAGAGCTATAATAGCGTTCCGGCTCTTTCCAAAGTGTGCGACAAAGCATCGGAAACGGACGCTTAATGACAAGATTTCCTAATGTATTGGGAGGAACTGGTTGACCAGCATCATCTACAATTGCTAGATCTGCACCTAGAAACTGGACACCTGCTGACCCTGGCTTCATTGGAGTGAGCCAAGCAGCACCAGCTAATGGTGTTCCAGCTGTTTCTGTTTGTCCCCATGTATTATTAATATAAATTTGTTTTTTTCCAAGTGTTTCATATGTCCATTGCCATGTTTCTGGATCGAATGGCTCGCCAACAAGTGATATGACTTCTAAACAAGATAAATCATAGTGCTGTAAAGGTTTTTCGCCCATGCTCTTAAGCATCCGTAATGCGGTAGGAGCAGTAAACAATTTATTAATACGATATTTCTCGATTAACTGATAGAATCGATCCTTTGTTGGATAATCAGGAGCCCCTTCATAAACAACAGTGGTTACGCCGTTTGCGAGTGCACCCGCTATTCCCCAAATATGCATCGTTAACCAACCGATGTCTGCAGAGCACCAAAACACATCATCTTGATGAAAGTCCATATGGTATTTTGCATAAAGATAATTTTGAATAACGAACGCCATCCCAGAATGAACGACACCTTTTGGCTTTCCAGTTGTTCCGCTCGTATAGAAAACAATTCCAGGCTCATTTGCTTCCATTTGCTCTGGTTCGCATTCAATGCTGGCTGATTCACGAATATCATGCCAATAATAGTCCCGACCTGATTCCATTTTAGGGTTGGTTCCCATTCTGTTAATCGTAATGACGGCTTCCACAGAAGGAACGTGAGGGAGTACGTTATCCACCTTTTCCTTTAGGAAAATTTGCTTTCCACGACGTTCTGTAGCATCAGCTGTGACAACAACCTTTGGATCGAACTTGTTTAACCGATCCATAAGGGATTTTTCAGAAAAACCAGAGAAGATTGCATTATATACTGCACCAACTCGAAAACATGCTAAAACCGCAATGAACGCTTCTGCTAAGTTTGGTAAAAATATTGCAACACCATCTCCTTTTTGAACACCAAAACGACGTAAGGAGTTAGCAAAACGATTCACTTCAGCGAGTAGCGTGTCATACGTGTACGAAGTGGTATCCCCATTCTCTCCCTCCCATATGAGTGCAGTTTGATTTCCATTGCCGGCTTGAACATGACGATCAAGGAGGTTGACACACGGGTTACTAATTCCACCGGTAAAAAATTGAAAATTAGGTAGCTTTCCAGAAATAGTCTTTTCCCATGGATGATACCAAATAAAGTCTTTCGCAACGGTTTCCCAAAAATGGTCAGGGTCTTTCTGTGAAAATTCTAGGAGATCTTGAAATGCTTCTCTACTCTTTATGGTAGTTGCTTGTTCTTTATCTCGGTTAGAATAAACAAGCTTACTTTGTTGAACAACCTGTAAAATACGATTTTGATCCATGTAATCCCTCCATTCTTTCCTCTATTTTAGCATAAGGTATTATGCCTAGGTACTATTATAAGCAATGTTCTGAATTTTGATGATGACAGTTAAGTGACAAATTTAGAGAAAAACAGCTGATAAGACAATAAAATAAAACAGCAATCAAGGTGGGGATGAACAGAGTCATCAATTACTGTTAATGCATTGAGAAAAGAAAAAAGACTTATGGGGACTCCATAAGTCTCGGTATATTTCATTGAATAAGTTGTCAGTTATATTCATATAGGGACGATTACCAGCCCCAGCCTGGACCGCCATATCCGGGTCCATAGCCTGCACCACCATAACCAGCGCCATAGGCAGGACCATAACCGGCGGCACCACCAAATCCACCGACATATGCCGTGCCAACAATGACGAGTAGAATGAATAATACAACGATTAACGCAAATCCAGAACCAGCTCCATAGCTTTCACTCATGAAATACACCTCCTTCTTCCTTGCGATACTGTTAGTGTATGTGTCCCTAATCAGCATGTGTGGACGTATATCCATAAAATAATGATAGACGTCGTAATCATTACAGGATTTTCTGAATAGGATATTAGAAATACTTGTCCTATTAACTTAAAATCGAAATGCTTCATTTTCATAAGTGAAGAAGGTACGGTGTGAATGCGTGTGAGTTTTATGTAAAGCCCCTGACTTTCCATTTCGCAATATAGCAAGAATTAATTCCTTATTAGGAGGAAGCAAATGAATAAAACGTTTAGCGTGATATTAGGAGGGGTGATACAAGGGTTTGGCATGGGACTTTTTCTCTTTCCACAGTCGATTCCATCAGGGGGAGCTGGTGGATTGGCGTTAGTTATTCACCATTTTTTTTCCGTTGGAATGGGTCTCTCATTATGGATTGTGAATTTTTCACTTCTTTTATGTGGTATGTATTATTTAGGAAAGCGATTTGTATTATGGACAATTGTAGGGATAAGTATAACTTCCTTTTCCATTTATTTTTTTGAGCAGCTTTTTTTTATTGAAGAAAGATTACTGTGGTTTGATTTATTTGTTGGATCAATATTTTTAGGGACAGGCATTGGGCTGTTGATGCGTAGTGGTGTATCCAATGGTGGAATTGGAGTGATAGCTTTCATGATATCCCATTGGAGAAACACACTTCCAGGCAAACCATTATTTTGGATTAATTGCTGCATATTTTTATTAACTGCAGCTATTATTAGCTGGAAGGTGTTAATCCTAGCTTTTATTAGCCAATGGATATCTACTTTTGTCGTTAATATGATTTATCGATATTAAGTATACGTATACTTAAAGGTTGTATGCTTGTCTTTTTTTCCATCTAGCCCTTTTACATGAAGCAAGAATAAGATAAGTAGAGCAACAATAAAAGTGAAAATGGCAATCGATAAAAACATACCAGCAACAGACCAACTCATTAATCGAGCAAAGATTGGAGGTCCAATGGCAACACCAATAAATCGAACAGAACCATATAAAGACGTAACAAATCCTCTTCTATCTTTACCGACAGCTCCAGTAATTAAGCTGTTAGTACATGGAAGTACGAGTCCGGCACCTACACTGCTGATGGAGAGAATAATTAAAAAAAGAATGAGTTTGTCAAACCAAATAAGCAGTGTATAGGAAAGCGTCATGAATAATAATCCAATAAGAATAAATTTCTTCATTTTTTCTAGATTTTTTTTAATTCTACTTCCCGTAAAATAGTTTGACGTTACCATGACAAGTAATGGAATAGCTAAAACCAACCCTTTCGTAAAGCCTGTTATACGATGCTTTTCCTCGAGCAGGTCAGATAAAAAAAATAAAATCCCAAACAGTGTGAATAAACACGTCCCGCCCGCTAAATAGGTTACAAACAACCACCTTCCTTCAAGCTTAAAAACACTTACAAGTCCATGGACGTATTTTCGAAATGAAAGGGGAGCTTGTTGATTCTTTTTTTCTTTTATCCATATCCATGTGAGGAAGATTGAAAGCACACATATAACTGGAAAAGCAAAAAAGACGGCATACCAAATGAGTAAGCCTAATAATGCTCCGAGAATTGGGGAGAGCACCTTTCCCAGTCCATTAGAAGCTTCCAAAATCCCGAGTACACGACTTTGTTCGGCACCTTTAAATAAATCCCCTGCTAGTGCCATTGCAATAGGAGCTGTTCCAGCCGCTCCAATTCCTTGAATAATTCGACCTACCATTAACCATAAATAGGCATTCGAAAATGCTGCTGCTGCAAAACCTGCGAGCAATCCCCCAATGCTAGTAAGAAAAAGTGCAGGGATTATAATCGCCTTCCGAGAAAAACGATCAGATAGATAGCCGAATAAAGGTATAAAGATGGCTGCCGCAATAGAATATCCTGTAATGGTTAAACTCACTTGCATTTCAGACAGGTGTAAGGCCTTTTTCATTGCTGGTAATATGGGGATAAGCATGGAATTTCCTAATGTCGTAATTAATGGAATCGATCCGATGGCCCAAATCGCCATCGATTTATTTTTTTTAGCCATGAATTAGCCACTCCTGCATTATTTTTTATCAGCATGTAACTTGCAGTAAGCCTCTCACTTTAGCATATAGGTATTAGCCCACAAGTTAGGTTGGTTCTATTCAACTAACAATCAGTGGTGGATAATCCCCCACTGATTGCTGATTATTTTATATGGACAGGTGGTGAAACAACCCATCCTTTTTTCTTTGATAAATCGGATAATTTTCGGTAATAAGTTGTTTTTTGTTCGTGAAAGTCACCAAATATTTCCTCGAAGTCTGTTCGTATAGATATGTTCATCATAGAGCTACATTGTATTTTGCCATACATTAGCTCTTCCTGAACTAATATCGCAATTTCAGGTTCATGAAAACGAGCGCCTGCGGGAATGTCTTCCACTTCAACATTTGGACGATCAGGTGGGGCAGGAGGTAATCGGATTCCAGCCTCTTTTAAAATCATTTCGATTTGCTGTGCTTCCTGCGTTACTTCATTTTCCAATAAATCCTCTAAATATGCTTTTAAATCTTCATCGCCAGTATGATTAATAAAGACTTGTAGTGTGACTAAGTAATGCTTTGTATGAAATAGATATGCCCATAAATGGTATATCTCCCCTGAATGGAATGGTTCATTTTCTTTGTTTTTGCTCATTTCAATCACATGGATTTTCCCTTCTTTTTTAGTTTTAGGTTTCCATAAATAAAGAAAAATATGATGGTATTGGATATAAATGTTTTAGAAAAGAAGAGAAAATGGAGCGGGACAGGAACCTAGATTGAATTTTTACATAGGCTAAAAGCAGAGATTTTAAGCTGGGCGTTTTAGGAAAAAGCAAAGGAGATGACATGGTGGGATTGAAAAGAAAATTATTTTTCTTGCTTATAGGCTTGCTGCTGTTATTTGCATATGGTTGCAGTGGTGAAGCGAAAAAGAAGGATACGAAGGATGAGGAAAAAGACAAAGTAGTGCGTATTGGCTATCAGAAAAACTGTCCTTTCGTCATTGTTAAAGGCTTAGGAAAATTGGATGAGCGCTTAGATGAACTTGGCTATAAATTAGAATGGAAGGAATTTCAAGCTGGTCCAGCTTTAGTGGAGGCATTGAATGCAGGGAGCATTGATGTTGGTAGGACCGGGAATTCCCCAGTTATTTTCGCACAAGCAGCTGGTACCCCATTTGTTACACTTGGCGCTGGAAAACCAAAATTTTATGGAAGTGGAATTCTTGTGCCAAACGATTCCAACATTACATCGATTCAAGATCTAAAAGGGAAAACAGTAAGCTTTGCTAAAGGCTCTAGTTCCCACTACTTATTAATCAAAGCATTACAAAATGCAGGATTACAATATTCCGATATTACACCAGCATATTTGTCACCGGGAGATGCGCGAGTAGCTTTTGAACAAGGAGATGTAGATGCAATGGTTGTGTGGGATCCTTATACAGCTTCTACAGAGCTACACGCTAATGCAACTTTACTTACAAGTGGGGAAGGGCTCTCAACAGATCGAGATTTTTTTATCGCAACAGAAGCATTTGCAAAAAAACATGACAATATAGCAAAGATTATTATGGAAGAAGTAGAAAAATCTTCTCTTTGGGCAAATGAAAATCATGCGGAATTAGTGGAAATGCTTGCTCCGATACTAAATCTTGATGAGGATTCTGTAACAAAAGCTGTTGAACGCAGAGAATATGGCGTAGATAAAATAGGAGAAGAAATTATTCAAGAACAACAGGATATTGCTAATATTTTTTATGAATTAGATATCATTCCAAAAGCGGTTAATGTATCTGATGTGATGCGAAAATAGTAGAAAGGGAGGTCGATTCGATTGCAAGGAAGCAGGAAATTTTTAAAAATAACTCCTTGGATCGTTCCCATATTATTAGTATGTTGTTGGCAGCTTTTATCGATGATTGGAGTCATCCCAGTTAGAATACTTCCGTCACCTGGAGCGGTTTTACAGGCAGCAGTTGAACTGATTGGCACAGGGGAGCTGTTTGAGCATGTTTCAATTAGCCTTTGGCGTGCTTTAGCTGGGTTTTTGATTGGTGGTGGCATTGGCTTTTTACTCGGTATTTTTAATGGTATTTCTAGAATATCAGAGCTTTTGTTTGATACATCGGTACAAATGCTACGTAATATCCCACATTTAGCCTTAATTCCACTCGTTATTCTATGGTTTGGCATTGATGAATTTTCGAAGATCTTTCTCGTTTCATTAGGGGTCATGTTTCCGATTTATATTAATACGTATCATGGCATTAAATCAGTGGATAAAGGCCTAATAGAAATGGGTAAAGCCTATGGATTAAAAGGACGCTCCTTGTTTATGCATGTTATTTTACCTGGAGCGATGGCTTCCATTCTTGTCGGTGTTCGTTTTTCATTGGGGGTTATGTGGCTTACATTAATTGTGGCAGAAACGATTTCAACCCGATCGGGAATTGGGTATATGGCCATGAATGCCCGTGAGTTTATGCAAATGGATATTATTGTACTGAGTATTTTACTGTATGCATTATTTGGTAAGCTTTCAGATGTGATTGCGAAATATTTTGAGGGGAAATTGTTGCAGTGGAATACGTAAAGAGAGGTGGGGAAGAAGGAGATGGTTAGTAACGATAACACGTTTATCCGGCTAGATCATGTGGATAAAGCATTTGATAATAGAAATGTATTGAAAAGGATTAATTTATCGATTAATGAAGGCGAGTTTATTGCGATTGTAGGGAAGAGTGGCTGCGGAAAGAGTACATTACTTCGTATTATTGCAGGATTAGAAACGTATGACTCTGGAAATGTTTCCGTTCGAGAACAACCTCTACGGTCCTTTAACAAAAAGGCCCGTATCATGTTTCAGGATGGGCGTTTACTTCCATGGAAGACAGTAATTGAAAATGTAGCAATTGGACTTGGGAAAGGGAAAGAAGAAAAGGCTTTGGAGGCATTAGATAGTGTAGGACTTGCAGAGCGTATGAAAGACTGGCCGAATAAATTATCAGGGGGACAGCAACAACGTGTCGCCTTAGCACGAGCGTTAGTGCACGATCCCAAGCTTCTATTACTAGATGAACCGCTTGGTGCACTTGATGCATTAACACGAATTGAAATGCAGGAGCTAATTGAGCGGTTATGGAGGAAAAATAAATTTACAGCAGTATTAGTGACACATGATGTAGAAGAAGCGGTTGCGATAGCAGATCGCGTACTATTAATTGAAGATGGAACGATAAAGCTGAATCAAGAGATTAATCTTCCACGACCTAGACTACGTACACAACAGGCGTTTGGTATGTACACGGAAATGATTTTGAATCGAATATTAGGACGGAAACCGCTTCCGAATCCACTTCAGAGTCAGGCGGTAAATTAAATAAGGATAAAAATAATTTCAAAGATATAAAAAGCAGTTGTCTCTATGATTGAAAACAGATAGAAACAATTGCTTTTTAATTTGTATTTATTTGAAGAGGAATGTTCAAATTCATCGAAGGCGAGGTGGATTTTTTCAAATTAGGTAAACATAGTGATAAGGATAGGGGATTACGTGAAATATTCCATTCTTGCCTCGGGGAAATATGACTTCAGATAGTTACCGAGTGTTAGTTTAATTTGCTCTTGTTGGTCTGTCGGATACACGTATTTACCAATTCCATATCGACCCCACTTCCATTTTCTTTTTGATTCATCAAGCTCAAGCTTTGTCATTGGATAATTTTCTTGAATGACTCGTTTTGCTGGTTTTGTAAAGCGATGTTGAATAAGCTCGAATGTTAAATCCTTCTTGGCGAAGCTAGGAAGTGCTGCTTCAAGTTTCTCAAACATTTCGAGATATCCTTGTTCCCAGCCCTCATGTAAATAAATCGGTGCAACGATAAATCCAAGTGGGTATCCAGCCTCTGCCACCTTAACAGCTGCTTCGATTCTTTCATGTAATCTTGAGGTGCCTGGTTCAAAATATTTAATAATGTAATCGTCATTAATACTAAAGCGAAACCGAGTTCTGCCATTATGTTTTGCATCTAGAAGATGATCTACATGTGCAAACTTTGTTACGAAGCGCAGTTGACCATGCTCCGATTGTCCAAAATATTCGATCGCGTGCTTTAATGTATGGGTTAAATGATCTATACCTACAATATCTGACGTACAAGAAGCTTCAAACCGAGTGATTTCTGGAGCGCGCTCTTTCATATATCCTTCCGCTGCATCTAGTATTTCTTCCACATTAACATAGGTTCGGATATACGGCTTACTTCCCATTGTAGTTTGTAAGTAACAATAATGACAGTGCCCCATACAACCAGTAGCAAAGGGAATGGCGTATTCTGCGGATGGCTTCGATGAATCAAATTGAAGTGTCTTTCGAATACCAATTACTAATGTTGATTTAGCTAGTCGATATTTCTGAAAATGATTTTCACCAGGAAAATTACGGATTTGATTATGGGATGTTGTTTGTTTGATTTCCACTCCCATTTCCTCGAATTTTTTCAGAAGCTGATTGCCGAGCGGATAATCTAATGCTTTTGGTTCAATATATACAAGCTGGGGAATGAAAGGTTTAACCATACAAATCACCATCATCCATCACTGCACCACTAAAGGCTTCTTGATAAGCATTTTCTGCTTCTTCCTCTGATTTAAAAATAGCAAATTCATCTGACAAAGGATAATAGGTTTCATAGACAAATAAGGCAAGTTGTCCTCTTTGTTCGGGATTCTCCACAATCGCCGCTTGCTGGACATTTGCTACTCCTTGGACATGTGGATTTCGAATAATTACATATACAATTTCACCAGCAGAGAATGTTTCATTTACCATCGTATTGTTCCACCTTTTCTTTGTTTAATATCTTTTTATTATGCTTTTAAGCGATTATTTTATGCTGTGTATTACGGATAACTAAAACCCCTTTTAAAAACGAAATTTTTTCGTATGAATTTACAATAAGTTGTAAAAGATATCATTGAATCATACTTGCAGAAGGATTATTTTCAATGAGAAGAGAGCTTGTTCACGAAATGGCTTATCGTATACGTTATCGAAGTTTGTTTTGTACCATTATTGCCGTGTCCAGTGCTGGAGGAATGCAAGTTAGATTCAATTAGAAGTGAAGGCTTCTTGCAAGGAATAGCTTATGGGAAGGAGGTGGATGCATCATGCAAACACTGCAACGTATCGCATTAGCTTTGGTCATCATCGGTGCAATTAACTGGGGTCTAATTGGTTTTTTCAATTTTGATTTAGTTGCCGCCATTTTTGGAGGACAGACTGCAGCTTTATCAAGAGTCATTTATGCGCTTGTTGGGTTAAGCGGTTTGGTTTGTATTTCTTTGTTATTCGCCCCGCTTGGTGAAGAAGATGACGTAACCGATCGTACTGTAAATACAGGGAATTTACAGTATGGAACTGAGTTTGGAGAGGACCCGGATTTTTCTAATACGGACAAGCCAAATCGGGATTAATCGAATTACATGATTCGCCATGCATATGAAAAGATATGCATGGTTTTTTCTTTGACATTAAAGAAGGATAACACGATTAATTAATTGAAAATTAACTTTATTTAACCTACCATGTGTTATAGTTGATTAGGGGTAGTTTATTTAATAAAGGAGTGGGGTGTATGATACATAACAAGCTTCTCGAATTAGATGGGAGTTATTATGAAATAGGAAAAAAGATAGGGGAAGAAGCAGGGAAATCGCTGCATTTCCAACAGGTGTTAGCTTTGATTAAACAATATAATTTTCAGCAGGATTCACATGAAATTAGAGAAAAACTCACGGAATGGTGTCCACAATTATTAGATGAGATTGCTGGAATAAGCGATGGACTAAAAATTTCCAATGAATCGGGATTAAGACTCTTTGCAGGCTATGATATGCCAAAGCTTGAAGGAATGGGTTGTACCAGTTTTTGTACGCAAGACTATTACGTTCGAAATTATGATTTTAGCCCACAGTTGTTTGATAACATATTTATGGTTCAACATCCTGTAGACGGCCGTATGTTATGTGGTCATTCACAGCTGTTGTTGGGAAGATTAGACGGGATGAATGAAAATGGATTAATAATTGGACTGCATTTTGTAAATAACAATACATATAAGAAAGGCTTTTTATGTAGTACGATTACGCGAATAGTTTTAGAAACATGTACCACGACAGAAGAAGCAATTGAACTTTTAGGAAAGTTGCCGCATGCTGCTAGCTATAATTATTCTTTGTTGGATAGGCATGGGAGTATGGCAATCGTAGAAGCTGCTCCATCGATTCAATATGTTCATCGGAACACTAATTATTTGATAGGTACGAATATGTTTTATGCACAGGATTTGCAACCATATAATCGAGCGAATCATGATTCTTCACAAAAAAGGGTGGAAGCGATTAAAAATTGGGAGTACATTCCTTCGGCCGAAGAAGTACATGAATGGTTTGCTAATACCGATTCCCCAGTTTTTTATAAAGATTATGACGCTTTTTTCGGTACCTTGTATACAATAACTTATCTTCCAAAAGTTGCACAGGTGATCCGAACGAATATGACTGGTGAAACGAAATCATTTACCCTTTAAAATCATATGATTAACAAAGGACTTAGTTATATAAAAAGATATGGTAACTTTATAGACGATGTAAACTCTCATCCACAATTTGGATGGCTTACTATTTCTATTGAAGAAATTAGAGCTTTTTTTTCCAGTGATAGTATGTTAGAATAACTTTTCGTAACTAACAATTAATAAAATATTTTGAGAAGAGTAACTTTATAGAGAAAGAAGGATAAATATGGCTAACGATAAAGCCCAAAATCAGTCTGCACCGAAAGTGAACAAGGTACCTATCATGCTTGTATTGATTTCAGGGGCTTTTGTAGCAATACTAAATCAAACCTTACTCGTTACTGCTATTCCGCACATTATGAGAGATTTGAATTTAGAGCCAAGTGTCGTCCAATGGCTTCAATCTGTATTTTTACTTGTAAATGGGATAATGATTCCAATTACAGCATTCTTGATCGAACGATTTACGACAAGAGGGCTTTTTTTATCGGCAATGGGACTTTTTGGACTTGGAACATTGGTGTGTGCAATTGCACCTGATTTTACATTTTTAATGATAGGAAGAATTCTACAGGCATCTGGTGCTGGTATTATGATGCCATTAATGCAAACCATTTTATTTCTTATCTTTCCAATTGAAAAACGCGGTTCAGCAATGGGGATGTTCGGCATGGTCATTGCCTTTGCACCCGCAATTGGACCGACACTTTCTGGTTGGATTGTAGAGCATTATCCATGGCGAGCACTGTTTTATGTAGTTTTGCCTATTGTAATTATTGATTTAATTGTTGCCTTTTTCATTTTGAAAAATGTGACGAAGCGTACATTTCCTAAAGTCGATGTTATTTCGATTATCCTCTCCACATTTGGTTTTGGTGGCTTGCTTTATGGTTTTAGTACTGCAGGTAGTCATGGGTGGAGTAGTTCTCACGTTATCCTTTCATTAATAGTTGGGGCAATTTCCTTAGTTTTGTTTATATTAAGGCAGTTAAAATTAGAGACACCAATATTAGAATTTCGTGTTTTCCAGAATAAGATGTTTACATTAACTACTGCATTAGGAATGATTTCCTTTTTAGCGATGATTGGTGCGGCAGTTGTATTACCAATATTTATGCAGGATATGCTTGGATTTAGTGCGCTAGAATCAGGCTTAATGCTAATGCCCGGTGCTGTGCTAATGGGGATTATGAATCCAATCACGGGCCGTTTATTTGACCGCTTTGGTGCAAGATGGTTGGCGATTATTGGAATGCTAATTGTAACAATAACAACATTTATGTTTTCGCTACTTTCTGTCGAGACAACATTTTTGTATCTTGCTATTGTAAATGCAGTTAGAATGTTCGGCATTGCGATGGTAATGATGCCAGTAACAACTGCCGGTTTAAATCAATTGAACTCGAAGCTTATTCCACATGGAACAGCGATGAATAATACAATGCGACAAGTGGCTGGTGCAGTAGGGACAGCACTTCTTGTTACCTTGATGACGAATCATGCAATACCAAGTGAAGGGATGAATGGTATGATTCATGGTGTGAATGTATCCTTTGGTGTAGCTGGTATGTTGTCAATCGTTGCCTTTATTTTAGCCTTCTTTATAAAGGATCGAAAACCGAATATGAAAAACGCATAATGCTGGTAACAGACTCTATTGAAAGAGAGCCACATCGAAAATAATGGATGTGGCTCTCTTTTTAACATTTTTTCTAAATAAGTCTCTCTTACTTGCTTTAAGTTATGTACGGAATAAAAAATGTTGAAATTGTTCTACGGTTTCAAAGTAATAGTCGGAATCTGATTTCATTTCTTTCTTGATCTCGGGTATACTGTGTGACCAACCTGCAGCAGCAAAGTCCACTTTACAACTTTTTGCCATTTCCAGTCCTGGCTTTAAATCGTCAACCATTAAGGCTTCCGTTTCTAGAAGATTAAAGCGTTTTAATATTTCTTTTATCGGATATGGATGTGGTTTTCGCTGAGGTTCAGGAAGTTCCCAACCAAAAATTGCGTCTGGAACAAACCCACAATGAATAGCATAATCCCTTTTAATTCGATCCTTTTCAGAATGAGAAACGACCGTTACAATTCCACCTTGTTTTTTAAATTGTTGAACAGTCTCTATAAACAATTCATAAAAATCTGGCACAGTTGATTCTGTATATTTTCTCCATATTGCTTGCTGATGTGCTTGTTCTGCTTCTGTGAATTTAAGGATGTTCCTACACAGAGAAGAAAAGCCAGGATTAAAACAATATCGAACAAAATCTTCTAGTGTAATAGGCTTATCATTCGGTCGCAAATCTTTCAAAGCCTCTACAAATGATGGATAGTGTATATCAGGTGTACTTTTTACGCCAGTATCATCGTGGTCTAGGATTAAACATTTATATCTTAAAGCCATCATAACCTCCTGAAAAAACTGTATTATCCTAATGCGCAAATCTATCTTTAAATTTTACCTTTTTTGAAAGATTTAATCCATTAATAATTGGAGTGATTAATTTTTTCTATGAAAATATTTGTTTCAACATAACGATGTTTATAATACTTTTTTAAGTATCGGCACAAAATGGTCACAAGAAGAAATCCGAACTATGATTCAGCATAAAAATGAATCAGTTCGGACTTTCAAAAGTTATAAGTATTTTGGCACAGCTTCAAAATTTAGAAGTAGATTGCTTTATCCTTGTTCTTCATCTTCTGTTTTTGTTGCTACCATTTGCTCTGTGCTTTCTCTGTGATTTTGGAAGGAAAGTGAACGATCGTTTTGCTCTATATCCAGAAAGCGATTTTTTCCAGAAATATTTTCTAATAATTCTTTCACATCAATTCCAGAGGAGGCTTTTAATGATTCTTGAAGTGTAGACATAAGATTGGTAGCGTACCCTGTCACCTTATTTGCTCCACCTTCTGCACTATTTCCGCCAGTATCAACTACTGTGATCTTATCTATATTGGATAATGGACTTGCGACTTGCTTTGCGTAATCAGGTAGCATTTTCATTACCATATCGAGGACTGCCGCTTCACCGTATTGTTCAAATGCTTCTGCGATTTTACGCTTGGCCTCTGCTTCCGCTAATCCTTTTAAGCGGATAATTTCTGCTTGTGATTCACCTTGTGCTCGTTCTGCATCGGCTTTAGCAATCCCGTCGATACGAACCTTTTCTGCTTCCGCTTTTGCTTCTGCTTCGATGCGGTATTTATTTGCATCAGCATCAGCAATTTGTTTTGCTTTTTCAGCGACAGCTGCTTGTTCCACAGCGTAACGATCTGCATCTGCTTTCTTTTTAACCTCTGAATCATATTGTCTTTCACGACGGAGGATCTCTTTCTCTTCTAATTCAATCTGCTTTTGGCGCTCGATAATTTTTACCTGCATTTGTTGCTCGGTTACCTCTTGATGCGCACGTGCAGTTTCTAAGTCATAGGCTTGGTCAGCCCGAGCTTTTGCAATGTCCTGCTCTCTACGATATTCCGCGGTTTTTAACTGGTTTTCTTTTTCAGCTTCGGCAATTTCCGTCGCTCGCTCGAGCTCGGCTTTTTTTGCTTCTTTCGCTGCTTCAGCCTGTTTTATTCGTGTTTCTTTCTCTGCGTCAGCAGTTGCGATATCAGCATCACGCTTTACTTGGGCAATTCTTGGTTTACCAAGTGATTCTAAGTATCCATTTTTATCTTGGACATCTTTTATTGTGAATGAGACGATAATTAAGCCCATTTTGGCCAAATCTTGTGATGCAACACGTTGAACCTCTTGGGAAAACTTATCTCTATTTTTATATATTTCTTCAACAGTCATCGATCCAAGAATAGAGCGAAGATGACCTTCCAATACTTCTTTTGCTTCATTTTCACGGTCTTCCTTTGATTTTCCGAGGAACTGCTCTGCTGCTGTTGCAATTTCGCCAATTGAACCACCTATTTTAATAATTGCTGTTCCATCTGCTGCAACTGGTACACCTTGCTCTGTATATACCTCTGGTGATGTGACATCAAGCTTGCTAGATAGTAAACTTAGCGGTGATGCTTGTTGAAATACCGGAAGGACAAAGGCTCCTCCCCCACGAATGATTTTAATCTTATTCCCTGAATCATCAAGGTGGACATTTTTCCCACCTAGATAGCTTCCTGTTACAATGAGTGCTTCGTCTGGTCCGGCAGTTCGGTATTTTGAGATGAAGAGCCCAATTAATGCTAGTAAGAATACAATTGCTATACCGATTACAATCCAAATACCTTCAAACATTTCTTTTCCCCCTTGTATCTATTTATTAATTAAATTACACTTCCGATTGGAAGGGTATATTTAAACAGATCTGAGCTTATCTTCATATGGGACAACATAAAGCACACCATTTGTTATTTCTAAAACGAGTACATGCGTCCCTTCTTGAATGGAAACCTTATCCATACTTGCTGCTGGTTTTGAAATCATTCCACTGTTACTTTCAATAAATATTTCTCCATACCCATCCTCAGGAATAGGAATGATGATCTTTCCTACTCTGCCGATTAATGAGTCCTCTGTATAGCTTAATGAACCCTCCGCATTGGATAACGGGATAAGTACAAACACATTTAGTATAGTACTGAGTATTATTGCGATTCCGATAGATATAGCTAAAATAATAAAACTATTAATAGAAGTAACTCTTTCGAATATATAGCCATTAACAGAAAAAAAGATAACAAAAGCTAAGAAAAGTGCAGGATTCAGGAATCCGCTTGCCCCACCAATACCTTCAATAACATCTCCAAAGAATAAATAGATAATCGTTAGAAATCCAAACAGGATTAGCAAATAAAAATAGATTGTTTCCATCGGTAATCCAAAAAGCGTCATATGCACCCATCCTTTATGAAGAAGTAAGATACCTATATTACGATTCCAATTAAGAAAAGTTTCAATAAAAGGAATTTTCAGTGTAAAGCATTCGTTTTGGCGGATTTATTAGGTTAGAAACGAAAAGAAAGGGGTTTTCAGAAATAAAAAGATAGGTTACTTATTTCTTCAATAATTACACTTGAATTGTATAAAAAGGAAGCCGATATAAGAGAAGGAATGATAGCTTTATTACATAACAAAACGGAGGGAAATGTATGCTAAAAAAACTACGGTTCAAACCACGTTTTAAACCACGGTTTAAAAATATTTCGATTGGCTGGAAATACGGCTTCGTTTTTCTGATGACGATTATCCTTTTTAGCGGCTCTGCTTTAGCGGTATCTTTCTTAATTGCCAATGTAGGAAAAGGCATAAATACAGTTGATGAAAAAAGTAATCAAGCAGTAGATATTATGGAGCTAGGCTCATTGACGCGTGCAAAAGGACTTTATATCATTAGTTATTTTCACGAGGGTGATTCACAATATATTGAGAAATTTGATGCACATAGCAAGGAATTTAATGAATTAAAGGAACGTATAACAGCACAAATAGAGAATCAAGCGCAACAAGAGAAGCTTGCGGTTGTTTTTGATAATGACATGGAAATTAACCGAGTATTTGAGAATTATGTACAAGGCGCTGTTGCAAATGGAAATGCAGCATCTGCATTATCTTATGTAAAGCAGGCAGGAGATATAAGAGAAGAAAATGTTGCTATGCTTGATGAGCTCACAGCTGCGATAAATAAAGAACGTGAACAGGCAGTAGCAGGGGCGAAGCAGGAGCAAAATTATACGTATACAACACAAATTGTTTTTCTTATTGCTTCCATCGTAATTGGTGTGATTAGTCTAATAATTATTAGTCGTATTGTGTCACGAAATTTAAATCAAGTCGTTCATGCTAGTGATCAGATTGCTAATGGAGATTTGCTTGTTGAACCTATTAACTATGAAGGAAAAGATGAAATTGGTAGACTTGCAACCTCGATTAATAAGGTAGGAGAGAACTTACGAAATATATTAAAGGAAGTTGCATTTGTATCTGAAACAGTTCGTAGTCATAGTAATGAATTAACACAGTCGGCAAACGAAGTAAAAGAAGGGTCAGAGCAAATTGCAGTAACGATGCAGCAATTGGCATCTGGTTCTGAAACACAAGCAAACCGAGCAAGTGAGCTTTCTGCAGCAATGGGGAATTTTTCTATTAAAGTTCAGGATTCTAATCAAAATGGTGAGCTTGTTGCACTGGCATCAAATGAAATAAAGACAATGACGAACGATGGAAGTAAATTGATGAAAGATTCAACAGCGCAGATGGCTATTATTGATGGGATTGTGAAAGAAGCAGTTCATAAAATGCAAGGCCTAGACGAGCAATCAAAGCAGATTTCACAGCTCGTAAACGTAATCAAGGATATTGCAGAACAGACAAATCTACTTGCCTTAAATGCAGCAATTGAAGCAGCAAGAGCAGGAGAACAAGGCAGAGGATTTGCTGTTGTTGCTGATGAAGTAAGAAAACTTGCTGAACAAGTATCTGCATCGGTTGGAGATATAACGGGGATTGTGAAAACGATTCAGGAGGAGTCAGGAAGTGTAGCGGCTTCATTACAGCACGGCTATGATGAGGTAGAAAAAGGTTCAAGTCAAATAAAATCAACAAATGAAACGTTCCAAGGAATCTCGATGTTTGTAAATGAGATGGCGAGTAATATTCAGTTGGTCACAAAGAATTTATCAGAAATTGTTGATGAATCGTTAGAGATGAATGGATCTATTGAAGAGATTGCAGCTATATCTGAGGAATCTACGGCTGGTGTAGAAGAAGCATCGGCATCCTCACAGCAAACGAGCAGTTCAATGGAGGAAATAACACAAAGCTCTGAGGAATTAGCAAAGCTATCTATGCAATTAAATACTTTATTAAAGAAATTTAAACTGTAAAATCAAGAGGCTGGACAAAACAATTTTTCATCCGAAAAATCCGAACAAAATATAATGAAATAAAATTATTGAGCAGTTGAGATGGGTGAGATTCCTTGAAAAAGAGATGCGCTTTTTCTGGTGCAATGAGTCGCTAATGTAGCATTCCTCGTCTTAAGGGATCAGCAACAGGGAACGCAGACTAAAACCGCTACGGCCTGTGACAATGTCTGCGCTAATAATTCCTGTACGTCGAAAAATCCACTCGGAAAAGCAAACTTTCTTTTTCTTAGTTTGCTGAGGACGTGCCCGGGGAGATCGAACCCATTTTCAAGCTGCAATGAAATTATTCGGATTTTGATCTACATACGTTTGTTTTGTTTGATCCTCTTGTGTTTTTCAAATTAGTGATTAAGTTCTTTTATAGAAGGAATTCAGAATCTTCGCTAACAATGTTGCGATAACCCTATATTAACTTTATAATGAACATAATATAAGCGGAAAGGATGATCATGGGCAGATGAAAAATTAATCCTATTTTTTACGTTGAATCGAATGGTTGCTTACTGAACAGGGGGTCTCTCTGTTTATTTAGTAAGCAAAGGTTTCGGTTTGCGAGGGATAGGATTAAGTTTGCCCAGAATGATTTCATGCGTAGTCCATTCTCGGTATAAGTCTTTTTCCTGTTCCTTGTGAACAGGATTTTTTAATTGTACAGATAGGAGCGGATGGAATGATCATTATAACTGCAACGGATATCGTATACGAAATACAAGGAAGGGAATTGCTGCAAGTCGAACAATTACAAATGAATAAAGGAGATGTAATTGGCGTTGTCGGCAGAAATGGTAGCGGAAAAACTTCGCTTGTAAACATTTTAGCGTGAAAGATTAAACCAGCAAAAGGCGAGGTTGTAACTGCTTCCTCGGTCCGGTTAGTTCCACAATTAAAACGAAATTCTTCTTTTAAAAGTGGTGGGGAACTAACACAGGAATACTTAAATGCTGCGTATGTTCATCGACCGGAATTATTGTTACTTGATGAACCAACAACGAATCTAGATACGGAGCATATTGAAAGGTTAGAAAAAGATTTAAGACGGTGGATTGAGAGTATTGTCATTGTTTCACATGATCGTGATTTTCTCGATGCGTTATGTAACAAAATTTGGGAGGTGGAAAACGGAACAGTAGTCGAATATAAAGGAAATTATAGCAATTACGAGGAAGCAAGAGCACTGAAAATAAGGCAGCAGGAAAGTGATTATGATCATTATGTGAAAAAAAAGAAAGAACTTGAAAGAGCGATTGAATTAAAGAAGAAGAAAGCAGCGAGAGCAACTAAAAATCCAAATAAAAAAACTGATTCCGATGCGAAACAAATGGGAACGAAGCCTTATTTTGCAAAAAAACAAAAAAAGTTAGATGCAACTGCCAATGCCATCAAAACGAGAATGGAGCAATTGCATAAAGTAGACAAAGTGGATGAAGTCCCTCCATTAAAAATGAATATTGTAAAAGCAGATGAATTGGGGAATCGTGTTATTATTCGAGTAAATGAATTAACAGGAAAAATAAAAGAACGATTGTTGTGGAAGCCAACTACTTTTCATATACGTGCCGGAACGAAACTGGCGATACTTGGAGGAAATGGTACTGGAAAAACGACATTTATAAAAAACCTATGTGCCAGGGTGGAAGGAATTAACGTTTCCAACGCTGTGAAAATAGGCTATTTTAGTCAAAATATCGATGTTTTAGATGAGACGAAAACGATTATAGAAAATGTGCAACAAACATCTTCCCAAGTGGAAGCATTAATTCGCACTGTTTTAGCCCGATTGCAGTTTTTTGGCGAGGATGTGTATAAACCGGTACAACTATTAAGTGGCGGAGAACGAGTAAAGACAGCTTTTGCTAAAATTTTTTTAAGTGACATTAATACACTTGTCCTTGATGAACCATCAAACTTTTTGGATGTTTTCGCCATAAAGGAACTTGAATCGTTGCTAAAAGAGTATCAGGGCACGGTTATTTTCGTCTCTCATGACCGTCGATTTATTCATCATATTGCAACACAACTACTCATCATAAAGAATGAGGAAATGGAGCTATTTGATGGCAATTTCAGTATGTATCAACAGCAAATGACTAGCAAGAAGACTTCGAATCATAGCGAACGCTTATTGATTTTGGAAACAGAAATAACTGAAATCATTAGTCGCTTGAGCATACAACCTGATTCAAAATTAGAAGAAAGGCTTCAACAATTACTATGGGAAAAAAAAGGACTGCAAAAAGACAAATAGCAAGGCGACAAAAAAGAGGTTCGTAAGGAATCTCTTTTTATTATATGAATTTGTATGCAAATAAAGGATTTTAATGAATTCTGTTGAACTTTATGTAAATAAGTTATCAATGCTTTCGTTAGGAGGAAGAAGATGAATGATGAGAAAAGCAATCGTAACGGCATGGGTTTTTCGTTAACTAAAGAAATTTATACGTATTTAACAAAAGAAACAAAACTAACCGGTGCATTATCTGGGATTAGTATCCGTTCAGCAGATACAGGAGCGATTATTTATGAAAAAATGGGCAGTACGCGATTTCATCCTGCCTCTAATATGAAGCTGTTAACAGGCGCGGCTGCATTATCCGTTTTAGGAGAAGGATATCGCTTTTCAACCGTGTTATCTTTTGATGGCGAAATTCGAGGTGATACATTGTATGGAAATATTTATTTACAAGGAAAAGGTGATCCAACATTACTTCCAGATGATTTTACTTTGTTTGCTTTAAAGCTTGTCGAGCAAGGCATTCATAAGATAGAGGGAGATATTATTGGTGATGATTCATGGTTTGATTCCATTCGTTTATCACCTGATTTAATATGGAGTGATGAGCATTTTTATTATGGATCGCAAATTTCTGCGTTAACCGTATCACCAGATAGAGATTATGATGCAGGTACAGTTATTGTAAAAGTACAACCTGGAAAGAAATGTGGAGAAGATACGATTGTCTTATTAGAACCGAATGTTGACATGATAGAAATTGTGAACCATTCGATCACTACCTCTGCTAGTGATGACGGAGAAATCGTAATAGAACGAGAGCATGGAAGTAATCGCATCATTATTAAGGGTATGATTCCAATTGATCATGAACCGGTACAAGAGTGGGTAGCTGTTTGGGAACCAACCTATTATGCATTACATGTTTTTAAAAATGCACTTGACGCACAAAATATTTCGTTTACTGGCACATTAAGAAGTGACATCACGCCATCGTATGTAATAACTGTGTATACGAAATGGTCGATGCCTTTAAGGGAGCTATTCATCCCCTTTATGAAACTAAGCAATAACAATCATGCGGAAATATTCGTAAAGGAAATGGGGAAGCTAGTTCTTGGAGTCGGGAACTGGGAGTATGGGTTAGCGGTGCTTCGGTCAGAAATGGAAGCGTTAGGCTTATCAATTTCCTCCTGCCTCTTGCGTGATGGTTCCGGAATTTCGAATGCAACTATGATTCCTCCAAATGAAATTAGTTATCTACTATACCAGGTTCAAAATCAAGCTTGGTATCCGGTGTTTCTTCAGTCCTTGCCGATTGCCGGAGAGATTGATCGAATGGTGGGAGGAACATTACGTGATAGAATGGAAGGACTTGAAATGGTGAAAGCAAAAACCGGAACCATTCAAGGTGTTAGTACATTATCAGGCTACATGTGGACAAAGGAGGGTGAAGAGCTTATTTTTTCAATAATGTTGAACAATTTATTAGATGAAGAAGAAGGACCAGCTATTATTGATCAACTCGTAACTATTATTGAAGCAAATACTGTGTTAACGAGTAAAGAATAAAAATCCTTTAAAAAGTGGTTGTAAAACATGTTAAATCATGCTATTATTTTTATATTGTAATAATGACCAAAATACTCATTTAGTCATTTCGGGCAAAAGGTTAGGGTGAGGCAAATGGCAATTGACCGAAAAAAACAAATCGTCGAAGCAGCTACAAAGTCGTTCTCCTTATTCGGTTATAAAGCAACAACAATGGATCAGGTTGCAAAATTAGCAGGAGTTGGCAAAGGAACAATTTATACATTTTATAAAAATAAAGAAGAATTGTTCGGAGATATTATCGCATCACTCATTAGAGAAATGAAAGCCGCGGCTGAAGCGGTTATTGATGAGAATAGCTCCTTCCATGAAAATGCCGATCGGGCTTTATATAGCTTACTGGAATTTAGAAAGGATCACCAGCTTACGATTAAACTGCTACAAGAGGAAAAAGAGATGGGAACTCCAGCGGTTTCAGAGGTGGTTCAACAGTTAGAAGCGGCTATTGTTGGTTATATTAAGGAGATTGTCCAACGGGCAATCGATAAAGGAGAAATCAAGCATTGTAATCCGGAGGTTACGGCCTTTGTCATGTTAAAGCTCTACATTTCATTAATTGTCGATTGGGAGCAATTTCATGAGCCATTTAATAAGGATGAAATATCAAAGCTATTTAAATTATATTTGTTCGAAGGATTATCACAATGATGATCCTTGATTTTTTTCAAAAAATGACCAAATGAATAAAACAGTCATAAATAAATGGCTAAATGAGTAAAACGTTAATGATTGAGGGAAGGGAAGAAAGTATGAAAAAGTCATTATTCATTTCTGAATGGAAGCAAATTTTTTCCAACAAAAAAGTGTGGGTACCGATTGTTGGAGTAATTTTTGTACCTATTTTATATGCTGGTATGTTTTTATGGTCGTTTTGGGACCCGTATTCACAACTCGACAAACTACCAGTTGCAGTCGTCAATGAAGATGCTGGTGCAACACTAGAAGGAGAAAGATTAGTCTTAGGAAATGAACTTGTTGATAAGTTAAAGGATAACAACGAATTTCAATTTCACTTTAGAACACGAGAGAAAGGGTATAAGGGTTTAGAGAAACAAGAATATTACATGCTCGTTGAAATTCCTGCTGATTTCTCTCAGAATGCAACAACATTAATGGATGAAGCACCAAAACAGTTGGAATTAAAGTATGTTCCAAATGAGAGCTATAATTTTCTTTCCGCACAAATTGGTGAAACTGCAGTAAAGGAAATTAAAACAGCGATTGCGAATGAAATTTCGGCAACGTATGCGGAAACGATGTTTGATCGTGTACACGAAATGTCAGATGGGCTTACGAAGGCAAGTGATGGAAGTGGGAGCTTAAATGAAGGGGCAGAAACACTACAAAATGGTACACAATCGTTAAAAGAAAATCTAGCACATTTCGCAGCAAAAGCGATAGAATTTCAACAAGGAACAAACAAAGCAATGAAGGGAGCCAATTTGTTAGCAACAGGGATGACAGACTTTTCTACAGCAATAGAGCAGTTTACAGAAGCTAATGAAAAGCTGTTGAACGCATCAACGGAACTCCAAGTTGGAACAGGAACGCTAACGAATGGAATTACCGACATCCAAGCTGGGGCAAGTCAAATGGAAGAAAAAATACCTTCCCTTGTTGACGCTACAAAGCAGATAGAGGAAGGCTTACGCGCATTTCAAAACAAACTTCCTAAAGAAATGGCGAATGCAATAGGTGAAAAATCAGATGCAAGTGCTGGTGCAATGAGCCAAGGGCTTGATCAACTACAGAGCAGGCTTGGCGAAGGGCTTTCACGAGAAATCGCAGCGCAACTATCACAACAGCAGGAAGCACAGATGACGCAGCTTTTTCAAGCGCTAAAGCAAAGTAATGTTGATCCACAAGTTATTCAAGCATTACAAGAGCAAGTGGCGAATAATACACCAAGTCAAAAACAGCTTGAAGCACAATTAAAACAAGAAATTGATAAAGGACTTCAAGCAGGATTTGTACCTTTTAAGGAAGAAGTAAATAATCAATTTGCAGCAACAGCTAATAATATGGAAATGCAAATCCAACAAGCAGTTGATCCAACATTTAACGAATTACTACAAGGTCTTGAACAAGTTAATGATGGACAAAGCACGCTACTGGATGGCATTACGAAATTAGCAGGCGGGTCAAATGAACTTGCAGCAGGTGCAGATAAGCTAAATAATGGCCAACAGCAATTCGTTGACAGCATGCAGCAGTTCCAGAATAAGCTTGTGCAAGCAAATGGGGCGGTAAAGCAGCTTGAAAAAGGAGCTACCGATTTAGATGATGGGATGCATGATATATCTAATGGCGCTCAAAAAATGAATGACGGCTCCCAAAAACTAGCAGAAGGTTCTGTCGCACTTGATCATGGGGCAACTGATTTACAAAAAGGAACAAATGAGCTTCATCAAAAGCTAGATGATGCAGCAGATGAAGCAAGTTCGGTTAAAGCGGATGATGACACGTATGAGATGTTTAGTAATCCAGTTGCTTTAGACAAAAATGAAATAAACCATGTGCCAAACTATGGTACCGGATTTGCACCATATTTTGTTTCATTAGGATTATTTGTTGGCGCATTATTAATAACGATTGTTTATCAGATAAAAGAACCAGCTATACAGGCTCAAAGTGGAATCACATGGTTTATTGGGAAGTTTGGTGTGTTAAGTATTGTAGGAATACTGCAAGCTTTGCTAGTCGATGCTGTTCTTCTTCTCGGTCTTGATATAGAAGTGAAGAGTGTACCATTATTTATTGTGACAACTATAATTACGAGTCTTGTGTTTATCGTGTTAATCCAATTTTTAGTAACCACATTAGGTGATCCCGGAAGATTTATTGCCATTGTGCTTTTAATCCTCCAGCTAACAACAAGTGCCGGAACATTTCCATTGGAATTGATACCAAACATGTTACAGCCTATAAACGCACTGCTACCTATGACATACTCCGTTCAAGCGTTTAAAGCAGTGATATCAAGTGGAGATTTCTCCTTTATGTGGCATAATATCGGTATATTAGCTTGCTATCTTTTTACGTTTGCTATGCTAACAATAGTGTATTTCACCTATAAAACTAAGAAGAATCCAAATGGTAATGAAGCATTGCAATAAAAAGTCGACACTCTCTTAAAAATGGAGAGTGTCGATTTTTATAATATGAAAAGTTCGAAGCTACACAATTAGAAGGGATAGTATTACTGATTCCTTCACTAAAAAAACTATGCGGGGAGCGTTATACAAATTAAAAGTAATAAGGTTGCTTATGAACTTGTACTGTTGTTTAGACGAACTTTGCTTTGTTTTTCTTCTATAAACAACTCGATTTGCTTTTTATGATGATTATCATGCCAAACAAAGCTCCAAAAATAATTGAACATTGTATGTGGAAGCCCAGAAAAAGGATCGATTGTATCCCCGTTTATTGTGAAGGACGCGTGAAAGTCTTCTTCGTTTTTTCGTTTTAATACAGAGACTAGCTGTGTTCGTGCACAAAGCTGGTGATCAATTAATTCACTTTTTGTAACACCTGAGTTTGCATATTCTGCCGCTTTCTTATTTAAAATATCAAAAGAAATACTTTGAATGGATGCATCATTTTTCATAAATGGTAATATTTCTTCGATAATATAAATATCCCAGAAGGTAATATGACAAATGATTTCTGCTGTAGACCATTTGTCTTTTTTTATTGGAGTGAAAAAATGCGTATCACTCATATGCTCTAAAGATTTTACCCATACATTAAATTGTGATAATTCATCGACTAAGTCACGGGTTGTTTTCATGAATTGATCCTCCTGTATTCAGTCCTCCGATTCGACTAATCACATGCGATTACGTAATATTATTCTAATTATCAAAATTATACCATATTTAGAAAAATAACGTGTAAAGAAAGTTGGGAAATGTAAAAAAACAGTAGGAAATACCTATGGAGTTATTCACTATGCAATATTTTCTAAACACATATCTACAAAAAAGATGCCCATATGGACATCTTTTTTTCCCTATTCATTGGATAGCTTAAGTAAATCAAGAAGTTTAAAGAACATGCTAAGAAAAATAGCTACAATTGTTGCGAGTCCCATACCTTTTAGTTCAACATTTCCCCCTAAGCTTATTGTTGCTCCACTTATTCCAATAACAAGTACAACACACGTTAAGATAAGGTTTTGGGAGTGGCTATAATCTACCTTTGCTTCCACGAGCATTCGAATTCCACTCGCTGCTATAATACCGAATAATAATAGCGAGATTCCTCCCATTACAGCGGTGGGAATCGATGAAATTAATGCTGCAAGCTTTCCACAGAAAGAAAGGAAGATCGCGAGTACAGCAGCCCCACCAATAATCCATGTAGAATATACTCTTGTTATTGCTAATACACCAATGTTTTCACCATAGGTTGTGTTTGGAGTCGAACCAAAAAAGCTAGAAACCATGGTGGACAGTCCATTTCCTAAAAGGGAGCGATCAAGACCAGGATCCTTTGCTAAATCACGTTTGACAATGTTACTTGTAACAAATAAGTGACCTATATGCTCTGGAATGATAACTAATGCGGCAGGTAGAATAATTAAAATCGCAGACCAATCGAATTTCATTTGGTAAAAATCAGGGACTGAAATCCACGCTGCTTCAGATACCGTTGTTAAATCTACTAAACCTGCTGCAAATGCAATTATATAACCAGAAACAATACCAATTAATATCGGAATAATTTTTAAGAAACCACGCATAGTAACCCAGCTTATAATTGTTATGGCAAGGGTGAGCATGGAAACCATTACAACCTTTGAATCGATTGCCCAGTCCGCAGCCGCATCAGCTGGTGCAATCAAGCCTGCCATTTCTGCAGCAACTGGCACAATTTCTAAACCAATGACAGCAACGATTGCTCCCATGGCAGCTGGTGGAAACAATACATCAATCCAACTAGTTCCTGCTACTTTAACAATTAAACCGACAATGGTGAGTACAACACCAACGACAAAGAACCCTGCAAGTGCATAGCCATAACCTTCCCCACCTGCATAGTGACTTAACACAACAAATACAGGTGATATGAAAGCGAAGCTCGAGCCAAGATAGGCTGGGATTTTCCCTTTTGTAATAAATAGATAAAAGAGTGTGCCTAATCCATTCATAAGTAGAATAGTTGCAGGATTTATGCCAAAAAGCACTGGAACTAGGACAGTTGAACCAAACATGGCGAATAAGTGCTGAATACTTAATGGAATGCTTTGAATAAATGGTAAACGTTCATCTACTTGAATTTCTTTATACTGTTTCATGCAATTCTCTCCCTCGTTATTATTGAGGTTCATATGTTACCGTTTAAGGATGAAACATAAAAAAACCTTGCCAATAGATAGCAAGGTGTTTTCATACAACATAAATGGAACAATAAATGTCCAATCTGTGCTGATAAATTTGCAGACCTTCGTCTGCTCACCTTGCCAGTCTCACAGGACTGATTTAAAGGTAACCGTATGAACTTGTATATATCATAGCACATTCATTCTAGTTTGTGTTAAATTTTTTCGCGTGGAACCTACAGTAAGCGATGCATATCAAACTCATGAGGCGGAGGCAAGGGGAGTCGATAACTCTCCTGAGAGTTGGTAGGACTTAAAACAGCATTCTAATAGATTCCTTGAACCAAGTGAATTTAAGGTAGCATATAATTATGAAGAATGGGACATAATGGAATCGATATTCTATGTAAAGCAATAAAAGATAAAAAGAGGTTATGGTAAAAACAGTAAACATTAATAGCCTATTTAAAAAAACTTTGATATTATGGAAATGTAATTCCAAGTAGGTTTTAAGTTGGTTATTTGCAATGAAAATTAAGCAATTTAGGATGGGAGAAGTTCATCAGCAATTTGCTTAAGAACAGAAAGGTGGATGTAAAAATGAGTAAACCTAGAATTGTCGTCCTTGGGGCAGGCTATGCCGGGATGATGACGACGAAGCGTTTAACACAAAAGTTATCACCAGAAGAAGCGGAAATTGTGTTAATTAATAAACACAATTATCATTATCAAACAACATGGCTTCATGAAGTAGCTGCTGGTACGATTAATCATAACCAAGCACGTATCATGATAAGTGATGTTATTAACCCGAATCGAGTTCGGTTAATTTATGATTCCGTTGTAAAAGTGGAAAAAGAAGATAATCGTGTTGTTCTAGAAAATGGTGAAATTACATATGATTATCTTGTTATCGCACTTGGGTTTGTAACGAACACATTCGGTATTAAAGGAATGGAAGAAAATGCATTTTTCATCCAGGATATTGATTCATGTCAATTAATTCGAGATCATATTGAATATCAGTTTGTAAAATATAAAAATAGTGAAGAAAAGAATGACAGTGATTTAACGATTTTAGTCGGTGGAGCTGGATTTACTGGCATTGAATTTGTTGGAGAGCTTGCTGAAAAGGTACCACAGCTGTGCAAGAAGTATGATATTGATCGTAGTAAAGCGCGGATTATTAATGTAGAAGCTGCTCCATCTATTTTACCAATGTTTGAAAAGGACTTAGTAGAATATGCGAAAACATCGTTAGAGCATCGTGGTGTAGAATTCCGCTTAGATGCGAAAATCCAGGAATGTACAGAAGATGCATTTATTGTTGGCGATGACCGTGAGGAGATTAAAGCTGGAACAATTGTTTGGACGGGCGGGGTTACTGGAAATCCGATTCTTGCAAAATCCGGTTTTGAACTTACAAGAGGAAAAGTAACTGTTAATGGTGATTTAAGAGCACCAGAAGAAGAAAACATCTTTATTCTGGGTGATTGTGCATGGGTAATGAATGAAAAAGAAGGTCGTCCATATCCACCAACTGCGCAAGCAGCTATGCAACATGCGGATACGTGTGCAAGCAATATCAAAGCATTACTTCGACATGAAGCCTTACAGAACTTTGAATTCCATGATAAGGGAACAGTTGCATCATTGGGCATTACCGATGGTGTAGGAAACGTGTTATCTGGAACAAAGCTCTCAGGAAAACCAGCAGCAGCGATGAAGAAAGTTGTTGACAATCGCTATTTATTCTTATTAGGTGGACCTAAGCTATTCTTGAAAAAAGGAAAAGTTCGTCCGTTTTAAGCTTGTATGGTGCACGGCTCCAAAATTAAAGGAGGAATAAAGAATGAAACGAAGTTCATTTTATTTTATTTTAGGACTAGCTTCTATTGTTGGCTATATGTTTGCTAGCAGAAAAATAGAGGACAATAGAGACTTTAGATAATATAATGATGGAGCTATCACAAAAGTCATGAACAATGATTTTCGTGGTAGCTCTTTTAATATGGCTTTTTTCCATTCTTTGTTCTTACTTATACATGAAAATTAAATTTAGTTTCATACTATTTTGGAGGAGGTCGTATTATGAAAAAAATAATCGCCACGATAGTGTGTTTGGCCATTTGTATTATACTGCCCCTTCATACTTCAGCTTTAAGACTCATTCTAAAAGAAGAAAACGTGAGTGAAACCCTCATTAGAAGCCATTTCTCATTGGATGCTGTTGAACCATACGTAGTGGATTATCAGAAACTAACACTTCTGTTAGATAAATTAGAAGAACAAGTTTATACATCTCCCGAAAATGCCCAAATTGGATTGGGCGGGGAGATAATCGCTGGAAAGCCCGGATGGAAATTGAATCGCACAAAGACGATGGAATATTTTTATTCCTTTTTTTATAGTGGTCAGTCAAAGCAATATTCTATTCCAAAAACACTTATCTATCCGAAAGTCGATGGGGAGCTTTTAGCAGAGATTAGTGCGAAAAAAATTGGCAGCTTCAAGACTTTTTTTCGACAAGAAAATGAGGAACGCTCTCATAACATATGGCTTGCAGCAAAAGCAATTAATAATCATGTTGTATTTCCTGGAGAAACGTTTTCTTTTAATAAAGTGGTGGGGAAACGTACAGAGAAGCGGGGCTATGAGCGAGCACCTGTTATTGTAAGAGGAGAATTAGCTGAGGATATAGGCGGCGGAATATGCCAAGTTTCGTCGACACTGTTTAATGCGGTTAATTTAAGAGGGATAGAAATTATCGAGCGGTATTCGCATAGCAGAGAAGTACCTTATGTTCCACCCGGAAAAGATGCAACAGTGAGCTGGTGGGGGCCTGACTTTTCATTTAAAAATAATTTCAATCAACCAATATTAATTCGAGCACAAGCAAAAAATGGGAAGATGGAAATACATATTTTTTCATCTGAACATGTAAAAGCAAGAAATTAGACTCAACAGACTTATCAATTGCATTTCTCGATCTTATGCAAACTTATGTATAGAAAATGTTTGTTATTTCAGTATAATAGGAATATACATACATTTCATTTCTATTCAAAGGAGAGATTGGATGCAACAAAAGGTTGAGTATGAACCAACATGGGATTTAGAGGTCATTTTTTCGGGGGGAAGTGACTCAACTGAATTTCAAGTTTATGTAACAAAATTACAACGAGCGATGACAACACTTGAAACGATGGTCGACCAATTTCAATGGAAGGATAAAGAACAGGCGATCGAGGGATTAGTTAAAATCGTTAGTGCTCTTGAAAAAGTGATGAAACAGCTACGTGAAGTATCTGCGTTTGTTAGCTGCTTGAGTGCACAAAATGTTCATGACGAAAAGGCGAATCTTCTTGTAGGAAAGCGGACAGAATTAAATGCCAGAATGGGAGCCATTCAAACGGTTTTAAAGCAGAAGCTTGTAACGATAGAGGAGCAAGAATGGGAAAAAATCGAGTTACATCCCTCTTTAGAGGACGTTTCTTTTAGCTTAAATGAAATGCGTGAAAAAGCAAAACAGCATCTTCCAGGAAATATGGAGGTGCTGATTGGCGATTTAGCTATTGATGGCTATCACGCTTGGGGGGAAATGTATAATACGATCGTTGGAAAGATGCATGTGAACCTGCAAGAGAACGGAGAGGATAAAAAATTTTCTGTTAGTCAAGCGGCAAATAAGCTAAGCCATCCGGATCGTGGGGTACGCAGATATGTCTTTAATCAAATCGGAAAAGCGTGGGAGGAAAATGCGCCGTTATTTAGCCAATCATTAAACCATTTAGCAGGGTTTCGTTTACAAACGTACAAACATCGTGGTTGGGAAAGCGTTCTCCAAGAACCTTTGTCCATTAATCGAATGGAAAAGGCTACATTGGATGCGATGTGGGATGCAATTAGGGAGGCGAAACCACATTTTAAAGCTTTTCTAGACAAAAAAGCCGCATTGCTTGGTCTAGATAAGCTAAGCATGTATGATATCGGTGCGCCAATATCAAATAGTGTGAAGCGCTATAGCTTTACTGAAGGAGCGCAATTTATCACCAAGCATTTCCAAAAGTTTAGTCCTAAAATGGCTGATTTTGCTCAAATGGCTTTTCAAAAGCGATGGATTGAAGCGGAGGATCGACCTGGAAAACGCCCTGGTGGTTTTTGCACGAGCTTTCCAGATAGTAAGCAAACGAGAATTTTCATGACATATTCCGGTACTTCTTCAAATATTGCAACGTTAGCACACGAGCTTGGTCATGCATATCATCAACATGTGATGAATGAAATGCATGGTTTGAATCAAAAGTATGCGATGAATGTTGCAGAAACAGCGTCTACGTTTGCAGAGATGATTGTAGCAGATGCATCTGTGAAACAAGCGAAAACACGTGAGGAAAAATTGGCGCTATTAGAAGATAAAATTCAACGAAGTATTGCTTTTTTTATGAACATTCACGCACGATTTTTATTTGAGCAACGTTTTTATGAAGAACGTAAGCAGGGCATGGTTTCTGTCCAACGCTTAAATGAGTTAATGCTCGAAGCGCAAAAAGAAGCCTACCATAATAGTCTTGAGGAATATGATCCTAATTTTTGGGCTTCTAAGCTTCATTTTCATATCACTGGTGTTCCGTTTTATAATTTCCCGTATACATTTGGATATTTATTTAGCTTAGGAATCTATGCCTATGCGCTTGAAAAAGGTGGCAGCTTTGAAGACGACTACATTGCTTTATTACAAGATACAGGACGGATGAGCGTAGAAGACTTGGCAGCGAAGCATCTTAAAGTTGATTTGACGAAGCCTGATTTTTGGCAACGCGCGATCCATTTATGTGTGAAAGATGTAGAGGAATTTATCGCTTATTAGTATTATTATATTCTAAATCTTGCAATCGATTTTAGAATGAGCTACAATACATGTAACAAAAAAAGTATAGAAAGAAGCCTACAGGGGGAGCCATTTGGCTGAGAGTGAACAAGATGTTCAGACCCTTTGAACCTGTTAGTTAGTACTAGCGTAGGGATGGTGGCTTTTTTGATGGAAAAGTAATGCTGTGAGCGGATTCCCCATCAGGAAGCTTCCCCTTGGCATTACTTTTTTTGTGTTGGTAAATATCACATGCTTGTTATAGTCACTAGCATTAGGGGAGGTATTTTTTCGTATGCAATCTAAAAGTTTACTGTTTTTGATCGAAGTTTCCATTTTTACCTCATTGGCACTTGTATTGGATTTAATTCCATTTCTCTCGTTTAAAATTTGGCCACAGGGTGGCTCTGTATCATTTGCAATGATTCCGGTATTTATCGTCGCATTTCGCTGGGGATTAAAAGGCGGTTTGCTTTCAGGATTTTTGTGGGGGATACTGCAAATTGCCGTTGGCGAAGCAGCCATTTACTATTTTTGGCAAGCTGTAATTGAGTACGTATTTGCTTTTACAGCGCTTGGATTAGCAGGGATATTTGCAAGGTCTGTGCATCGTACGATCAAGGATGGACAGCGCAAAAAGAGTTTTATTTATATTATGTCAGGTGTATTTATCGGAACGTCACTTCGTTTTCTAGCTCATTTTTTCGCAGGATTTATTTTCTTTGCTGAGTTTGCACCTGAGGGACAGCCAGCATGGTTATATTCCTTACTTTATAATGGCTCGTACATGCTTCCGTCTTTTGTCATATGTACATTTGTTATTTATTGGCTATTTAATAAACAGCCGCGAACTTTGTTAACGGCTGCTGCGTAATAGAAGAATAGAATCCGCTCGAAGGAGGGTAATTCCGATAATACGGAATTACCCTTTTTCCATAATGGAGTGAATTTTTCTCCCTTCTTGTTCTTCAACAGAATTCTCGCAAGTAAATATAATGATAGGTCGAATGTTATAGAATGAGGAGCGATTTAATGCGGGAATTTGTTGGGTATTGCAGCTGTTGTGGAGTAGAGGTGTATTGTGAGGATGGATTTTTCAATGGCTTGCATGTAGATGGCGTATTATTATGTGCGAGCTGTATAGGTGAAACAAAGTTAGAAGAGGTTCAACAATTTTAAAAATTTGTAATGGACATATTTCTAAGCACCGCTCTAATTAAGCGAGCATAGGCTATTGTATAGTACTTTTGGAAAGGGAGATTCAGTTGGAATTAACATTATCCCATTGGCTATACGGTATATTTACATTGCTCATTATCATCACAATGATGTTTCGAAAAGGAGTGGTGCTTCCAACGCTATTGGGTACTTTTTTCATTGCACTCGTGTATAAAGGAAGTCTCGTAGACGGATTTACTGCCATATTCAATGCGAATCTTGTAGCTGCGCAAGAATTGTTTAATATATTTCTAATTATTACCTTTATGATTGCTTTACTTCATTCTTTAAATGATTTAGGCGCAGATCAACGTATGATCCAACCGATACAAAAAATGATGGTGAATGGGCATCTTGCGTTTTTTATCCTTGTTATTATTACGTATACTATATCGCTGTTTTTCTGGCCAACACCAGCTGTTCCGCTCATTTGTGCGCTTCTTGTTCCAGCGGCAGTGCGAGCTGGTTTACCGGCAATAAGTGCTGCGGTAGCTATTGCGCTTGCTGGGCAAGGAATGGCACTTTCCTCTGATTATGTCGTTCAGGTTGCGCCTAGTTTGTCAGCAAAGGCTGGTGGGTTAGAGGTAAGTGCGGTTGCCGATCAAGCACTTATTTTATCGTTAATCGTTGGATTTGTAGCCATTTTAGGCGCGTATTTATTCCACCGAAAAACCATTCGTCTAAAAGGAGATAAACAGAATGAAGTAGAGCTTCAATCGTTGCGCACAGCGGAACGAACGGTGAATAAAGCGACTGCAACTCATTTGCCAATTTGGAGTAAAGTGTTCGCCATCTTCGTCCCATTAGCATTAGTTACAGTAGTTGCGTATATGATGTATACAAAATTAATTTCTGGAAGAATGGGTGGACTAGAAGGAGGAGATGGAGCAGCACTTATTGGGGGTGTAGCAGTAATCTTATTGTTACTTGCTACGATTGCGTTTGGAAAGCAACATGCTCTAGACTATATTAGCAATCATATTACCGATGGTTTTGTATTTGCGTTTAAGGCAATGGGTCCAGTCATTCCAATTGCTGGATTCTTTTTTCTAGGAAGTCCAGATTTTTCTGGTCGTATCCTTGGTGTTGATGAGGGACCAGCTCTTTTGTTTGACTTAATTCAATCGATGCAAGGATTTTTACCACAGGACGCTTTATTTGTAGGGTTTAGTGTCTTATTGGTTGGTATGATAACAGGACTGGATGGATCAGGTTTTTCCGGATTGCCATTAACAGGAGCGCTGGCTGCCACAATGGGAACAAGTACGATTAGTTCCGAAACACTTGCTGCAATTGGACAAATGGGAGCTATTTGGGCAGGTGGAGGAACGCTCGTCGCTTGGTCATCGTTAATAGCTATTGCGGGTTTTTGTGGCGTATCCGTAATGGAATTAGTCCGTAAGAATTTTTTACCCGTCGTGCTAGGACTATTTATTGCTACGGTTATTGCTGTGTATTTATTTTAATCCGAGTTTTTAATATTAAGGAGAGATAGACGAGAATGGTCTGCATCAAGCAACATATATGGAAGGAATGAAGGAGCTGTTCATTTACGGACAGCTTTTTTATGTTTAGAAAATTATTAAAATCGTTCGTTGTGGATAACGTTTTATAGAACAATAGTTACGTCTAGCTTCAGTACTCGTCGGTTCATTCGCACCTTCCCTGGGATTCCTTTTTTACAGTTAGGAGATTTCAGAGAAATTGAGAGATGGGTTGTACTAAACAAATGAATGTGGACATACGCTATATTAATTTAATGAGAATGGGAGGTATACAAATGAATGGCATGTTCATTGCATTCATTGGAATGGTCGTGTTTGCATTAGGCTATCGATACTATTCGAAATTTGTTGCAGAGAAAATATTTCGACTAGATCCAAATTATGTCACACCTGCGCATCGCTTCAAGGACGGTGTCGATTTTGTTCCGACAAGCAAATATGTCTTATGGGGCCATCACTTTACATCAGTTGCAGGCGCTGCACCAATCGTAGGACCAGCCATTGCGGTTTATTGGGGATGGCTACCAGCATTTCTATGGGTTATTTTAGGAACCGTTTTTGCTGCGGGTGTTCATGATTTTGGAACATTAGTTTTATCTGTCAGAAATAAAGGACAGTCTGTTGGAACGCTTGCAAACAAATTGATCGGACAGCGTGCGAAAATATTGTTTCTATGCATTATATTAATTCTTGTACTAATGGTAAATGCAGTATTTGCCTGGGTCATTGCCAATTTGTTTATATCTTTCCCGGCAAGTGTATTACCAGTATTTATTCAAATTCCATTGGCTATTTGGATTGGGCATGCGGTATATAAACGTAAGAAACGCATGCTTGGCCCTTCGTTAATTGCCTTGGTTTTAATGTATGTAGTAGCTATCTTTGCTAGTAAAATTGATTTTTTACAAATTGATCTTGTACAATACATGGGTGGAGAGAATGGGGCAGGTTTATTTGGATTAGGGGCTGTATCGTCTGCTTTTTTCATTTGGATTATCATCTTGATGATCTATGTTTATATTGCTTCAACACTCCCGGTATGGAAGCTATTGCAGCCACGTGACTTTATTAATTCGCATCAGTTAATTGTTGGACTGGCGATATTATATTTAGGGCTCTTATTTACGAATCCAACGATAACGGCTCCGCTTACAAATACAGGAACAGATGTATCCTGGTTTCCTTTATTGTTTATTACTATTGCATGTGGAGCCATTTCTGGTTTTCATGGATTAGTTTCCTCTGGAACGTCTTCTAAACAATTAAATAAAGAAACGGATGCACGGTTTGTCGGCTATTTAGGTGCGGTAGGTGAAGGATCATTAGCGTTAATAGCTATTCTTGCGGTGGTTACATTTTTCCCGAGTGCAGATGAATTTTTAGCAACATACCACAGCTATACGGCTGCAAATGGTGCTGGGTTAAATGTATTTGTTGAGGGAGCTAGTAAGCTAGCAACTGGATTAATGATTCCAGTTCCGATTGCCACTACCATTGTTTCTATTATTGTTGTGAGCTTTGCAGCAACGACGCTAGATACTTCAGTTCGTCTAATGCGTTATATTATCGCGGAATTAGGAATTACGTACAATTTCTCAACCTTATCCAAAAAGCATGTAGCTACAAGTATTGCTGTTGTTGCTAGTGCAGCCCTTGTTTTGTTACCTGAAGGACCTAAAGGCTTTGGGTCTGGCGGATATTTGCTATGGCCCTTGTTTGGAACATCCAATCAACTATTAGCAGGGATAAGTCTTTTGTTAATTGCAATTTGGTTAAAACGTCTTGGTAGGAATTATGCAATTGTTCTTATTCCAATGGTTTTCCTCATGTTCATGACATTGTATGCGATGTTCCAGCAAGTCTTTTTTGAATGGTCATGGTTTGGTTCCAGCTCCAATAGCTTATTGTTTATATTTGGAGCAATTATTTTCGTGTTTGCTATCTGGATAACATTGACGGCTTTTTCCGTATTAAGTAATGAACATCGTTCGGGTTCCCCTAGAGAATAAATACGTGTGGATGAATAAATCAATGCGGCTAGCATTTAAACGTTTTACGTAAAGTAAAAGTTATACAGGTAAATACGCGCTCTGGACAATACGATCGCCTTCAAAGAAGTAGTAATTAAGCTACTCCATACTGGATTACGGGCTATCGTATTTTTCAGAGCGATTTGATATTCGAGCGTAAGGTCTATCTACAGGCAAAAGGTATACCTTGATCTAATTGTTTTTACTAACTTTGCATAGGGGTGATATTGGATGATCAAACAAGCTAAACAATTAATTCGTTGGTATGAAGAAGTATTGTCAATGCCACATCGTACAGAAATTGCTCGCGAACTACGAGGAGAGGATGATTTGTTCTTTCTACTCCTCTATTCTGAGTTGCTAGGTGTACCTAATCCGGCCTATTACTTTACATTAGAGCTCTATCCATACATAATCGAAGACTTTCATGATTGGCATCTACGTATGGGAATGGATAAGTCTCCTTTATCGGGAATTAGATGCTGTTAATAGGGGCCAGAAAGGAGGAAAAATTAAATGGAGGAATGGAATAAGCAAATCTTGTTCATTGGTGGCAAAGGTGGTGTTGGTAAATCAACATCAGCAACAGCTATTGCCTGGAAACAAGCAATGCTTGGAAAAAAAACCTTACTTGTTTCTACAGATCCAGCACATAACTTAGGAGATTTATTCGATTCTCCTATTGATAGGAAAGGAACAAGGATTTCACCATCACTTACCGTATTAGAAATTGATCCTCAGTTTGAAACCGAGACATATATTTCAGAAGTAAAAGAAAATATGAAGCATATTATTCATTCAGGCTGGCTGGATGAAGTGAACCGATTACTAGATACAGCACGTGTTTCTCCAGGTGCAGATGAAGCAGCAATGTTTAATAAAGTAATTGACATAGTTGTTGAAGAACGCAAGCAATATGATGCGATCATATTTGATACGGCACCAACAGGTCATACGATTCGATTGCTTTCTCTTCCAGAATTGATGGGAGTTTGGGTCGAAAGCATGCTTCAAAAAAGAAAGAAGACGAATGAGCATTACAGTAAGCTTTTGCATGATGGAGAAAGAGTAGATGATCCAATCTATCAAGTATTAAAAAAACGGCAGGAAAAATTTGCTCATGCACGGACAATATTGCTTGATAATGATCAAACTGGCTTTATATTTGTATTAAATCCGGAACGCCTTCCTATTTTAGAAACGAAGAAAGCAATCAATTTACTTGATAATTATCAGCTTTTTGTGAAATCCTTAATAATAAATAAAGTGTTACCAAATGATGCAAGTGGGGAATATATAGAAATGCGACGCAAGCATGAACGGTTCTATTTGCAACAAATTCGCGAATTATTTCCACGTAAACACTTATGTGAGGTGCCGTTATTTTCTAAAGATATAAGTTTTATTAGTGATTTGGAGATTTTTAGTTCATATTTGGAAGGAGAGGCGAAGCAATGAAAGCATTTGTAATTGATCAAGGTACGTTCAAATTGAAGGAGATGGAAGATCCTGTTCCTAGTAAAGGTGAAGTAATAGTTTCCATAAAAACAGCGGGGTTAAATCATCGTGATTTGTTTATTCCAGATCGCTTATCAAAGGATCACTCTCCACTAATCATTGGATCAGATGGAGCCGGAATGATTGAAACGGTAGGAGAAGGGGTTCAACATGTTAAATGCGGGGATGAAGTAATTATTAACCCTTCGCTTAGATGGTTTCAACAAAGTGATTTTCCTCCGAAAGAATTTGATATATTAGGAATGCCTGACAATGGTACATTTTCCGAAAAAATTGTATTATCAGCAGATCAGGTTGAGGCTAAACCAAAGCATCTTTCTTGGGAAGAAGCAGGAGTATTGGCGCTTTCAGGCTTGACGGGGTACCGAGCAATGTTTACAAAAGGTAAATTAAAAAGTGGAGAAACGGTATTTATTCCGGGGGCAGGAAGTGGAGTTGCAACCATATTAATTCTACTTGCTAAATGTATCGGAGCACGGGTAATTGTAACGTCACGAAGTAAAGCTAAGCTGGAGAAAGCAAAAAAACTTGGTGCAGATGTCGTTATAAAAACAGCGAGTGATTGGCCTGCTATATTAAAAAATGAAAAAATCGATCTTGTAATCGATAGTGTGGGAAATGCTACATTTAGGCGTTCATTGGAGGTTCTTCGAAAGGGTGGTAGAATGGTTGTTTTTGGTTCTTCCACAGGAGATGAAGTAACATTTGATTTAAGAACATTTTTTTATGGACAATATGAATTACATGGTACAACAATGGGGAGTAGAGAGGAGCTTCAAGCATTCCTCTCCCTTGTTAGTAAATATCACATACATCCTGTTGTTGATCATACCTTTCCATTAAAGGATGCTGCAGATGCTTGGAATTATTTAAAGGATGGAAAGCAGTTTGGAAAGCTTGCATTAACTGTTACATCAGTATAAGGAAACTTCCGTACGGGTTATTTAATTGATCTCACCATTTATCTCTGAAAACAGAGAAGAAGGGAAGAATAAGGACGGCAAAGGCTAAGATTAGCATGATGAATACACCGGCCTTGTTCTTTCTTTTCCATAATGTAATTGCGAATCCAAAGGAATAAAGAAAGACGCCAATCATAACAAGCCATATTATCAAGGACATTACTTTCTCAGCTCCTTCATTTTTGGAACTTCACTTTGTCTGCCAAATTGTCCTAAACGAACATTAACGGAAATCGAGACCTCTGCATCAGGGTACTTTTTGAGCCAATTATAGCTATTAAATTCAGGAATTGTAGAGAATTTTTTTCTGGCGGTTAATGACCAACCAAATGGCTGGGCTTTATATTCTTGTTTTGTTTTTTCTACCAATGTATTCATTTTTTGTTCTAATTCTTTTTCAATCGATTTTTTAAGTATTTCTTTTTTACTGTAGTCCTTTGTATAGTTAACCATACTATGATTCGTAAAAATTTTAATGTTTAAAGGAATATGAACATTGATTTTAGGGGACTTATTATCACGAATAGATAGTTTGACCTTCGCAGGGGAGTCTAAGGAAACTCTACCAGCAACTTTATATTTTTCGTGTTTTGGATCTTGAAATGTCATAACCATACCCTGAGGATTCAGTGTATTGTTCAATAAATAAGCGAGGCGTGTTTCTTCCGCTGTCAGTGTTCCAATCATCTTTCCTTGCATGAAGACAGCTGAACCCGCAAATTGTGCTTGTCCTGATATTCCACTTGCTTTTAACTCCCCAGCTTTAAAATTGTCCGTACTTTCATTTGTAGTTGGTGTTTTCTCAAGGGTGCCATACATGCTGAGATATAGATCCTCTCCGGTTTCTGTAATTCGGAAAAATGTTAATAGGTCGGAAAAGGGGATCATCGATGTTTCTTTTCCACGCTCTAACGCTTGCTTATAATATTCATGTGGCCTCGTTTCGAGAACAGGTTTATTATTTTTTAAAAAGTCACTCGTCTTTTCCTTCGTAACTAATAGTTGAAGATCTCTTCTTATTTCCGGATCCTTTGTTAAATCATACATCCATCTAATAAAATCTGGTTCCTTTGCAAAATCTTCCGAAACACTGACGAGCCGAGCTATATCGTAGGTTATTTCTTTTGCAACAATGACGTTTGCTGTATCCTTGGCTGAGATAATATCATTTGCCGGGAAGGTAATTGTTTCAAAGGCAGGTTCATTGGCACCGCCTCCTTGCTGCTGAGAGCCGTAATCTGGATTAACGATAATATATGTGACTTCTATTGGATCATTTTCTTCTCCTTTATCAAGCCCAATTGCGAAGACATACGCGTGTTTTTCAACTTGCTTTTGATCCCAGCATCCTGCAAGAAGAACGATACATAATAAAAATACAATAACTCTAGTTAGTCTTTTCACGACGCAAATCTCCTTTTAGCTTAGCTACAGCCCATAGGATAAAGGGAAGAAAAATAAAGATTGGAGTGAGTATATTTAATAAATTTTCTCGAAGATGAAAAATTAAATAATCTGGACTTTCTGGTATATATCCAATAAAGACGAACACAGTAGCTAAAGCTGGAATGGCATATTCGAAATTATTAATTTTAAATAACCGCCCCATAATAACTGCGCTAATATAGAGGTAAACGGTAAAGCGAACAAGAGAAGAAATAAGCCAGAAAGGGAAAAAGAGTGTTTCTACATTCGTTAAAAATCCAAGCTGGATATAGCGAATTACTTCATGAAATGGATAGTCCAGCATTTGAACGGATCTGTAATCAAAGATGAGTAGAAAGCTCATGATGCCACCAATTAATATAAGAGTAATAAGAATAAGACCAATCCAGGATGCTTTTTTAAAGGATTTCAAATCCTTCATAAAAGGAATAAAAACAAATAAAAATAAGTAATCAGAAAGGATTGATGTTTTTATTATACTTTCTTTAATAACCTCCATTTCTCCTGGACCGAAGAATGGGAAAAAGAAAGCGGTTGTTCCATTACGAAGTGAAATTACAAGTGCAATGATCAAAGAAGCCGTAATATATGGGAATACTGCCCATGAAACAGAACCAATCTGTCCGAATCCTTTTTTTGCGCCATATGTGCAAGCTGCCATTAATAGTAAATAAATAATAATCGTCGGTGTTTTTGGAAAATACATGGTGACAATGATGTCAGAATAAATTGAGGAATCAATGATGGTTGCAGCAGATATACCAAGCCATAATACGAACAGAATAATCCAACCAAGGTATTTTCCAAATAGATGAAAAACGATATCGATTAACCCTTTTTGTTTATAGGCAGAAGCGACCTTAAATAAAACGAATAGAATGACTGCCGTTAGCAAGGCAATAATTATTGGACCCATCCAGGCAGCGTTTTTTAAGACATCGTATAAAATAGGTGGCGTATCATCTCCTACCTTTACTCCCATCATGATGAAGATGATGGCAACTAATTCTTTTGTTCCAACTCTATTCTCATGCTGCCCCATGTGCTCACCTATCTTTTTGTTATATCTTTTGGTTTAACATAACCAGGTCGAAATAGTTCGTTTTGTAATGTTCTTCGAAAAATCGTATCTCCAGAAGATTGATATGATGGTGCAAGCGGGGAAAAATAAGGCACCCCAAACGACTTAATTGATACAAGGTAAAAAAAGCCAACAGTAAACAAAGCTGTTATACCGAAAATACCAACTAGCCCTGCTGCAAAAATAAAAAGAAACTTCATTAATCGAATGGCGAAATTCATGCTTAAATCCCCAATTGCAAAGGAACTCAAACCGCTTAAAGCTACTGCGATAACTACAATAGGGCTAACGATATTTGCTTGTACCGCAGCTTGCCCTAAAATTAATGCTCCTACAATTCCAATGGTTGGTCCGATTGGAGTTGGCACACGGAGTCCGGCTTCACGAATCAATTCAAAGGATAATTCCATTAGTAGCACTTCAACTAAACCGGGGAAAGGAACCTTATCGCGTGTAGCAATAATGGCAAGTAGAAGATCTCCTGGAATCATTTCAGAATGAAAATTTGTGATTGCTACATAAATTGCTGAAATAAATACAGAAATAAATAAAGCGATCAAACGTAATAATCGGATAAAATTACCATACATAAAACGCAAATAGTGGTCTTCAGATGAATGAAAAAAAGACCAAAACGTTGCTGGAAGAACCAGACATGCAGGGTCGTTATCCATGACTAAGACAATGTATCCATCTTCTAAAAAAGATGCCGCTCGGTCTGGTCGTTCTGTGTACAACGTAGATGGAAATATCGAATATCTTCTTTCCTCAATATATTGCTCTAAAATACCAAGGTTTTGAATAGAATCGGTATTAAGCGATTGCACTCTTTTTTTGACATTAGCTAGTAGTTTATCATCCACAAGATCACTTATATAAAGAACATATAGCTCATTTTTAGAGCGCTTCGAGATGGTAAATGATTCTGCGACAAGGGATTCACTTTTAATTTTTTTGCGAACGAGCGAAATATTTGTTTGTGCTAACTCATTAAAGGCTTCTTTTGGCCCTTTCACGACGTTTTCGTTTTGGGGCTGTTCTACGCTACGTCCTTCAAATTTTGCTACATTTATTAAAATAGCTTCTTCTTCACCGTCGATAAATATGGCAGCACTACCTTCATTAATTTTTTTACAAATGGTTTTTACTTTGTTTTCTTTGGACGTCGATGGCACCGTAATTAAATCATCGATTTGTTGCGCGGCTTCATTTATCGTCATTAAAGGTTTAAGAATATCTGTGTCAATAGTCTCTGCACTTGTTATTGTACTTATGTGAAGTAATGCTGCGTCCTTTTGCAGCGCTGGAATATGAAAATGTCGGATCGTTACATCTTTGTTTTTTGGAAACGAGTAAAGGGATTGGAAAATTTGCACCGTTTTGTTGAGATTTTTTTCAATTGTTGTTTCCTTGATAGATGATCCGATATCAGGAGTCGATTGTTCTCTTTTTGCTTTACTTCGCATATATTTTCTCCGCATGAAAACAACTCCAAATTAGTTTATTTTTTATTATCGTGCCACCAAATTCCAATAATATGTACGGTAAGATGGGAAATTTAAATCTGAGAGGGGATGGAACCGGCATAGTCGTAAATGGTTTCGACTATACCTTTTTGGTTTGAGTTCTAGCTCCTTTGATTTCCACTTCAAGTAGACGCTTTCCGCGGGCTCCATGGTAAGTGGTGTGCAAGCGTTGCCCGCAAAGGTCTCATTTAGTGTGCCTTCCTACTAACTCTTATTGTTCCACTAACGTGTCGCAATAATGATTTTCGGTTGTTGCTATTCCTGCAGGAGTCTTCGTTGGTTTCTTCCGCTAATGGTGGTGGAGCAGTTTTTAAGTTTGCATCGGTATAAGTTGTAATTCAATTGCCTCAATACGATGGTAATAAATTTAAATAGGTTATTCTGTTTACATTTTCTTTTTGATAAACTCCAAAATTCAAATATCATTTTAGCGTTGATTAAACTGATTTCAGTAAGTTTTTTCTTTAATTATAGAAGAAAATACTGGTGCGACAGAGATTAGAAAAGTTTTATTATAAAAGATTTTTAGCAGAGAAAATATGCGAGCATCCTGCGGAAGTAAGCTTATTTCCCGTTTTGGCGCATAGTGCTAGATGAGGGGCTTTCTTTCTATAAAAGGTTATACACAACGAACGATTTTCATCATTGTTAAACAACAAAAAAAGATGGCCCAATAAGAGCCATCTCAAGCTTAGATCATGCTATGCAATTTCTGCTTTCTCCATCCAATCTTTACCCTCAAGTCGTCTTGCTACGAGCATACTTGAAACAGTATCCCCTGTAACATTCACCATCGTTGCTGGAGGATCAACGACAACCCCGATTGCAGATATGATTGGTAATGCGGTAATTGGGAGTCCGTAAAGGGTTACAATCATCATTTCTCCCATAAAACCTCCACCAGGAATACCACTCATTACAATACCAGATAATAAGCAAATTCCAATTGCCGTAATAAACGTATCAAAACCTGTAAAATCCATGTTAAACACACCAAAAACGAAGGCGATTTTTAGCATTGCAGATAAGCATGAACCGTCCATATGCATGGTAGCTCCTAAAGGAAGCACTGTTTCGCGAATGTCTTTTGGTACACCGATGTTTTTCGCTGCTTGCAGGTTCACAGGTAGGGAAGCAATACTACTTCCTGTTCCCAAGGAGGTCACTGCTGGAGAAAGAATATTCTTCCAAAAACGTGTGACTCCTTTTTTCCCTCCAGCTAGAAAAGCATAGAGTGTAAATCCGATTGCAAAATATAAAATCGAAACCGGATAATAAATTATGACTGCTTTCGCATAATCGCCAATTAAATCTGCTCCAAATTGACCGATTAAGGAAGCAAAATAAGCCCCGAGTCCAATTGGTGCAACATACATAACAAGTTGAACAAGCTTCATAAACACCTCTGAGCCGCTCGTTAGAAACTTCGAAAATGGGCGTCCTTTTTCACCTGATAGTCCAGCAGCAGCACCAACTAATACAGAAAAAATAATGAGTGCGAGCATATTTTTCCGCGAGAACAAATCAATAAAATCAGGAACTGTAAATGTATTGACCAATTGGTCTGCTAGCGTAACTTCTTCTATGTTTTCAGGCGTTTCTAGTGGAATGTCTGCATTCGTACCAGGTGGAAACAGCACGGTTGCAAACAGCATAACAACAGCGGCGATGATCCCTGTAATTATAAACACGAACATCATCGTGCCAAGAATTTTGCCAAGTCTTTTCATACTGTCCATGTTTGCGATCGCGGATGAGATAGAAAAAAATACAAGTGGTATTACAACCATAAATAATAAATTAATAAATAAACTACCTAATGGTTTAATGATTTCTGCTTTTTCTCCAAATATTAATCCAATAATGGAGCCAATAATTATAGATAATAATAAAATTATTGGAAACCGATAAGCTTTTAGCTTTGCTTTCATCTTCATTCTCCCTTTTCGTAGTAATAAGCTCAATGGCTCTATTTTACACGAATTTGCTGGGACAAGAAAGGTTGATTACCTGTAAAGGTAGTTTGTCAAGCTAGTATTACTTTAAAAAGGGCTGAATGCGCTCAATGGCCGTTTGCATTTTTTTACTGTTTCTTTGATACATTTCTTTGGATTGTGAATTGTTTGTTTGTAATGCAAAAAGCTCTAAATCAGCTTGTACCTTTTTCATCGTCGCTAATAATAACGGTTTTTGTGTAGGAACTGGAACTGTAATTTTGTCATCATATAAGTCAATGGTTAATTGTCCATTACTATCAACTTGGCCTAAAAAAACATTTTCAATGCTAACATTTTGCTTTTCAAGCTCTGTTTCGAGCCAATTCGTATTTAGCGAAAGGTTCGCGAGTGGTTCAAGCAGTACTTTTCCATCCATAATAACGGTTTCTGGTTCTTTTGTTGGAGCAAGCTTTAAACCGATGTCTTTCGCAGTAAGAGGTTGATTTTCTCTTTTTGGTAAAACACTAATAGATCCCGAGGGCTCTATTACTGCAAATTCAACGTCTGCTACTTTAAATATATTTTTCTCTCGGAGATTTTCCAATAAGTCATCAGAGGAGTAGCCTTCTTTTTTTAGGTTATCCTCCATTATTTTTCCATTTTGTATGACGACAGTACTCTTTCCTTGGGTGAAGTTACGGAACGATTTACTTTTTAACGAGATAAGCTCTACGATAAATGGAATAATAAACCAAACGAGCATTGCTAACAATCCATACATGAACGGATATTCTGTCGTACTAGAATGGATGGCAACAATACCTCCTAGTACAATTCCAGAAATATATTCAAAAATGCTAAGCTGTGAAATTTGTTTTTTTCCGAGCCATTTCGTGATAAAAAAAAGTACGATAACAAGAGAGAAAGAGCGTAATAATATGGTTGTCCATTCAGGCATGATATTATCTCCTTTCTACTGCTTATATTGCGGTTCTTCGTTTGAAAGCATTATTACTTGCTTATCTAAATCAACTTTAATCTCCTTAATAATCTGATTGACCGATTCAAATAATTTCCGTGTTTCATTTTCCGTTGTTTGTACAGCAAGCCCAGTTAATGTTGCCTCAATGCTTTTTATACTAGCAAAACAAGTTTTTACATCTGATCCAACAGTCATATTAATTGCTCCTTTTTAATTGCTATCCCTTTGGTTTAAATAATAACGCACCGATCATTCCAAAAATAATGGCAGCAGATATTCCTGAACTTGTCACTTCAAACATGCCCGTTACAACTCCAATTAACCCATGCTTCTCTGCTTCTGCCATGGCACCATGTACAAGAGAATTTCCAAAGCTCGTAATCGGAACGGTAGCACCAGCTCCTGCAAAATCAATTAATGGTTCGTATAATCCGAAACCATCCAATATTGCTCCAGCAACGACGAGAATACTTAATGTATGTGCTGGTGTAAGCTTGAATACATCAAACATGATTTGACCGATTACACAGATGATACCACCTACTACAAATGCCCAAAAAAAGATCATAAAGCATCACTTCCAGCTTCTATAGATACTGCGTGTGCAATACAAGGAATAGAACTCTTTTGTTGCACGCTTAATGGGGAATGTAAAGCACCAGTTGCTACTACAAGGATTCGCTTTGCTTCGCCATTCTTTAATAAGTTTATAAAATGTCCGTAAATTCCAACAGCCGAACAAGCTGATCCACTTCCTCCCGCTAGCACAGGCTGATCCTCGCGATAAATGGAAAGACCACAATCAACAAACTGATCTTCTTTGATTTCAATTCCATTGTCATGTAAAAGATCGAGTGAAACTTCTCTACCTATATGACCAAGATCACCAGTTATGATTAAATCATAATAAGAAATATCCACATTCCTTTCTCTTAAATGCGCAATTATTGTGTCTACTGCAGCTGGAGCCATTGCGCCCCCCATATTAAACGGATCAGTCATCCCCATATCAACAACTTTACCAATTGTTGCAGAAGTAACGATTGGACCTGTTCCTTTTTTTGCAAGTAAACAGCATCCGGCACCAGTAACTGTCCATTGCGCTGTTGGAGGTTTTTGTCCACCATATTCAGTCGGATATCGAAACTGTCGTTCTGTTGCTGCATTATGACTTGAAGAACCACTCAGTATATATTCTGCGCCATTACTGTTTAAAATGAGTGCAGATAAGGCTAGGCTTTCCATCGACGTAGCACATGCATTAAATAAACCGAAATAAGGGACTCCGATTGTTTTAGCTGCAAAGCTTGTTGGTGTTATTTGGTTGATTAAGTCACCACTAATAAAGAACGTTACTTGTTCTTTTTGTATAGGACTATTTTTAATGGCATATTGGCATGCTTCTTCCATCATCATTTGCTGCGCTTTTTCAAATGATGCTTGTTTTAACCACATGTCATCATGCAAAATATGGAATGCCTCAGGGATTTTCCCTTTCGCTTCAAAGGGACCGCCTACAGTGCCGGTTGAAATGATGACAGGTTTTTGATTGAATATCCAGGTTCGATGTCCAACAAGCATTATAATCCCCCCCATTGAATTAAAATGGTTTTAATAATTGAAACGACAAAAGCTGAAAAAACCCCAAATAAAATAACGGATCCCGCAAGTTTAAACATATTTCCTCCTACACCTAATACAAAGCCTTCTGTGCGGTGTTCAATTGCAGCTGAAATGACAGAGTTACCAAAACCAGTGACCGGTACTGCTGATCCTGCTCCTGCAAATTGTCCAATACGATCATAGATTCCAAAGCCTGTTAAGATCATCGTAATAAAGATTAAAGTCGCCGTTGTTGGATTGCCAACCGTCTGCTCCGTAAAATCAAAAAAATAAATATAAAAGGTAGAAATAAATTGACCAATAAGACAAATAAAGCCCCCAACGAAAAATGCTTTTACACAGTTTTTTAAAATAGGCCGCTTTGTTTCTCTTTTTTGCTGGAATGCTTTATATTTTTGTGCTGCCGGAGGGAGATTCTTCTTTTTTTTATCTGCCATTTAATGTCACTCTTTCTTCCATTGAAAATTGTTCCCGCTATCATTGTGATGAGCGGGACTGGTAATGATTTTGGTATCTATGTTTGTTCCTTGGATAATTGGATGAGTCGTTCGAGCTTTTTCTTTAAATCCTTTTCAGAAATATTTTTATTGGATAGCTGCTGTTCTAACTTCTCTAGCTCAATTGTTATTTTTTTATCGGTCGATAATTCTACATCATAATCTGCATATTTCTCTTTCAAGTCCTTTGTAAGCTGCTTTCGAATGGTCGCCAATTGGAAACGCATGTTGTGCGGGATCTCAACGGCTACTAGTAATTTCTTTGATGTATTAACGGCAAATACGGAAGAAACATTTTTCTTTTTACTTAAATAATCTTTTGCTTCATTTGCTAATTGCTGATCTGTTTTATTGTTTTGCGTTGAAATCTTACTAAATTGAACAGAATCGGGATTAGCTTGCTGACTATTATTTTTCTGACATCCTCCAATAAATATGAAGGTTAAAAGGATGAAGAGGATGAAATACAAAGCTTTCTTCCAGTTAAACATGTGAATCCCTCTTTAGGTTGTAGTATAGGAAGACAAAAGGGGGGAGGCCCCTTTTGTCAATTTAAAATCCTTTATATTGAGGCTCTTCCTGTTCAAGTTGTTGCACACGAGGCTCTACACTTTGAAGAATGGTCTCCGTTTGCATTGCAGCATTTTCGAATAGTTTTTTTGCTTGTTTATTTTCTGTTTGTAGAGCAAATTGTTCAAAGCTTGCTTGTGCACTTTTTAATCCAGCAATCGTTTGTTTAACCTGACTTGCTACTGTCATGGAATGACCCCTTTCACTGTTTATCGTTTAACAGATGGAAACGATCTATACGTACTATTTTTTTCCGAAAAAAATAGCACATACGTAGTATGTACTGTTTTAGAAAAAATATCTTATTAAGATGAAAAAATGTAATGGGAGTTATCCAGTTTATACATTTTTAGGATCATCTTCGTTTGATTGTGTACCGTGCGTTAAGTAATCCTCATGTAATTGCTCTGCTTCTTTTTTTGATAGATGAGTCCCGTGTGACCGATGCTTTAAATAAGCCATGAAGACGAAAAGTAGCACAAGAATTATGATAATGATAAGAAGTATCTCCAATAAATTCACCCCACAGTGGATTTGTTTTTATCCAATGTTCCATTTATAGGGTACCCGTTTTTATTTAAAATAACGGAAAAATATAACGAATAACGAACCAGATTATCCCAAAAAAGATAATTAAATAGGTTGCGTACTTAATTAATGCTACCCCGATTAAACTTGGCTCCGATTTTTTCTCCTCATGTCTTACTTCGACATTTTTATCATTGTTCATAATTTTGTCACCTCATTCGTTAGAATTGAATTATAGTAGGTTTTACCCGTTTTTAGTCTTGTTAAACCTGTGAAATAAAGTATGAATTGTTTCTGTTCTCTGATAAACTTGAGCTAGATGAAATAAATAGAAAATAAGGTGATCTGATGATTGAGATACGCAAACCGATTTTAGTGGAAAAAGCAGTTGAGCTAGTCATAAATCATACGTTTACAGGGCAATCCGAAATTATCTCAATTGAAGCGTGTGATGGAAGAAGATTAGCTGAGCCTTTAATCGCACGAAATGATGTGCCATCCTTTAACAAGTCCCCTTATGATGGGTTTGCACTTCGTTCAGTTGATACATTGGATGCTTCCTTAGATCATCCAGTTCAATTTGAAGTCATTGAGCATATCGGTGCTGGTCAAGTGCCTAAGAAAAAGTTAGAAGCAGGGCAAGCGACCAGAATTATGACTGGTGCACAAATTCCAGATGGGGCAGATTGTGTGGCAATGTTTGAAGTATGTCAATCTGTTGAAACGGAAGAAAAATCAATTATTCGTTTAAAACGTAAAATGGAAAAAGGTCAAAATATTATCGAACTTGGATCAGAAGTAAAAGAAGGAGAAGTTTTAGTAGAAGCTGGTGAAAAAATTAATCCTGGTGTGAAAGCTTTATTAGCAACTTTTGGATATGATAAAGTGGCGGTCGCCAAAAGACCACGAGTAGGAATCATTGCAACCGGAACAGAGCTTCTTAATGTTGACGAACCATTAGAGCCTGGAAAGATTCGTAATTCCAATGCCCATATGATTGCTTCTCAAGTGACACGTGCAGGTGCGGATTATATTTATTTTGGTAAATTAAAGGATGAGCTCGAAACGAGTTATCAAACGATTTCGGAGGCACTAAAACAAGTAGATGTCCTTATTACAACTGGTGGGGTATCGGTAGGGGATTGGGACTTATTACCAGATATATATGAAAAGCTTGGAGCAGAGGTTTTATTCAATAAATTAGCAATGCGTCCAGGAAGTGTGACAACTGTTGCTGTAAAAGAAAATAAGCTGTTGTTCGGATTATCAGGAAACCCTTCGGCATGCTATGTAGGCTTTGAGTTATTTGTTCACCCAATTATTCAAGCGGCCTTATTTAACAAACGACCATTTCATAAACGTGTAAAAGCTATGATGATGGATAACTTTCCAAAGCCAAATCCATTTTCAAGATTTGTTCGCAGCTATATTTCTTATGAGGAAGATCGGCTTAAAGTGCATTTAGCAGGAGTAGATAAGTCTAATGTGGTTACCTCGCTGTCCAGTGCTAATGCTTTAATGATTCTACCTGGTGGGACAAGAGGGTATAAGGCAGGAGATATGGTTAATGTCTTACTACTTGAAAATGACGAGGGCCAAGCTGCATTTTTGCCAATCGTAAAGGAGTGATCAAATGGAAGCACAACAAATTCGCGACCAGTTTGGTAGAGTATTAAAGGATATCCGTATATCTGTAATTGATAAATGTAATTTACGCTGTACATATTGTATGCCAAAAGAAGTTTTCGGAGATGATTATGAGTTCTTGGATGATAATGAATTACTTCGTTTTGATGAAATTGTTCGTGTTGCCAAGCATTTTGCTAAATTAGGTGTAGAAAAAATACGGATTACTGGTGGAGAGCCTTTATTACGTAAAGACCTTGACCAATTAATTGCACGTTTAGCAAAGGAAACTGGAATTACGGATATTGCACTTACAACGAATGGAATACTTCTTCCAAAAAGGGCAAAAAAATTAAAAGAAGCGGGATTAAAGCGAGTAAATATTAGCTTAGATGCTATTGAAGACCATGTTTTTACGCAAATAAACGGAAAAGGGGTTAGTGTAGCTCCTGTGCTAAAAGGGATTGAGGCGGCAATAAATGCAGGGCTACAGGTGAAGGTTAATTCCGTCGTGAAAAAAGGAATGAACGAAGGACAAATTATCCCATTGGCAGCGTATTTTAAGGATAGTCCTGTTATTCTTCGATTTATTGAATTTATGGATGTTGGAAATCATAATGCATGGGACATTAAGAATGTGATTACAAAACAACAAATTATTGATACAATTCATGAACAGATGCCAATGGAGCCTGCAGAGGCGAATTATTATGGGGAAGTTGCATCACGTTTTCGATATAAGGATGGTAGTGGAGAGTTCGGCGTTATTTCTTCTGTATCGGATTCCTTTTGTGGAACTTGTACAAGAATACGACTATCAGCTGATGGTAAATTGTATACATGTTTGTTTGCAATTAGCGGGTTCGATTTGAAGAAGGAGTTACGAGCTGGCATAAACGATGAACAATTACGTGAAGCAATTGTTTCTCTTTGGAGGGAAAGAACAGATCGTTATTCTGATGAACGAGCCGAACGAAAGAATACAGATGAAAGAAAAATTGAAATGTCATATATTGGTGGATAATACTTGAAATGGGTAGATTGAAGTGTAAGGGGGTGGGTAAGTAAATGAAGACGTTTAAATTAAAATCATTAAAGATCAAAGAAAGTGTCAAGGACGAATTGTTTCACCATGATATAGAGTTAATGGATGGATTAATTATCAATCGCGAGGATGAAAAAAACCGCTGGATAACAGAGGCCTATATGGATAAACGTTATTATGATTTAATTCATCGACTTCGTGAAGAAAGAGATGAGTTAATGATTGAGGTGAAAATAACAAAGGAATCTAATTCGCCGGCAACTTTTATTAGCAAAATTATTAGTATAAACGATATTGGCGAGCATATTAATGTGCTTTTTATGGGGACCATCATCGATCAGCGGATACAAAATATAGAACAAATGCTAAGGGATTTAATCAATCAAGGATATCATGGCGAAGAATTACTTACTCAATTTAAAGCACTAATCTAATCGAAAAAACACACCTTCTTCTTCTGTTGAAAAGAAAGTGTGTTTTTTTGTTCGAAAGATCCTGATAAACAGATATCAGGAGCAAACGATAATATGAAATTGTCGAAAAGTAAGGAAATAATGTAAGTTGCCTGTTATAATGTTAATAAGTTTTTTTGTATTTAATGATGAATAGAATAATCGAAATGTATTAAGGAGACTATAATGTTCCACTCAACAACTATAATGAACTGGATTAATAAACGTTCTCCAGTGCAAATGATCCTACTTTTTTATTTGTTAGCAGTAATTTTGTCCACTGCTTTATTATCTTTACCTGTTGCTTATCAAAAAGGAGTAAGTATTCCTTTTATTGATAAATTATTTACCGCAGTTAGTGCATTGAGTGTAACAGGATTATCAACGATAACGGTGGCAGATACGTTAAGTGTGACAGGAATTATCCTGTTAGCTTTTATTTTGCAGCTTGGTATGGTTGGGATAATGGCAATCGGTACATTTATTTGGCTGCTGTTAGGAAAGAAAATTGGCTTTAAAGAACGACGCTTAATTATGACAGATCAGAATCAGACGAAGTTTGAAGGGATGGTTCGCTTAGTCAAACAGCTGTTTTTAGTTTTACTTACAATCGAGTTTTTTGGTTTTCTTATTTTTAGTACATATTTTTTACAGTATTATTCATTTAATGAAGCTATTTTGCATGGTTTTTTTAGTACAATTAGTGCTATATCCAATGGTGGTTTCGATATTACTGGACAGTCACTTATTTTTTATAAGGATGATTATTTTGTTCAGTTTGTGACGATGCTTTTAATTATTTTTGGAGCGATTGGATTTCCCGTCTTAATTGAAGTGAAGGAATATTTATTTGCAAAATATGATGATCGCAGATATTTTCGTTTTAGCTTATTTACAAAGCTAACGACTGCTACATTTGTTATTTTAATCATAGCGGGGGCTTTTCTTATTTTTATCCTTGATTATAATAATTTTTTTGCGGATAAATCCTGGCATGAAATTCTTTTTTACACGTTTTTTCAATCCATTACAACGAGAAGTGCAGGACTATCGACAATGGATGTAGGACTGCTAACCGAGCAAAACCATTTAGTCATGTCATTTTTAATGTTAATTGGTGCATCCCCTAGCAGTTCTGGTGGAGGAATTCGTACAACCACTTTTGCATTAGTTGTTATCTTTTTAATTACGTATGCCCGTGGTGGAAAAAGTATTAAACTGTTTCGTCGAGAAGTGCATGATGATGACCTTATTAAAGCTGTTGTAGTTACACTGCTTGGGATGTTTTTCGTTTTTGTTTCTGTTGTGTTTATATCAGCAGTAGAGCCTTATTCTGTGACAAAAATATTCTTCGAGGTAAGCTCCGCGTTTGGTACAGTAGGATTAAGCCTTGGAATTACAAGTGAGTTAAGTACAGCAAGTAAGGTTGTTTTAATGATTTTAATGTTTATTGGAAGAGTTGGTATCGTTACCTTTTTGTTTATCTTTAGGAACAATCGAAGTACTGCAAATTATCACTATCCAAAGGAAAGAATTATTATTGGATAGGATGCAAAATGCTGGGCATGGAATGAAGATTTTATTAAGAAAAGAGGTTATCTCGTAGGCTTTTTAAGCTTATGAGATAACCTCTTGTTCTATATATGAATGTATGCGTTAATCTTTAGTTTTAGTAAGTTGTAGTATTTTTAATTGATCATTTTCAAAACCTACTGTTATCGAATAACGTATTTTTTCTTTCTTAGTTTCTTGTTTGTTCGGAAGCTTATTTTCTATTGTCACATCTACTAGTAACGTTGCTTGATTTTGAGATGCTACTTTATTTTCGACTATTTCGCTGTTTACTTTTGTAATATAAATATATTGCTCTCTAAAAGAAGAATATGTCTGTTCGGATTGCATCGTATCACCTAGTAACGTGTAAGCATTAATATAGTCTCTAATATCAATACTTTCAAAAAAATAGTCCACGATATATGCGGCATCTTTTTCTAATTGATCAGTGTCAGTTGATTGTACGATGTTGTTTGGGTTTCCAAAGTCTAGATTGTTGGGTTGTGCACTATTTATCCAACCTTCAATGGTTTCGATTACGGTATGAATCGGAATACTAAAGCCAATTGTCCCATCCTCTGTTCCAACTGAATTAATTCCAATGACCTTTCCTGTATTACGATTAATTAAAGGACCACCACTGTTACCGTGCGTAATCTGTGCAGAAATTTGGTAAACATTATTATAATGGTAGTCATCGACCGAAAAATTTCGTTCTGTTCCAGAAATAATACCAAGTGTTACAGTGTTTTGAAAGCCATGGGGACTACCAAGTGCAATTACTTCATCACCAATTTCAGAGAAAGTCTCCCTTTCAATTGTCATTGCCTGCTGATTAGAAAGTTGTGGGACACGAATAACGGCAACATCTAATTCTTCGCCAATCCCTATCACTGCTGCTGGATAGACTCGAGCATTTGCTGTTCGGACGTAAATAACATCCGCATCCTGAACAACATGCGCATTTGTAATAATATCTCCTTTATCATTAATTAAGAAACCTGAACCAGTAGTCGTGTTCATTTCATTTTGACCATCTATTTGTACAACATTTTTTTCAGCCTCATGGATGATTGACTTTAAATTTAATGACTGCGGATCTTTATTTACTTTTTCAATGATTGGATTACTGATAGATATCGTTTTTTCCTGCCAGCTTTGGTATATATAGATGAAACAAGCAATTCCCAGAGCTCCAATAATGATGGTTATAATAATGGGGGAAACAAGCTTTTTGTGCATGTATTTCACTCCGTTAATGGGTAATATTTAATCCGTATACCACGTGATTTTGTCTACTTTTATTTTGACATTCTCTGTTGATTTCGTATCATAATGCGTGAATTCAAACTTGCCATTATCTCCTGGATACAATGTATCAGGGAAAACATAAACTTCATTTGTAATAAAAGGCGTACCGTTTTTAGTAATTGAATAATCAATCTTAATCGAATTAATAGGAACGGTTGCTACACTTTTTACATTTCCATTTACAACTAGCTTGTTCTGATCATCACTTTCCACCTTTACAGAAACGAGCTTAATGGCATCTTTTTCATTTAGCTTTCGTTCTTGCTCAGCAGTAGTCATCGCCTGTTCAATACGTTGTTGCTGTGTTGTTTCGAAGGCTACCTTTTCTTTTTCAATTGTTGTTTTGAGACTTTGAAGCTTTTCGGATGCAGGAGCATATTTTATTCCATCTTCAACGATCAATTGCGCATCCCGGAATTGCTTTTTGTTTAACTGCTCACTCGCCATTGAAAAGGTATAATCAATAATTTGCTCACGAATGTCGGTTGTAATCTTCACCGCTTCTGGACTTCGTATTGCTTCTACTTCCCAGATGATGAGTTTTAGTTTATTGATGTCTGTTTCATTATTTAACATGCTTTTGATTTGTGCTAGTTTAATCGCATCACGATTTTTTGATAGTTCATTTACAATAGATGAAACTGCAGTGCCAGAATAGTTTTTTAATGTTTTTTCGGCCTCGTTGACTAAAGAGAGCGCCTCTTGAAAATTATCACGTTCAGATTCAGAATGTGCATTTTCTATTGCAGATTGAACAGTGAATACTTTATCAATATATATAGACGCAACTTCAGCCTCAGAGAAGTTAGCTTTTTGCTGTAAGGCTTTATCAAACAATTGCTTTGCTTTACTAAAGTCGCCGTCTGAAAGTCTGTTTTCACCTTGTTCGTAATATTCTTTTGCTTGACTCGTTTTTGCCTGTAGGACGAAAAAAAAGATACTAATCGAGAAGATTAATAGAATAATTGCGCTTATAGGAAGAAGCCATTTCTTGTTAAATCTTTTCTTTGCCTTGGTTCGATTATTGATATCTTCTGGCAATGGAGAACCACAGGAGACACAATATGTTTCATCTTCTTTTATTGTGGATCCGCAATAAGGGCAAAATAACATCGTGCCACCTGCTTTCTAAATATTTTAATGGGGAAATAAAGATATCATTTTTTTAATAGATTAAAAGGGTAGAGTAAACTCTTTTTTAAAATAGTATATGGTAGAAGAAAAATGTACACTTCATTTGAAAATATCTTTATATATTTTAGCACACTTTTACTTTATTTAGGGAAAACATATTGATAAGATAGGAGAAGGATGTGGCTATTGTAAATGTAAAGATTTTAATGAGACAAGGGAATTTATGGAGAGGGGGATGTGATTCATGGAGGCATTAGAAATTGTATTCGGTATTGTTTGTTTTGGTATTTTAATAATGAATATTGGCTATAGCGTGTTCGACAATGAGAAGTAAAAAAATAACGGTCCATACTTTAAAGAAACAAGGGGCTTGTCAAATAAAGTGTGTAAGTTCTAATTTACTCAAGATACTTTAACACTCTATCTTTTAGTTCATCTTGAAGAAGAAGTTGGTTCATAACCATTGCCCAGTTCTGGATATGGCCACTTTC
>NZ_JARUVL010000019.1 GCF_030137545.1 Virgibacillus sp. LDC-1 | reverse complement strand
TTGACACCAATCAATCTCAATTTCTTAGCTTGTTCAGAAGTCTTTGCTTCTGATTTTATTTCGAAAAACGAGGTCCGTTTTTCTTGACATACTGGTCGTTTTGTTCAGTTTTCAAAGAGCAAAAAATAATGTGTCGCTCGATTTGGCGACTTTCTTATCATACCACATCTGTTCGGTGAAAGTCAATTACTTTTTTACCGATATGTTTCAGATATTTACGTCGTAGTTGAAAATGCGACTTTAATAATTTACCACATCGCAAACTACCATGTCAATCACTATTTTTAAAATGTTTTGCTGCAAAATCAATCGTGCTTTTTTTGCAACGAAATTAACCTTATCATGGTTTAACATGACTGTCAATAAGCGCTTCCTTACCAAAATATAGCAATAACAAAAGCGATACTCTGGTGGCAGGTTATAGAAGCTTACATCGTAGAGAATGGTCTTCGTTTTTCTTATGTTGCTTAAAATCGAATTTATAATGCAACGTATTACAACTTTCCCCATCTTTATTCTATTCCTGAATATATAAAAATGCTATACTAGCTTTGGATATAATAAGGAGGAGAAGTATGGCTCAATTAGTCTATTCAAGTAAAATAAACAAAATACGCTCTTTTGCTCTTATACTTATATTTGCGGGAATTGGGATCATGTACCTTGGTATTATGGCCAAAAAAATCGAGTGGCTGATGCTTTTATTGTTTCTTATTGGGGTATTATGCATTGTATTCAGCACTGTTGTCTATCTTTGGATTGGAACGTTATCATTAAGAGCAGTTCCTGTCGTTTGTCCGAGCTGCCAGCAACCAACAAAAATGCTCGGCAGAGTGGATGCCTGCATGCATTGCAAGCAGCCGCTTACATTAGATAAAGCACTTGAGGGTAAGGAGTTTGATGAGAAATACAACTCTAAACGGCAGCAAAAAGCGGAAAAGATGAACGAAAAATAATAAAACAGCTAGGCGATGAAGATTACCTTCTAAAGCCTAGCTGTTTTAATTATCGAGCTGTTCACTCTGAATAATAAAATAACCAAATGCACTTTCCCACAGCATTTGGTCATCCAACATATTTACATATTAAATTAGTGCTTTCTTGTTTCTAATTGCTGACATTCCTTACATTTACCATACAATTCCAAACGATGATGACTTACTTCAAATCCTGTTACCTGTTCTGCCAATGATTCAACCTCATCCAAAGAAGGATAATGGAAATCAACGATTTTACCACATTCATTACAAATAATATGGTAATGCTCTGACGTATTGCAGTCAAATCGACTTGATGCATCGCCATATGTTAATTCACGAACTAGGCCAACTTCACGCAAAACACGTAAATTGTTATAAACAGTAGCAACACTCATATTGGGAAACTTACCTTCAAGCGCTTTATATATTTCATCTGCAGTAGGGTGTGTCATTGCATTGAGCAAGTAATCAAGCACCGCATGACGCTGTGGTGTAATCCGGACACCTGATTCTTTCAGAGTATCAATTGCCTTCTGTAATTTTCTTTCAGACACCGTCATGCACCTCACTTTCAATATAATAGTATAACTCTAATAATATTATTAGATTGTAATCTTTATAATTAGTGTACCCGCTTCCATAGCATTCTGTCAATTATAGTATATTATAAACGGATAATTATTATTACCTATAGCAAACATCTTTCAACAATAACGACATTTCCTCTAAATTAGGAAATGCCGCCATCCCAATTCATTAGACTTTAAACATCAGCCTGTAATGGAATTTCCTCACCTGCTAACTGCTGATTCACGTAACGCGCTGCAACAAACAGCAAATCAGAAAGTCGATTTAAATAAGAAACTACATACGGATTGGCAAGCTCATCTCCTAATCCAACGGCTAATCGTTCTGCTCGTCTTGCTACCGTCCGCGCACTATGTAACGCACTAGCAGCCTGAGTTCCCCCTGGGAGAATAAAGTTCTTTAATTCTGGGAGCGTTGCATCCCAAGCATCGATTTGCTTTTCAAGCTCATCGATATGCTCCTGCTTTAACTTCCAAGTTACTTCTTTATCACTTGGAGTAGCCAATTCTGCCCCAACATGAAAAAGAATCGTTTGAATACGATGCATCGCATTCAAAAACGCTTGCTTTTCATCCCATTCTACTTCATTCAAAAAACTTAAACCGAAACCAATCATGGAATTAGCTTCGTCGCAAGTACCATATGCCTCTACTCGCAAATCATTTTTTGGAACACGCTTGCCATAGATTAATGACGTTTTTCCTTTATCACCAGCTCTTGTGTAAATTCGCACTTCTAGTACCCCCTTTGAACGTCGATAACATTAATTAGTTGTCCAGTTCCTTCTATATAATGTGTTAAATTAGTTTCAAAAATAGCCAATGCTCGTGGCAAATAATTTGGTGAAATACCTGAAAGATGTGGTGTGATTGTAATATTTTCTTCTTGCCAAAATGGATGATCCTTTGCTAATGGTTCGTTTTCGAATACGTCCAATACTGCGTGCGCAATCTCTTTGTTTTGGATTGCCCGTAGCAATACGTCACTAGCTACAACATCTCCTCTGCCGATATTAACGAAGATTGCATGTTGAGGTAGGGCTTGAAAATGCGCATCCGTTAAAAGCTGCTTTGTGCTATGTAAGCTCGGAAGAATCGAAACGAAAAAGTCTGCTTCTGGAAGCACGTCAAGTAGCTTGTCTGTTTGAAAAGTGGCATCAAAGTTTTCCCCCGGCTTACCACTTCTTGAAATACCAATCGTTTTCATGCGAAATGCTTGAGCAAGTCTGGCTACTTCTTTCCCAATGGCGCCTGTCCCGGCAATCACGATCGTTTTCCCAGTGATTTCGCGCATACGGACAGATCGATCCCATTTTTGCGCCGCTTCATTTTCTAACAATACTCGTTCTTGTCGGTATACGTGTAAGAGCATGGAAATAACATATTCCGACATTGGAACTGCATGGATTCCGCGCGCGTTTGTTACGATAATATCCCTTTTTTGTATCGCTTCGAAGGGCATTTGATCCATTCCTGCTGATATGACCATAATCCACTTTAAGTTTTTAGCTTGATCCAATAATTTTTCGTTTAGATCTTCCCCATAGGTAACAAGAATCTGTGCACTTGACAGATGTGATTGTGCTTCATTCATATTCCCACAAAAAGTAAATACTTGCTCCGGAAATTTTAACCTAAGCTTTTCTTGTGCTTCACTGCCTAGCTTGGCAGAAAATAAAATATGCAATATCAGCTCCCCCTTCTCTAGTGCTTAACAATTTTCTATAGTTTCTATAGTAAATGTTTTTAGCTTGATTGAACACTGAAAAGCAAGAAAACAATGTTAGCGTCTTTTTTTTCTTTGAAATAACCGGCGGATGCTTTCATACATAATGGTGAAATCAAACGTTAACGAGCAATGCTCTACATAGTAGAGGTCATGGACTATTTTCGCATCATGCTGCTGATTTGAGAATCCATTTACCTGCGTATACCCTGTAAATCCAGGCTTTACGAAGAGGCGCTGTTGTTGTTCGTTATTATAATGTGCAGTTACTTCTGGATACTCTGGAGATGGTCCAATCAAGCTCATGTCTCCTTTTAAAACATTTATTAATTGTGGAAGCTTATTTAGCTTATATTTTTTTAGTTGTAATCCTATTGGTGTGTACAGTGCCTGATGTGGGATAAATGTAAAATCATTCGGTACGCCGTGCTCCCAATTACTCGGAAATGGATGTGGTGGTAAGGCACGAATGACTTTAGAGGGGATTGTTGTTATGCGAAAGCTGTACATGACGAATGGAGCAAAATCTCTCCCAGTTCGAAGCTCCCGTTGAAATATCGGGCTCCCTTCCTGCTTTGATAATCGATAGGCAATGATTAAAAGGAGCGGACTACATAAAAACAGAAGCATTATGCTACCAGCGATATCGACGATTCGTTTACATAAACGGTAAACGTACGTGGTATTTGCTGCACCCGATCTTTCGCTAACGGTTTGCATGAATCCCATATCAATCCCTCACCTTCTTCATTTTACTTTCTATTGCATCCTATTCATCTCAAACAGCATGTATTACTTTGTCATGCAAACGTAATCAAAGCTTCATATATCTTTTTCCATACGAATCAAGGTAACCTTCAAGCCTTTATTGCGAATTAATTGGCTTTTTAATATAGAAAAAACAGCCGATCGTAGTCGCCTTCAAGGCAAAGCTACTTTCCGACTGCTTTTATATAATATGCTACGCTAGCTGCTCGCGAATAAACATCAGCGCATCTTCAACATGCCCTTTTACGCGCACCTTTCGATATTCCTTTTGGACAATGCCATCTTTATCAATAATAAAGGTAGAGCGTTCGATTCCATAGTATTCTTTCCCGAAGTTCTTTTTCAGCTTCCAGACCCCGTACTGTTCTGCTACTTTATGCTCTTCATCTGCAAGCAGCATAAATGGGAGCGCATGCTTGTCAATAAATTTTTGATGCTTTTCTATTGGATCAGGACTAATTCCAATTATGACAGCATTTACATCTGCAAAGCTTTTGTATTGATCTCGAAAGTCACATGCTTCTGTTGTACAACCTGGTGTCATGTCCTTTGGGTAAAAATACAAAACTACATGTTTTCCGCGAAAATCGCTTAAGGTTACTTGCTCGCCCTGTTGATTCGGAAGTGTAAAATCTACCGCTTCTTTTCCAACCGTGATTGCCATCGTTCATCCCTCCATATCTCATTCTTTCTTAACTATACCATCCTCCATATTGAACTGCTAATATTCCCTTTCTCGATTAGAATATTGAACAAGTCTTAACACAAAGGCTGTTGGGAGCACATATCCAATCAACGCTTCTATTAAAGCAATAAGGCGTCCAACCCCAATCGGTGTAATATCCCCATACCCTATCGTGAGTAATGTAACACCACTAAAATAAACGGAGTGGATAAGGCTGCCTAGCACACCAACATCTCGATGCTCGCCATTCTCTATAAGAATGGCCTGATCAAATGATAAGATAAAATAAATCATCCCAAACCCAATAATAACAATCCCATATGTGATAAGCAGTGTATAAAAGATTTCAAATGAAAACTGACTTTCCAGCATGCGTGGGCCGAATCTACCCTTTTCACCACGAATAAATCCAATCAGACTTTTGATGACAATCAAACTAATGAGACAAATAATAAACCATGTACCCACACTGATTCACCTTCTATCCCTTCCTTTCACTTCTATTAATGTATGCGGAAGGTATGCAAAGCTTGTCTTTATTTTCTACACTTGCGCCACGCACAAGCGTCCTAGTACCTTTTCCCTCCTCTAGTTAATTTCAATTTTTGAATAGGCGATACTGGAAAAATATATCGGGTCATGTAAAATAATAGATAGCTTCAATAAAGAGCTGTGTTTTAGTAAATAACGGTCTTTTTTGAACAAACAAGGAGGCATTTTAAATGAATCACCTAAAATCAGAAGCATTACATCAAGAAGCATTACAGCATATTGTAGGAGGTGTTAATTCACCATCAAGAGCATATAAAGCAGTAGGTGGTGGTGCCCCTGTCTATATGGAGCGTGGTAAAGGCGCTTATTTTTGGGATGTGGATGGGAATCGTTATATCGATTATTTAGCTGCATATGGTCCTATTATTACCGGACATGCACATCCTCACATTGCAGCAGCCATTACACATGCTGCAACGAACGGCGTATTATATGGAACACCAACTGCACTTGAAAATCAATTTGCAAAGATGCTGAAGGAAGCGATTCCGTCATTAGATAAAGTACGTTTCACGAACTCTGGTACAGAAGCAGTTATGACAACTATTCGTGTAGCTCGTGCTTATACGAACCGTACGAAGGTTATTAAATTCTCAGGCTGTTATCACGGGCATTTCGATGCAGTATTAGTTGAAGCTGGCTCTGGTCCAGCAACATTAGGTACGCCTGATTCAGCTGGTATTCCACAATCTGTTGCCCAGGATGTGATTACCGTTCCGTTTAATGACATCAAGATGTTAAAGAAAGCATTAGATAAATGGGGCAATGATGTTGCAGCAGTACTCGTTGAACCAATAGTAGGTAATTTCGGGATTGTTGAACCTAAACCAGGTTTTTTACAAGAGGTAAATGCTCTCGTTCATGCTGCGGGTGGACTCGTTATTTATGATGAAGTAATTACCGCATTTCGTTTTACATATGGAAGTGCACAGCAACTATATGGCATTGAGCCTGATATGACTGCGATGGGTAAGATTATCGGTGGTGGATTACCAATAGGAGCATATGGTGGTAAACAAGAAATTATGGAACAGGTAGCACCACTTGGACCGGCCTATCAAGCAGGTACCATGGCTGGAAACCCTGCTTCCATGGCTGCAGGAATTGCCTGTTTAGAGGTATTAAAACAAGATGGCGTGTATGAAAAGCTTGATGAGTTAGGGGCACAGCTTGAAAAAGGGATACATGAACAAGCAGAAAAACATGGCATTGCAATTACTGTTAACCGACTCAAAGGGGCCCTCACCGTTTATTTTGGAAGCACGAACGTCACGAACTATCAAGAAGCAGAAGCAAGCGACGGAGAAGCGTTTGGACGGTTCTTTAAATTAATGCTTGAACAAGGCATTAATCTTGCACCTTCCAAATATGAAGCATGGTTCTTAACGACAGAGCATACGGAAAAAGACATTGAAGAAACAATAACAGCTGTAGGGGAAGCGTTCTGTCAAATGGCTAATCAATAAAGCCTGATTAGATTCCTTTTTAAGGAAAGAGGAGTCATTGCTCGTTAAACTTATAATAAAATAAATGACCAGCAGCTAAAGCCACGCGCTTCAGATGCTGGTCATTTTATTATTCATTGTCTAAATGCTGAACCTGGTATAAATCATAGTAGCTTCCTTTTAATGCCATTAATTGCTCATGAGAGCCAGTCTCTGTTATTTTTCCATTTTCAATCACGACAATACGATCTGCATGCGTTATCGTTGCAAGGCGATGAGCAACAATAAATGTTGTCCGATCAGATGCTAGTTTTTCGACCGCTTCTTGAATCATGTGTTCACTTTCTAAATCCAATGCGGATGTTGCTTCATCGAAAATTAAGATCGGTGGGTTTTTCAAGAAAACCCGAGCAATTGCCACGCGCTGCTTTTGGCCACCAGAGAGCTTTACTCCCCTTTCCCCAACGAGCGTATCATAGCCTTGTGGTAACTCCATAATAAAATCATGGGCGTTTGCAGCTTTGGCTGCTTTTATTACTTCTTCATCTGTTGCATACGGATTTCCCATGCGGATATTCATTGCGATCGATTCACTAAACAATGTATTATCCTGCAATACCATTCCAATTTTATCACGTAAAGAACGTACTTTTACATCACGGATATCTGTTCCGTCTATTTTTATCGCTCCTTCAGTGACATCATAAAAACGTGGAAGCAAGCTAATTAATGTCGATTTTCCCCCACCACTCATGCCAACAAATGCAATCGTTTCTCCTGCCTTTACATGTAAGCTGACATTTTTCAGTACGCTTGCTTCCTCTTCCTCGTAGGCGAATGAAACATTTTCAACATCAATTCTACCTTGCACCTTTTTTAATTCAAATGCATTCGGTTTATCTGTAATATCATATTTCTCATTCATTAATTCAAATACCCGGTCAATCGAGGCAATCGATTGCGTAAGCATTGTTGATGAATTAACGAGTCGGCGTAATGGACTATATACTCGTTCCATATATCCGACGAACGCCATCATTGTTCCAAGTGTTAAGTTCCCGTGAATAACCTGGTAACCTGCATATGCGATTACAAGAAGTGGCGCCAAATCTGTAATCGTATTTGTCACAGCAAAGGTCTTCGCATTCCAAATCGTTTGTTTAATAGATTTATCCCAAAAATGATCATTTCTTGCTTCAAACTGCCCTTGCTCATATTCTTCTAAGGCAAAGCTTCGCGTAACAGGAACTCCTTGCACTCGCTCGTGCAGATGCCCTTGTACTTCTGCTAATGCTTGTGAGCGATCACGTGTAAGCTGCCGCAACTTCGCAAAGAAGAATTTTATCGAAAAACCGTAAAAAGGAAACAAAATGATAGCAACAAGGGTTAATCCCACATCCATTGTGAGCATAATGCCGATCGCTATTAAAATGGTAACTAAGTCAAGCCATATATTCATTAATCCGGTAATGACAAATGTCTTCGTTTGTTCGACATCATTTATTACCCGGGAAATAATTTCGCCGGTTTTTGTCTTTGAATAGTAACGAAGACTTAATTTTTGAATGTGATCAAAGAGGCGATCCCTTATGTCGTAAAGGATTCGGTTCCCAACCCATTGTGCTAAATATTGTCGAAGATATTCAATCGGAGGTCGTAAAACTAAAAAGATCAGAAATGATACCCCCATTAGCACGAATAACTGGGTAGTCTTCTCAGATGCACTTAATCCATCTGCATCAATGATATCGTCAATCACATATTTCAAAATTAACGGCATTAATAATGGAATTGCAAATTTAACAATTCCAATCAAAACCGTCCATACAATCTTCCATCTATATGGTTTCACAAACTTTAAATATTGTTTCACACTATTCATTAATGTCATCCCTTGCTTTATACGTATTTATATGAATAGAAAAGCCTTGCTACATCGGTAACAAGGAACGTTAATTTACCATCGATAGGTTAAAAAGCGCTCATACCATTGATCAATAAAACCTGGTGAAAATGGACCTATTTGCTGTCGAACCCATCGTTTTAAAATTTCAATATTGTTATACAAAATCCGATCAAGAACTTCTGGATAATTCATTAATCTTTTATGTAATTCATATTCATCCTCGTCAAGCAATGTAAAGGTCATATCAGGATAAATTTTTAAATCAAGATCATAATCTATATATTTTAATGCTTCCTTATCATAGACAAATGGAGAACTAATATTGCAATAATAGTAGATTCCATCGTTTCGAAGCATTCCGATAACATTAAACCAATACTTTGCATGAAAAAAACAGATGGATGGTTCTCTCGTTATCCAACTACGTCCATCACTTTCCATTACCTGTGTTTTATCGTTTGCTCCAATCACAATGTTTTCGGTTCCCTTTAAAACGAATGTACTCTCCCAAATACGATGCAGGCTTCCATCATGCTTATAGCTTTGAATTTCTATATTTGAGCCAACTCTAGGAGCAACCATGCACTTCTTCCTTTCTATTCCCCTTTTTGCTTCGTCGTTCTCTCAGCTTTTACCTATTATAAAGCCAATAAACTGAAATATAAAGCATTATGGACTTGCCTTTCCTTCCATTTACATAAGAAAGAAGGCTTTCCGGGAGATGGAAAGCCTTCTTTAGCAATCTTTGGGGGTGAGCGTTATTTTTTATTTTGCTGAGATTTTTGATTTTGCTTTCTTACTTCTTGCGCATTTGTTTCGGATGCAAATTCAGTACCATATTGCCCTTGGCCTTGAGCTGCTTGCTGATTCTGTTGTTTTACATGCTGAACATTTGTACCAGAAGCAGATTTCTTAGGATTTTTAGCCATTTATATCACCTCCGCAATTATAATTTCTCCAGTTTAAAAAATGTTATCCAACATAATGCTAAAAGGATTTTATCCATTTTTTGGTATGGTATTTATGCGGGATAAAAATGGCTGTTCGGAAATAATAATGCACGTTACCCAAGACACACATGCACGCAAACACTTTTTTACATTCATATGCTATTGAATAAACGAAGCTGCAATTAGAAGGAGTATCTTTCGTTTAAACTGCTATGGTTTCTGATAGATACTATAAATACGCCATCATTTTTTGATGCGAAACAGGAAATGGATAGCTCGTTAATTCCGCTTTATCTAAAAGCAATAATCGTTGATCATCGACTAGCGTTTGATCTGTCTCTGCAAGATAAATATCTATTTCCCAAATAATATGGGAAAAAACATGCTTTAGCTTGCCACATTTTTGTTTTTGCTTTATATTTACGCCATATTCTACTTGTAGCCAATTTTCCACATGATCAAGTCCAATTTCTTCGATTAGAACCATCGGAAATTGCCATAGATTAGCTAGCAAACCATTCTCAGGTCTTTTTTCAATCATAATTTTATCTTCTGGTGTGCGAATTAACAGCGCCATATACGACATTCTCTTTTGTTTTTTCGCTTTCGCTTTTACTGGGAGCTGTTCCTCTACTCCTTCTGCGAACGCCTGACAGTGTGATTGCACTGGACAAAGCATACAAGCTGGAGACTTTGGTGTACAAATTAAAGCACCTAGCTCCATAATTCCTTGATTAAAGGCAGAGGGATCCTCCTGTGAAATTAATTCACGAACAATAGCTTCAATTCGCTTTCTCGTTTTTGCTTGAGCAATATCATCATCGATATTCAAAATTCGCGTGATAACGCGCATGACATTCCCATCGACTGCTGGCTCAGGCTGTTGAAAGGCAATTGAAAGTATCGCACCTTTTGTATATGGTCCAATCCCTTTTAACGTACCAAGCTGTGTTGCATCAGCAGGTACATTTCCACCATAGCTCGCAACAACCTCCTTCACAGCGGTTTGAAGATTGCGTGCACGGGAATAGTATCCTAAACCTTCCCATGCTTTTAATACCTCTTGTTCATCTGCGTTAGCCAGTTCAAATACGGTAGGAAATTGCTGAATAAAACGATTAAAATACGGAATAACTGTATCTACCTTCGTTTGCTGAAGCATAATTTCTGAAACCCATATTTTATAAGGATCTTGATCCTTTCTCCAAGGTAAATCGCGTTTATTTTGCGTATACCACTGAATTAAATCATTTTGCAGCTGTAAAATGTTAATATTTTGTAACGCTTGATCAGCCATAATAACACATCCTTTGTGATACAATAAAAAAAAATCGAACTTTTTATAGAACGTATTGGCGGCTAACGATTTACGTTAGCTCATCCAAGGAGGACATACACTTATGGATACTGGAACCCATATTGTCATGGGTGTTGCATTAGGAGGATTAGCAACATTAGATCCTGCTGTGCATAGTGACCCAACACTTTTTAATGCGGTCCTTGTTGGCACAATCATCGGTTCTCATGCGCCTGATTTTGATACCGTATTAAAACTGCGTAATAATGCAACATATATAAGACACCATCGTGGCATAACCCATTCTCTTCCTGCCATTATATTTTGGGGGCTTTTCATTTCAGGTATGATTCACTTATTTGTCCCTGAAGTGAATTATTTGCATTTATGGGCATGGACCTTTTTAGCGGTTATCATCCATGTGCTCGTAGATATTCCAAATGCCTATGGCACACAAGCTTATCGACCATTTTCAAATCGATGGGTGGCATATGGATTTATTAATACGTTTGACCCATATATATTCACGCTGCATTTAGCTGGAATTGTTGCCTGGGTACTTGGGGCAAATCCAGGTATAACATGGCTCATTATCTATACCGTTATCCTTTTATATTACATCAAGCGGTATATCGATAAAAAAGAAATCGTAAAAAAGATTCACGAATTTTTCCCAGATACAGAGCAAGTAGCAACCTCCCCTACCATGAAGCAAAACTTTTGGCGTGTAGCTATTACGACAAAGGACCACTTTTATGTAGGGATTGTTGAAAACGGTCATATCGAAATTATTGATGAATTTGAGAAGATTCCGTTACCAAATTCAGAAATGATAGAGCTGGCATGTACAGATAAAAACATCTCTGCCTTTTTATCCTTTTCACCTGTTTATCGCTGGGAGATAAATGCGTATGATGACTTTACAGAGGTTCGTTTCATCGACCTTAGATACCGCTCTAAAGGGTACTATCCATTTGTCGCCGTTGTGCAAATTAGTGATAATAAGGAAATAATGAGTTCCTATACAGGTTGGATTTTCTCCGAGCATAAACTAAAGCGAAAGCTATACGTTGAAGACTATTCAATATGAACAATTCTCTTATTTATAGAAAAGAGGCTGAGACAATACGTTTAAATTTTGAAAACCCGAACTGATTCAGATTCATGCTGAATCAAGTTCGGATTTCTTTTTGTGGTGCAGGGTCCCACTAGTTTAAAATCTTCATATTTTATTTTGTCTTAGCCTACATTTCATGCGTTCACCTTATCTCCTAACAAGGAAATAGGAATCGCCTCCTGTGTTTCATATCGTTCATTAAGGAGGTTAAAACGATGCCCCCATGCAAACACACCTTCTAAATAATCAATTCGAAAGGTATGCCCTGGATCCCCATTTAATGTATAGGTCTCGTTTATTTCAAAATCAGCCGGATTCAATAAATAGGCCATGGCAACCTGCATCTTCCGCTCAAGAATCGCAGCCTCACTAATGTTCCCAAGCTGTTCCGCCTTTTGTAGCTGTTCCTTTAACTTTCCAGCCTCTGCTCGAAGCTGCTCCACAGATAAATCACTATATCGATAATTCATTTTTATTACTCCCTTCCCCCTATCATTTTACATTTTATCAATACTTTAAGACAATAGAAATGATGAAGGTTATCGTTTATAGAGAACGACTAACACGAGAGGGGAATTGAAATGTCAACAGTAGCGATTACAGGAGCAGGAAGTGGTTTAGGGAAAGCTTTAGCTTTAACCTATGCGGCAAATGGCTACACCGTTTATTTAATGGGACGGAATGGCGAGAAGCTCCATATGGTTCAACATGAAATTAGAGAAATAAATGGTGAGGCGGAGGTTGTGCTTTGTGATGTTCGTGAATATGCTTCTGTCAGCATTGCCTTTCAGCAAATTGGGCAGCTTGATGTATTAATAAATAACGCAGGAATCGGGCATTTTGGTGAGATAGAATCGTATAAGCTAATTGACATCGAGCAAACATTAAATACAAATATAAAAGGAACGATTTTATCCGTGCAAAGTGCCTTACCATTAATTCGGGAAAGCAAAGGAAGAATTTTAAATATCATTTCAACAGCTGGACTGCGCGGTAAAAGAAACGAATCGCTTTATTGTGCAAGTAAATTCGCGATTCGCGGCTTTACAGAAAGCTTACAGAAGGAATGGGAAAATGATGCAATTTCCATCACTGCTGTCTATATGGGTGGAATGAATACGCCATTTTGGAAGGATTCGAGACATGTACTGGACGCCTCCGAATTCAAGGATGCACAGACTGTCGCAGCACAAATTTTTCATGAAGATGATGGCAGAGCAGCCATTTATATCGATAAGTAATTTATTTTACGTATTCGTCTAAAAACTTAACAATATAATCCATCGAGAAGCCTTTTCGATAAAGGGCTTCTTTTAATTTTTGCTGAAGTTCAAAGCCAGTATGCTTACGCGCATGCTTTTGTAATAGCTTTTCCCCCTGATGAACAACTGCCTTCCACTCTGTATCCTCATCTTGCTGCACTTGCTTTTCTGCAATAACCTCTTTAATAACCGCTTGCGAAAACCCTTTTTGCATTAGCGTTGATTGCAGCTGCTGCAGCTGTTGGCGATATGACTTTCGTTCATTTGGTCGAAGCTTTTTATCTGCCCATTTCATTGCTTTTTCTCTTTGCAGCTCAACCGAAAATACAGCCACTGCTTCTGCTGCAATAGCAGGAGGAACCCCTTTTTGTAACAATTCCTGTTCGATAAGCTGTGGTCCTTTATTGGAGGTTTGCATTCTCGTAGCGACAAAAGCTTCTGCAAATTGCCGATCATCAACATATCCTTCCTTTTCCAGCTTGGTAAGAATCATATCAATATGGGAAGGCTCTGCTTCTTTTTTCACTAAATAATCGCGAATTTCTTTTTTTGTACGCATGCGATAGCTTAAGAAATGGATTGCTTGGGTATATGATTTTTGTAACGTATCTTTTTCCTGTAACAGCTCGATTAAGGCTTCATCTAATTCCATCCCTTTATGAAGCTGATTATGAATAAGGACATCTTCATCTACACTAAGACCATAGGTTTCACCATTTCCATCATCCCAAAAGATATTATAGCGGTTTAGCTTTTTTTTCTGTGTCGTAATACGCGTAATTCTTTTCAAAGTAACCCCTCCATATCCGTATCATATCACGAAAGCAAATGTGGAAACATCTTTAAAAGGACAAGTAACATCTTCTCAAAATACTAGCAGTACTAAAAAAACTTCGTTATGCTATATAAATAAAAGGAACGGTATTAGAATAGGAGGATGTCTCGTGAATTATATCGTATCAGGTGGTACAGGATTTGTCGGTCAGCACCTTGTTTCTGCGTTAGAGAAAGAAGGTAACCATATTTTTGTGTTGACGAGGAATCCCAAAAAGCATACAAATAGCCTAAACATCACTTTTATCGATTTTACGTATCCAGGAGAAAAGCTCCCTCCAATCGAAGGTGTCGTAAATCTTGCCGGAGAATCGTTGTTTGGCTATTGGACAAAGGAAAAAAAGAAAAAGATATTAGAGAGTAGAATTAATACAACGCAAAAAGTTGTTCACTTAATGGAAACGCTGCAAGAAAAACCACGTGTATTCATTAGTGGATCGGCAATTGGATTTTATGGTGTTTCAGAAGACTTAATCTTTACAGAAGCATCAACAGAGCCTGGTAATGATTTTTTAGCGGATGTTGTCGTGAAATGGGAAAATGAAGCGCGAAAAGCAACAGATTTAGGAATACGAACCGTATTTACACGTTTTGGCGTTATCTTAGGAAAAGATAACGGTGCCCTTCCTTTTATGACACTACCGGTCAAATGGTTTGCAGGAGGGAAATTAGGAAATGGCGAGCAATGGATGTCTTGGGTGCATGTGGAAGATGTTGTTCGAATGATACGATTTTGTATGGATAACGAAAGTATCCAAGGTCCGATCAATGTAACGGCACCAAATCCAAAACGAAATATTGATTTCATGAAGACGCTTACCAAGACTATCAAGAGACCTTTCTGGTTCCATACCCCCTCTCCTCTATTAAATCTTGTTACAGGAGAGATGAGCCAGCTCATCCTCAAAGGTCAGTATGTACTGCCACGAAAAGCTGAGGATCACCAATATTCGTTTTCTTATCCCTACCTAGAAGAAGCATTACAATCACTTTTAAAAGACAAGGATCATAATTGAACATTTTGTCGAAATTTTCCTCAAAAAAATGATTCCCTTTTCGAAAAAAAAATTGTAAAATAAGATTACGAAAAATGATGTTTACTAAGTTCTGTTATAGATGATTGGAGACGAGACATTTATTTTTATCGTAAAAAAAGCGTGTTGCTTAATATAGAGGGAAGGCAAATGGTGCGCCACCAGTTTTCTGGTTCTAGTGGGTTCGATTCCCACCCCGAATTTTTGTTGAAATTTAACTAAAAATTCGCGGTGTGGGCCACTGGACTCCCTCAAGGTATTACAATGCCCACCTGCAAAAAAATGGGGGGTATTTTTTATGCTGAAAAAACGGGAACTCCATGAAGTTCCAGCACTTTATGAGCTCATGTCGCACCCAGAAGTTTTCCCATATGTCCGACATAAAGCTGAGAATGTAGACGAATTTTATTTCATCACAAAACAAACGATGGAAGCTGAGGAACAAGGTGAATTAATTTCACGGACCATTACAGATGAATATCATCAGCCAATTGGCACGATTAATCTGTTTGATATCGAAAATAACGGTGGATTTTTAGCAACTTGGATTGGCAAGCCATACTTTGGGAAAGGGTATAACCGACATGCCAAAGAACAATTTTTTGAAGAGCTATTCTACCACACAGCTGTAGAAACGATTTTTATTAAAATTCGTAGAACAAATACACGATCACTAAAAGCTATTTTAAAGCTACCATATGTTGCGTTAGGAAATTCAATCTATCCCGAAGTATATGGAAAAATAAATAAACGGGAAGATGTGTATGACCTTTTTGCAATTACAAAAGAACACTATCTGTCTTATTTACAATTTTCGATGCTGGAAGTTACTGCCGACGGAGAGGTTATTTAATTGATATTTTTATTAACAACATGAATATTTAGCAACGATACGGGCAATTCTATGATTGAAAAGTGAGGGATGCCCAAATGCGCGATAAATCCAAAAAAGATAGAAAAGAAAAATTTCTATCTAAATCACAAGAGGTTCTTTACCAAAAGGAATTCAAACGAGCAAACAATGTCTACAACCGCCTGTCTCAAAAAGGAACACAGTAATGCACATAACTGTTATACACATAGAGAAAAGGAGCTTCAGAATCAAGCTCCTTTTCTCTATGCGCTACACTCACTTATGCACAGGGGTGGGGATAACCTTTTAAACGCGCATTCTTACTCTATAAGATATTCACAAGTACTTGTGAATATCCATGATTTATTTGTGTGGAAATTGTGGGTAAATACTGTAACTACCGTTGAACACTTGGTTGTGGTGTGTATAAGTCTGTGGATGATTCGAATATTCGATCTGCGGATGCTTCTAAGCTGAGGTTTAAGATATGCTCTCTTGCTATACGCTTGAAAAGTGTATCCCATGCTTTCTTTGCTGCCGTTTTCTTCGTTTCGCTAAACCCATAGCCAACCTTAATGTTTGATGATTCAAACTGGACTGCTGCTTGCCATATTTCCTCTTTTGGAACATCCCAAACGAATATGGTTACTGTATTACTTCCTGATACATTAATCTCAAATCTTTCCTCATAAAACATGGCCCGTAATATTTTGCATTTGGTCAAGCTCGTAATCGTTGGGTGATACAATATGAGACTGCTAATCATACAAATGCTCCCCTCTTTTAGTTCTGTTTACGTACATAATACTATATGTTACTTAACAGAACAACCTTTTCCATATAATTAAAAAGGAACAATGATAGGATGAAAGAAGATTTAGCTTCGTTAACGAAATTAATCTAATATTTTTATAAGCGTGGGATAAACATGAGCTCAGAAAAACTCGCATATCATATAAAATATTTGCGTGAACAGCATCATTGGTCACAGCAGGAGCTTGCTGACAAGCTACATATTTCTCGTTCGGTTGTTACTAAATGGGAGACAAATGCAGTTACACCAGATGTTTCTAAGCTAATGAAGCTTTGTGATCTATTTGATGTAACGTTAGACCACCTTGTTGGAAGACATTCCTTTCGTGATGACTTACTAAAGGATTTCAAACGAATATACAGTTCAGAATCCAAAGCTTTTGATGAAGAGGTCGTTGAATTAGTAGAATATTTGATGCAGCATCCGCAATTCAGAAATGAAATTTATCGTTTGCAAGGCTTATCTTTCAAAAAACAACAGGCCGTCCACGATCTTTTTGGCAAGCTCATTGATCAATTTGAACGTCTGTAAGGTTGTTCAACAAAAGCTGGATAAATCTATTTCAAAGCATTTGCAATATCATGACTATCGATATCTAATGAAGGAGCAAAACTCCACAGGATATCGATTTTTTCTTTTTTACATTAACGTAAGCTACGGGATCGTAGTTCAAGAGCAAACAGAAAAAACTACTTCTCCTACATGATGTGCTACACTATAAGAAAAATCGACTATCTTTCGGTTTCTAATTAGAAAGGAGATATACAATGGCTTGGAGTTATGTTCTATTCGCAGCGATTGTAGAAATATTTTGGGTAATTGGATTACGTTATTCTAATTCTATCGTGGAGTGGCTAGGTACAATCATTATGATTATATGTAGCTTTTATTTTATCATTAAGGCATGTGAAAAACTGCCATCTGGGACCGTTTATGCTGTCTTTACAGGAGCGGGAGCAGCGGGAATTGTTATCGTTGACGCGTCTTTTTTTGGAGCAGCACTTTCTATCAAACAACTTTTGTTCGTCGGATTAATTATTGTCGGGGTAATAGGTATTAAGCTAACATCAGATAACGAAACGTCTGAAAAACACGTACACACGTATAAGGGAGCGGAATAATGTGGCTTGGATTTATCTTATTATTGCAAGCTTTGGAGAAATTTTTGGTGTCATCGGGATTAACTATTATCTTCAACGAAAAACGTTCCAAAGACTGTTGTTTGTCATTCTTCCCTTTGGTGTTGGATTTGTTTTTTTATCCATGGCAATGCAAGAAATCCCCCTTGGAACCGCCTATGCCATTTGGACAGGTCTTGGTGCAGCTGGCGCTGTATTGATGGGAATGATCTTTTTCAAAGAATCAACAAGCTGGAAACGAATCTTCTTTTTATTATGCATTATTACTGGCGCAGTTGGCTTAAAAATCCTTCATTAATATACTTCGCTTGCCATAAAGTAATAATATATAGGAACAACACATATCACAAAAACGAGATAAAATACAAAAGCATGTTCAAATCCACGCATTTGGGCATGCTTTTATAATGGGTTTTTAACATGTAATTGACGTTTTGTTCCACCTGTTATACTATATATATAACAGATAAAACAATAAAAAGGAAGTGGAATCAGGTGTGTATATAAAGCTTGATTTAGAATCAGAAGAACCAATCTACACACAGCTTAAACATCAAATCATTGCTGGAATAGCTCGAAATGAACTTACGCCTGGAGAGGCACTGCCTTCTGTTCGTTCATTTGCCGCTGATCTTGGCATTAATCTTCACACCGTCAACAAAGCCTATCAGCAGCTGAAACAAGAAGGTTTTATATTAATTCATCGTCAAAAGGGTGTTGTTATCCATCCAGATGGTGTCGCTATGGCAGATAAAGCATACTACCAAAAGCTTCATGCGACGCTTCATCCGATTATTGCGGAAGCGATTTGTCGCGGGGTTGATAAAGCTTCATTTCTGGAGCTTTGTAGTGAGCTATTTTATGAATATCAACATAAAGAGGGTGAGGAATAATGAATTCGCTTCTATTAATTTTAATTATCGTCATATTAATTCCGTGTTTTATTGCAACAATGTTCGTTCCTTATTGGACGAGAAAAACGGAAAGCTTTGGTGTCTCCATTCCTGCATCCGTATATCACCAACCAAAGCTACAACAAATGCGTAAAAAATATGTTCTCCAAACAGGGATATTGAGTGTCATTATTACGATTTCTATCCTGCTATCAGGAAGCGTGTGGCAAGATGAAAATGTGATTAGCCTTATCCTAGGTGGGGCGATTTCTATTTACCTGCTCGTTAGCTTCGTCCTTTATATTCGATTTCACCGTGAGATGAAACAATTGAAAGCAGAAAATAAAGCCTGGTCCGAGCGGTCACAGCTTGTTGTCATGGATACGAAATTTCGCGATCAAAAGCTAACCTATTCGAACCTTTGGTTTAGCATTTCCTTTATCATTGCCTTATTAACGGCTGCCTGGACACTTATTAATTATGATAAGCTACCTGCTCGCATCCCTATGCAATACGACTTTTCTGGCGAGGTTACAAACTGGTCTGAAAAATCATATCGTTCCGCATTTCTTATGCCTATTATGCAAGTCTATTTAACACTGCTATTTATTTTTATCAATACCATTATTGCCAAAGCAAAACAACAAGTAAGTGCTGTAAATACAGAAAGCTCGGTCATACAAAACATTATATTTCGTCGTCGTTGGTCCCTATTTATTATTATAACTGGAACCGCAATGGCACTTTTATTTGCATTCATTCAATTGTCTTTGTTCTACCCAGTAAATACAACATTGATGCTTGTACTTCCCCTCGCCATATCAATTGGAATTACAATCGGAGCGATTATTCTTTCCATTACAACAGGTCAAGGTGGTAGTAGGTTAAAGGTACAAGGAAAGGATAATGCTGGCGAAATTATCGACCGGGATGATGACCGATACTGGAAGTTAGGAATCTTTTACTTTAATCGAAATGATCCAGCTATCTTTTTAGAAAAACGATTTGGTGTTGGCTGGACAAATAATTGGGCACATCCGTTATCATGGATTTTTCTGCTTGTCATTATTGGTTTAGCAATCGGGATTCCACTTATTTTAGGTTGATTTCTGCTGTCTGGATGAAAACACAAAGTAAAAACAGACTTCTGAGGAGGGAAAAACATGGACGTTTTACAAGAGATAAACTGGGGAATAATTGCCCCCTTTATCGTGATACAAGGAATCTTAATGATCGTAGCGCTTATTGATTGGTTTCGCACAAAAGAAACGAACGGATCTCGATGGCTATGGCTCTTCGTCATCATTTTTCTCAATACGATTGGTCCAATCTTTTATTTCGTAATTGGAAGGAGACAACGATAAATGGCTTTGCTAACTGTTCGAAACCTGAAAAAAGTCTATGAAAAAAATACCGCAGTAGATAGCGTTAGCTTCCAATTTGAGCCTGGGAAATGCATCGCCTTAATTGGTCCAAACGGAGCAGGGAAAACAACGATTCTTCGCATATTAGCAGGACTAGTAAAGCCAAGCAAGGGTGAAATTTCTTTTGCGGGAAATGAAAAAGAGGAAGATATTCGAGCTTTTATCGGCTATCTTCCGCAATACCCTGTTTTCCACGGATGGATGACTGGCAAAGAATTTCTCGTTCATAGCGGACAGCTTGCCTATTTATCAAAAGCCGAAGCAAGTAAACGTGCAGAACAGTTATTGAAAAAAGTTGGCATTGCTGATGCAAAAAATCAACATATCCGAAAATACTCTGGGGGAATGAAGCAGCGATTAGGCATAGCACAAGCGATTATTCACCGCCCTCGCCTATTAATGCTCGATGAACCTGTTTCCTCTCTCGATCCAATTGGGCGTAGAGACGTACTTACATTATTGGAAGAATTAAAACAAGAGATGACCATTCTATTCTCCACGCATATTTTATCCGATGCTAGCGAAGTAAGTGATGAGCTTCTCTTGTTAAATAAGGGAAAAATTATTGAAGCAGGCTCGATCGATAATGTAAGACAAAAATATCAAACCTCAAAAATGGAGCTTACATTTACAAATAATATGAAAGTCTATCAAGAAAAAATTAATGCATTATCAGCCATAGAAGATAGCTATATCGAACGAAACATTCTACATGTTCATTCCCAAGATATAGAAGAAGCACGTAAGCAAATCTTAGCTCTTTCTTCTCAGCACAACTGGCCATTAACAAGCTTTTCTATTAATCAAGTGACGCTCGAAGAAATGTTTATGAAGGCGGTGAAGCAATAATGCAATGGATGTCTCTATTTGAAAAGGAATTACTCGAAAACTGGCGTAATTTCAAGTGGATTTGGGTGCCATTAGTGCTCGTGCTTTTATCTATCATGGACCCGATCTCCACCTACTTCATGCCACAAATCATTGAATCTGTTGGTGGACTACCTGAAGGTGCCGTGTTTGAAATGCCTACACCAACAGCAAACGAAGCAATAATGATGAGTATTGCGCAACTAAGTAGCCTCGGAGTTCTCGTCATCGTGCTTATGTCAATGGGAGTAATCGCCAATGAACGTAAATCTGGTGTTCTGGAGCTACTACTAGTGAAGCCTGTACGCCATGTGAATTATATTACTGCAAAATGGACGGCACTTTTGCTTCTCGTCTGGATTGGATTATTTGTTGGGATGCTTGGAAGCTGGTACTATGTTAATCTTCTTTTTGGTGAGCTATCATTTGTAGCCATGTTGCAGGTCGTTTTCTTTTATGGACTATGGCTCACATTAGTCGTAACCTTATCGATATTTTTTAACACCCTTTTTAAATCGCCTGGCTTAGTCGCTTTTATGACGATTACAACCATTATGGCAATGAGCCTTATTACAAAGATTTTTGGCACCTATCTTACATGGAGTCCAAACAACTTAGCTAGCCATATTCATGAGCTACTCCTGATTCACGAAGTAACACGAGACTTGGCAATCACATCACTTATAACAGTTGTCATTTCACTTGTATTGTTAATTGCATCTGTCTATACGTTTAAAACAAAGGAAATGGCAAACTAATATGTTGTCCCCGGCACGCTTCTTGTCGGGGACTTGCTTTTATTTTGCCCCATGGACTGTAATTTTACGTATAAATATCCATGTACATACATATAAAAGGAAGGCAATGAAGCTAATTTGATAAAACAAAGTCATGTCTATATTTTTATAGAGCTGGGTTGCCACATCAAAAATCGTTCCTTTAGCTAGACCTAGTAGCATTACAATCACGATAACCCCAGAAAATACACCGCCACCTAATAAGCCAAAACGATAAAAGATTAAGCCAACAAAAAACATTATCGTCAAAATGAGAACCATCATCGATGCATCTAATACAATTCGAGTCAGCCATGTGTCTTGTAAAAGTGCTGCCGGATGCACGAGTGAAAATGTTTTAATTTGGAACAAGTCAATAAGGAACATCAGCACACTTTGCATCGTACTAGATAGCACTGCTTTGAAAATCGCAAGAAGAAGAAAAAAGATACCAATGGAAGCATAGATATTTTTTCGAGTTGCCCCCATTTTTATTGCAAATGGAATACATTGTTTAACGGTAACAAAGCCAAAAATAGCGCAGAAAATATACGTTCCAAATGGGATAATGAAGAGCATCCTCGTATCCGTTACATCAACTAAAAAATAAGCAATAACGAGATTAAGCAGTAATGTACCTGATAGGATACCCCAGAAAATGGCTAATGTGCGCATACTATCTGCTGTAAAAAAGTATAATAATCCCTTTACTTGTCGTCCCATCCTTAAGCCCCCTTCTTTGCTTCTGTCAAATAAATCATTAAATCTTGTATCGGTATACTTTCAACCTTTAATCCGGTTTCTTTTGCCACTTCTGCGTTTTGGTATAAGTACGCCGTCATCATCCCTGCAAGCTTCTTTTTCTTAATGACTTCTTTTCCAGCTATAAATTGCTCCACCTGATGGACTGGTCCTGTCACTGCACAAGCTTTGTCTCGGAGCTGCTCTGCATCTGCTTGCAACAGTAGCTTTCCCTGCTCCAGAATTAGAATTTCTTCAAATAATAAGCTGACCTCATCAATAAGATGGGTAGAAAAAATAATTGTCCGCTTTTCATCTTCATACGCTTCTAATAAAATTTGATAAAACTTTTTTCGCGCAGCCGCATCTAAACCAATATAAGGCTCATCAAAAATCGTAATTGGTGCTTTGCTTGCTAACCCTACAATAATCCCAAGTGCGGATTCCATACCTTTTGATAACGACTTCACCTTCTTATTCGCGTCAAGCTGGTATTCCTCCATTAATTGAAAGGCAAGATCATTGTCCCACGTAGGATAAAATGCAGCATAAATTCGCAGCACTTGCTTTAGCTTTAAGTCTCTCTTGAAATTATTACCTTCTTGTATTAAACAAATTGACTCAGTTAACCGTTGATTATCAAATGGCTTTTCTCCATCAATTCGAATCTCTCCCCCTGAAGAAAGAATCTGCCCAGATAATATTTCCATAAACGTCGTTTTCCCTGCACCATTCCGCCCTAAAAGGCCATAAATTTTAGGTTCCTCTAGCGTAAAGGAAATATCATCTAGCGCCAGCGTTTTCCCATATTGCTTTTGTAAATTTTTCACTTCAATCTTCATTTCCCTGCTCCTCCCTCATCACCATTTCTACTAGTTCATTAGGACGAATACTTAAATTGCTCGCCTCTACTTTTAGTGGCTTTATAAAGTTTTCATAAAAACTTTCCTTTCGTTTCGAAACTAATAGATCCTTTGCTTTATCAGTTACAAACATTCCTACGCCCCTCCGTTTATACAAGATTTCCTCTGTGACCAGTTCATTAATACCTTTTGCTGCAGTTGCTGGATTAATTTGATAAAATGCTGCAAATTCATTGGTAGAAGGAACACGTTCACCTGGCTTTAATGAATCATTAATAATGGAGTCCTCTAGTTGTTCCTTTATCTGCAGATAGATTGGTTTATTTTCATTCAATTTATTTTTCATATTATCACCTTTGTTATTTGGTTCATTACTTATGTAACTAACCATATAACTTAAAATAAGGATTGTCAATAGGGAAAAGAAAGAAAAGCGCAAAGTGAACATTACTATAGGGAGATTGGACGACTTATTATAGACATAGCGTAAATTTGGCGCTAAGAGCTGATTAAGTTTTTTCTGTAACATGCCTTTTCAACCACCAAAAAACTGCTCTTTGCTTGATGAACAAAGAACAGTTTATTACCCTGCATCACTGTCGATGCCTTCGAGGGGACTTTTTTCCGGAATTAAATAGAAATCTCTTCCATTCGTATGGATTACAATATCTCCATAAACAGCAGTAGAATATATTTCTGTCTTTAGCTTGTATAAATTTCTTATAACGCGGTGAACAGGATGCCCATAATCATTTTCTTTACTGTACGTAATAATAGCAATGCGTGGTCGTACATGCTTTAAGAAAGCAAATGAACTACTTGTTCGTGAACCATGATGGGCAACCTTTAAAATTTCTGCCTCTACGTTAAATTTTTTAATGAATTTCTTTTCTTGCTTTCGTTCAACATCACTCATTAATAAGAAATCGATTTCCTTATACCCAATTTTTAAAGCAATGGAGGATTCATTATTATTTTTTCCTTTTTTATATGCATTTAAGATTTGTATTTGCACCTGTGGATCTATGTCAATTGAAGTGTTTTCCTGTGCAATTTCTAGTGGGATTTTTCGTTGATGAATTTCCCGGATATATTTTCGGTAGGCTCGCGTTGTGTGTAGCTTTCCTGAATCCAGGATTTTTTTTACTTTTATTTTTTTCATAACATCAGGTAGGCCGCCAATATGATCCATATCGGGGTGTGTTGCAATCAGCAAATCTAATTTGCGTATTCCCTGTTTCTTTAAATAAGCAATGATTTTATTTCCTGATCCAGGTGGGCCACCATCAATCAAAATATGCTTATTCGTTGGAGTTGTCACTAGCATACTATCCCCTTGTCCTACATCAATAAAATGCACTTTTAATTCTCCAAATGGAGGCGCGCTAGCTTGCGTTGTGAATGGATAGAAAATAAACGCTATACTACAAATAATGGTAAAAAAATGGTTATGAAGTTGCATCATTATTCATCCTTTTCTCTGTCTAAAAGCTACTTCTGTAGTTTATGAAAAAAGGAACGTTATTATTTACACGCAGAAATGTTAATAAAGTCCAAGCAGTAGAAAAAGCATTATTTAGCCCATTAAAAAATCCCTTTAACAGGGACAGATATAGTAATCTGCCCCCATTAAAAGGGTTCATGATATTTATTTATTTGTAACGACAATTTCGTCATTTCGCACGTCAATATGGATTGCTTTTACCTCGCCGTTTTCAAGCAGAAGGTCTGTAATTTGATCCTCTACCTTATCTTGAATAACCCGACGTAATGGTCTAGCTCCAAAACGTGCATCATAGCCAAGACGAGCAAGCTCATGCTTTGCTTCATCTGTAATTGTAATAGCTATTTCTGATTCCTCCATCGTTTCTTCAAGCTCATGAAGCATCAAATCGACAATATGAACTAAATGCTCTTCAGAAAGAGAATTAAACTCAATAATCGAGTCAAAACGGTTTAGAAATTCAGGCTTAAAATAAGCACTTAAATTTTCCAATGTTGATACAGATTCATGGGCATCCTTATTAAAGCCTACATTAATTTGTTTCACACCTGTACCAGCATTACTTGTCATAATAATTACCGTATCCTTAAAGCTTACCGTGCGACCGTGCGAATCTGTTAAATGCCCATCCTCCATAATTTGTAAGAACATGTTTTGAACATCAGGATGTGCCTTTTCGATTTCATCCAACAATACAATCGCATACGGATTACGCCGAACTCGTTCGGTTAGCTGACCTGCTTCCTCATGACCAACGTATCCTGGAGGTGAGCCAATAATTTTTGATACAGCATGCTTTTCCATATATTCACTCATATCAAGGCGAATAAGTGTATCGCGGGAACCGAATAATTCTTCTGCTAATACCTTTGTTAGCTCTGTTTTCCCTACTCCTGTAGGCCCAACGAATAAAAAAGATCCGATTGGGCGTTTTTTTGACTTTAAACCAGCACGACTGCGACGGATTGCCTTCGCAACTTGTGCGACGGCTTTTTCTTGTCCAATCACTTTTTTGCCAAGGTTTGTTGCAATATGTTTCATTTTTTCCTGTTCATCTGCTTGAAGCTTCGTTACTGGAATTCCGGTTTTTTCTTCAACAATTAATTGGATATCAGAAACATCCACATCAATGACTTGCTCTTCGCCTTTTGCTTTTTCAAGCTGTTTTTGCAACTGAATTTCCTGATAACGTAAGTTCGCCGCTCGTTCATAGTCTTCTTTTTCAGCTGCCGCTTCTTTTTCCTTAATGACTTCCTGAAGACGCTTTTCTAAGGAATTCGAGTCTTTTTCAGCGTTTGCCAAATTCAATCTAGAACCGACTTCATCCATTAAATCAATTGCTTTATCTGGAAGAAATCGATCTTGAATATAGCGAGCAGATAACGTAACAAAAGCTTGGATTGCTTCCTCGGAATAACGAACCTCATGAAAGGCTTCGTAACGATCTTTAATTCCATTTAAAATTTGGATTGCTTCTTCTGTTGTTGGTTCTTTTACAATAATTGGTTGGAAGCGACGCTCTAATGCAGCATCCTTTTCAATTTTACGGTATTCCTTTAATGTCGTTGCCCCAATTAATTGCATTTCACCTCGGGCTAAAGCAGGCTTTAAAATGTTTCCAGCATCCATTTGTGAGCTTTCTGCTGTACCTGCGCCAACTAATAAGTGAATTTCATCCACGAACAAGATGACATCCTTACGATTTTGTAACTCTTTAATTAATTGCTTCATTCGTTCTTCAAATTGACCACGAACACCTGTGTTTGCAACAAGTGATGCGACATCAAGCAAATATACTTCTTTATTCGCTAATTTTCCAGGTACGTTTCCTTCAACAATCTTTAAAGCTAATCCTTCAGCAATTGCTGTTTTTCCTACACCTGGCTCACCAATAAGAACAGGGTTGTTTTTATTTCTTCTATTTAATGTTTCAATAACCCGTTTTACTTCGTTGTCACGACCAATAACAGGATCAATCAATCCAGCACGTGCGGCGTGGGTAAGGTTTTTTCCTAGCTGATCTAGCAAGCCATTGCCATTATTTCCACGTTGCTGAGTTCTTGTTCCCATTTTACTTCCTCCTTGACCATTCCCTTGTGCATAATGGTTAGCAAACATATCATTTGCATTGCCACTAAAGAAGGAATCAGAGAAAAAGGAGCCTGGATTCATCATTTTCCCTTGTACCTCTCTAAAGCACCCATTACAAAGATGAAGCTGCATTTTCTCATCGTTCATTTGCATGGTCATGTTAACAGTAGCTTCATTGACACCACATTGTTGACATTTCATCTTTCATTCCTCCTAATGTATATATTATTTAATCTAGTTTGTTTGACTTTGACTATATTTGACCTTATTGATGTAATCTAACACGGATAATAAAACGCAAGCAAATATTTTGCATCTTATTGTTAATCCGTAGAATTGGATTGAAGGATTTGACCATCTTTGACCTTCTGACTTTATTATACTCTGACCTATTTTGACTTTCAAGAGGTTTGTTTTATTTTTTAAGAATTATTTCTAGTACGAGGTTATGATATATATTTGTTTGCAGCGGCGTAACCTTGCTATAGAAATCAAGAGAGATGATGAAAATTATTGGCGTGTGCGCACCTCGCAGCTTGGAGTTAGACGTGACTATTGATAAACCGTTCTCCCGACGAAAGCAATTTTATAATTTCTTAGACAGTCAAAAGCCGCCAGATATCTGACGGCTTGTTTATATCACTGTGATCGTTTTACTTTTTCTTTTTGTCGTAACTCTACTCTTCTTATTTTTCCAGATGTCGTTTTCGGTAGCTCCTCAATAAATTCAATCTCACGAGGGTATTTGTACGGCGCCGTTAGCTCCTTTACATGCTGCTGAAGCTCTTGAATAAATGCGTCGCTTTTTTCATTATACCCTTCCCTTAAGACGACAAATGCTTTTACAATATTACCCCTGATCTCATCTGGACTTGCTACCACTGCACATTCCTGCACAGCAGGGTGTTTGATTAATGCATCCTCCACCTCGAATGGACCAATAGTATAACCAGAGCTAATAATAATGTCATTGCTCCGTCCTTCAAACCAAAAATAGCCATCCGCATCTTTCTTTGCCTGATCGCCTGTTACATAATAAACGCCTCGACGCGACATATGCGTTCGTTCCTCATCCTTATAATATTCGCGAAACAATGCAGGGCTATCTAATTTCACAGCAATATCTCCTACTTCGTTTGTTGCTACTGGGGCGCCAAATTCATCGATAATGTCAACATCATTTCCTGGTGTCGGCTTCCCCATTGATCCAGGTCTCACTTCCATATCCTTCATGATTCCAAGCAATAGCGTATTCTCTGTTTGTCCATAACCATCACGAACGGTAACATCAAAATACGTTCGAAACAAATTAATTACTTCTACATTCAAAGGCTCTCCTGCCGAAACCGCACTATGAAGTGCTGGTAATTGATAGTCAGCAAGATTGTCTACCTTTGCCATTAGCCGATATTCTGTTGGCGTACAGCATAACACATTTATTTCCTCATCCTGAAGTAAGCTTAAATACTTCTTCGGGTCAAATTTCCCGTAATAAACAAAGCCTGTTGCACCTGAGCCAAGTACTGATAAGAAGGGGCTCCAAATCCATTTTTGCCATCCAGGTCCAGCTGTTGCCCACACCTTATCTCCTTCTTCGATACAAAGCCAGTTTTCAGCAGCAGTTTTTAAATGTGCGAATCCCCATCCATGCGTATGTACGACACCTTTAGGATTGCCCGTGGTTCCCGATGTATAAGGTAAAAAAGCAATATCATCCCTTTTCGTATTCGCGCCTGTTAAGTCTTCTGACGCATCTTCCTGTAAACCATCAAGATAGAGCCAACCATCTACTGGCTTACCGACCGAGAACTTTACTAGCTGATTATATTCTTCTATTGCTTGATAATTGCTTACATATGGATAATAGCTAACCACTGCTTTTACATCTGCGTGGGATACACGATATTGGAGATCTTTTGTTTTTAACATTTCTGAGCTGGGGATAATAACAATGCCTAGCTTTAAAGCCGCTAAATATACCTCATAAGCTTCAATAAGCCGTGGAATCATAATAAGAATTTTGTCTCCTTGTTTTAAACCACACTCTAAGAAAACGTTTCCAATTTTGTTTACATTTCGCATTAATTCAGCATAAGTTATCTCCTTCGTCAAACCTTCCTCATCCTGCCAAATCAATGCTTTTTGATTTGTTTTCAATGCATGCTTCTCTACTTCCGATACAATGTTATACAACTCTGGAGCAATTAAATCTTCCTTATTCATTCCCCTTCACCCCTTTTGGCATTTATTCTTCAGTATAACAAAAGTTCGGAAAATTTTAAATAAAAATTCTTTAAGCATAAAAAAAGAAGTAGAGACATAACTTATTTTCGTTCGCTCTTACTTCTTCTTTATGATACTTTTTTTATAAACCATATAACGCTTTTGGTACCGTCTCCTTTAATACGAGGTCATCGAGACTTTTAAATTGGTACCCCTGCTTTCGTAAATCTTTTATAATATGCGATAGCGCTTCTGCATTATCTGCTGATACCGCATGTAATAAAACGATGGCTCCAGGATGTACTTGATTCATAATTTGCTCATGTGCATACCGCCAGCCTTTTTGATCATTTACATTCCAATCTTTAAAGGCTAATGACCAAAACACATGAATATAACCTAATTCATTCGACCATTTTAATGTTTGCTCATTAAAAAGACCACGAGGCGGGCGTAAATATTTTAAATCCTTTTGTTCTGTTATCCGTGCAACAGCTGCCTCTAACGTTTCTAATTCCTCTTGAATCGCTTGTTTCGTAATGATTGTAAAATCTGGATGATGATAGGAATGATTGCCGATAATATGACCTTCCTTTACCATCCGCTTTACTAATTCTGGTTCACTTTTCACATAGTGACCAGTAACAAAGAAAGTTGCTGGCACCTTCTCTTTCTTTAACACATCTAATACCGCTTCCGTATATCCTTCCTCATATCCATTATCAAACGTTAAATAGATGTTTTTTTTACCGGATAAATCAGCATAATAGGCGTTATATTTTTCAAGCATTGCTTGATATTTTCCGATTTCCGGCACTTGATTGTCATTATTTTTTTTATAACCCCAGCCATAGCTACTAGCTTCTATTACATGGAGGTTTCCTATCATTGCAAATAGTAGTGCAAGAACAGTGATTATTTTCCGCATATCATCCCACCTGTATTTTTTTCTTACTTTTTCCGTTTCGTATGAAAATTATTCAATACAGGGGTTTTGTTTCTTTATAGAAAAATTGATCCAATCCAACCAAATAAGAATAACGGAATATTATAGTGCAAAAATGTTGGCACACATGTATCCCAAATATGATGGTGTTTTCCATCTGCATTCAGTCCCGAGGTTGGTCCAAGTGTACTATCAGATGCTGGTGATCCCGCATCCCCTAACGCACCTGCTGTTCCTATTAACAACGCGGTAGCCATTGGCGAGAAGCCCGCCGCAATACAAATAGGAACAAATAAAGCTGCAACAATAGGAATCGTCCCAAAGGAAGAGCCAATTCCGATCGTTACTAATAAGCCAACAAGTAATAAAATAAATGAAATCACTACCTTATTATTTCCAAGCAATCCTGACGATGCTTCTACAAGTGCTGCAACTGCTCCCGTTTCCTTTAAAATATTGCCAAAACCAGAAGCAACGAGCATAACGAACGCAATGGTTCCCATCATCCCAATTCCATCTGCGACGATTTTATCACCATTTTTGAACGGTACAACAATCATGACAAACATTAAAATTAACCCTGTTAGCGCACCCGCAATTAAATTACCTGTCCAAATTTGAACAATAAGCGCTGCAACAATTGCGACTAATGTAAAAGCGTGCTTTTGATTAAAGGTAACCTTTCCAGTACTCTCCACTTGTATCGCTTCTTCCGCTCCTCCAGCTTCAGGAACAGCCTCTCTTCCTTTGCGATACGTAATAAAAACGGCAATCAATAAGCCAACAATCATTGCTCCCCCAGGAATGAGCATCGATAACGATACCTGACCAGCTGTTATGGTAGCACCGTTTTCTTTCATCGAATCCAAAATAATTCCTTGAAATATTAATCCGAAGCCGGCCGGAATCATAATATATGGAGCTTTCAAGCCAAAGGTTAATGCTGTCGCTACTCCGCGACGATCAATGCGCATATCATCAAAAAGCTTTAATAACGGTGGAATTAATATAGGTATAAAAGCAATATGAACCGGTACTAAGTTTTGCGATAAAGAAGCAACACCAGCGATTGCCAAAAGAAGTATTGTCTTCTTTCCAGTTAAAATGCGAATCAAATAATTTACTAATATTAAGGTAATCCCTGTGTAGCTTATCGCTACTGCAAAAGCACCTAATAATATATAGCTAAGCGCAGTATTTGCCTGTCCTCCCATACCTGCAACAAGCATGTCAATGGATTCTACTAAAGATAACCCTGACATTAATCCTGCTATCAACGCAGCTATAATAATTGCTATGATGACATTTACCCGAAGCAAGCTGAGAATTGTCATAACTAAAACGGAAACGATAACTACCCATTCCATGTTTCTTCCCCCTATGATGTGTATTTATAGCGTTACTTTAATACTTTACTATGATAAAGTATTAAAGTAGTTTTTGCAACCCCTTTTTTAAATATGTATTTCTATTAATGTGGAAAAATGAATGGTTATCGATTGAGTAGAGGTGGGGATCGCTCGAAATGGGAGGCTTTTAGATCGAGTTTGGATAGTTCTCGCTCGAGTTTGCGTAGTTCTCGCTCGAGTTGGGCGGTTGTTGATCGTTTTAGACGCTTTCTTGATCGAGTTGGACTGGTTCTTGATCGTTTTAGGCGCTTTCTTGATCGAATTGGGGTGGTTCTTGATCGTTTTAGGCCCTTTCTTGATCGTTTTAGGCGCTTTATTGATCGAATTGGGCCCTTTCTTGATCGTTTTAGGCGCTTTCTTGATCGAATTGGGCCCTTTCTTGATCGTTTCAGGCGCTTTCTTGATCGAGTTGGGTGGTTCTCGCTCGAGTTTGGTTGGCAGCTCGCCCGATAACCGTAAAACGGGTATTCACACATTTCAAGGTGAACACCCGCTTGTTGATTGCTCCGCTATTTGAGTTGAAATGAAAAGGAGATATGATCATGAATTGGAATCCATGCACCAATTCCTTGCTTTGTTACATTTTTTATTTCTAATGATTTTTTCGATCCCTTTAGTTGAATATAGACTTCACCAAAGGTTACTTCTCCCTTCTCACTCAAAGCAGGAGCGTAGGCCGTTAATTGTCCATACTTTTGAACGGGAACATTATAGGCGTTTTCCTTTTTTGTATTTTTTCCAATGATGGTACGATACGAGAGTGGTAATTTTGTCTTTTCCTTCGCCTTCAACAGCATCATTCGTTTTACATCGCTTGGCTTGGAAATTTTATTCGTTAACGCGCCTTTTATTTCCGACTGGCTTTGCTGCACATAGTTTAGCTTTTGAACAGTATCGCCACCAATATTGTTTAGCTCGTTCAAATTAATCTTCTGGTATTCCCAATTTACCGTGGTTTCTGTAGATTTATAATGAAGCGGCCATCTACCTAAAAAGACACTTCCTCGATATCCAAATGAAATGGGGGAAGGCTTTATCGATGTTTCATTGAGCAATTTAATCAGATCTGGATTTTCGATTGGCACCTTTAGCTCATCAATCATGCTCTTCGTAAATTCGCTCGGCTCTACTACTTCCTGATCTTCATTCGCATTGGGAAACGTATTTTCCTTAGAAATCGATAAAACATGACTAGGCATATCAAAGTCATTTTTCTTCTTTTCTTTCGCTTCGCTCGTAGTTGGAGGTAAAAGTAAACAGGTGATAATAAAAGCGATAACTAGGATGTTCCATTTAATTTTCATATCTGTCCATTCCTCTCTTTTTATCCTAGTTTTTTCGACCAGAAAAATATTATACAAAGAAAAAACAGAAAAAATCGCAAAGGCATATTTTCCCTGCGATTTTTTCTACGTATGTGTGAAAAGAAGTTAACGAGATAATTCAATGATTTCTATTTTTTCATCGATTTGAATACTATTTTCGACGGAGCGTACCATGGAGCAATTCTTTCTAGCAACCTCTAAGCTTTTGTGAAGCTTATCTGGATCAAGCTGGTGTCCTTTAATAGTGAAGGTTAAGGCAATCCGTTCGATGCGATTGGCTTCTTCAGGGTTTCGTTCTACCTCAGCACTAACAATCATATCTTCTATTTTTGTTCGTTGCTTTTCCAATATTTTTCGAAATACAGATGCACTACATCCAACAATGGACGATACCATTAATTGAAAGGGGCGAAAACCAAAATCCTCATCGCCAGATATTTCTAGTTCCCCGTATCCTAATTTTATCCGCACTCCATTTTCCTTTAAATAATAGTTCATAACCATCCCTCCATCTTTGTCTATCCTATTTACTATATAACCTCTTTCCATTTCATTATAACGTTTTTCAAGAAAAGTTACTTTCCAATTGACCTCGTTTAGAAAACATCATACATTTAAAGCGTATCTTTTTTTAGTTAGGAGCATCATTATGACATCATCTAGACTACGATTTTCGATTTTAATTAGCCTTGTGACGATTTCAGGATTCTCACAAGGAATGCTACTACCGCTCATTGCAATTATCCTTGAACAAAGTGGTGTTTCTTCATCAGTTAACGGATTACATGCAACCGGACTATACATAGGCGTCTTGCTTGCTTCGCCATTTATGGAAAAGCCATTGCAAAAATATGGATTTAAGCCAATCATTCTTGTCGGCGGTTTGCTTGTCTTCCTTTCTCTATTCTTATTTCCATTGTGGAAATCATTATGGTTTTGGTTTATTTTACGTTTAACGATTGGGATTGGCGACCATATGCTTCATTTCGGAACACAGACATGGGTCACTACTACAGCTAGCAAAGAAAAGCGCGGGAAATACATCTCCCTCTATGGGTTGTTTTTCGCATTAGGCTTTACCCTTGGACCATTAATGACAAGATTGCTTTCCATTAATGAGTCCCTACCTTTTATCGTTTCAGGATTTATTAGTCTGTTTGTTTGGTCCTTCATGTTTCTCATTCGAAATAAGTGGCCAGATCAAGATATGGATGCAGCAACCAGCTCTTTATCTTCTTGGAACCGGTTTTCTTCCACATTGAAAATCGCTTGGGTAGCGCTACTACCTGCCTTTGGCTATGGTTTCCTAGAAGCTACCTTGCACGGCATTTTTCCGATATATGGTCTGCGTATCGGTCACGATTTTGAAATCATCGCTTTCATTATTCCTTTTTTTGCGCTTGGTAGCATCATCTTACAATTACCATTAGGCATTTTAAGTGATCGCCTTGGCAGACGAAAGGTTTTATTAGGCGTAATTAGTGGAGGAATCATTTGCTTTATCGTCGCAGCATTATATGAACATTCCATTCCGGTATTATTTATTACGTTTGCGCTATCTGGAATGCTCGTAGGCTCTTTGTTCTCCTTAGGAATATCCTATATGACTGATATTCTTCCAAAGGCACTGCTTCCTGCTGGGAATCTTTTATGTGGTATTTTCTTTAGTCTTGGAAGTATTTTAGGTCCTTATATAAGTGGAATCATCATTGAATGGTTTCCAGGCCTGTCCTTCTTCTATATTATCGTTATCATGTTAGTGATCCTTCTCGGAGTCATTTTCGTTAAACGAGAGCCTACAACAAGCGAATTAGCAATTAATTGATATAAACATAAAAATGGATGGAGTAAAATCACAAAGTCGAGAGGTGATTGAATGAAAATAAAAATCGGAATACCAAAGGTGGATAATAAAAAACATATAAAGCTACTTGAGAATGGTTGGAATCCATTAAAAGAGCCTAAAAGTGTAGGAAGAGCTATTCTCTTATCCATTCCATTAATGATTTTCAATGCATTCATTACTGTTGGTGTGATCGAGATTTTCTCGTCTATTTCATTGAAGGAGTTTGGTATTGATCCAACTTCAGATTCGCTATCCATATCAATCAATTTAGTTGGGATTGTTTCGCTGTTTTTACTTATCGTTATACACGAACTTCTTCATTTAGTGTTTATCCCTAATTTTATTGAATCTAAAAAAACATTTATTGGGTTTACTTTATTTGGTGGCTACGTTCTAACAGAAGAAGTGATGTCAAGGTCAAGATATCTATTAATTACAATATCTCCTTTTGTTATAATTTCAATTTTCCTACCAATCCTATTTAGTCTGTTAGGAATCTTAACACCTGCTTTTAAAATCATAATATTAGTTAATGCGATGGCTTCTTCAGTCGATATACTTAATCTTATTCTTTTATTCGTGCAGGTACCAAAAGGAGCAAAATTGATTAGTAATGGAAGCAAGACCTATTGGAAAGAGGAGATTAACCATCAACAGTAGAAATAATATCTCAATAAAACGTGAAACAGCAATCAATGAGAGTTCTTCTCCCCCATTGATTGCTGTTTTATTTTAAATCTATAAAAACCGACTATATCGTGCTTCCAATCGATCCTGAACCATTGAAATAATAATACATATCGGCCAATAGATGAAAGCAACCATAATATACATCGTCATCGAATCTAATGTCCTACCTGCGACAATTTGGGACTTCTGAAACAATTCGGGAACGGTAATAATTGCAGCTAAAGAGGTTCCTTTAACAACACTCATAAATACATTTGTAAGTGGAGGAATCGCAATTCGAGTAGCTTGTGGCAAAACGATTCTTCTTAACGTATACCATTTCCCCATATTAAGCGCCTTTGCTGCTTCCCATTGACCTTTGTCAACACTATTTAAAGAAGCACGATTTATTTCGGCGATAAACGCAGCACTATTTAAGCCAAATCCAAGTGAAGCAGCAACGATAGCTGACATCTCTATTCCGATTACAGGTAACCCATAATATAAAAGAAACAAAAACACAATTAAGGGTGTACCTCTCATAAACGAAATATAGATCCGTGCAGGCCAACGAAACAAAAGATTCGATGCACCTCTGGCTAGTGCTAAAAACAATCCGAGAATAAGGCCTATTCCCATACCTGCAAAAGAGATTCCTAGTGTTAATGGAACACCTTCCAGCAAAAACGGTAAATTCTCCCAAGCCACTTTAAAATCAAATAAATACGTTAACTGTACTTGATCAATCTCCCACATGATCCATCACCATTCTATTCAATACCTTCGACTTCAATAATAGAAGCTTCCGGCTTTTTCGATACATCCTTCCCTCCGAAAAATTCCTCGGATAACTCCGTAAGTGTACCATCCTGTTTCATTTCATTAATTACCGTATTTACTTTTTCTAATAAGACAGTAGCCTCTTTCTTCATTGCAACATTGTTCGTTGTTGGATGAAACTTGAGATCTGGATGAATTTCAATATTAAAGTCAGGAAAGAATCCGATCGCAAGACTTTGCAAATAATAATCATTAATAATGACATCTGTTCTTTCATTATGTACATCCCGCAAATAAGCATCATTTGTTACATTCCCATATGCTATAACCTCGGCACCAAATTTACGAGCAATTTCACTATATACAGTCGTTGCTGCTCCACCAGCCTTTTTGCCTTTTAAATCTTCTAGCTTTTCGATTCCTGAATGATCTCCTTTTCGCACAATCATTGTAGAATACGAGTACTTAACTGGTTCACTAAATGCAAATTTCTTTTTGCTTTCCTCGCGCGGGCCAATTTGAATAATATCTACTTTCCCTGTATGAAGTGCGGCAAGCATTCCATCAAATGCCATTGTCTCAAACTTAATATCCACTCCAAGTCTTTTTGCAATTTCACGAAACACCTCAACATTATAACCAGTAAGTTCATCATTATCTTCTGGGTAATAAGATGCAGGATAAAGTGTTCCTGGCGTAGCAGCAACAATCTCTCCTTTTGCCTTGATGTTCTCCCAAATTTTATCTTCTGTTTCCCCTGTTTTTTCTTCTTTTCCTGCTGACGATGTACCACAAGCAGTGATTAGTAGCATACTAAAAGCCATTATAATCAAGAACATTGCTCGTTTCATCTCGAACACCCCTTTGTTGTTATATATGAATCACAAAATAGATTGTAACAGTTAATGACTAATTTTTCAAAATTTTATCCTTCTGTTCCACCAAAAAATGATAGCTGTATTACTCAATTTATTAAACACAGATTCTTTTTCGGAATTTCAACTTGACATTATGTATCCATGTGATAATATATAATATATATTAGATTATAATAATTATAAATTATAAACAATATGATTATAGTAGAAACTACTTAAAGTGTTGATTTAATAACGAAATGTAAATGATTATTATTCTCAATTAGGTTGGAGGAATTGAAAATGAGCATGAATACAGAGGCATTAGCTAAACAAAAAGTACCCGATTCAAAAGAAAAGAGTGTTGCTTCTATTTTTGAAAAAATAAAACCACATATTGAATTAATTGCTGCCTTATCAAGTGGAGTAATTATATTAATCACCTGGTTACTAACGGATCAGCTATCCCATTCGGTTTGGGTTACCCTTCACCTCATGGCATTTGCTATCGGTGGGTTTGCAAAGGCAAAGGAAGGGATAACGGAAACAATAGCAAATAAAGAATTAAATGTAGAAATGCTAATGATTTTCGCTGCTATTGGCTCCGCTATTATCGGATACTGGACAGAGGGTGCGATTCTTATTTTCATCTTTGCACTTTCAGGTGCATTAGAAACGTACACAATGAATAAAAGTAATAAGGAAATTTCCGCATTAATGAATCTTCAGCCTGAAGAAGCAATGCTAATTCGAAACGGGAAAGAACAACTCGTTTCTGTCTCAGAACTCGTAGTCGGGGACAAAATCCTCGTTCGAGCTGGAGAACGTATTCCTGCTGACGGCGTGATTGTAAAAGGAGCGACTTCCATTGATGAAAGTGCTATTACAGGTGAATCAATTCCCGTATCAAAAGCAAATACACAAGATGTATATGCCGGAACCGTAGCGCTTGATGGAACAATCACTATTGAAATATCAAAACCAGCTAGTGAAACACTTTTCCAAAAAATAATTCAAATGGTTCAGTCTGCCCAAGAGGAAAAGCCTCCTTCTCAATTATTCATTGAGAAATTTGAAGGTGTGTATGTAAAGGCTGTACTCGTTGTTGTTGTCGTGATGATGTTTATTCCTACGATTGCGTTTGGCTGGACAGTAGAGGAAAGCATTTATCGTGCAATGATTTTATTAGTTGTTGCTTCTCCTTGTGCACTTGTCGCTTCCATTATGCCTGCGACTTTGTCAGCCATTTCTAACAGTGCCAAAAACGGGGTTTTATTTAAAGGTGGCGTTCATTTAGAGAATCTAAGCCATGTAAAAGCAATTGCCTTTGATAAAACAGGAACATTAACAAATGGAACGCCAATTGTAACTGATACTTTCTTTAAAGAAGGAATTGATCAAGAGGAAGTAATTGCCGCTGTGGCTGCAATCGAAAAGGAATCGACTCATCCGCTCGCCCAAGCGATTACATCGTTCGGAAAAGCGCAATTAGAACGTTACCCGATAATAATAGATACAATGAAAACAGTGAGTGGTAATGGCGTTGTTGCTACAATTAATGAGCAAAAATGGGAAATTGGCAAGGCTGACTTTGTTGGAGCCGACTTAGCTGAAAAGTTCCAAGATGGAATAATTCAAAGACTCGCCCAAGAAGGAAAAACGATTGTATGTGCGAAAACGAATGAAGAAATTGTTGCTGTCTTCGCCTTGAAAGATACCATTAGAGAGGTTGCCAAAAAAGCAATTAAAGCGTTAAAACAACAAGGCGTGCATACTATCATGCTAACAGGAGATAACGAACTAACCGCCAAAGCGATTGCAGAGGAAGCTGGGCTAGATGATTATATTGCAAATTGCCTCCCAGAAGAAAAGGTGAACCATGTAAAACAGCTTAAAAACACCTTTAAAAATGTTGCCATGGTAGGAGACGGAATTAATGATGCACCTGCCCTTGCTACTGCTAATTTAGGCATCGCAATGGGAGAAGGAACAGATGTGGCACTAGAAACCGCGGACGTCGTTTTAATGAAGAATGATTTAAGTAGAATTACCAATACGATGAAGCTATCCAGTCGTATGAATCGCATTATAAAGCAAAATATCTTCTTTTCATTAGCAGTCATTGCCTTTTTAATTACATCTAACTTCTTCCAAATTATTGATTTACCTGGTGGAGTTATTGGCCATGAAGGAAGTACAATTCTTGTTATTCTTAATGGTTTACGACTCTTAAAGTAAGCGTGTTATATAAGTGAACTTGATAAAAATGAGGTTTTACAAAAGAAGCACTCCCCAAATGTTTTACAATGGTAGTTAGTCCAAACTAGCCAAAAAGATTGAAGGAGTGCTTCTTATAATTTTTTTGTGAGAACCTTGTCTGTTTATTTAGCATCAACCGTCCAACTAATATTTCAGCGATAGACATGCGAGCTATTATGAAGCAATGACAAAGACCCGATTAAGGGCCCTTCAGTTATGTTCTTTAAAGGTTGAGGAGTTGCCCACAAAAAGCGAAGTGTATCGCCTGAAACGCAGATCACACAACCTTCTTCTAACTCTATTATTTTACCCTAAAGTATTTATTTTGGAGAATCGCGTTTATGATGCCGCCGATAATAATAATTAAAGCAGAAAGATAAAACCAAACCATCAAAATAATAACGGCACCTAAGCTACCATATGTAGCCGAATAATTTCCGATCGTATTTACGTAGTAAGAAAACACAAGTGAAGCAAGTTGCCAGCTAAACGTGGCAAATAAAGCGCCCCAAAAGGCATCTCCTATATGAATTTTCTTATTAGGAGCTAGTCGATACAGGGAAAGAAATACGATAAAGAACACGACAGAAGAAATGACCCAACGCAATGTCTCCCAAACATGAAGGAAGTCACTAGACAATCCAAAAAAAGAAAAAACATAAACCCCAAGCATTCTTCCTAATACAGGAAGTAATATTGCAATCACAATGATGGCGATCATCGCAATGGTTAGTACGATAGCAATGAGTCTCGATACAAGAAAGGAGCGATCCTCTTCTACTTCATACGCTCGATTAAATGCCCGCATAATTGCATTAACACCATTAGATGCAGACCAAAGGGTTCCAATAATCCCAATCGATAATAGGCCGCTATTTTTCTGATTCAATAAAAAGCTAATATTTGAATTGATTAAATTCATGGTTTCTTCCGGTGCAAAGGTTGCAAGCATGTCCATTAACGCATTTTCATCAATTGGTAAATAGCCAACCAAGGTCAGGATAAATAATAATAAAGGGAATAAGGATAATAAAAAAAAGTAGGCAAGCTGTGCCGAAAGTCCAAAAACATCGTCTACCATTATTCGCCTTATTAACAGCTTACCAAACCGCATGACCTTTTCCATACTATCACTCCCCTAATTGCATAGTATGTTCTAGCATAGCGGAAAGATTCCGATTATATTTAAAAAATGTTATAACTTCTAATGAACAAGACATTTACTTTCGTTTTGATGATAGCTTGTCCGAAACCGTTCCAAGCGTCTGCTCTACTTGCTCTAATGCATTTACAGCATTTTCTGCCTGATAAGAGAATGTTTCATAAAATTTGTCCACCGATTGTTTCACATTATTAACTGCCTCGGCTGGATTACGAACAACGTGAGAAGACATATCTTTGCAGCGTGAAATTCTTTGTTTTGTATAGCTTCGCGTATCTCCGTCAAATAAAGCCGTTATCCCTCCTACTACTGCCCCAACAACAATCCCTGTAATTAATTTACGTTTTCCCATGAATCATCTCTCCTTTATTTGCATGATCTTTTTCATTCGTACAAGTGGCTTTGCTCGTTTCAAGCTAAAGTCCATTTACCACTTTAATATAGGTTAAAAGATTGGCACAGCCTGCTTTTACTAATTTATATGTATAATCAAAATCCCCTGTAAAATATGGATCAGGCACATTTGATTCACCCGCATTTTGAACATAATCCATTAATTTCGCTACCACGATATTATCATTACCCGCTTTTAGCTTCCTTAAATCCTTTATATTTTGATCATCCATCGCAATAATATAATCAAATTTCTCCCAATCGTGTACGGTAACCTGTCTTGCCCGTAAACCATCATAAGGAATTTGTTTTTGCGCTAGCAAGTCCCTCGTTCCATGATGTGGTGGTTCGCCAACATGCCAATCACCTGTACCACTGGAATCTACCTCTATTTCGGTTTCTAGCTTTTCTTCCTTAACCATTTGCCGAAATACTGCTTCAGCCATTGGAGATCGACAAATGTTCCCTAAGCAAACAAAGAGCACACGGATCATTCTGTTTCCCCACCTATTCTACTTTTACTTGTATTATAACGAATTCTTCTTGATTAAGAAAATAATAGTATACGCATTTTTTGTAATATACTTTATAAAGCGACTAAAATTTAGCATTTTTTCCGAATTAATATAAAAAACGCTTGACATCCAAGCTAATATTCGAAATATTTAATATATATTATATAATCAAACAAAGGGGGAAGCATGTTGAAAGAGTTAATAAATGAAATTAGTGGTTTCGTCTGGGGACCGATCACTTTAGTGCTAATTGTCGGGACCGGACTATATTTAACTTTAAGACTAGGTTTTTTACAATTTCGAACACTACCTTACGCACTCCGCCTGGCGTTCAGCCCAACTAGACAGGATAAAAAATCAAAAGGAGATATAAGTCATTACCAAGCCTTAACAACAGCAATGGCTGCAACTATTGGTACCGGTAATATCGTCGGTGTTGCCACAGCAGTTGTACTTGGTGGACCTGGTGCTGTGTTTTGGATGTGGCTATCCGCCTTATTCGGAATGGCAACAAAATATGCGGAAGCTGTATTAGCGGTAAAGTATCGTGTAACGAATAGTAAAGGAGAAATGTCGGGCGGACCGATGTATTATTTAGAGCATGGTCTAAAAGCAAAATGGCTCGGAATTCTTTTTGCTTTTTTTGGCGCGATTGCAGCCTTTGGAATCGGGAACATGGTGCAATCAAATTCTGTGTCTGACGCAATGGAGCGTTCCTTTCAAATTCCTGGCTGGGTAACTGGTATATTGCTTACAACATTAACCGGATTGGTTATCCTTGGAGGCATTAAATGGATTGGTCGTGTAACTGCGTTTTTCGTTCCAATTATGGCCTTATTTTACGTTATTGGCGGTCTTATTATTATGGTAATGAATTTTGATGTATTACCAGGCGTTATTAGCCTCATTTTCACAGATGCATTCACAGGAAGTGCTGTTGGAGGCGGTATTTTAGGAACCGTTATTCGATATGGTGTAGCTCGAGGCGTATTTTCCAATGAAGCTGGACTTGGTTCGGCCCCAATTGCGGCCGCTGCTGCGAAGACCGATTATCCCGGACGACAAGCACTTGTTTCGATGACACAAGTGTTCATTGACACCATTATCGTCTGTTCAATTACTGGAATTACAATTGTTATGTCAGGATTAGCAGGATCTGGTCCAGAAGGCGGAGATTTAACAGCCGCAGCATTTAGTATGTATCTTGGTGATGTTGGCGGATTTATCGTTACAATTGGAATTGTGCTTTTCGCCTTCTCTACTCTTGTTGGTTGGTCCTATTACGGTGAAAAATGCTTTTCATACTTATTTACTGATAAAGCTATCCCATACTATCGAATTGTCTTCGTACTAGCAGTTATGTACGGCGCAATGGAAAAACTTGATATTGTATTTGGCATTTCTGATATTATGAATGCTTTAATGGCATTTCCAAACCTTATTGGCCTTTTAGGATTATCTGGTGTAGTTGCCTATGAAACAAAGAAATTCTTAAAGGTAGCAAAAGAAGAGAAGTTAGAAGCAAAAAAGGCGAAGCAAGCATCTTAAGTAAAAGCATTATAGAGCAAAAATATAACTAGGCAAGAGCAACTAAAAAGAGCGGGTCATCCTATTTAAGGATGATCACGCCCTTTTTCTTTCTCAACATGAGAAAAAGATTTCTTTCTTCGCTTATTAAAAATTCTTCCAAGCTCATTCGTTTCGATAACAACAAAACATCAATCACTTAAGCGATTGGTGCAATACAGTTTTCATCATTATTTTTTGCCTTGTTTACGTAATCTGATACATCGTAGCTCGTTAAATCCTCTATATTCACATCTGCAAGAAATTCTTTAACTTGGACTGGATGCTGCTTTGTTGGCGAGATCCATTCAGCCTCTTTTTGCTTCGGTAATATTATCGGCATACGATCATGTATTTGTTTCATAAACGGATTGGCATCCTTTGTTAGAATCGTACAAGTAAAAACTACTTTATCATCGGTTTGCCATTTATCCCACAATCCCGCAAAAGCAAAAAGTCCCCGATCAGCTAATTGAATTCTTTTAGGCTGCTTACGACTACCCTGCTTTTGCCACTCATAAAAGCTATCTGCTATAATAAGACATCGCTTTTGTGCTAACAGATTTTTAAAGCTCGGCTTTTCGTGTACTGTTTCACTTCTCGCATTAATCATTTTATATCCAATCTTTTCATCTTTCGCCCACGATGGAATGAGTCCCCAACGTATATAGCCGGCCCTACGCTCTTTTCCATCATGGATAATCGCCAAAACATCCTGCCCAGGAGCAATATTATAGCTTGGCTGAAAAGAATCAATAGAATGTGCTAATCCATATTCTGTTCGAATAGCAGTCTCATTTGCAAGTACGGTATAGCGACCACACATCCTGCCACCCCCTTCGAAAGTGTATGCAACCATTCCTCAAAAAATACTTAAATCCCACTGTGATGCAATGTGACGTAATAAACGAATGCCAGCAACACTATTGCCACGATCATCTAATGCTGGACCAAACACACCAATACCACACCCTTCAATAAAGGGTAATTCTTCCTCGCGAACACGTGGTGGTGCGACAGCAATGATTCCACCAGAGACACCACTTTTGGCTGGAACCCCTACATATGTGGCAAACTTTCCAGATGCATCATACATGCCACATGTAAGCATTAACGCTTTTACAATCCGGGCAATTTGTCGCGGAATGATTTCCTCTTTTGTATTTGGATCTTCTCCATCATTCGCTAAAATCAAACCGATTTTTGCAAGGTCTTCTGAGGTAACCTCAATCGAGCATTGCTTAAAATAAGTTTCCAACGTGACATTCATATCTGATTCTAAAAAGCCGATCTCTAACAAATAATAGCCAATAGCACGGTTACGCATCGAAGTATTACGCTCGGATTCATATACTTCAACATTTAATTTTGGACGATAGCCTAGCATTTTTTCTAAAAGTAAAAACAAAGGCTCAAGTCGCATATCTGATGTTTTTCCCTTTAACATCGAGGTAACTGTAATCGCACCTGCGTTAATAAAAGGGTTAAATGGCTTATTTACCTGACTCATTTCCAAATGCATAATGGAGTTAAACGCTTCTCCAGTAGGTTCCACATCTACTCGATCGAGCACATAAGATATACCTCGCTCCATACAAGCGACAATTAAACTAAGCACCTTAGAAATACTTTGGATCGTGAACGGAATATGTGTATCTCCTGAACTTATTTTCATTCCATTATTCCCTAGGATTGTAATACCGAGCCAATCAGGATTTGCTTCCTTTAATACTGGGATATAAGAAGCAAGCTCCCCTTCCTTCGTATGCTTTCGATAAAAAGAAACCCAGTCGTCAACATAGCTTTGCAGCCAATTCTCGTTTTGTTCTGTACTCCAATTCGCTGTTCCTTGTACCAATGCCTTCACCTCAATCTGAATAGAAATGGCTTATTTTAAAATCATTATTTTGACCGATACGTATTCCTTCAAAATATAAATGATAAGAAAGGAAGTAGCAACTAAAGCGATTAGGCGGCTTTCATTAATAATTATTCACCTATTTAATAAAGCTTTAAACAATGCGTTACTTACTCAGATAAAAAACGCTTGCATAGCTCAAGCTAAACAAGCGTTTTGTTCGAATATTAATTATTGAACAGTTAATGCTTCTTCGATATTCGCTGCATTCTTTTCCGCATTTTCCGTTTGTAACGTCTTTTCGATTGTATTTTGTAGGGACTCAGCTATTTCTGCACTTTTCATTTCTTTATATGCTTCAGGGTACATTGGTTTGCCAATTGTCAATGAAACGTCGGACGCTTTTATACGCCCCCCATCCTCTTCAAGCATTTGATACGTACCATTGATTGTAATCGGTACGATAGGTACACGAGCCTTTGTAGCTAAACGTAAACTCCCTGGTTTAAAGGGATTCAATTTACCTCCTCTACTCCGTGTCCCTTCTGGAAAAATCACAAGTGAATGACCATCCTTTAAATATTCGATCCCTTCATTAATCGCCTTCATTGATTGTCTTCTATCATTGCGATCAATAAAAACACAATAAATTAGCTTCATCCACGATCGAATAATCGGTAGCTTATTAATTTCCTTTTTAGCAATAAACCCTACTGGCTTACCGAGGTAGCCAAGCAATGCTAAAATATCAAACAACCCTTGGTGGTTTGCCACAAATAATACCGCACCATCTGGTAAATTCTCTTGTCCTTTCACAGTTACAGTTGATCCTGTTCGCTCTAATACTTTTCGAGATACTGTTTTCGGTTGCTCGAAATAATACTCATTAGACTGTCGATCATTTTCAGAGTGAAAGCTTTTTTTCGCTTTTTGCAGCTTAAAATAAGTTGCAACTACTAATAGTCCTGCATATATATATATTCCTATTGTCCGTAACACGTTGTCTCCTCCTAACATAATTAAAATTATACCTTAGAATAACAACGGTTCAAGACTTTTTTCCTACTTCACACAATGTTCATTTCATGATTCGCTATAATTCGACAGTATATCTCCATTCGGTTAGGGAATTATAAATTTACGAGCATAGAAAAATCCCCAAAAGGAAGAATTCCTATCCTTTTGAGGACTTTATTATAATCATCTATTGTAGCGATTACTTGCCAATAAATTGTTGTGTCCAAACATTTCCTGATTCAACATAGCCTACGCCAATGTGTGTGAATTTGCCATTCATAATGTTTGCACGGTGACCTTCACTATTCATCCAAGCGTTAACAACCTCTTGAGGTGTACGCTGTCCTTTGGCAATGTTTTCACCTGCAGTATTATAGCTGATTCCCCAGCTCTTCATCATATCGAATGGAGATCCGTACGTAGGGCTGTTATGAGAAAAGTATCCATTAACTGACATATCACGAGACTTCTCACGTGCTACTCTACTTAATTCCCAATCCACTTTCAATGCACTTAATCCTTGCTTCGCGCGTTCTTGGTTTGTTAAATCAACAACTTGTTGCTCAAACTGACTTAATGCATAATTTTGTCCTTGTGGTGTAGACTGTGCTGGTTTGTTTGTTGTTGTATTTTCTTTAGCTGGTGCTTCTGGCTTTTGTACAGGTTTTTTATCTGCAGTTGGTGTTTCTGGCTTCTGTACAGGTTTTTTATCTGCAGTTGGTGCCTTCGATGGCTGATTTTGTTCTACTTTTACAGGTTCCTTTGGTGCTTCTTGTTTTGGTGGATCTTGCTTTTCTACTTCTGCTTCACCTTTATGTGAATCATTTTTCCAATCCCATTTAATATTTTTCCAATTACTAGATGAAAAGTATTTTGAAAGATAGCTGTTTATATCCTTATTTGAAACTTGCTGCCAATTTCCATTTGTAGAATAATAGATCTTTGTTTTATATGAAAAATTCTGTGCTTGATCCTTAGCTGCGGCATCAACAGAATTACTGATTGTTCCTCCGAATAATAGTGCAGTTGATAAAGCTGTTACAACAGTTATTTTCTTCAACATTAAAAACACCTCTTCTTTTAGATTTGATTTAAGTTCTCACAAGCTGTGTCCTGCCTGCAAAAATACTATAACATGCGTTTTATGTAATATTCATAGCAGCATTTTCCATTTAAAGTAAATACACGATTGGAATCTCTCTATTGCGCAAAAGTCCTTGATATACTTGAGGATCGATTTAACCTAAAAACGGGAATATTGGAAATCAGACTTTCACCTGGCAAAACTTGCATCAAAATTGCTATTGACACCCTGTCAAAACAAGCTATTATATTACAGCAAGGCTTTTTTTGTAATCAAAATGTTACTTGATTTTTTAAGTGTGCATCCAAATTTCTATCGATATTCACCTATTAAGGTAGGAGATATTTTTTCAAGATAAAAAAATATTATTAATTAACAGAAACGAATAACTACCCCCATAAAATAGGAATTATAATAGAAGAACTATAAAGTGAAATGGCTATCTGTGGGTATATATCCCCAAAGCCAAAAGGAATTAAAGTGGCACTTATCATAAAGGTTAGCGAATATTGTCATCATTGGAGGAACATATTATGTTATCAAATGCAGAAATCGGAATTGATTTAGGTACAGCAAATATCCTTATATATACAAAAACAAAAGGGATCGTATTAAATGAACCATCTGTCGTAGCAATCGATGTCAACACAAAGCAGGTTGTTGCAGTTGGTACAGAAGCAAAACAAATGGTAGGAAAAACACCAAAAAACATCATTCCTATCCGACCGTTACGAGATGGCGTCATAGCTGATTACGATGTAACAGCACAAATGCTTAAGGCATTTTTGAAAAAAGTTAGCAAAAAAATGGGGCTATCTATGCGGAAACCAACTGTTGTCGTATGTACCCCAGCTGGAAGCACTGCGGTAGAGCGCCGCGCGATTCATAATGCAATATCTAGCTATGGAGCAAAGCATGTCCATATTATTGAAGAGCCAGTTGCTGCTGCAATTGGAGCAGATCTTCCTGTAGATGAACCAATTGCCAATGTGATTGTTGATATCGGTGGCGGAACTGCAGAAGTTGGAATTATCTCCTTTGGTGGTGTCGTATCTTCTAACTCTGTACGAGTTGGTGGCGACCGTATGGATGAAGAAATCATTCAATATATCCGCAAGAAATACAATATTCTTATTGGAGAAAGAACTGCGGAGAATATTAAAATGGAAATTGGCTATGCATATGAGGATCATCCAGAGCAAACAATGGAGATTCGCGGTCGTGACATGGTTACTGGATTACCTAAAACAGTTACTATTTCATCCAAAGAGGTATATGCTGCATTAAAAGAATCATTAGAACAAATTCTAGAAGCAATTCGAGCAACACTCGAAGACTGTCCTCCTGAGCTAAGCGGAGATATTGTAGATCGTGGAATTGTCCTCACTGGAGGCGGAGCATTACTTCATGGAATGCAAGAATGGTTAACAAGAGAAATCATAGTTCCTGTTCATCTTGCTCCAAACCCACTCGAATCTGTTGCCATCGGTACAGGTCGAGCTATCAAAATGATTTCAAAGCTCCAAAAAATAGCAAAATAAAGTGGTAATACAAACGTGAAAAGCGAAGGGTACTAACTTTATCAAGCCTTATATTAAAAACATTAGTCCTAATCCAAATATTGGGGCTGGCGATAGCTCACCAGCCCCTTCTTTGTATGAAGTAACTATTAATATGTTTGTACATATAATGCAGTAATACTTTTCAAGTAAAGAGGTATTTAAACCAAAAAGATACTTTAGTTATAAAGCATATCCTTTAGGTGCTCACCATCATAATAGCTATCAATTTTTAATTCATTATCACTATTAATAATAGTCATTTGACCTTTCAATTCTACTTTATCTACCTCATTTCCTTCTGGATCAGTAAATATTAAAGTAAAAGAATGATTAAAATCGAACGATTCACTTTTTGCTTGGTCTTGTTCATTTTTTTCAAATTTAATGTTTTGCACAGAAATTGTATTATTTTTTTTAATTGCTACCTCTTCTGGTATTAAAAAAAATCTTTTGTTTGCTAGGTCTTCAAATTCCTTTTCTGTAAAATAAGTTGAAAATTTATTCTGTTTATCAAGGAGTTGTGCTGTGTTCATTTTGTTCAAATCAAGGCTTAAATCCTCAACATGATAATATCCCTTAATAAACTCTTTTCCGAATTCTACAGCATTGTCTTCTTTCTTTCCACAAGCACTAATCAATAATAAAAGAATGATGGAACTACACAGTAAAACAAACCACTTTTGCATAAAAACATCCTTTCCTCGGGATGAGCTCTTATAAGTCAGTGTTCCATTGTCCTATAACATTTTTTTTCGGAGTTACATCTGAAGCATACACAACTGTTCCAAAAACTGGTGGGGTTTGTCAAATAAAGTGTGTAAGTTCTAATTTACTCAAGATACTTTAACACTCTATCTTTTAATTCATCTTGAAGAAGAAGTTGGTTCATAACCATTGCCCAGTTCTGGATATGCCCACTT
>NZ_JARUVL010000018.1 GCF_030137545.1 Virgibacillus sp. LDC-1 | reverse complement strand
TTGGTAGAACTCTTATTTAGTTTTTAGGGTATAAATAAAAAACCCTTGCATTTTCTTTGGAAAATGCCTATAATATATCTTGTCTTTCCTTTAAAGACATTTGTCTGGTAGCGATAGCGAAGAGGCCACACCTGTTCCCATGCCGAACACAGCAGTTAAGCTCTTCAGCGCCGATGGTAGTTGGGGCATTGCCCCTGTGAGAGTAGGACGCCGCCAGGCGAAACATATTATTTTTAATATCGCGGGGTGGAGCAAGCCGCAAGCATCATCGAAAAACGACTATGTGCAGGCTTGTGAGGAGTGCAACGACGAACAGTAACTGTCAACAGTTGCATGACTACATTCAATTTATTCTTATTATCGCGGGGTGGAGCAGTCTGGTAGCTCGTCGGGCTCATAACCCGAAGGTCGCAGGTTCAAATCCTGCCCCCGCAACCAAATTGTTTATGCTTCATTAAAATAAATCACTTCCTGTTCGTTGAAAACAAGAAGTGCTGTAAAGTGCGAATTACTTTTTTGCTAGAAATATATTTTCTGTAAATGGTCCGGTAGTTCAGTTGGTTAGAATGCCTGCCTGTCACGCAGGAGGTCGCGGGTTCGAGTCCCGTCCGGACCGCCATTTATACTTTACATTTCCACTATACATATAACACATGATGCCATTTGGCATCATGTGTTTTTTCGTTACATGGATCTTTTTTAATAGATGCACAGTGTAAGTAAAGTAAAAGAGTTTATATGATAATTCTTAGAATGAATCTGATATACTGAAATTATATTTGCTTTATTGTTAAAGATGAGTAGGAGTGTTTAAAAATGGACGAGTTTTCCTTTATCCGCTCGATTACACCAAAAAGCTATAAACAAAATTCGGTGATTAAGGGTATTGGAGACGATGCAGCAGTGTTTCGACAGGCCGGAATGGATATCGTTACATCCGTAGATACCTTTGTGGATGGAGTTCATTTTTCAAAGCATACGATGAACGCTACACATATTGGATACCGAGCATTGGCTGCTAATTTAAGTGATTTAGCTGCAATGGGAGCAGTTCCTGCCTTTTATTTCGTCTCTGTCGTAATTCCGAAAACGTGGAGTAATGCTGATATTTCCGCTATTTTTGCTGGAATGAGAGAGCTTGCCACACACTATCAAATGGATTTAATGGGTGGAGATACGGTTTCTGGCAAGGAATTAACTTTGTCGATAACGGTAGTTGGTTTTGTTGAAAAGGACAAAGCGAGATATCGCAATGATGCTAAAACAGGAGATATTGTTTTTGTAACTGGGACTTTAGGTGACTCGCAAGCAGGTTTTCATATCATAGGGCATCCCCAAAAAAAATATAAAGATGCCAATTATTATATACAACGTCATCGGACTCCTTTTCCACAAGTTTCCCTTGCAAGGGAGTTGCGTGCTATAAAAAGAGTAGCTTTAAATGATATTAGTGATGGAATAGCTAGTGAGGCGAATGAAATTGCGGAAGCTTCCATGGTAGACATCCACTTGTTTGAATCCTCTATTCCTGTTTATCCGTCCTTCGATCAGTTTTCCAAGGACCAACAAAAAAAGTGGAAATATTATGGTGGAGAGGATTTTGAATTAGTTGGAGCGGTGGCACCATCGGATTGGAAAATCGTTGAAGAGGCTGCTAAAAAAACAAATACGCTGGTCACTAAAATAGGTTGCGTCTCAAGCGCGCATGAAACAGCAAATGTTTTTTTACATAGCAAAAACAATCAGATAAATCGTTTAAAAAAAGATGGGTATACTCATTTGAAGTAGGTGATAACATGAAAGAGATTGAAATCAATGTAGCAACTAGAGAGGAAACATTACAAATTGCTGAACGACTGGCCTTGTTGCTAAAACCTGGAGATGTACTTACATTGGAAGGGGACTTAGGAGCAGGTAAGACGACCTTTACAAAAGGGCTAGCAAACGGGCTGGGTGTCAAGCAAACGGTAAACAGTCCAACCTTCACGATTATAAAAGAATACGCTGGTGAGCTTCCTCTATACCATATGGATGTATATCGATTAGAGCATTCAGAGGAAGATATCGGCTTTGAAGAGTATTTTTACGGTGATGGGATAACGGTAGTAGAGTGGGCGCAATTTATTGAAGACTACCTACCTAAGGAAAGATTAAATATTACAATAGAACATGTGGATGAGCATCGTCGACGGATGATATTCCAACCACAAGGGCTTCATTTTGAGGTTATTGTAAATGAACTAATTGGATAAGATGTGAGGAGCTACAATCAATGTATATACTTGCAATAGATACATCGAACAATGCGTTAGGTGTAGCAATTTTAAAGGATGACCAATTAATTGGTCAAATCATCACAAATATGGCGAAAAATCATTCGGTGCGATTAATGCCTGCGGTTGATCAATTAATGAAAGAAGTGCAAATTACTCCAGAGCAATTAGAGAAGATTGTCGTTGCTCAAGGTCCTGGCTCTTATACTGGTGTTCGCATTGGATTAACGACTGCGAAAACGTTAGGGTGGGCATTGAACATCCCCGTAGTCGGCGTTTCCAGTCTGAATGCTTTAGCATTTCAAGGCAGGTTTTCACAGTCTGTTATTTCCCCTTTCTTTGATGCGCGCCGTGGGTTAGTTTATACAGGCTTATATGAGTGGCGTGCAGGAAAAATGCACACACTCTTGGATGACAGGAATATTTTACTAACAGATTGGCTAGAAAAATTAAAAGCTTTGCAGAAGTCGGTTTTATTTTTAAGTCCTGATATGGAGAAGCATCAGGAGGTTATTTTAGCGCAATTAGGAGACTTAGCGATTATTCCCGAAGAGCCTTTCCACCATACTAGTCCAGCTTATCTAGCTTATGCTGGTAAAGAGCTTTCAGGTGATACGGTGCATGCACTAAAGCCGAATTATTTACGTCTTGCAGAGGCAGAGGCAAATTGGCTTAAAGCGCAAGGAGAACATCGACAGGATGGCTGAGCTAACGATTCGAAAAATGGAAATAGCAGATATTGACCAGGTAGCAGTAGTAGAGGAAGCTTCGTTTACTAGTCCATGGCCACCAGAGATATTTTATCAAGAAATCGTAAAAAACGATCACGCGCATTATTTTGTGGCAATCATTGACGATGTAATTATTGGTTATGCTGGTTTATGGTCCGTATTTGAAGATGCACAAATAACGAATATCGCCATTTCACCAGCTTATCGTGGCAATAAGTATGGAGAGAAGTTATTTCAATTTACTGTTCAGCAAGCAATGCAGTTAGGAGCCACCAGGCTTTCTTTGGAAGTCCGGCTTTCGAATATTGTGGCACAACGTATGTATCAAAAATTTGGACTTGTACCAGGTGGCATACGTAAAAATTATTATTCCGATAATCAAGAGGATGCGGTAGTAATGTGGGTGAATTTATAATGAAAAAGGATACGTATATTTTAGGAATCGAAACGAGCTGTGATGAAACAGCAGTAGCAATCGTTAAAAATGGAAGCGAAATTATTACAAATGTGGTCGCTTCGCAAATTGAAAGTCATAAACGATTTGGTGGTGTTGTTCCAGAGATTGCTTCTCGTCACCATGTAGAACAAATTACGCTCGTTCTAGAAGAAGCGATAGAACAATCCAAGCTAAGCTGGGATGACATTGATGCCATTGCAGTAACAGAAGGGCCAGGGTTAGTTGGGGCATTGTTGATCGGTGTGAATGCTGCGAAAGCAATAGCATTTGCCAAACAAAAGCCTTTAATTGGTGTGCATCATATAGCAGGACATATTTATGCCAATCGTTTTGTTGCTGATTTTCAATTTCCATTGCTCGCATTAATCGTTTCAGGTGGCCATACCGAGCTTGTCGTTATGAAAGCGCATGGTCAGTATGAAGTGATCGGTGAAACACGTGATGATGCAGCTGGGGAAGCATATGATAAAGTAGCAAGAATGCTTGGCTTGCCATATCCCGGTGGTCCACAAATAGACCGCCTTGCTGCCCAAGGTGAAGCAACGATTGATTTCCCACGGGCCTGGTTAGAAGAGGGAAGCTTTGATTTTAGTTTTAGTGGCTTAAAGTCAGCAGTTATTAACTTTATTCACAATGCAAAGCAGCGTGATGAAGCATTAAAGAACGAAGATATTGCAGCAAGCTTTCAAGCAAGCGTTATTGATGTGCTGACAACAAAGACCTTTCAGGCAGCCAAAAAATATCAAGTGAACCAGGTTATCGTTGCTGGAGGTGTCGCTGCTAATAAAGGATTAAGAAATGCATTAGTTAACAGATTTTCAGAAACCGATATCCCATTAGTTATTCCACCATTACAGCTTTGTACAGATAATGCGGCAATGATTGCAGCTGCAGGAACGATTTCTTTTGAACAAGGAAAACGCGCAGGATTAGATTTAAATGCGAATCCGTCTTTACCATTAAGATAAACAGTTATCCACAACCGTGTGGGTAAATAAGGTAAAACGGGATAGAAATAGCATTGACTTTGTGGAGAGAATAGTGGATAAATCAATTATTTTCTGTGGATAATGTGTATAACTTTGTTAATATCTTGATGTAAAGCCTTTTTTCAGTGGATAGACCTGTGGATTATCTGAATAACTTATAATATTGATTAATAACGTAGAAGGGTGAGATTTCATTCCAAGGAGCCTTCTTTAAATAATTGATCAAAAAAATCCGAACGATGATTCCGCATGTAGCGATGAATCAGTTCGGATTTTTAATTAGTAAAAGAAAATTTTCCTATTTTACGCTTCTTGCAGTGCAGTCCATTCTTCCATTTGTTGTTCAATTTCCTGTTTCACACCATTTGCTTCCTTCGTCAGTTCTAATGCTTTTTCATGGTCCTGATAAACAGCAGGGTCAGCCATTTGCTCCTCTAAAAGAAGTAGCTTTTGTTCCAATTCCTCGATCGATTGTTCGAGCTTGGCAATTTGCCGCTCTATTTTCCTACGTTCACTTTGTAGCTTTTTTTCCTCTTGAAAGGTCCGCTTATTCGTATCTACTTCTGTTTCCTTTGTTTCCACATTTTCTAATTGTGCATACTCTAATTCTTCCTGCTTTTTTTCGATATAGTAATCATAGTTCCCTAAATAAAGGGTGACGCCATCCTTCTCCATTTCAACGATTTGATCAGCAATCGTATTAATAAAATAGCGGTCATGGGAAACAAATATAATTGTCCCCGGAAAGTCAATTAGCGCTGCCTCTAATACTTCCTTGCTATCTAAATCTAAATGGTTGGTCGGCTCATCTAAAATAAGTAGATTTGCTTTTTTCATACGCAGCTTTGCAAGTGCAAGTCTTGCCTTTTCTCCACCACTTAATGCATAAACAGGCTTTAATACATCATCTCCTGAAAACAAGAAATTGCCTAAAACGGTGCGAATATCCTTTTCATTAATTGTTGGATGCTCGTCCCAAAGCTCCTGTAAAACGGTTTTGTTGGAGTTGAGATTCGCTTGCTCCTGATCATAAAAGCCGATTTCCACATTTGTTCCAAGTTGAATCGTTCCTTGAATAGGCTTTAGCTTACCAAGTATGGTTTTTAGAAGCGTTGTTTTGCCAACACCATTCGGACCAACAATGGCTACTCGGTCACCACGTTGTAGCTGTAAGTCAACACCTTGAAAAAGAGGTGCGGCATCCTCTTCATATTGAAAAGCGAGTTGCTTTATTTGAACAACATCGTTTCCGCTTCGTTTGTTTACTTGAAAAGAGATGGAAGCAGAAGATTCATCTCCTAATGGTCGGTCCATTACGTCCATTTTCTCTAATTGCTTTCTTCTGCTTTGTGCACGTTTTGTAGTTGATGCACGAACGATATTGCGTTGGATAAAATCTTCCATCTTTTTAATTTCCGTTTGCTGCTTTTCAAATTCCTTTAGATCCTGTTCATAATCGAGTGCTTTTTGCTCTAAATATTTCGTGTAGCTCCCTTTATAACGCTTCATGCGATGGCGTGATATTTCATAAACGATAGACACAGTCTTATCTAAGAAATAGCGATCGTGAGAGACAATCACTACTGCGCCAGGATAAGCAGAGAGATAGCTTTCTAGCCAAGCTAATGTATCAATGTCTAAGTGGTTCGTTGGCTCGTCTAAAATAAGCAGCGCAGGCTTTAGTAACAGTAATTTACCTAAGGCTAATCTTGTTTTCTGACCGCCACTAAGCTCGCTAATTGGTGTTTCATAATCATAGTTTTGAAAATGAAGCCCTGTTAGAACGGCTTTGATGTCGGCTTCATAGCTATATCCACCGTTTTCTGAAAAGGCATGCTGTAACCGGTCATATTCCTGGAGAATTTTCTCGTACGCTTCAGGTGTGTGTGAAGAAGCGTCTGCCATCTTTTGTTCTAATAAGCGTAACTCCTTTTCTTGCGCGATTAACGATGCAAATACAGCCTGCATTTCATCCCAAATGGATTGATTGGACTCTAAACCAGTATGCTGGGACAAGTAACCAATGGTAAGCTCCTTCGGTTTAAACAATTCTCCTTCATCATAGGTTTCTTCACCAGCCATAATTTTGAGTAAGGTTGATTTCCCTGCACCATTTCGGCCGACAATGGCAATACGGTCCTGATCCTTTATTTCAAGCTTTATATTATGAATGATTTCTTCTGCGCCATAGGATTTACCAATCCCGTTTAATTGCATAATTATCATACGTCTCACCTCAATATTATCAGTGTATCGCATATTGAAACGGACAGGCAATACTATTGTGAAATAAATCACGACTTTTATAGGGTTTTCTGCTAGAATAGAGGCAGGATCATTCGATTACTGAAATAAATATAAATAATGAGATTATCGCTGCTTCCAAGGTGGAGAAAGTATATTGTTTTACTTATTTTTGTTATAATACGTGGGGATGAATTTGGAACGCTTTCTATCTCTTTTAGAGGAGTTGAGTATATGTCAGATTTCACCCATTTTAATGCCCAAGGTAGAGCACGGATGGTCGATATTAGTCATAAGCAGGAAACCGAGCGGGTTGCGCTGGCAAGAACTAGTGTCCACGTCTCAAGAGAAATATACGAGCGAATTACTGCGAAAACGGTTCAAAAAGGGGATGTTTTAGCTGTAGCGCAAGTTGCGGGCATTATGGCTGCAAAAAAAACATCGGACTGGATTCCGATGTGTCATCCATTACAATTAAAAGGGATTGACATTTCTTTTCAATGGAATACGTTAGACAACAACTACGAGCTCGTCATTGAAGCTTTTGTGAAAACAAAGGGCAGTACCGGCGTGGAAATGGAAGCATTAACGGCAGCTTCTGCCACTGCGCTTACAATATATGACATGTGTAAGGCGATCGATAAAGGAATGGTGATTGGAGAAACCTATCTAATGGAGAAAAAAGGTGGAAAATCCGGTGACTATAAGCGATCGGCCAAGGAGGAATAATTATGGATCAAAGTAAAATCCCACAAGCTACAGCGAAACGTTTACCATTATATTATCGATTTTTGAACAATTTACAGCATCAGGGGAAAACACGCGTATCCTCAAAAGAATTAAGTGAAGCGGTAAAAGTTGATTCAGCGACGATACGAAGGGACTTTTCTTACTTTGGTGCCTTAGGTAAAAAAGGCTATGGCTATAATGTAGAGTATTTGCTTGGATTTTTTCGTAAAACCTTGGATCAAGATGAACTTACCGAGGTTGCACTAATCGGGGTGGGTAATTTAGGAACCGCTTTCTTACATTATAATTTCCTGAAAAACAATAATACAAAAATTGTGATGGCCTTTGATGCGGATAATGAAAAAATTGGACAGGATATTGGCGGTGTTCCAATTTATCATATTGATGAAATGGAGCAGCGACTCACAGGAGTACGGGTTGCCATTTTAACGATTCCAGCTGCTGAGGCGGACGGCGTAACAGAGCGTTTAATAGCTTTGGGTATTAAAGGAATCTTGAACTTTACCCCTGCTCGAATTACAGTACCAGATAATATTCGGGTACATCATATTGATTTGGCAGTGGAATTACAAGCATTGGTTTATTTCTTAAAGCACTATCCTTTAAAGCTAGCAGACGAGAAGGAATAATAGAAGCATGTTGAGAAAAAAATTAGGATCTGAATCAACGCAGTTTGAAAATGGGTTCGCTTTCCTCGGGCGCGGCCTCAACTAACTCGGAAAAATAATACGCTTTTCCGAGTGGATTTTTCGACGTACAGGACGTACTAGCGCAGACGTTGCTACAGGACGTAGCGATTTTAGTCTGCGTTCCCCTGTTGCTGTTCCCGAAGGAGTCTCACCCATTTCAACAGCTAGCTAGATTCTTTAATCTAGTTTAAAGGGTTGCCGTATTACGCTCGGCTTAATTGGAAAAAATTAATTCGTTCTTTAATCGGTTTGCGATAATAGAAAAAGGAGTAGCGTGTCGCTACTCCTTTTTTTGATGCTTTAATTGGAAATGAAGTTTCAATAATCGGATTGCCATGCCTAAATCAAGTGTGGCAAAGATGGCAAATAGCATCGTTGTGAAGTTCCATATTGTTTCCTCAGCGCTTATTATAGCGACATAGATGAAAAAAATGGCCATTAATAAATAGATAATCGCAGATGTTTTCGGTGATATCCGCATGATTTTAGCCTCCAATAAAAATCATTTGTAGCTGATTTAATTGCTCCTGCATCTTTTCGATGTCCTCAGGTGTAAATGAATATTGAACTAACACGGTGATCGTGTTTAATGCCATATGGACGAAGATTGGAACAAGAATTCGTTTTGTTTTGACATATAGAAAAGCGAATACAAAGCCCATGGAAGCATAAATTAATAGATGCTCAGGCTCGCCATGGATAATCCCAAAAATAAACGCAGACATTAGCGCAGCAATGACAAAGTTCGTTCGCTTATAGATCGTACCAAAAATAATTTTTCGGAAAATAATCTCTTCTAAAATTGGTGCTATTATAGCTGGTACAATCATAAATATAGGAATGGCACGCGCAATGTCCATAATCATTTGTGTGTTTTCAGAGCCAGGATTTATCCCGAAAATTTGCATCTCGAGCATGGCGGCGATTCCTTGCGCAAAATATGCCATAAAGAGTCCTAAGACAGACCAAAGGATAAGGTTTCCAAGTGGAGCGCGGTCCCTTGTTTGTGTCATCCGCATATCTGGACGCATTAAGAACAAGACAATTACTAACGTAAGCACAAAGCTTCCGATTGTCCAATAGGTTAACAGAGTAGCAAGCTGTTCTTCTGTCAGAGCTGTTTGAATAAGATCTGGTTGAACAAGACCAACCAGGAACAAAATAATTGGTGCAGATAGTTGCATAAGAATGTAGGTGATAATAACCCACCAATATCGTTTCGTCAAAATAGAACGTCTCCTTTAAATGCATTTTAAGTATATCTATGTTATGACTGTATGGTTCATGTAAGTACATTACATAAATCGCAGCTGACATCAAAGCAGCAATGGGTAGCATGGTTGCAAACGATTTAGCAACGCATCAAATGTTACTCTTACGTATTTTAACATAATTTCGATCCCTGTTATAATAGGAAGACTGATTCGATTTATTAAAAAAAGCGAAAAATGTAATCGTCAACGCTTGCAATTTTTTTCGGAATTATTTATTATAATAATTGGTGTTAGCACTCTATGTAGGTGAGTGCTAATGAATAAAAAATAACTTAAAAAGAATTAAGGAGGTTGTCTACATGATTAAACCACTAGGAGATCGTGTTGTGATCGAACTCGTTGAGCAAGAAGAAAAAACAGCAAGCGGTATCGTATTGCCGGATTCTGCAAAAGAAAAACCACAAGAAGGTAAGGTTGTTGCAGTTGGTGCTGGACGCGTGTTGGAAAGTGGCGAAAAAGTAGCACTTGAAGTAAAAGAAGGAGATCATATTATTTTCTCCAAATTTGCTGGAACAGAAGTGAAATACCAAGGCAAAGAATACTTAATTCTGCGTGAAAATGACGTTTTAGCGATTGTTGGCTAATCCATTCAACATAAAAAATATTCGGTTTGATTTTAAGGAGGGCATTTTAACATGGCTAAAGAAATTAAATTTAGTGAAGACGCTCGTCGTGCAATGCTACGCGGGGTAGATAAATTGGCTGATGCAGTTAAAGTAACCTTGGGACCAAAAGGACGTAACGTTGTTCTTGATAAAAAATTCGGTTCCCCATTAATTACAAATGATGGTGTTACAATTGCAAAGGAAATTGAATTAGAAGATCGTTTTGAAAATATGGGTGCACAGCTTGTATCTGAGGTTGCATCAAAAACAAACGATGTTGCAGGTGACGGTACAACAACTGCAACAGTACTAGCACAGGCTTTGATTCAAGAAGGCTTGAAAAACGTGACATCTGGAGCAAATCCAGTTGGCATTCGTCGTGGAATTGAAAAAGCGGTAGAAACTGCTGTTAATGAATTAAAAGCAATTTCCAAGCCAATTGAAGGCAAAGATTCTATTGCACAAGTAGCTGCTATTTCTTCAGATGATAAAGAAGTAGGTAACCTCATTGCAGAAGCAATGGAACGTGTTGGTAATGATGGTGTTATTACAATTGAAGAATCAAAAGGCTTCTCTACAGAGCTAGAAGTTGTAGAAGGAATGCAATTCGATCGTGGATATGCTTCTCCATACATGGTTACAGATCAAGATAAGATGGAAGCAATTCTTGAAGATCCATACATTTTAATTACCGATAAGAAAATCAGCAACATTCAAGAAGTACTTCCAGTGCTTGAGCAAGTAGTTCAACAAGGTAAGCCATTACTTCTTATTGCAGAGGATGTAGAAGGGGAAGCACTAGCAACATTAGTTGTTAACAAGCTTCGCGGAACATTCAACGCTGTTGCAGTAAAGGCACCAGGATTTGGTGATCGTCGTAAAGCAATGCTAGAAGATATTGCTACATTAACTGGTGGCGAAGTAATTACAGAAGATCTTGGACTAGAGCTAAAGAGCGCTACAATTGAACAGCTTGGTCGCGCTTCAAAAGTTGTTGTTACAAAAGAGCACACTACAATTGTAGAAGGTGCTGGAAATCCAGAAGCAATTTCTTCCCGTGTTGCACAAATCCGTGCACAAGCAGAAGAAACAACTTCTGAATTCGATAAAGAAAAGCTTCAAGAGCGTCTAGCTAAGCTAGCTGGCGGTGTAGCAGTTATCAAGGTTGGAGCTGCAACAGAAACAGAATTAAAAGAACGTAAGCTACGCATCGAGGATGCATTAAACGCAACTCGTGCAGCTGTTGAGGAAGGTATTGTATCTGGTGGTGGTACTGCGCTTGTAAACGTATATAACAAAGTAGCAGACCTAGCACTAGAAGGAGACGAAGCAACTGGTGCAAGCATCGTTCTACGTGCACTTGAAGAGCCAGTTCGCCAAATCGCATACAATGCTGGTCTAGAAGGTTCTATCGTTGTTGATCGCTTGAAGCGTGAAAAAGTAGGTGTTGGTTTCAACGCAGCTACTGGTGAGTGGGTAAACATGATCGATACTGGAATCGTAGATCCAACAAAAGTTACACGTTCTGCACTACAAAACGCAGCATCTGTAGCGGCAATGTTCCTAACTACAGAAGCAGTTGTAGCTGACCTACCAGAAGAAAACGCTGGTGGCGCTGGCATGCCTGACATGGGTGGCATGGGTGGAATGGGCGGTATGATGTAATAATCCGTTCCAACCCTTGATATGAGTGGGTTTGTAAGTAAGATGAGAGTTAAATACTAACATTGAGGAATTTAAATGAGGCTTCTCATAAGTTCACTGAACTTTTGAGAGGCTTCTTTTTTTATTTCTTGCTTGGAAAAGTAACTAAGCTGTCAACATGTTTGAGGCAAGACCAATACTTCAAATTGATATGTAATTTTAGGTGCATTTCCGATGAAGAAATATCAACTGACTACTTTTTTCAGAATTTACAAGTAATAATGAATGTTTATGTTAAAATAAAGTAGAGTTTGTGAACAAATGTTCTTATAAAAGGGGAAGATTACTTGAACAAGAATAAACATGTTAAACGTTGTTGTTATACATTGTATTAAGACGATGAAATAAAGAAGGGGGATTTTATGGAGTTCAAAATAAATAATGACTATTTTAAAAAGGCTGTATTAGAGGTTCGCAATGCAGTGTCGTCCAAAACTACTATACCCATATTAACAGGAATGAAAATAGATGCAAAACCTGATAGTTTAACACTTACAGGAAGTAATTCAGATTTTGTTATAGAAAGAACAATTTCTATAGTAAATGATGGATTAAGTAGATTAGAGATTCTTGAAACAGGCAGTATAGTACTTTCTGCTAAGTATTTAAATGAGATAATTAAAAAATTACCAAATGATATTCATTTTAAAGTAGATGAAAACCAGTTAGCGACTATAAAATCTGAAGAAATTATTACCAAAATGAACGGCATTGATGTTACGGAATACCCATCTCTTCCGAATATCGATTTACATAATATAGTTACGATAAATAGTAATGATTTGATTGAAATTATAAAGCAAACTGTTTTTGCTGCTTCTAAGTATGAAACAAGCCCTGTACTTACTGGGGTAAGTTTTTCTTTCCAAAAAGAACTTCTTACTTGTATCGCAACAAACTCACATAGATTATCCTTAAAAAGACTTAAAATTAAATCAGATTTAATTGGATCCTTTATTGTTCCCAGTTCATCATTAAATGAACTGTTAAAGTTATTCGGTAGTTATACTACTGATATTGATATATTTGCCACAAAAACAAATATTGTTTTTAAGTCAGAAAACATATCTTTCTATTCAAGACTAATTGAGGGTAATTATCCTAGTATTTCAGGATTGTTTTCTCAACAACCAAGTACAATTGTTACACTAGATACAAAGCAATTGTTAGAAGGTATTGACAGAGCTAGTGTTTTTGCAAATGAATGGAGAAACAACAATATTAATTTTCAAATAGACGACAACTCCAAAATCATGATTTCCTCAATGTCATCAGAAATGGGAGAAATTAGAGAAAAACAATACATTAAAAATATATCGGGAGACGAAGAGTTAAGTGTAACTCTTGATGGAAATTTTATGATGGAAGCCTTAAAAATAATAAAGGAAAAAGAAGTGAATTTATGTTTTAATGGTTCAATTAGGCCAATTTTAATTGAACCAATCGGAAATGGCTCTCATTTACAACTCATTTCTCCTGTTAGGACTTATTAAATAAGTAAAATTATCTTTGGAATTTGATGATACGATTCATTTCTTTTAATTTTTATAAATATATTTTTTTGAAGCTTTCTAGAGATAAGAAATACAATTATTAAGAAAGCAAGGAAAAAATAAAGGAAATGATGCTTGCAATCGAGAAGAAGTACAGAGGAGTTATTCTAAGAAAGAAAAGAGGGAGATGTGTATATGAAAGAAGAGCAAAATCGTCTGCAATTACCTGATGTCGTCTCACGTGATGAATGGCTTGTGGCTCGCAAGGAACTGCTACTCAAAGAAAAGGAGTTTACTAAAGCACGAGATGCGCTGAATGCAGAGCGCCGTCGCCTTCCAATGGTAGAAGTCAATAAGGATTATGTCTTCGATGGTCCGCAGGGAAAAACGCGTTTGCTTGATCTATTTGAAGGGCGTCCGCAACTTATTGTGCATCACTTTATGTTTGATCCTGATTGGGAAGAAGGTTGTCCAGCCTGCTCACTTGCTGCGGATAACATCGGTCATCTTGCTCATTTTCATGCACGAAACACATCATTGGCTTTGATATCCCGTGCTCCACTGTCTAAACTCCAACGGTACAAGGAACGTATGGGTTGGAACATTCCTTGGTACTCCTCTTTTAATAGCGACTTTAATTATGACTTCCATGCTACACTAGATGAATCTGTTGTTCCCATTGAATACAACTACTTAACCAAGGAGGAACTTATTCAGAAAGGTGTACCCCTTGATTCCGTAAAGTCAATGGAAGTTCCGGGAGTGAGTACATTCCTTCGAGATGGTGAAAGCATTTATCACACGTATACAACATACGCCCGCGGAACTGACCTAATAATCGGCATGTTCAATTACCTTGATTTAACAGCACTTGGTAGGCAAGAGGATTGGGAACAACCACCTGGACGTAGTGATGGAAACGGCAAGACTTGGCTTCGTCGGCATGATGAATATGAACATTCTTTGGACTCAGATTCTTGTTGCCATCCAAAAAAGAACGATAATTAAGCATGAAGAAGTGAGCGCTTTTCTGGAATAGAAATGCGCTCTTTTTATATGTTCTGAACCTCATATTCTACTTTCAACCAGCATTCGTAATTGCTCTCTTTTTATCCAGAATCCAGGATTCACTTTATGACAAGATAAATCCCTTGAAATTAATATGTATGATAAAATGATGAGAATATAAAACAGTTTTCTTAAACGAATAAAATCAATGAGGGATGGAAGTACATGCTGCTAATTGTAGATAATTATGATTCATTTACTTTTAATATAGAACAATACTTTAAGAAGCTAGAGGTGGAGGTTGAAGTTTGGAAAAATGATCACATTTCTATTAGTGAAATAGAAGAGCGAAATCCAAGTCATATTGTTATTTCACCTGGACCACATGCGCCTAATGACGCTGGTATCAGCCTAGAAACGATTAATCATTTTAAAGGGAAAATCCCTATATTAGGCATATGTTTGGGACATCAAGCAATTGGTCAGTTTTTTGGTGCGGAAATTGTTAAAGCCAAGCAACCGAAACATGGTAGACAATCTATGATCTTTCATAATCAAAAAACTATTTTTTCTGGAATACCAGATCCGTTTTCGGTTACGAGATATCATTCATTAGTAATTGATCCGCGTTCAATTCCACCAGAGCTTGAGGTGACATCAACATCTGATGACGGGGAAATTATGGCGATAAGACATAAATCTTATCCGATTGAAGGTGTGCAGTTTCATCCAGAATCCATCTTGACTGAATACGGCGATAAAATTTTACAAAATTTCTTGGAACATTATTAATTTAGGAAGGAATAGACTTTATGATTATGGATGAACAAAATAATAGAATGATATTTGACTTTGCTGCAAAACAAAATAGAGAAAGGTTGTTATTTGAGAAACCGGAAAAAATCGTGGCTGCATATAAGCCTAGCGAAGTACTCAAAGCTATGCAGGAAATTGATACATATATTCATGCTGGCTGGTATGCTGCTGGATATATATCCTATGAAGCGGGTAAAGGATTAGATGATAGTTTGATAACAAAAGAAAATAATACAATGCCTTTCGTGTATTTTGGAATTTATAAGGAGCCCGTAAAAATCCCTTTCCAAAATAACCAGCTGCATGATGATACGGATATCAACTTAAACTGGGAAATGAACGAAAGTGAAAAAGATTACAAAAAGAAGGTTGATGCGATTAAAAAACATATATCTGATGGGGATACATATCAAGTGAATTACACGGTAAGATTATCAACGGATGACACTTTTGATGATGCTCGTTATTATGAACAATTACTGAAAGCACAGGATGCAAAATACAGTGCTTACTTAGACCTGGGACGTTTCCGAATCTTATCTGTTTCTCCAGAACTGTTCTTTGAAATTGATAACGGGAAAATCTCCACTAAACCAATGAAAGGAACGATAAAACGGGGGAGATGGTTTGAAGAGGATATTGCTAACCGGAATGTATTAGTTCATTCCGAAAAAGACAAGGCCGAGAACCTTATGATTGTTGATTTATTAAGAAACGATTTATCGAAGATTGCTAAAACAGGAACTGTTCAGGTTCCGAAACTATTTGAAGTAGAGCAATATCCAACCGTATATCAACTAACATCGACGGTTACTGCTGATCTAGTTGATAACATAAGCTTTACAGAAATTTTTCAAGCATTATTTCCATGTGGCTCGATAACGGGGGCACCTAAAGTAAGCACGATGGCAATAATTAATGAGCTAGAAGCAACACCTAGAGAGATTTATTGCGGTAGTATTGGTTACATTACTCCCAAAAAACAAGCTGTTTTTAATGTAGCAATTAGAACGCTTATGGTAGATACGCAAATTAATAAGGCATATTACGGCGTTGGAGGGGGCATCACTTGGGAATCAACTAGTGATGGTGAATATAAAGAAGCGATCGCTAAGTCTGCTGTATTATACGAAAAAATTCCTTCTTTTGAATTGATGGAAACAATTAGGTACGAGCATAACACGTTTTACTTAATTGAAAATCATCTTGAGCGAATCTACAAGTCTGCGCAATATTTTAATATTCCATTTCATGGTGAGGATATTAAAAAGAAGTTAACTGAACATGCTGAGACCCTTCCCAAAGATCAGATTACGAAGGTAAATCTCTTTGTAGATTTGCAAGGTAATTGTAGGATTAAATCAAGTCCGTTTGATGGCAACAACAGTCACCGAAAGGCAAGATTAGCGAGTAGCCCGATTTTGAAAGATAATAAATTTTTATACCACAAGACTACCAATCGTGCATTGTATGAAAAGCATAAAGAAGGAAGACAGGATGAAATACTTTTATGGAATGAAGAGAAGGAGCTAACAGAGTTTACGATAGGGAATTTAGTCGTTAAATGGGAACAGGAATATTGGACACCACCAATAGAATCTGGTCTGTTACCAGGCACATTAAGAGAGCATTTAATTCGTACGGGGAAGGTTAAGGAAAGAAAATTATTAAAAGAAAACATAAAAGACTTTGAAGAAATATGGTTAATCAATAGTTTAAGAGGCTGGGTAAAAATTAATCTTGTGTAAAGGTAGCGAATTATGCGAAAAAGTATGCTTGAAGTGGGAGCTTCTTTGTTTTACGATGCAATCAACCTTTCTTCTCCTTAAACATTTCTTTACTACTTTTCTTGCTAGAGCGCTTATTATGGTCATCGCGTAGCGGTTGCGCTGTTTATTAGAGCCATCCCATTAGTGTCTGAAGAAGATTACCAGCAATAACCATAGAAAGCAGAGAAAACAAATTTAAATATATAACGAGATGAAAACCAGTTGCTTACATTTGTAAACAACTGGTTTTTGGATCTTAATCGGATTTCAGTCTTGAAAATAGTTGTATATCAGCATATTTGCCATCGTTTTTTTCATATTGACGAAGCGTTCCTTCATAAGTGAAATGGAGTCTTTCCATTAATCGGATCGAATTTTTATTTTTTGCATCAATTTTAGCTTCTATCCGATTCAAGTTCATTTCCTGAAATGCGATATCTATTAATTTCGAGATAGCTTCCGTGGCATAGCCTTTACCCCATGATGCTTTGGCAAGCTCGTATCCGATCTCTGTTCTATCATGTTCCTTATCTAGAGAATTAAATCCACATGAACCAATAATTTTGTTCGTTGATAATTCAATAATTGAATAACGCACTGCTTCATTCTTTTCATATAACTGGTTCAGAAAATAAATCATATCGGCTGCTTGTTGTTCGTTAGTGAAGTTACTAATATTCATAAATCGGGTTACATCTGGATCTGACCATATTCGGAAAAGTTCTTCCGAATCTTTCGTAGTTATTTTTCTTACGTGTAATCTTTCAGTGAAAAATTGTGTAATCAATACTTATTCCTCCGTTTAATTAGAATATGAGTGATAAATATTGATATCTGCGCATAGTTCATTCCCTTCAGATTATCGATAGGTTTGATTATACAGATTTTTATTGAGGAAGTATATATACTTCCAGTTTTTATGTAATTAAAGGGTTTTTTAATACAAATAATGTAAGAATAAAATTTATTTTTAGATAAATTAGAAAAAACAATAGACTTCGGCAGAAATTATGCTATAATTATAAAAATTTAGTAATACTATAATTTATTTTATTTTGAATTTTTGCTCACATCAATACAGGTGGAATCAAATTTAATAAAATGTTATCTCTCAATAATGAGGAGGTTTTCTTATGAAAGAGGTTTACGAGAAAATTAAAAAAATACGTAAACAACTTGGTATGACACTCAAGGATTTAAGTGAAGCAACAGACTTATCAATTAGTTTTTTATCACAAGTAGAAAGAGGTACCTCGAATCTTGCTTTAAGCTCATTAAAAAAAATTGCAGATGCTTTTGAAATTAACATTTCAGAATTTTTTGATGATAGAAAGGGATATTCTTATGTAACAAGACATGATCAACAGCAGGTGTTTCAGGTGAATGGGCTAGATACTTTATATGCTAATCTTGGTGGGAATTTTGATAAAAGAGTCTTAGCACCTTATATTCTGATATTGGATCCGAATCAAAAGAAAAAAAACACTTTCAAATTTGCCGGTGAAGAATTTTATTACGTATTAAAGGGGGCTGCAAAATTTATCGTTGACGATAATGAGTATCATATTTTTGAAGGAGATTCCATTCATTTTCCTTCCCATTTAGAGCACTATGGAGAAAATTTATTAGATGAAGAAACGCATTTATTAGGAGTGATTACACCTGTTGTGTTCTGACTTCTCCTGCATGTAACTGACAGTAAGTCTTCTATTTGTCCTATGAGGCAGGAAAGTGGGGATGAAAGAAAACCCTCACTAATTGAAGCTTTACTTTAAAAAACTAGCTCTTTAAAGGAGGTGATTATATGAAGGAACTATTGCGAGTGGAAAATTTGAGTGTAGATTTCCAAAAAGAAAAGGGTTTTATTCGAGCGATTGATAACATTTCATTCGAAGTATACCCTGGTGAAACAGTTTGTATTGTGGGGGAATCTGGAAGTGGAAAAAGTGTAACAAGTCTTTCTATTATGCGTCTATTGGAATACGAAAATGGAAAGATCGCTAATGGAGAAATCCTGTTTAATGACCAAAATTTAGTTGAAATGTCACAGGAACAGATGAGGCAGGTACGAGGAAATGATATTTCAATTATCTTTCAGGAACCGATGACTGCATTAAATCCTGTATTTACGATTGGAAAACAATTAATTGAAAGTATTGTTAGTCATAAGCATGTTCCTAAAAAAGTAGCGTGGGAGCAAGCCTGTGAACTACTAGCACTAGTTGGTATAAATGATGTTAACGTTCGAATGAAACAGTATCCACATGAATTGTCTGGTGGAATGCGACAAAGAGTGATGATTGCGATAGCACTAGCCTGTAATCCAAAGTTATTAATAGCTGATGAACCAACGACTGCTTTAGATGTGACGATCGAATCGCAAATACTAACATTATTAAATGACTTAAAAAATAAGGTTCATATGTCTATTGTTCTAATTACCCATGATATGGGAGTAGCTGCAGAGGTGGCAGATCGCATTGTAGTCATGTATGCTGGAAAAATTGTAGAACAAGGAACGGTTTATCAAATCTTTGATGAACCCACACACCCATATACGAAAGGTCTATTGCAATCTATTCCAAATGAGTCTGGGCCCCGTGAAGAGCGATTATATTCCATTAAAGGAAATATTCCTAGCTTAAGTCAGCTTCCAGCAGGATGCCGCTTTCACCCACGTTGTGAGTATGCAACAGAACAATGCAAAAAAAGTGAGCCAGACTTAGTTGTAGGAAATAATCGAAAAGTTGCATGCTGGAATTTTGAACGAGTAATTAACGATAAGGTAGAGCAATGATTTTATTATATAGCACATGAATGAAGGGAGGTAAAATAAAATGGAAAATTTACCAATAAACCAAATGAATAATAGGGAGGTATTGTTAGAAGGAAGAAATGTGAAAAAATATTTTCCAATAAAAGAGGGGTTGCTATCTCGCAATCAAAAGTTTGTAAAAGCTGTAGATGATGTATCACTAAAAATATATAAAGGTGAGACATTTTCATTAGTTGGAGAATCTGGATCTGGTAAATCTACCTTAGGAAGAGTGCTGCTACGACTCTATGATTTAACGAGTGGTTCTATTTCATTTGATGGTGTGGATATAACTTCTATAAAACCAAAAAAAATGCGGAATATACGAAAAGAAATGCAAGTTATCTATCAAGATCCATTTAGTTCATTAAATCCACGAATGAAAATTAGTGACATTATCGGAGAGCCTTTGGAAATTAATAAAATAGCAGAAGGAGTAGAAAAGCATAATAGAATTGTAGAATTAATGGAGTTAGTTGGTCTAGACCCTACTAGAATGAATCATTATCCCCATGAATTTTCTGGTGGACAGCGACAGCGGATAGGAATTGCTAGAGCAATTGCTTTGAACCCTAAATTTATTTTAGCAGATGAAGCAGTCTCAGCATTGGATGTTTCCGTTCAAGCACAAGTGGTTAACCTGCTTAAGGATTTACAGCAGAAGCTTGGATTGACGTACTTATTTATTGCGCATGGTCTAAATATTGTTCGTCATATTTCTGATCGAGTAGGAGTGATGTATTTAGGTAATTTGGTTGAAGTAGGAGAAGTCGAGGAGTTGTATAAGCGGCCTGCACACCCTTATACATCTGCATTAATCTCAACTAATCCCACTCCTAATCCAAGGTCAACAAAAGAGAAAGTAATACTAAAAGGAGAAATTCCATCTCCTTCGAATCCACCAAGTGGATGCAGGTTTCATACTAGGTGTCCGTTTGCAACGGATCGCTGTAAAAATGAGACCCCAGAGCTTGTAGCTTTATCGAACAGTCGATCAGTAGCATGTCATTATCCACTCGTATGAAGCGCTTACTTTCTTCAATTATCATAACATAATATTTGTTGGGTACTCAATAAATACCATTAAAGGGAGTTTATAGATATGGTGAAAATAAATAAAGAAAATATAAAAAACTACAATGGGTATAAATCATTTCAGTATTTAGAGGAAAATAAAGATTTTAAACAATATAAATTAGCAAAAGAATTAAATCGTGTCGAACCATATGTTTATCCAATTAGTGATGCAGAGGAGGACGAAGTACAAAAGATTATAAACGATGAGTTAATCATCTCTTTACATGAACACACATTTGTAACACCTGAAAACCTAGATGAAATAATGGAGTTTAGAAGGCAAGGAAGAGATTGGACAGGCTATGAAGGTTTAAGTATGTCTGGATTAGATGTTGTATTTGAAAATTATATGGATGGTACAGCATTTATAACTTCGAGTGCAGGCTGGAAATGGACAGATGTTATCCATGACTTAGGTATTCGTTATAGTGATTTTGCGCATCAGGATATGGTAATACGTGCGGAAACAGTGGAAGATATCTATCGTGCAAAGAAGGAGAATAAAATTGCCTTTGTAACCTCTTTAGAATCTGCAACACAGATTGAAAATGAAATTGATCGTGTAGATGTATTATACGGTCTAGGTGTTCGAGTGATGGGAATTGCTTACTCAGAAGCAAATTCACTTGGATCGGGGTTAAAGGAAAAAAATGATGGTGGACTTACAACCTTTGGTCATCGTGTGGTAGAGCGCATGAATAAGCTAGGGATGACAATCGATGTTTCTCACTGTGGCGATCAAACAGCTAGAGATGTTATTGCTGCTAGCACGAAACCGATTTTTATGACCCACGTTGGTGCCAGAGCTTTATGGAACATTAACCGTTTAATGCCTGATGATGTATTAATAGCATGTGCTGAAAAAGGCGGTGTTATTGGTATAGAAGCTGCACCTCATACCACATTGACTGAAAAGCATCGTGAACATTCTATTGAATCAGTAATGGAACATTTCGAATATGTAGCGAATCTCGTTGGGATTGATCACGTTGCATTTGGACTAGATACATTGTTTGGTGATCATGTAGGTTTGCATCATGCCTTTGCTTCTGCTCTATCTATCGGATCGTCACATGCAGGGGTGGACTTTGATGAAGTAGAATATGTAAAGGGATTAGAAAATCCGGCTGAGGCATATTTAAATGTTGTACGTTGGTTGGTAAAGCACGGTTATAGTAGAGAAGCAATTCGAAAAGTAATGGGAGGCAATATTATGCGCGTATTGAAGGATACGTGGGTAAAATAATCTAAAATGATTGGAGATATAGTCATGAGAAAGTATATCTTAATTGCAATAGTATTCTTTCTGGCAATATTATCGGCATGTGCGAGTGGAAATCCAGATAAAAAAGGAACAGAAAATGCAGCGAATGGAGCGTCAAAAGGAGAGCCGAAGGATGGTGGGGAGGTTTTTATTCCAATTGTTGGAGACCCAATCTTTAATCCTTGGCACCCGAATGCCTATGCAGAATCAAATATTGTGAATCGAATTATTTTTCAAGGGCTGACAAAACCCGGGCTCGATAATTTACCATCCCCTAGTTTGGCAGAGGAATGGTCTACATCAGAGGATGGGCTGATATGGACATTTAAGTTGAAACAAGGGGTTAAATGGCATGATGGAGAGGAATTTACAGCAAAAGATGTTGCTTTTACTTTTAATGAACTAGTATTGGATGCTTCACTTGGATCGAATGGAGCCTCTAATTATAAAGCATTGGATAGTGTAGCAGTAGTTGATCCATACACAGTTGAATTCCGTTTGAATCGGCCATTTGCATCATTACCAGCTTACTTGGCGTTTAATTCGGAAATTTTACCAGCCCATAAGTTTGAAGACGTTGAAAATCCATGGGAGCTTACTTCGTTTAACAAAGAAGCACCAATAGGAACTGGACCATTTAAGTTTGAAAAAGCTATTTCAGGTCAGAGTGTAAAAGTTACTCGATTTGATGACTTTCATAATGGTAAAGCACATCTAGATGCAGTGACATTCAAAATATTACCAGATGTCAATACCCAAATTGCACAAGCACTCAGTAATGAGTTAGATATATTTGTGCTAGAAGATAAATCATCGCTAGAAAGAGTGAAAAGTGCCGAAAATATAAATCTTGTATCCTCAGATATTACGAGATATTTTTGGATCGCTCTCGATTTAGAAAATCCGAAGTTTCAAGATGTAAAGGTTAGACAGGCTATGTTACATGCTATTGATCGTCAAGCAATAATTGATTCTGTATTAGGTGGATATGGAAACATTGCAAATGCTGCAATTACACCTGATCAAGAGAAATTTTATAAGCAAGATGTCACATCGTATGCATATAATCCTGAAAAGGCAAAAGCATTACTTGAGGAAGCCGGATGGAAAGACTCAGACGGTGATGGCATTCTAGATAAAAATGGAGAAAAATTTTCCTTTACTTTTGATATTGCATTACAAGGCGATCTAGAATCTATCGCTGTATTAGTGCAACAGTATTTAAAGGAAGCCGGTTTTGATGTAAAGCTAAATACTCTAGAATGGAATGCGATGATTCAAAAGAATGTTATTGATCGTGACTTTGAGATGATCCTTAACTGGTGGTCTTACCCATCGGATCCAGACGTTCTAGCACAATATCATTCATCAAACGCACAATCAGGTAATAATATTCCAGGTTATAAGAGTGATACATTAGATGCTTTGCTCGAAAAAGGACAGGCAGTTAGTGACCCTGATGAAAGAGCAGTCGTATACAACGAGATACAAGAATATATGTCTGAAAATTTGCCTTACCTTTATTTATGGTACCCACAGGAATTAAGCATTCGAAATAAAAGATTACAAGATGTTCCCGATATTCATTTTGGTGGTTCGCTTCACTACATTAATGAGTGGTGGATACAAAACTAGAAAAATTCTGGAGGGATAAATCTTTACAGAAGGTATGTCCCTCCTTTCTTTTTAGTTGTTGTGAAAGGAGGAGCAATAATCCATGCTACAGTTTGCGATAAAAAGATTAGGACAAAGTATTGTATTAATATTGATTGTGACGATGATTACCTTTTTTCTCATGAATTTGGCACCTGGTGGTCCATCTTCCATGATGCGAATGGATGCAACTGAGGAAGAAAGGGCAGCAATTTCAGAGCAGCTAGGTCTCGATGATCCGATTCCAATCCGATATGGAAAGTGGCTCATAGACGCTATGCAAGGTGATCTAGGCCTTTCTTTATCAAGCGGACAAGAAGTGACAGATAGAATATTAGAAAGATTTCCTTTTACTTTGCAATTAACGATGTGGACGATTGTCTTGTCTATTATTTTTGGAGTTTTATTCGGAATCATTTCGGCAACAAACCGTAATACTTGGAAGGACCATACGATAAATTTTGGCAGTGTTATTGGATTGTCGGTTCCCTCTTTTTGGTTGGCGATCATGATGATTTTGTTGTTTTCTGTGCAATTAAAGTGGTTACCATCATCTGGAGTTGGTGAAGGAAGTCTGCTTGATCAATTTAAAGCATCAATTATGCCAGTAGTTATTTTATCAACAGCTACATTGCCAACAATCGTTCGCTTTACACGATCATCGATGTTAGAAGTGATTACTCAAAACTATATTCGGACATCTCGTGCAAAAGGAATTAAAGAACGAACGGTTATTTATTCTCATGCCTTAAGGAATGCACTTATTCCTGTGATATCAATTATTGGGGTTCTTATACCGAGGTTATTAAGTGGTGCGGTCATTGTTGAATCTGTTTTTGGCTGGCCTGGGATGGGACGACTTATTGTAGAGGCAGCACAATCCAGAGATTATAATTTGGTAATGGGAGTAACTGTGATAGTTACTGTGTTAGTTGTAGTCTGTAATTTTATTGTGGATATTATTTATTCAAAAGTAGACCCACGTGTTAAAAATATGGGTTAATTGGTTTAGGGGGTGTATACATGAGTGAGATGACAGAAATAAGAGACGTTAGGACCTCAACCGTAGGATTAAAAAGCTTTTTTCATCAGCTGTCAAAAAATTATGTTGCGTTCACAGCGTTTCTATTTCTCTTAATTATTCACCTTGCTGTTTTTCTTGGACCACTTGTATGGACAGTTAATCCAGAGGCGGTGGATCCTATTAATGCATTAGCTGGCTGGTCATTAGAACATCCTCTTGGTACGGATAATTTAGGTAGGGACGTTTTAAGTAGAATGCTATATGGCGGACAAATTACACTTCTAGTAGGTTTTGGTTCTATGTTATTTACCGTTTTAATAGGTGGTTTAATTGGAGCGGTTGCTGGATACTTTGGAGGTTGGATTGATACGATACTTATGCGTTTTACAGAGGCTATGATGTCGATACCTAACTTTTTCCTTGCATTGGTAGCATTAACTGTACTTGGAAAAAGCCCGTTTATGATTATTATGGTTATTGCTTTTACCTCTTGGATGGAGATTGCAAGAGTAGTGTATGGAGAAACGTTAAAATGGAAGGAAAGTGAATTTGTTGAGGCTTCAAATGTGATGGGATCTAGTCCTATCCGCACTTTAATGAAGCACGTCATCCCACAGGTAATTCCTTCTATTATTGTTGCGAGTACGCTTGGAATTGCATGGGCAATTTTAACGGAAAGTGCAATTAGCTATTTAGGTTTAGGGATACAACCACCAACTGCTACCTGGGGGAATATGCTTCAGAATGCCCAGCAGTATATTTGGACTGCCCCTGTGTTAGGTGTTCTTCCTGGTGTAGCAATTACGTTGGTAGTTTTAGCGTATAACTTTTTTGGAGACGGATTAAGAGATTTACTTGATCCTAAAAATTCTCGAAAATAATTGGAGTGGAACGATGTTTATAGAAATTAATGGATGCAAACTTTATTATGAAGTACATGGACAATCTGATGAAAAGGATACTATTTTTTTTATTCATGGTGGTCCTGGACTAGGTGATTGTCGCGGGGATGTAACTACTTTTAAGCATTTGGAGTCAATGTATCAGCTTGTGTTTTTAGATATGCGTGGATCAGGTAGGTCAGCAGATGTACCACCATATACGCATGAGCAATGGGTAAAGGATATAGATGGTTTGCGGGATAGACTTAGTATCGACTCCATCATCTTACATGGCAGCTCCTATGGTGGATTTATTGTTCAGGAATATGTTTTAAAATACCCTGAGCGCACAAAGGCGATCATATTAAATGTAACGGCACCGGATAATCAGCATCATTTTGAAGCAATCGATAATGCGTTGAAAAGTGAGAAATCAACTATATGTAAAGAAGATCTAAAACGTTTATTTGCAGGTAAAGTTCAATCAAATCATGATTTTAGAACATTGTATGGAGCTATATTACCTTTGTATACAATGAAAAACGATATTGAAGCCCAGCAAGAAAAATTGAATCAAATTTACTTTCATTATCAAACACATAACGATGCTTTTCATAAAAATCTAGAAACATTTGATTTAAAGGATAAATTAAATGAAATTAGAGTCCCAACACTTGTTGTAGCTGGGAAAAAGGATTGGATAGTACCATCTAAGTATGCGAGGAGTATCGCAAATCTAATCCATCACTCAACTTATGTGGAGTTTGAAAACTATGGACATTCCTTAGTAAGAGAGGTTCCAGATGTGTACAGTGATTTACTGCAAAAGTTTTTGATGGGGAACCTTACTGGAAATCTAGTAGTTGATATTAACTAGCCCGTGAAAATCAATCAAAGGAGATAATTTAAAATGTATGTGAAGTTAAACGGCTGTAAAATATATTATGAAATTCATGGAAATAAAGAAGGAGAAACGATTTTCTTTATTCATGGTGGTCCAGGCATGAGTGATTGTCGGGGAGATGTTCATGCATTTCAAAAATTAGGGGATATCTATCAGCTCGTATTTCTAGATAATCGTGGCTCTGGTCGTTCGGAAACAGTGCCCCCATATACACATGAACAATGGGTTGATGATATTGATGCTTTAAGAAGTCATTTAGGAGTCGAAAAAATTCATATTCTTGGAGGAAGTTATGGCGGATACTTAACATTGGAATATGTGTTGCGATATCCCTCAAAGGTTAAATCGGTAATTTTAAGAGATACTGCAGCAAGCAGTAAATATAATTATATTTCCGAGGAAAAAGCCTTAAAAAGTAATTTGCCAGGAATAAATAAGGAAATGCTTGATCGTCTATTTAATGGACAGGTTCGCTCGAATGAAGAATTTAAAGAGATGATAAAGGCTATATTGCCTTTATATACAGTTGAATTTGATGAGAAAGCTGCTGAAGAAAAATTAAATAACATCTTCTTTAGATATGAAACACATAATTATGCGTTTCGGGTAAACAAACAGCATTATGATATCACGGATCGATTAAAAGAAATTGAGGCGCCTGTTTTAATAACGGTAGGGATTCATGATTGGGTAACACCTGTTGAATGCTCTGATGAATTGGCAGCAGGTATAAAGAACAACACTTATATAAAATTTGAAAATAGTGGACATTCTCCGCACGTGGAGGAGAATGACAAATATTTAAAGCTTGTAAGAAAATTTCTTAATGAAAATGGAGCTTTATCACATATCAAATAAGATGGACAACATGTAAAGTAGTGCAGCTTATCTTATAAGCTGCACTTTTTTCTGTGTAAATTTATGATAAAAAGAAATTTTGGTAGAAATATTCAGGCTCCTAATTTTGTTAAACTTTGATTAGGCTCGATTACTTAAAGAAGCTTTGAATGAGAAGCGAAAAATAATCAAGAATTAGATGAAATGATCAAGAAAGCGCCGAAAACGATCAAGAACCCGCTCGAAACGATCGAGAAAGCGCCTAAAACGATCAAGAAGTCGCCAAAATCGAGCGAGAACACCCCGAAATCGAGCGAGAATACCCCCGCAAACGATCAAGAATGCGCTCAACATTTATCTACCATCTTTGGTAGAATGAAAATCAACAGTTAAATAGGGGGGGAGAGCGGATTGGAGCAATCGGTATTAATTCAAAGTGCGGAGAAGTATGGGATTCCTCTTTACGCTCCAACTTTGGTAGGTGGATTTAATAATAACGTCTATGAATGTACCTTTAGGGAAAAACCAAAGCCAATCATCTTGAAATTTTACGAAGCTACGTCATTTCAGACAGAAGCATTAAAAGCTGAGGTGGAGTGGGTGAATTATTTGCATCGCGTCCATCTTGATATAGCCACTCCAATTGCTTCAAAAAAGGGAAACCTTATCGAAAAAATTAAATCAACCGAGGGAAAAAGGTATGTTGTTGTTGCCTATGAAAAAGTAAATGGAGTTCAGATTGATTGTCAAAATCCTGGGATATGGAACGAAAACCTTTTCGAACAATGGGGACAAGCGATGGGGAAGATGCATGAAGCAGCTAAAAATGTTCCCTTATCAACATTCCATGCCGAGATTCCCCATTGGTATGAGGAAAGATTGCTTTTACAAACCCCTGAAAATATTGATAAATCCATCCTGCTTCAATGGAAGTAAGTCAAGGTTGAAATGGCAAGCTTTAAAGCTAGTCAAAAAAACTACGGTATTATTCACCACGATTTGCATCATGAAAATTTTTTGAGGAAGCAAAGCGGTATTGCTTTGTTTGATTTTGGCGATATTGTTCAGCATTGGTTTATTTATGATATTGCTATTTCTTTCTATCATGCCCTGCAAACTGTACCATCCCAAAACGAACGACAACGAGATACTTTTTCCCAAGGGTTTCTTATCCACTTTCTACAAGGCTATAAAAAAGAAACAAGCATCGATGAAAGGGAAGTGCTGAGGCTCCCGTTTTTCTTAAAGTATCGTCGAATATACTCCTACATTTACCTAATGACACACCTCACAATAGAACACAAAAAGAAAGAAAGGATTTCCAATGCATTATTTCAAATGGAGAAAGCGATTGGCGAAGAACTCTCGTGTACGCCTTTAACAGGAGCGGATATATTAGCCTGCCTGCAAGGTGAAAATGAAAAGTGACTTATGCTTTTATCGTAATAATCCCTGTTGCTAGAAGCACAGCCATGACGGCACCGAGAAGAAAAATAGACCCTATTGCGAGCCATTCTTTCTTTGTTACTGCTTGCTTTTGGTCCTTTTTTGTTTTGTAAAATACGAGCATGCCGATGCCATAAAGAAGACAGGATGCTGCGATGGATACAATGCCGACAGAAATAAAGCAGTAGACTGTATAAAGAATAGCAAGAACGGTAGCAAGGAGATGCTTTCCTCCTAATGAATCGGCTTTGACGACCTTAAATGCAAACATGGAAGAAAGAAAATAAGGAATCAATATACACGTTGTTGCTAATAAGAGGACGAAATTATACATGCTTTGTAGACCTTCCGAAAGAAGCACGAAAAAGAAGACCTGTGTTATTCCATTCGTAATGAGTAGTGCAGCGATTGGGACATCTTGTTTGCTTGTTTTTGTGAATATGTGTGGTAGCAATCCTTCTTTCGCAGCGATGTATGCTAATTGAACGGAAAGCATCATCCAGCTAATCAAGGCTCCGAGAAGGGAGATGAGAATGCCGATTTTTACAATGGCTGATCCGAAAGTGCCGATAGCTGTAGCCGCAAGCACGTCGGCCAGTGGTGTTTCTGCAGCTGCTAGTGATTTTGCTGGGATTACTCCCATCGAAATAACCGATATACCGACATAAACAGCAAGTGTGACGAAGATGGCAATAATCGTTGCTTTTCCAACAATGTTTTGGGATTTCGCTTTTTCTGCTAATACAGTAGAGGCTTCTACCCCGATAAAGCACCATAAAATAACTCCCATTGCCCCATTTATTTGCGTGAGGAAGCTAGTGGAAGCGGTCGGCTGTGTTGAGCTAGCTAACACAGTAGTCCAATTTGCGACATTGAAAGTTTCAGGATGCCACACAAACGCGCCAATGACCATCACGAGTACTAATGGGATAAGCTTGGCAATGGTGACGATTATATTAATGAATCCAACATTTTTTGCGCCTTTTGTTTGCAGCCATACGATGAACCAAAGGATTACCGATGCGAGCATAAAGAGGAGGATAGGTTGCAGACGATAGCTGGCTGGTAAGAGACTGTTTAATGTCTTCATCATTAAGGTAAAGAAAGCAACATTACCAAGCAGTCCGCTAACCCAGTAACCAAAAGCGGCTAAAAAACCGATAAAATCTCCAAAGCCAGACTTTGCGTAGGAAGCGATGCCACCGGTTAGCTTTGGACGCTGATGTGTGAGCAGCTGAAAGATAAATGCCAATGAAACGACGCCAATACCACCAATACCCCAAGCAATGACAATTACTTGTGGATTGGCTTTTAAGATGAGATCAGTTGGGCTGTTAAAAACGCCTGCACCAATCATAGATCCGATTCCTAATGCAACGAGTGCAACAAGTCCTAATTTCTTATTCGTAGATGCAGATGGTTTCATTATTATCACCGTTTAGAAGAATGCGAACAACTCTGAGTAATGCATTTAGTAATATGCACGTAAGATGTGTTTGCAATACAAAGGACTAAGTTTTATGGTTGAGCTTGTGGAGCTCTGCCCATGGTAATACTTGAGCTTCTATGGAGAATAATTTAATTTTGCGCGGGACATTAGACCTGTTATAGGTGATAAGTAATACTGAAAAATAGCTAGACTACTCATAAAGTTGTTATAATAAACTTAGTAGAAGTATTTTTATAATCTATTTCCAGATCAATAAAAGGGGGCGATCTTCATGCGTGCGATTTTGATCGATGATGAGCAGCTTGCCTTAGACTATCTAGAACATCAACTTCATGAATTAGGCAATGTAAGGGTAATCGGGAAATACATAAATCCAATCGTAGGGAAAGAAGCAATTATTAGTCAAGATGTTGATGTTGCTTTTTTAGACATTAATTTACCAGAGATAAATGGGTTAGAGCTGGCAGAACAATTATTAGAAAAAAAACCAGAACTTATCGTTGTTTTTGTTACAGCTTATGACCAATATGCGGTCGATGCGTTTGAATTAAATGCACTCGACTATATTGTTAAGCCGCTCACAAAGGAACGCGTCAGGAAAACATTATTACGTGTTGCCAATCACTTACAAGTGCAAAAGGACTCGCCACAACCTAAAGAAGAAAAGAGCGTTCGTATTTATGTTTGTAACCAGCTTACTATTGAAAAAGATGAAGGGCAGGTTGCCTTCTCTTGGCGGACAAAAAAAGCAAATGAATTATTTTTATTTTTACTTCATCACCGTGGACAGCTTATTAGTAAAGGAGCATTAGTGGAGCTTCTGTGGCCAGAGCTCGAAGCGGATAAAGCATATTCACAGTTATATACAACGATTTACCATGTTCGTAAAGAATTAAAGAAATATAAAGGACATATTCAAGTTACCAATATGTCTGAAGGGTATAGATTAAAACTGATGAATGTTCAAATTGATATAGATGAATGGGAAAAGGGTCTTCAAACTGCACCACCCCTTCAAGCAGAATCTATTCAAGTGTATTTAGATGTAATGAAAAACTATACAGGTCCTTATCTACAGGCTTACGATTATTTATGGTTAGAAAATGAGCGGTATCGGTTTGAGCGATTATGGATTGAGACGTGCTTTAAGATCGCAGCGTATTATCATAAAAATAAGAGCTGGGCTGCTGCTATTTTATGGTATAAAAAGGTTTGCACGGCATATCCGGAAACAGAAGATGCGCATTTTTCCTTAATGAAGATTTACGCAACAATTAACGATCATATCCATGTACGGCAGCAATATGAAAAGCTAAAGCAATTTTTAGATGAAGAATTTGGTGTTTTACCGAATGAAAAGATAAACGTGTGGTATGAAAGTTGGGAGAAAAACCACCATGCATTGCTATAAATAAGGCGTAACATAGCATGTTAAACGATTGAAAAGGCTGAAACAAAACAATAGGTTTTGTTTCAGCCCTTCGTTATTATTTTTTTGGAATATACAATATAACGGTAGTTCCTTCATCCAGTTTGCTTTGAATTTCTAATCCTTTACCAAACAACTGTTTTAACCTTCTGTTTGTATTTGCTAAACCTACACCTTTTACATTGTGGAGATTCCCATAAAGAATATGGTTTATTTTCTCTTTACTCATCCCTACCCCATTATCAATAACATGTATTTGGTAGAAGCTATTTTCTTCAAAAATTTTAATCCAAATGGTTCCTCCATCCATACGTTGTAACACACCATGACGTACGGCATTTTCTACGACGGGTTGAAGTGATAAAGGAGGTATTTGAACGTCAATGTTCTCTGGTACTACCCATTTAACCTCTAATCTCTCTCCAAATCTTTCCTTTTCAATAAATAAGTAGGATTTGATTAAGTCAAGCTCATTTCCAAGTGGAATAAGGGATTTTCTATTTTGAACATCAAAGCTTCTTCGTAAATAATTTCCAAACTCATGTAACAGCTCTACCATACGAGTTGTATTCATTTCTCCCAATGATGCAATAGTATTGAGCGTATTATATAAAAAGTGTGGCTGGATTTGAGCTTGTAGCCAAGCGGCTTCTGTTCGAAGCTGTTCGTTAATAGCTTGTTTTAAGTTAGTTAATGCCCGTACACGTGGCTTCAATTGGAATGTATTCATCGTTTTGGCGATATAATCATTTGCACCAGCGACAAATCCTGAATAGATATCCTCAAATTGATTGCGTGCGGTTAAAATCAGTATTGGTAATTCCGATAACGAATATTGCTTGCGGATATGCTCTGTTAATTCATAGCCAGACATTTGTGGCATCATGACATCGGTAATAACGAGATCCCATGTATTCATTTCAAGCAGTTCCAGTGCTTGTTTGCCACTCATTGCAGTGATGACTTCATATTCGCTAACAAGGATGTTTTTTATAATTCGTAAATTAACCGGATCATCATCAACTACTAGAATTCTAGGCGCATCCTCTTTTCGAAGGTTTTCCGCTTCTTCCACTGTTGACCGAGAGTTTGCTTGAATCGGTGCAGCTTCATAGGTAGAAGCGACTTCTTCCGCTATATGCTCTTCCTTCTGTTTAGCATCAGCAGCAATCGGAAGCGTGAAATAAAATGTCGACCCTTCACCAAGGATTGACTCCACATAAATTGTTCCTCCGTGTAATTCTATTAACTGCTTACATATTGTAAGCCCTAATCCAATTCCGCCACCAACCGATGTTAGACTGCTGTCTGCTTGAACATAAGGCTGAAATACTTGCTGCTGAAGCTCCTGATTCATTCCAATTCCGGTATCGGCAATAAATATGGTAGCTATCCCATTTTCATGCGTCGCACCAATTGTAATGGAGCCCTTCTCTGTATATTTTACTGCGTTATGAATTAAGTTAAATAAGATTTGAATCAATCGATTCTTATCTGCATTTACATAAGGAAAATGATTTGGAATCTCGAGTGAAATATCAATATCCTTCTGCTCTGTTGTAAAATAAATCATGTCAAGCACACCAGCGGCAACCGGTTCTACATCAATATTTTTTCGGTTAAGTTGTATCGATTGGTCTTGAAGTCTTGTTATGTCCAAGAGATCGTTCAAGGTAAATGACATTCGTTGTCCGATTTTTATAAGCAGCTGTAAATTTTCTCGATTAAGCTCAGAAAGTGATTCTGTTTTATCATCAAGTACTGTTTGAGCGATGTTAATGACGCCATGAAGCGGATTTCGAAGCTCATGGGACGTATTCGCTAAAAACTCATCCTTCTTTTTATCGGCTATTTGTAGTTGGGTGCTTTGTTTCTCCGTTAATTGAACGATTCGTATATGACGTTTAAATAATAGAAAAGCAATCACAACAACAGAAAATATAAATTCAAATGGATAGTAAGGGATATCAACTATCCCCATTTTGATTGCTGTTCCCCATAAAATATTTGATGTATAGCTCGTTAAGAAAAGCAGGATGTACAACGAGTCAGGATGTCCATCCTTTACAACCTTTATAGTATTCGTAAATAAGTAAAATAGTGAAAGTGTATAGTAGATGAATACGCCACTTCCGAGATATTCGATTTGTTCAATTGGAAGCAAAATTTCCCCAATTGTTATTATAGAATAAACAAAGATCAATCCTTTAAATAAACGTGTACGTTTTAGGTCAAATAAATGCCTTGTAAAAATAATCATCGATAGTAAAGTGCTATTAAAGATGAATAGAAGTATTTTGTTAGAAACCCCGATGGGAAATGGCAACTGTACTACAATGTCATCATCAATTAATATACCAATAGACGATAAAAGGAGCATAGCACCGTAAAAAACAACTTCCCTTTGATACCTACCTTTTCCTAAAAAAAATAATATAAATGCGTACATGCTGTGTAATAAATAAATAATGCTTACGATGAGTTGCATTGTTCTCGAGGAGCTAGCCTCTTTACTAATCGCAGTCTCTCTTCCGAATTTTACTGATTTCGTAATCCCTCCGCCAAAGATAGGGTCTTCAAAATTGGACACATGCACCATAACGATTGCTTCGTTTTCATGGGTATGAAAATTTTGCGAAAAGGGACCACGCTTTGTAACATCAAGATCTTTTGATTTGGAAGGACGATTAAATGCTTTGATACGTTCTCCATTTACATACACTTCTGCTGCGGTGGAAACATGCTTAAACCGAATTCCATATAAGTGATCTTTATCCTCTGGAAGCAAAATTTTTAAGTAATAAGTGCCAAATCCATAGGATGCATTCTCATCTTGTTTTTTAAAAGCGGTCGTCCAGTCTCCAGGAACAGCCGTTAATTTTCTATTAGTATGATGAGGAGACACTGTGGGATCTAAAAACTCATTTGGATAAAAAAACCACTCGCCATCAAGTGTAATCGTCATTTTATCATCAAATTTCCAATTGCTTAGATCAATCACACCATTTGCTGCTTGCGGTTGGTCTAAGGGCTTATGATAGATAATCCAGCCTAAGCGAAAATTAGCTAAGACGATTAACGTTAAACTAATAATGATAAAAATCTTTCTATTTGTCATCGCCCCAGATTGCCCTCCTGCAAGTTAACTCACCATATTTTCTACCGGCTACTTTATTAGATTTATTATGCCCGAAGTTCTTTCAGTAAACAAGCTTCAGAATTTATCCTATACGTTAATGACAGTGATTCCCCCACTTATAGCCTATTAGGAGCCGACAAAGAGAGGAAGTAGAGGATGAAGGAACCCCCCACTAATTGAAGTTTCCTTCTTATTAAGTGTAACTAATCTCCATAAACACCTAGATGCTTTGTATAAAATTGTAGAGAAATTGTAGAGTTGAGTTTGATAACCTTAAAAAGTATGTCAAAGTCTATTTTAAGACGGAAAGCATAGTAAATGAAAACGATGAAAGGATGTCGAAGATGAAAAGGAGATTATATGTTTTTTTAGCCCTGTTACTCCTTTTTCAAACAATTTCTAGCAGTCTAGCAATCCCTATCCAAGCGAATGCTTTAAACAAAGAAGCAAACATTGTGAAAAATGTAGAGATTTTGGATGAGCAATCAGATGCTAATGTTGAGCAAGAGGTCAAAACAACTACTATTCGTTTAGACTGGTCTATTGCCGACATAAACGTTGAAAAAGGAATGACTTATACAGTTAGCCTTCCAGAAGAAATACGAATTGAACAACAACAAGAAGGCGAATTAGTGTATGAGGAAGTGAACATTGGAAATTACACAGTGACGAAGGATAACAAAGTTACTATTTCCTTCAATGAAAGTGTGGAACAAGCAGCAAATGCAACTGGGACAATTGTTATCGAAGCACAAAAACAATTCAAACAAAATGAAGAAAAACCAGAGCAATCACAGGAAGTAGCCACCAAGAATGAAGCAGCAAAGACAGATCAAACTAATCCTTCTGAACATGAGATCTCTCAACCAAAAGAAAACAATGCTGTAGTAACTGCGGAAGCTTCTTCCCCTACCAATAAAACTTTCGATGCAACGCAACCCTTAGCAGATGTAAGGCAGATCATTACAGAAAACATATTAACAAGTGCATCGTTATCCTATGAAGATATAGATGGAAATCCAGTAGATAAACCAGGTATTGATTCACTCATTTCAATTGACTATACATGGACATTAGAAAATGGCCATTCCTATAAAGGTGGAGACGAATTCCGGTTTCAAGTACCAAATGAGCTGGAAATCTATACGGAGATTGATCAGCAAGAGATGATGTTTAACGGTGAAGTAATTGGTTATTTTTCTGTTAACAAAACTGGTGAAGCAATCATTTCATTTACCCCATTTATTGAGGAGTATTCCAATATTCATGGCAATCTTCAAATATGGACCGAATTAAGTGAAGAAATTATTATAACCGAAGATAAAGAAATTATCGTTACGCCAATTGATGGCGAACAATCAACGACGATTCCAATTGATTTTCAACCAACAGGTCCTTCAGTAGATAAAAAAGGATTGCCAGATAGAGCATACAATGCAACCCAGATTGAATGGACTATTGATTTTAATAAAAGCTTAGAAACCTTGCAAAATGCGCGCCTAGAGGATCCGATATTAGCTGGTCAAAGCTTAAAGCAAGATTCGGTAAAGCTTTACTATTTAAATACGAAGCTTAATGGAGAGACTTCTCTTGGTAGTGAAGTAAATCCTGCAGAGTATTCCATCGGAAAAACAAGTACTGGCGACGACTTTACGATTGATTTTCATCAAGAGATCAAATCTGCTTATCGCGTCGTTTACGAAACAATGATTACTGATGAGGATCAAGCAACGTTTCAGAATAATGCAAAGCTGCTCGCTGATACAACTGAAGTAGAAAATGCTTCAGCAGTTGTTACAGTTGGACGTGGTACGCCATTAGATAAAAAATCAGCTAAATATGATAAAGAAAATCAAACGATTACTTGGGAAATTAAGTACAACTACAATGAGAAAGCCATTTTAAAAAATGATGCGTTATTAAAGGACTTTTTTAATGACAGTCAAGAACTGCTTGCCGATTCTTTTATCGTCAAGAAAATAACGCTCGATGAGCATGGTAAAGAAGTAGGTGAAGGGGAAGTTGTTCATAACTATACGGTAGCTCCGCAAACAGCAACTAATAAAAATGGCTTTCACCTTCAGTTTAGCGAGAATATCGATACTGCCTATAAGATTATTTATCAGACAAAGGCCATTGATCGGGTATATGAATCAGAAACAATCACGAACCGTGTAGAAAGTGGAAGTAACGGAAAAGATGCAACCCAAAAGATTGGACAGCAAATTTTATTTAAAAACCACGGCGAGCCGAACTACAAGGATAAAACAATCGAGTGGACGATTACATTTAATAAAGATAAACATAAGATGGACCAAGTTGTGTTAACCGATAATTTTACGAATGAGGGGTTAACACTATTGCCAGAAACAATCCGCATATTAAATGGCAATGTAGAGCTTGAGAAGGATATTGATTATGTTTTATCTAAAAATGAACAAAATCAATTTGAGATCACGTTCAACAGTATGATTGAGACACCGCATACCATTATCTATACAACAGCATTTGATTTTGAAAAAAGACAGGATCAAACCAAAAACCACTTGGAAAATCAGGCCATTCTTACATGGAATGATGAAGCGGGAAATCCCCAATCCAAGGAAGCAATAACACCGTTTGAGCCAGATGACTTTACTAAAGCAAATGGATTTAAGGCGGGATCTTATAATGCAATTGATAAAGAAATTACATGGAGTGTTGGAATTAACTACAATTTAAAATCGATTCAAACTCCTATTGTAGAAGATTATATTATTGGAAACCAGCAGCTGTTAAAGGATTCCATTCTTGTTTACGAAATGGACTTAACAGGTGGAGTAAACGGAGCAGAACCTAAAGAACTCGTGCCAAGTGATAAATATACAGTCACGTGGATAAATGATGCAACTGGAAATCCCGGCTTCCAGCTCGCGTTCCATGATGGAATCAGCGCTGCATACAACATTGTTTATAAAACAAGCTTAAATAATTTGGACCTTGTTGAAGAGCGCTATGAAAACACGGCAACACTTTATAATGGTGCTGTAAAAGAAACGGATTTAAATGCTCTTGTGTCGATCCCACATGGAGGAAAATACACAGCAAAGTCTGGTGTTCAGAATGGGAAAATCATTGACTGGCAGGTAGATATCAACTTTGGTCAATCACAAATAGTGAATGCCACAGTAATCGATGAGCCTAGCATAAATCAAGCTTTGTTAGAAGGTTCATTCCAATTATTTAAAACAACCGTCGATGCTGCTGGCAATGTAACGAAGTCAACCGCTTTAGAAAAAGGAAAGGATTATACGTTACAAGTAAATAAAAATCCAGATTCGTTTACATTGACGTTTGTGAATGAAATCAATGAACCATATATTTTAGAATACCAATCTTTGATTTTAGAAAAACCAGGACAGCAGGTTAGCAATAACATATCCTTTAATGGTGAAAAAATTGACCTTGTAGAAAATGAATCTAGTCATACGATCACGGTAAAACGAACAGCAGGTATGGGAGATGGAACAGGGGAAATAGGAAACCTAACGGTAACGAAAACAGATCAATTCTCTGGTGAAGTGCTGCAAGGTGCAACGTTTATCTTACAGGATAAAGATAGCGGAGCAGTTATTGGAACACAAACAACGGGTGAAGATGGGCGTGTTGTTTTTAATCGGTTGCTTTATGGAGAATATGTATTGATTGAGGAAGAAGCACCTGAAGGATATTTAATCAATCAAGCAAGCCAGACGGTTACGATTGATCAACCGTATGTGGCAGGAAGTGAAACAGAAGTTGGAAATGAGCTTACGGTTTTAAACCAAAAAATAATCCGTGCAGTAGCTTTGACAAAAATAGACAAAGAGACAGGTGAATTATTAGCTGGAGCGGAATTCGCTTTACAAAAGAAAAATGGTGCTACCTATGAAACGATTCAATACGCTGTGACAGATAAGCAAGGACTACTTTCTTTAAAAGACTTAGCTCCTGGTGATTATCAATTTGTAGAGCATAAAGCGCCAATCGGCTATCAGCTAGATGCGACGCCAATTACTTTTACGATTAAAGCAGATCAAACGGAAATCATTTTGTTAACAGCAGAAAATATCGAGCTTGGCTCTGTCGAGTTAACTAAATTTGCTGCTGATGATGAGAATAATGTACTTGAAGGTGCGCAGTTTAGACTTGAAAAGGAAGATGGAACGGTTGTTCACACAAGCTTACAAACGAATGCAGCAGGTAAAATTACTGTTCCGCACCTTGAACCAGGAAACTATCAATTCGTGGAAATAAAAGCACCAACCTATTATCAGCTAAACCCAGAACCAATTCCTTTCACGATTCAACCAAATGATAGCTCAACCATTTTACTTAAAGCACCAAATCATTTGATTAGAGGAGCAGTGGAATTAATCAAGGTAGATGGGTTTGATAATGAAATTGGATTAAAAGGAGCCACCTTTACCTTATTAGATCATGAAGGAAATCTACTGAAAGAGGATCTTGTTACAGGAGAAGGCGGAAAGCTAATAATTGAAAATCTAGCTCCAGGCAAGTATCAATTGATGGAAACAAAAGCTCCTTTGCATTATCAAAGGGATGGAACACCAATTGATTTTACGATTAATAAAAGTGAAACAGAAGAAAAGCTTGCCATAACGAAATTACAGGCAGAAAATGATTTAATTCCTGGTTCTGTTGAATTAACAAAGGTATCAGAAGAAAATATGGTTTTGGCAAATGCGGTATTTGACCTGCAAGATAGCGCTGGAAATACGATTCTTCCAAACCTAACAACGGATGCTAATGGAAAAATTATTGTTCATGATTTACGGCCAGGATTGTATCAGTTTGTGGAAACGAAAGCACCAACCAATTACGCATTAGATCAAACACCAATTCAATTTGAGATTGTAAAAAGCCAACAAGAAATGGTAGCAATCACTACTACGAATGAGTTAATCAAAGGTATCGTAGAAGTGACAAAGGTTGATGCAGAAGATCGTACGAAAACATTAGCAGGTGCAGAATTTAGTCTGCTAGATGCTGAAGGAAATAAACTACAAGAAGGTCTGACAACAGATTCGCAAGGCATGCTTCGCATAGAGAATTTAATGCCGGGCAACTATGAACTCGTTGAAACGAAAGCACCTTTTGGCTATTTACTTGATGAAACGATCATACCTATTGAAATAAAGTTTGGGCAGGAAGAACCGATACAGCTCGTCGTTGAAAATGAAGTAATACGAGGAGATGTAAAGATTAGAAAAGTGGACGCCGATACAAATGAACCATTAGCTGGAGCAGAATTTGAGTTAAGAGATGCGAATGGTAGCATTGTTTCAACGAACTTAGTTACAAATAGTGCTGGTGAAATTGACGTTCACGACTTACGACCAGGGGAGTATCGTTTAATTGAAACAAAAGCTCCTGCGGGCTATGAGATATTAACAGAACCAATTCTATTTACCATTGAATTAGGTCAGCAAGAAGTAAAGGAAGTTGTGGTAAAAAACGTTGCTATTCCACAACCTGTACTACCGGATCAACCAAATGATTCGAACAATAATATAGATACATTACCGCAAACAGGCGAAACGTTCTTTCGCTATCTGATGATTTTCGGAGGTTTCTTTATCATTGCTGGTCTGGTTTTGATTTTCGGTAGAAGAAAACAAATCGATTATTAGGAGAAAGGATGGGTTTGATGCTAAAAAAGAGAAAATGGATTGGTTTTTTTCTTATCGCTTTCGGACTCATCCTCATCTCGATTCCGCTTTATTATGAGTGGGAGCAGGAGAAAAAGCTAGCAGCACTTGAAGAAGCACTATCCTTTGTTTCTGAAGCGGATGAAACAGCAACAGGGATTCAACCGATTGAAGAACTTCCTTTTTCCGAAGAAGAATTGAAAAGTGTGGTAGAGTTAGAGATTCCATCGATTCAATTAAAACAAAAGGTACTACCAGAAACAACGCAGGATAATTTGAGTATTGCGCTTACACAAATTAAGCCATACCAAACACCTGGGGAAGGGAACTTTACGATTGCAGGTCATCGGGGGTATCGAGGTGATCGGTATTTTCGGCAATTACCGAATGTTGTTGTAGGAGACAAAGCATTGCTGCATGCAGCGAATCAGACATTCATCTATGAAATTACATCATCAGAAGTAATTGATCCAACTGCAGTAGAAATTTTGCAAGATGAAGAAGACATTAGTGAAATAACATTGATAACCTGTACTGTAGACGGAAAAGATCGAATTGCATTAAAGGGTAAATTAATCAATGGAACAAATTAATGGATACATCCTGTAGATAAATCCCTTCTTCTACAGGATGTATTTTTTAGAAAGATGGAGATCACGTTATGATAAAAGTCGTAATAATAGATGAAGAAAAATTATTTAGTAATGGATTAAGAATTATTCTAGAAGCCGAAAAAGATATGCGTGTATTAGAGCTAGAGAAAAATGCCGAGATAAAATGGCAGGAGGTAGTTGCTTTTTCCCCGAATGTGATGCTTTTACATGTGAATAAGCGTGATTATACCTTACTTAATATAACAAGAGAGCTGCAAACTAGATTTGTAGACATGAAGGTGGTCGTAATATTAGCGGAAATGGATATGAATCGACTGCGAAATGCAATGCTTCTAGGAGCACAAGGATATTTATTATGGGATATTAATGCTCACTCGCTTATTGAAGCGATTCGAAATGTTTATCATGGGCAATTTGTTTTTTCAGAAGAGATCGGAAGAAGGATAATTAGTTCCACCATCGATGAAAAAGAAAAGATGAAAGGAAAGCTTTTGGAAAAAGGAATCGACGTAAATTGGCGGGATATTGATATTCTCTATTTACTTTATTACCATTACAAAAATAATGAAATTGCCAATGAGCTTCAGCTGTCCGAAAAAACAGTTAGAGATTATGTTAGTAAGGTGTATAAAAAACTAGGTGTTGGGAAGCGACAAGAGGTTGCTCACTATTTAAAGAAAGTAATGTCTGAAGATTTTTTTGCGATGAAATGAATTCATGCTTATGATTGTTTGTTTACAAGTGAACAATATTGATTGACAGATTGAAATTATCATGCTATTTTAAAGATAGATACAGGAGTGTCACTGACTCGATCAGGCACCACCAATTCAAATGTAACATGAAGGATCGCTTCATTTTTGTTATGTTTTGAAGTTGGTGTTTTTTTATGGCTTTTTAGGGGTGAAATACGATGCTTACCGTAATCAAATCACTAAACAATAATATTATTTTGGCCAAATCAGAAAAAAATGAAGAATTAATTGTATTCGGTACCGGTATAGGATTTAAAAAGAAAAAAGGCGATGTAGTAGATGAAAGTCAAGCAACAAAAGTATTTCAATCCGAAAAAAACATTCAGACCAGTCAGTTTCTAGAGCATATTTCGCCTGAAATGTTAGCTGTAACCGAAAAAATTGTTCGGTTGGGTGAGGAAAACCTGCAAAAAAAACTGAATCAGTCTATTTTATTTTCATTGGCAGATCATTTACAATTTGCGAAGGAAAGACCAAATGATGTGAATCAGGATAACCCTTTACAATGGGAGATTCCGTATTTATATCATGATGAATATGAGGTTGGTAAGCTCGCTTTACAATTGATAGAAAAAGAAATAGGGCTAACACTTCCTGAAATGGAAGCAGCTTTTATCGCGCTTCACTTTGTAAACGCTCAAATCGATACGAATTCCATGGAAGATACCATTCAAATTACAAAGCTAATTAAAAATGCGGTTAAAATTATTCAACAATTGTTTGATGTGCATCTAGATAAAACGACGATTAGCTATTCAAGATTTATTACCCATTTGCGCTATTTTTTAGCACGACATAAATCGAAAAGCACAGTCGATGTGAATATGGATGAAACATTGAAGGAAATAATTCAAGAACGCTATATGAAAAGCTATGCATGTGGTTTAATTATCAAAGAAATGGTAGAAAAAGAATTTCAATGGCAAGTAAGTAATGATGAAATATCCTACCTTGTTATTCATATTGAAAGACTTTTACAAGAAAATAAAGCGTAGTATTTTAGGTGTGTTACTTTTTAAGGCATTAACCTAAGCAGCTGGTTGTCACAAGTTATATTGTGCAACAGTGTGCTTAGGTTTTTTTAATGAAAAAAACGGAAGAAGGGATCGAATATGGACAACAATAAATTAGCAGCAGCAATTATAAATGAAATTGGGGGAAGCGCGAATATCGAACAAAGCTGGCATTGTATTACACGTCTGCGCTTTAACATTGTTCATAAAGAAAAAGTAAATCTAGAAAAGATCCAATCCTTGGATGGCGTATTAGGTGCCCAATTTAAAAGCGGTCAATTCCAAGTAATTATCGGCAATAGAGTGAATGAAGTTTATGCCGAAATTAGTCGTATCTTAGATAAAGCACCTGCTAATCAAACGAAGGCAAAACAAAAAGGAAACGTGATTGAGCGTGTTTTTGATGTGATTTCTGGAATCTTCACCCCGATATTACCTGCGATTGTAGGAGCAGGACTTCTCAAAGGTTTGCTAGCATTATTTGTTGTACTAAATTTGCTCTCGGAAACAAGCTCTAATTATCAAGTACTACATTTTATTTCAGATGCACCATTTCATTTCTTGCCATTTTTAATTGCTTTTTCTGCTGCTAAAAAGTTTCGAGCAGATGCTTCTTTATCTATTGCTTTAGCAGCGATCATGATGTATCCAAAAATAATGGAATATGCGGCTAGCGGAGAAGTTAGCAGTTTGAATTTTTTAGGGTTATCCATCCCGATGAACAGCTATGCTTCTTCTGTTATTCCAATCATATTAGGGGTTTGGCTGTTAAGTTATGTATCGAAAGTTGCAGAAAAAATAATTCCAAGATCTTTACGAATCATTTTTGTGCCATTGATTAGCTTACTTGTTACAGCACCACTAGTACTCACCTTTATTGCTCCACTTGGAAGCTACATTGGTGTATATTTGGATATGTTTTTCTCAGGCTTATTCTCTGTTGCTGGTCCAATTGCAGGACTTCTAATGGGTGGCTTGATGCCATTAATTGTGATTACAGGAATGCATTATGCCTTCTTTCCTGGAACCTTCGCAAGCTTTGATAAATACGGATACGATATTATGCTATTGCCGATGAACTTAGTTGCTAACTTAGCTCAGGCTGGTGCAACACTTGGCGTATTTCTCAAAACAAAGGACAAAAAGATGAAGCAGTTGTCTTTTTCAACGTTTATTCCAGCAATGTTTGGTATCACGGAACCTACCATTTACGGGGTAACAATGAAATTGAAAAAACCATTTTATGCGAGTTTAATAGGTGGGGCTGTGGGTGGAGCAATATTTGGTACCTTAGCAGTTAGAACAACTGCTTTTACAGTGCCAGGTATTATGTCTATACCTACTTATATTGTAAAAGATACGAACAATTTCATTTATGCCTTAATCGGTATTGCTGCTAGTTTTTTGGTTGCACTTGTTATTACACTAATGATGAACATTAACAAGGAAAATGAAGATAATCAGGCTATATCTGATAATCGAACAGAAAATGCAAGCCAGCCGATTAATATAGTTTCCCCATTGACAGGTAACATCGTTCCGTTAGAGCAAATTCCAGATTCAACATTTTCGGAAGGACTAGTAGGCAAGGGTGTTGCGATTTTACCAGAAGGAGATGTGGTATATGCTCCTTTTTCTGGAACGGTAACAATGGTTACACCAACGAATCATGCAATCGGTATTACCTCCGATACGGGAGTGGAGCTACTCATTCATATTGGATTAGAAACCGTTTCGTTGAATGGAGAGGGATTTCATTTACATGTAGAAGAAGGAACTAAAATTCAGCCTGGAGACAAGCTGTTAACATTTGATATGGAACAACTGAAGCAAAAAGAAGTTTCGTTAATTTCACCAATTATAGTGTTAAATTCTCCAGATTTTTTGGATGTTATTTATACCGCTGAACAAAAAGTTTTTGCGAGTGAAGATAAATTATTGATGTTAATTAAGTAATTTACAAAGATTTAAGTAATGAATACGATGGAGGAGGAAAAGAATATGTCAACATTTCAAAAAGGATTTCCAGCTAATTTTTTATGGGGTGGAGCTACTGCAGCGAATCAAATTGAAGGAGCTTTTGATAAAGATGGTAAGGGCCTATCTACATCCGATATGGCAGCTTTTAAGGATCCATATGCAGGAGGAAGCGTCAACAATTTTACGTTTGATGTCAATTCAGAGGAGCTAGAGGAGTATTTGCAGCATCCTGAAAAGTATTTATTTCCAAAGCGTTGGGGAATCGACTTTTATCATCGTTATAAGGAAGATCTTGCGCTATTCGCTGAAATGGGATTTAAAACATTTCGGATATCGATATCATGGGCTCGTATTTTTCCAACAGGATTAGAAGCCGAACCAAATGAAAAAGGGCTGCAGTTTTATGATAATGTATTTGACGAATGTGCTAAATACGGCATCGAGCCTCTAGTAACGATGTCTCATTACGAGATGCCAATTACTTTAACCCAAAAATACAATGGATGGATGAGTAGAGAGCTTATTGCGCTTTTTGAAAAATATGCGCGCGCGATCTTTCAACGATATAAGAATAAAGTAAACTATTGGATTACATTTAATGAAATGAATATGAACTTAAATAGCTTATATACAGGTGCTGGCGTACTCGCAGACAAGGTTGAAAATAAACTGGAAGCGGCATATCAAGCATCACATCACCAATTTTTAGCGAGTGCAGCTGCAGTAAAGGCTGCTCGTGAAATAATGCCAAATGCAAAAATGGGTTGTATGATAAACCAAATTGAGTCTTATGCAAAAACAACCAAGCCTGAGGATCAATTGCAAGCATTAAAATCGAATCAATTAAACATGTTTTATCCAGATGTCAAGGTGCGGGGAGCTTACCCAGCTTATATGGAACGCTACTTTGCTGAAAATGATATTCACGTTCATATGGAAGAAGGAGACAGTGAGCTATTAAAAGAAGGAACGGTTGATTTCGTGGCATTCAGCTACTATATGTCCCATGTGACAGAGGCACGTCCAGATGCATCAAAGCTTGCCGGAACCTTTGATAGTCCGATTAAAAATGAGTATTTAGAGCTATCAGAATGGGATTGGCCAATTGATCCAATTGGCTTAAGAATATCATTGAATAAACTTTATGATCGATACGAAGTGCCACTATTTTTAGTAGAAAATGGATTAGGTGCAAAAGATGTTCTTACGGCCGATGGAAAAATCCATGATGATTATCGGATTGATTACATTAAAAAACATATCATCGAAATGAAGGAAGCAATAAGAGATGGCGTTGAATTAATGGGCTACACTACATGGGGCTGTATTGATTTAATAAGCTGTGGTACGTCACAGATGAGTAAGCGCTATGGCTTCATTTATGTGGATCAAGATGATGAAGGAAAAGGCTCATTAAAGCGAATTCCAAAGGATTCTTTTTATTGGTATAAAAAAGTAATCGCTTCAAATGGTGAGGAATTAGAATAAAAAATTTTTGGAGAGGCAGTTGCCTCTCCTTTTTAGTGTTCCAAGCAATTTAGGACACAAACGCTAGCGAGAACTCGCCAAACTCGGGCGAGAACAGCACAAACTTGAGCGAGAAAGTGCCCTAAACGATCAAGAAACCCCCAAAACGATCACGAAGCTCCCCAACTCGATCGAGAATAGCCCAAAAAAGATTAGCTCTCCATCAAAGTTGTTCAAGAACCTCTCAGCGCAGTGTCTACAAATACAAAAACAGTCCTACGAATGTAGGACTGTTTCCCATACGAACAAGTGCTTTTTTATGACAATCTTCTTACCACAAGGATTACACAGTGTTATTAATACGTTCCCTTAATACTCTTTTCCTGATACATACTTTGATAATATCCTTCTCGAGAAGCTTCCAATACACGCTTACACTTGGTCCGTCAGTAATTGGACCTGGTCGGATCCCTCTATTTTGTAGCTTAGCTGGTCCTTCACATAAAACATCGTAGCCGACAATGTCGAATATGTCTCCTTCATTTGCGTCATCCCGATCAATGATGCATTGGAATGGGCGATCATCGAGTCGAATCGTGTTGCTGGATTGTGTGCCGTCTGCTGCAACAGCGGTGTACGTTATTTCTTTAGAAAGTTTTCCACAAATGACTACTTTTTCAGGACACACCATTTCGACTACAGGTGCTTGTGTAAAGAATACCCTTGTTTCGATAGGAGCTGAAGCTAATGCAGGTGGAACGAGCTGTGTCTTGAATTCTACTGGAACCTGACAGCATGTTTGCGGATTTGGTATTGGACAAACTGTTGTCGTAAATGAAGTCGAGGTCGAAGTAGAAGTACTAGTAGAAGTAGAGGTACTAGTCGAAGTAGAAGTACTAGTAGAAGTACTAGTAGAAGTAGAGGTACTAGTAGAGGTCGAAGTACTTGTCGTTGTAGTAGTTGTACCACCGACGAAGTTTGCCGCTAAACAAATACTACTAATGATTGGAATGTCTTGGAAATGAAGACCGACCCGCACAAAGTCTGTTTCATCTAATGGATCAGTTACTGGATCTCCTGTACAGATGACGAAGTTTGCTGTTTCACCTGGTTCGATTCGATCGGGAGGACTTGTAAACATTTGTACAATATCTGCATCTGGTAAACATCCACCAGGGCAATTGCCTCCACTTAATTCTCCTTCATCTCCAGGTCCAGAAATTTGATAAAATGGTCCAGTTCGATTCAAGTTGAGGCAAAGAGATCCGATAAATGCAGTTGGCGGAGTGAATGAAGAATTATTTTCAACTGTAACTTCTACACATCCAGCGTTCGGTCCGGTAGTAATATTGGAAACTGTCACTGTTGCATGTAAATTAAATAAATTAATGTTAGCAACTACTGGCATGAAGCGTACACTTCCTTTCTTTTTTTGGAAAAACCATTTTTATTGGTGCTTTCCAATTACCAATAGCTTATGTCGTCGGACCGTATGCGGTATGGTTGAATAAACTAGACCAATACTATTTTCGCTATTGCCTAACCACTATCCATTAAAAACGAGCTTAAAGCCTGTAATTAAAATGATACTTAAGATAATGATGCGAACGATTGGAGCAGGCATGATAGAAGAGAGCTTGCTCCCAACGATGACCCCAGGAATAGAGCCACATAATAAATTTCCTGCTAGAAAATAATCTACATGTCCATATCCCGCCATTAGTAACCCTGACAAAGCTGCTAAAATAAATGCATGGGTAATATCAGTTCCTACGACAGAAGCTGGCTTCATTTGAAAAAAATAAAGGAGAAAGAGTCCAAAAAGACTTCCCGCCCCAATGGAAGTGATGCCGACAACAACCCCAATGACAAATCCACTAGCAATCGTTATATATTTCTTTTCTTCTATCGTTTTACACTGCCAAATATTTGGTGACGTTCTTCCATAAATCAACTGTATAATCGGGATAATGGAAACAATGATTAAAAGGAAGCCGAGTAATTGTAAGATGAATGCTTCATTATAATAAGGAGCTAAACATACATAAAAAAGAAAATTCGCCATCATCGCTCCTGGAATGCTTCCAAGCGCTAAATATCCAACAAGCCGGAAGTTCACGGTTTTTAGACGGATATGATGGATTGTGCCTACTAATTTGGTTAAGGCATTATAGATAAAGTCTGTTCCAATTGCAGTTGTTGGTGGAACTCCAATAAATAGAAGTGTTGGTGTTAATAAGGATGCCCCACCTACCCCAGTCATACCAACGAGTCCGCCCACAAAAAAACCGATGAATATAATTTCGCTATTCAATTCGTTTCACCTCAAATGTCTAGTCAATTTATCAAACGGTCTCATACGCTATAAAGGAAATTATTAATAGCTTAGAGGTGAAGAATACTATGCGCGTACTTCCACATGGTGGGCAATTAATCGATCGCTATCATCCTTCTTATTCCATTGAATCACTGACAGAAGAGATAGAAGTGGATGCATTTACACTTGCAGATATGGAGTGTATTTCCAATGGAGCCTTTAGTCCGCTTGAAGGGTTTATGAACCAGCAAGATTATGAAAATGTACTGCATCATATGCGGTTACAAGATGGAAGGGTTTGGCCAATGCCTATCACACTTTCTATTTCGAAGGAGCAAGCCGAAGTGATAGACAAAGCAGCAGCTATCAAACTCAAACATGCTGGCAAGGTTTATGGTGTATTAGAAATAGAAGATATGTATGAACGGCAAATAGAAAAAGAAGCAAGGCTTGTGTACGGAACCTTGGGCGCTAATCACCCAGGCGTTGCAAGAATCTATCAGCAGCCTTGTATGAATGTAGGCGGAAAAATTCACATGCTATCTCGACCAGCAAGAACGATTTCTGCTGCCTATTATTTAGATCCAAAGGATACGAGAGCGTTCTTTGAAGAAAAGGGGTGGAACACAATCGTAGGCTTTCAAACGAGAAATCCGATTCATCGTGCCCATGAATATATTCAAAAAACAGCATTAGAGGTTGTCGATGGCCTTTTCATTCATCCATTAGTAGGCGAAACAAAAAAGGATGATATTCCAGAAACGATTCGAATGAAAAGCTATGAAGTATTACTAGATAACTATTTTCCTGACGCAAATACGTTGCTTGGCGCTTATCCCGCGGCAATGCGATATGCAGGTCCGCGAGAAGCGGTACTTCATGCGATTGCCCGAAAAAATTATGGCTGTACGCATTTTATTGTTGGGCGTGATCATGCAGGAGTGGGAAAATATTATGGGACGTATGATGCACAACGGATTTTTAAGCAATTTGATAAAAAAGAGCTGGATATCGAGCTATTGTTTTTTGAGCATAGCTTTTACTGTAAGGAATGTCACGGAATGGCTTCACATAAAACGTGCCCACATGATGATTCCAGTCGTTTTACTTTATCTGGCACAAAGGTAAGGGAAATGCTAGGCAAGGAGCAACGACCACCAAAGGAATTTAGTCGTCCAGAAGTCGTAGATGTGCTCATAAACGGATTAAGTACGAAGCCAAACAAGCAAGAAAATTATTCACATACAGTATGGCACGATGCAACAGTAAATAAGGAAAGTCGTCGGAAGCTATTAAAGCAAAAAAGCTTTGTTCTTTGGTTTACGGGATTGTCTGGCTCAGGAAAGTCCACTATTGCTAATCGATTGGAGGAGCTGCTGCATGAAAAAGGGATAGCGACATATTTACTTGATGGGGACAATGTACGTCAAGGGTTATGTAGTGATTTAGTATTCCATGAACAAGATCGGCAAGAAAACATCCGCAGAATTGGTGAAGTTACAAAGCTTTTTATTGATAGTGGTTTAGTCGTTTTAACAGCTTTTATATCTCCTTTTGCAACGGATCGTCAAACCGTAAAGGCGCTTTTGCGGGAAGAAGAATTTATCGAGGTATATGTGGAATGTTCGTTAGCGAAATGTGAGGAACGTGATCCAAAGGGGTTATATAAGAAAGCACGAAAAGGCGAAATCAGTCATTTTACTGGCATCTCATCACCATACGAAGCTCCAACCGCGCCTCACATTCATGTGAACACAGAAAGGATGACAATAGATGCTTGTGTCCAAGAGATATGGACGTATTTAAGAGAAAATCAATATGTGAAAGTGGAATAATGGAAGGAGGGGAAAAAATGGATTTACTCATATCAGCAGCAACACATCGTTCAGGCTCCACGCTTGTTCAGCGAATTTTTAATCGGCGTAAGGAAACCTTGATATGGGGCGAGCAATATGGTATTTTAACGCAATTTCAACGCATGCATCAGCTTCTCAAGGAGTATTCGACGAATCATCGCCAACAGCGAGAAAACTACTTTAGAGATGGAGAAAATCCGAATCATTGGATTGCATGCATGGTTCCAGAGTTGGATTATGTGGATCACGCTGTGGAAGAATCGGTTAAAACATTGTTTGCTACGCTATATGCCCAGCATAAAGAGGGGCACGACATCATCGGCTTTAAAGAGGTGCGCTATGGAAAAGAGGAGCTGACATTATTCCGAATATGCTATCCAGAAACACCGATTCTGCTCCTTGTTCGCAATCCGCTTGATGTGTGGAAAAGCATGCTTGGAGCAGGGCTTGGCAATAATGTCGTACCATTTGCAAAAAAGTGGCAAACCAATGCGAGCTATTATTTAGACCTTGCCAAGCAGGACCCCGCAGTATACCTCGTACGTTATGAAGATATTGTTCTAAAACAGCCCGATGCGACCTTGACTATTGCAAAGCTTGGAAAGTTATCAGAGGAAGAGATTGATTCGGTGATTGCTAAAAAAATATGGAGTACACCAAGAACACCTACGACTGCAGATGAGCATGCAATTATCCAAACGTGTGGTTCTACAATGAAAGCATATGGATACATGTAAGGGAGTTGAAACGTAAACTGGCATGGACTTTTTATTCATGCCAGTTTTTTTATACGCACAAGCATTGGAATTGTCCATACGAATGATTGAGAATTTCATAGAATAATTGTATTAACAGTTGGAAGGTGAGTAAGATTGGATAACGTGTCAATTATTATCCCGATAAGTCTGAATGATACGCCAAGAAACCAGGCGTTTCATTGGGTGAAAAAATATTATCAGACCATGTTTCCTGAAGCAGAGCTTTGTATTGGAATATCAAATGAAAAGCCATTTTCAAAGGCGAAAGTGATTAACCAAGCGGTGGGGCAATCAAAAGGTGAAATTCTTGTTTTGGCAGATGCGGACATATTTTTTGATCCAAATGTTTTGCACCAGGCTATTGCACTGTTAGAAGACCATGCATGGGTGATTCCTTTTCAGCACGTGTATAACCTATCAAAAGAAAGCACGCTGAAGCTATACGATATCGAGCCGCAATGGCCCATTCCGATTGAGTTGGAGACAAGAGCACGCCCTAATGCGGCAAGAGGAGGAATTAATGTGGTACCACGTGCGCATTTTAATCGTGTCTGTGGCTTTGATGAACGCTTTGTTGGCTGGGGAGGAGAGGATGATGCTTTTGCAGCTTCCTTAAACCAGTTATGCGGAAAGGCAAAACGGTTAAATGCTTATGTCTACCACCTATGGCATAAACGCAACAATGCGGGGAATTACAAGGAAAATCGAGAACTGTTAAAAGCTTATTCTGCCGGAAAAGAATCGGTTAGAAGAGAAGTAGAGAAACGCCGTGCAGAAGGCTTCACACTGGAGAAGGAAAATGAGTAATCGCAAAATGAAAAAGTTTCTCGTACTCGGTCACCCAAGAAGTGGAACAGGCTATATGGCTACCTTGTTTCAGAGGTTTGGCTATGATGTTAGTCATGAAAAAATGGGGAAGGATGGGATAAGCAGCTGGATGTTTGCAGTTGAGGAAAATCAAGTGTTTATGGACAGATCACTGAATCGCAAGAATTACCAATTTGAACATACCTTAATGACGATGCGGCATCCGAACGACATTGTCAGTAGTATTTATTATACCGGCGATATGAAAGGGCGTAGTCTTCATTACCGGCAAGCGTATCTTCCGTTAGAAAATTATCAGGGCATCGAAAAAGCGGTTCAAAGTGTAGTAGGGTGGTATGCACTAATCGAACAGCAGGACCCAGCGCTAATCATGTATGTAGATCGTCAGCCTGCACAGCAGCTTGCCCACTTTTTACAGATGAAAGAAGCAAAGGACTATCCTTTGATACCTGCTTTAAATCGGAAAGTAAATGCACGCAAGCACGCGGATTTATCTTGGGAAGATATAAAGCATGCCTGTCATGAACAAACATGGGAAGCGTATCGTCGTTTTTGTAATCGTCAAGGCTATCGTGCAGAAGAGGATGCACGTTGAACAGGAGAAGAAAAGATGAATACACTGATAGAACGAAATGGAAGGGACAGCAGGAGTGGCACGAATCTCGAGTGAGGACACGCAAGCGGCGTCCCCTGTTGTAAAAGACAAGAAATGAAAACAGTCTGTATAGACTGAAATAAATGCCTAATTATACGTTAAGGGGAGGAAGGTAAGATTGAAGGTCGCATTGTTAACGATGTTTAATGGATTAGATAGCACGTATTCCATCGTCAATGTCGTGGCAGAGCAGCTGCGAATGATGCTTGATGATGGTGTAAAACCAGTAATGCTCGTGAGTGAAAGCTGTCCACTTGATTCACGGTACGGGATATTTTTAGATGAGCGGATTGAGTGGAGAAAGGTCGCTAATTTTGTCGATGGTAAACAAATTCATTGGCGTGATTATACGCAAGCAAAAGGAGAAGTACATGATACATTTTTTGAAGAGGCAGATGTAGTTGCCAATGATTTAGTGGAAAAGCTAGCCGACGTAGATGCTTGTATCATGCATGATATCCATTATCAAGGCTGGCATTTACTACACAATGTTGCAGTTCGTAAGGCACAGGAGCGTCTTCCTAGCTTGAAATTTATCGCATTTACACATTCTGCCCCTGTTCAACGACCGTTGGAAATGGAATGGCCATTTTCAGCGCGATTTACACCAATGCCAAACACAACGTATGTATATCCGACTGCTTCTGGTATGGCAGCCCTTGCAAAGCAATATCATGTATCAGAAGGCGCATGTGCAGTGGTGAATAATAGCTTGGATTTACAAAGCTTTTTGAGTGAACCGACTGTAGAGCTTGTCAATGCTGTTGATTTATTTTCACCAGACATTGTTATCGTTTATCCAGGTCGGCTTACACCAGGGAAAAAATTTGAGAAGGTTGCCGCTCTAGGCGGGGCAATAAAACAGGGGACGGAAAAGACAGTGCAAATCATCTTTTGTGATTTTCCTAGCGCTGATATTAAGTCTGATGCATATAAGTCAATTGTTCGCCAAGCAGGAGTTTCCTTTGGATTAGTGGAAGAAGATATGTTTTTCACATCCGATATGCCGCGCTTTAAAAATGGATTTCCGAGGCAGGCAGTTATGGAGTTGTTTTCATTGTCAAATCTTTTTATTTGTCCTTCCTTTTCAGAGTCCTTTGGCTTAACCGTTTTAGAAGCGGCGAGTAAGGGGAACTTTCTCGTTTTAAATGAGCGTGTTCCTGCATTAGAGGAAATGGGGAAAAACTTACATGCTTATTTTATGCGGTGGGATGCGCGCAATTTTGGATTTGAATCCTTTGAGGAATATCATCCTTCTGAGCGAGCCTATTTGATTGAACATGGAAATATCATTCTAAATAAGATGCGAGAAAATCCTGTTATCCACGCGAAAAATTTAGCTCGCCAACGATACCATCCCAAATGGGTTTGGCAGCACCAGTTAAAGCCGTTGCTTACGCAGCCTTCAAAGTAACTGCAAAAATAAAACACCTCCGAACAATGTGAGGTGTTTTTCTGATTACTGGTTTTAAAACCACAGGCTCTGCCTGTGTGAGAATTCAACTTGTAGAGTTGTAACAGACAAATCTCCTTTCGGTATAATAGAGCTGGCCGTCAAACCGACTCTATATACGAAAGGAGAA